>NZ_KQ960813.1:7148-19765 GCF_001553335.1 Veillonella parvula | reverse complement strand
CATCTCCGCCGCTGGCAACGTTTGTGATTTGTTTGTTACCCGCATCAATACCGTCTTTTACGATTTTTGGACCTCCGGTAATAGTCACACCATCGGTATTCATTACGGTATTGCCGGTCGTTACACTAGTCAAACCTTGTAATTCTTTAGCCAATTTAACATTTAGTGTATTAGATCCATTGGACACTACACCGATATTGTTATCGCTCAATTTAGATACATCTGCCACGCCACCAACAACATTAGTTTGCGCGCCTAATCTTTGAGTAAATTTATTATCATTAGCTCCTGCAGCCTTTACATCACCTGCATACACTACGCCTTTATTTACTTCCGTATTTACCGCATATAGTTGGCTGCCGTTGACAGCATCCGTAGATGTAGCGGAAAGACGACCTGCTGCAACATTGGTAATAGTACGTTCCGCACCTGCCTTACCTACACTTACCGTAGAACCAGGGTTAGCGCCTGCAAAATTATGTACTTCTCCATTGACCGTTTCAGACGCAGTACCAACTGCTGCTGCGGTTTCAGATCCAGAACCGATAGCTACAGCATTTTCATTCTTTGCATTTGCTTCATTACCGATAGCTACGCCATTCTTTACTGTTACGTTAGCCTTATTACCTATCGCCGTACCATTTAGGCCCGTAACGGAGGTCGAAGACCCTATAGCAGTGCCATCCACTGCATTAACCGAAGAAAGTCTGCCGAGAGCCGTAGCCCCTATAGCTATTGCTTTAGCTTGATTGCCGATAGCCGTGGCTTGCCCCTTTGTCGCCGCTGCCCAAGTACCAATTGCTACACTGGCATCTTCCATAGCCGTCGCATTCGTACCCATAGCGATAGACCACTGACCTGTCGCGTTTGAGCTTCCACCGATTGCATAAGCATAATTGTTCAATGCTTTTGAATTATTCCCCACCGCAAAGGAGCCTACTCCCGTAGCTTCAGAGAGACTACCGACAGCAATGGCATGCGTATTTTTCGCCTTGGCGCCGCCACCGATGGCAGCAGCATACTCTCCACTAGACTCGGCCTTTGAACCGATGGCAACCGCATTTTCCTGTGACGCATTGGCGATAGCACCTAAGGCAACCGCATTCTTAGCACTAGCCACCGAGTCCCCGCCGACAGCCATAGCATATTCTCCGAGAGCCTTAGAGGTCGCACCGACAGCAACCGCATTGGCCGCTCTCGATTCAGACCAAGGGCCAATCGCTGCCGCATTTGTAGCGGTAGCATGTGATCCGCCACCTACGGCTGTAGAATACGCTCCTGTAGATTCACTATGTGCACCTAGCGACAAAGCGACCGTGCCACTCACCTTAGCATAACCACCAATCGCCACATTGTGCTGATCGGTTCCACTATCGGCTCCATCACCCCAGGCTACACCTGCCCCCGTTCCGGCAGGATTTACCGCTTGAGCAACATTTAGTGGCGGTGCTACGCTCCCCACTAATGCAAGTGCACATAAAAGAGTGCGCACACCTGTGCCGGTGCTTCCGTTGATCTTGCCACGATTGTTAGCGATTTCCGAAACAACCACATAACAGTTTTTCACCCGACTCCAAATAACTTTGTAAATCCGATTCATAACTTCCCTCCTAAATTCCTCCTGTTACACTAAAATTACGCTCTCTATATTGAAGTAAAAGATATATACCCTCTGTAAAAAACACCTTTTTAAAAACAGGCGAGTATTCATCTTAATAATCATTATCACATCATTATAGTAATAATTCAAGAATCGCTAAATCTTGATTATTATGTAATGTATTTGCAGTGCCAGGAAACAAAAACAAGACTACTTTGATTTATTATAGTTATAAAGATAAACGATTTAAAACAAAGCAGACCTTTCTAAATATTATTATAACAAAAAATAAAATATCTGAAAATAGTTATAAAATTATAATCAGAACCACCCGTAAAACGGATGGTTTGCTCACGGGCTATAAGCCCGTATTACTAGGCCAGCGTCTAAAGGCGCTGGCTTTCACTACGTTCAAGCCACATAGCCATTGACTCGTAACGGTCCCCTTAAAGGGGATATGTATTACTTGCTACCCTTAAAAAGGTCCTCATATTCTTTTACACTAAGTTTATCTTTCATTTGGTCATGTAACTCTTGCTCACGTATATACTTCTTTACGGTAGCCTCATTTAAACCTACTGTACTAACATAATAACCCTCGGACCAAAAGTGCCTATTTCCAAATTTATACTTTAAGTTTGCGTGTTTATCGAACATCATTAGTGCACTTTTACCTTTTAAATCCCCCATAAAAGATGAAACTAATATTTTAGGTGGGATTAATACTAGCATATGCACATGATCTGCCATAAGCTCCCCCTCTATAATCTTGACGCCCTTATATTCGCATAAACGTCTCAGTATTTCACGTAAACTATTTCTGTATTGATTATATATAACTTTACCTCTATACTTAGGTGTAAATACTATGTGGTATTTGCATAACCATTTTGTGTGCGCAAGGCTCTGTGTCTTTGTTGCCATATAAAATCACCTTTCTTTTGCATATAATGCGACTTGAACACCTACATTATACTTAAGCAAGGTGATTTTTTTGTATAACTTTCGTTGCCGCACCCGCATAGCGGGTGGTTTTATGATTCGCGACTACGTCGCGAACCAGTCTAAAGACAATAACAGAACTGCACCCCAAAAATTGGACACAATTTTTGGAGGTGCAGTTTTTTATGTCAAAATATTCAAAAGAAGTAAAAGAAAATGCTATTTATCTTTCTGAAAAAGGATGGAATGCTTTTGAATTGCTAAAGGGCTTGGGATTCCAGAAAGTACTGTAAATGGGTGGTTACTTAAATTTAAGATTAATCATAATATAAATAGAAAAATGGTTAAACAAGTATTTTCAGCAGACTTTAAACGTAAAGTTATTGAAACTAGATGGAAAAATAAGTTATCCTTTAAGGAAGTAGCAGAACATTTTAACTTAGATAATCCTAGCCTAATTGCAGCATGGCAAAAAAGATACTTAGATGAAGGAATCTCAGGATTACAACCTAAACCTAAAGGTAGACCATCTATGCAACCGAAAGAACTAATACCACCCACAAAAGATCAAAGTATTAAATCAGACAAAGAACGGATAAAAGAACTAGAAGCTGAAATTGCTCGGTTGAAATATGAAATGTCTTTTTACGATGACTTTATGAAAGAAATGCGTGAAATAGCTAAACCCAATAAGGCTGTAAAAAAAAGCACAAACAATTGCCATCGAAAGATTAAGAAAAATATACCCCCTTCAGTTTATGCTCGAGTACTTTGGCATTAGTCGTAGTACATATTATGCACGTTTAGCTAGCTTAAAAAGTGGAGACAAATATGCAGAGGAACGAGAAGCTATTCGCACACTTGTGGCGATGAATAAAGGTCGTTATGGGTATCGCCGAATTACAATAGCATTGCATAAATTAGGCATTCATATAAACCATAAAGTTGTAATGCGTATTATGAAGGAAGAAAACTTAACATGTAAAGTTCGCCTAAAGAAATACCGCTCATATAGAGGTACTGAAGGAAAAATCGCTCCCAATATTATTAAGAGGAACTTTACTGCAACAAAGCCAGATCAAAAATGGACCACAGATATTACCGAATTTCACGTGTTTGGGCGTAAAGTTTATTTATCACCAATCTTAGATATGTATAATGGTGAAATTGTATCCTATGAAATATCAGAACGACCTGTATTAACACAGGTATTATCTATGCTGGATAAAGCCTTTAGGAATAGACCAAATAGCAAAGGCTGCATCCTACATTCAGATCAAGGCTGGCAGTACCAGCATAGTACTTATCAAGAAACATTAAAAAATCACGCTATCATCCAAAGCATGTCTCGAAAAGGAAACTGTTTGGATAATAGCGTGATGAAAAACTTCTTTGGTTTGTTAAAGTCAGAGTTGTTATATTTAGAAAAGTTTGCTTCCTATGAAGATTTTATCAACAAATTAAAGGATTATATTAATTATTACAATACAAAACGCATTAAGCTCAAATTAAAAGGAATGAGTCCGGTAGAATACTGAACTCATTCCCAAAAAGTAGCTTAATTATATCTGTCCAAGAAAATGGGTGCAGATCATAAATCACATTTTAGGACAGCCTTATTACTATAAGTTTTTACCTTCGTAATACAAAACTAATGACACAAATCATAGAGACCATATTTATCTCTCAAATCACGTATTTTATTATATTGTACCTTCAACAAATGAGCTGCTTCCACTAAATTAGTAACCTCAAATTCAAACACACGCTTAACTGAACCTTCAGTTTTTATATCCCAATCGAAAAAGCCTTGGGCAAATTCAGATGCTTTAGGTTTAGGATTTTGCCGATTATATGTTTTCCATTCCTTTATATGTATAATAAATAAAATCTCAAACTCAGGGTACGTATATATATAATAGATAGGAATTTCCCGAAACTCTCTAGGTAACGTAATCGTTTCTTTCAAGCTATCTAATATATAAATGAGTACTGGTGGTTTATCATAATCATTACGCAGTATTTCTTGTAAATGTTTAGTGCGTTGTTTACGAGTGCGCAATTTTCTTAAATTATCAAAATTACAACTACTTACATCTAAAGTTAACTTTTCTTCTTCAGATAGCCACCTTAAGGCATCTTCTTCATTCCGGCCTTCACAAAAGAAAATAATATAATGATTTTCACATATATCTGTTAATGTAGACATACAACACCTATTTAACAGTACCCGCTAACGCCTGTTCTGCTGCTTTCATAGATGCATATTTAGGCACTGTCCCTTTAATTAAATTACCTAAAATGACATTTGATTTGAGTAATTCATTACGTTCAATTTCATCACTGTATTTAACAGCCTCTAATGTTCCATCATTACGTTTACGAGTGATATAAATATTATCTTTTCTTACAAAAGTATCTAATAGTTCTGGGTAGTGAGTTGTAAAAATCAAGCAGGCCCCATGTGGGTTATAATCGCGATTTTCAAATAAAGATAGAATCCATTCTACAAGGCGTTTATTAATATGATTTTCTATCTCATCAAATAGAATATACCCTCCTGCTTTCAATACGGATTGGAGAGCTGGAAAAAAGTGCAATGCTTTTACAGTTCCAGAAGATAAAATGGATTCTAGTTCATCATAAGATAGATTATACTCGGAATCACCATCTTTTTTGAATTTCAATTTGTATTTATCTTTGCCCTCTGACTGTTCAATACAACTAATTGCACTATCAAAACACTGTATAATCGACACATCAGGAATTGTAGGTCGTATATTCCGAACGGTATTATATTTTTCAAACGAACAAAGTACCTTTGTTGCCTTATTCTTAAACATACTCGCAATACTCATGTCATCAAGTAAAAACTTAGCATCTTCAAAATCGGTACGTTGATTAACAACCTTAGAGCGTACAAAATTAAATAGATTCTTTTTAGTTAGTTTTGAGAACGATCGTACTTTCAATATCTCATTCTTATAAACAAAATCATATTCATCATCCAATTTATATCGTTTTATGATTGAAGATGTTAACTCTAATATTTGTTTACCAATTTCAAACCACATAACAAAAATGATTGGTTTTTCATTTGTACCATCAGCATTTCCTAGAATTTTCTGAAGAATTAATTTGATATGAGGATCATTCAACCTAGCATCATTAGCCACAATCTGTAACAATATCTGAATAACTTCTAAAATCGTGGTCTTACCTGTTGCGTTAAGACCTGTGAAAGCTATTATATTTTGGGAATAAATAGATGCTCCACTATCAATCCTATAAGCCCTTTCTATATTGTCATTATCAGTAAGTAATTGGCTTACTTTATCAGTTGCTACTAAATCAATATGTAAATTTTTACCAAACAAATTAGTATTATGTATTTCAAACCCTAACAACCGCACTATAACACCCCCTTTTTTTAATTATTATATCATAAGCAACATATTTAAAACATTTATTTTGTTCAAAAAAGTAAAAAAAGATTTTGTAATTCTATTTTTATATAACAACACCTGTCAATAACATTTATATGACCTCTAATAATTTCTGAATCGTCTCATATCGAGAGATATCTCGTATATATAAAGAATATCTTACTAATCGATCCAATGGAGATGCATATAGAGAATCTCTATAGTGAAGTAATATTGTTTTTAATTCTATTCTTAGATTATTAGATAACATGCCTATCACAATTCTCATATATTCATAGTCAAATACAAAAAGTTTATCACTACTATTTTCAATTAATAATATACTTCTATTCTTTATTAAGTCAGTTAATATTTGTATACCTAGACGATAGTATTTATCCAATACATCTAACGATAACTGTGCTACTTGTAATATTCTAAAATAAATCAACAATTCTTTTGCACCACATATAGCTTGTTTCCAATTCTCCTTCATATTTTCTAATGATGAATTACTAAATAATGATTGTATTAATGTATCATTAAGCAGTAGCTGACCAGTTACATGATATACCCGATTAGTTTCCAATACATGATACATCAATAATTCACACAAATAAGGAGCTTTCTTCAACTGTAATCTAAAGCAAATGGCTTGATACAATCGCTCTATCTTCTCTTTAATTTCATCTTGAGATAAACTATCTCCTGGCAAGCTATGTATTACTAAATTTTGATTCTGCAATCGTATATTATTATTATACTTAGTGATTAAACCGTTTAAATACTGTGTTAATGAATAAAATGCAATACTCGCTGTAACAAAACTGGTAGAACATAGTAAAGTATCGATACGACTATTTCGATACTTGATAATATGATGGAATACTAACCAGTATGTATTATCTTTTCCTAATAAGTCAATATACTTATCTATATCTATATCATGTAATATATCAACAAGAATAAATAGAAATTTATAACTATATTCTAAATGACGACATTCCATATATTGCGTATCAATCGCATGATACATGAAATTATGAGAACGGTCATCAATACAAGGCCTTATTTTATGATTTTTGCTTGATAGTAAGCGAACTAGCCCACCATATAATTTACCTTTTAAATGATGTTGATCTATAAAGGTCCTTACTACAGCCTCATCATTAGGATATATAACAAGCCATACCATTAACATAGATACAATATCCAAGGGTGACTGAATTTTCTCAATATTCCCACGAAACATATCTAGTTCTCGTTGCCAGTAATCTTTATATAAGTCAAATACATTTGAATTTATTCCATTAAATAAATCATATAAAGCACTTAAAGTATCATATTTAACATGTACATTTAATTCACTCATAACAGCTTTGCCTCCCCATCCATATGAGGTTGTACTGCATTGTTCATTATATTTTCATATAGTGATTTAGCTGTAGTCCCTGTATATTTATGAATACAATGAAAATTTTCACCTAACGAATTGAATGATGTCCCTACAACAAGACATTGTACATCTTTATCTGTCCTCGTAAATATAAATCGATCGTGAATCGGTATTTTTGTTTCAATACAACGTATGCCTAAACTATTATTATGATTCCGATAATAATTTGCTACTGCTCGATGTAAAGGAATATGTCTTAATAACTCATCTGCTGTAAAAGCTCGATTAATCCCATCTTTTCGAGTAATATAGAAAACAATAGTTTTCGATTTTGCCGACATATTAGCCAAAATAGCAAGCCATTCAAAAATCTTATCCTTGTCCTTATCATCCCGATAATCGGTAAAATAACTATCACAAATAACAATCTCATCAGCAGCATGTTCCAATTGTCTAATTATATAATCTTTTTCAATTTGTATATCTTCATCACTTCCACCATACAATATTTTATTTACATCATCCACATACAAGGCCATATTATCAACAATTTGTTTATTATATTTCCTTAACAATTTCGGCTCAATCATCTTTCCCACTGTAAAAGTTCCTTTTTCACTAGGTTGTTGAATAGTTGTTTTCCCTAATCGTTTAAAAGATAACTCCACAGGTTCACATTGTATATCAATCGTCATATGTATCAAACGCATAATAGAGTTATCAATAGATTTATATATTAATTTTCCTTCACGATATATAAATATATCAAAACTTTGCCAAGGATGCTCAGAACTAATATTAATGCTTCTGTTCCCACTCTCAACATTAATAATAGCCGTATCAACAATATACTCAGTATCACCTAAATCATCATAACTTTTAAAATGTACAATAAGCATAGAATCTACAGGAAGATTTGTAAGCGTAAGACCATCAACCCCATCTACTTCATTTCCCCGTCCTTCTACAGGAATAGGCTCAAAGATAAAAATATCCCCTAAATGTAATGGATATTTTTTAAATTGTAAACCACAATATGTGTTAATAAAATCAAATAGTTCTACCAATACGTTAGCATCATTAGATGTAAACTCATCGCTATATAACAAAAATGATAGTTTATTAGCTACTATATAATGACTACAATGTGCTGATGCCCTATGGCCATAAGGATTCAAATCCTCTCCAGTAGATAACACCCCCTGTATAGATGCCAATGAACTCACCTTATTAAGCACAATATCACTGTCTACTTTTTGTTCGATGAATTCTAATAGTTTACCATCTAGTGTAGTGCGTTCCTCATGATTAACAGTGACAAAATCATCAATCCCTTTGTGATATATACAAAGAATCTCTTCTCCGTCAAAAACAATCCTATCTTCAATCATATAAAAACCCTCCTAATATATAAAAACGTATCAACAAAATACTTATTAATACGTTTCAATAAAGAGAGAATAAAATCCTGCTAAAATATGTAATTGTATATATTCAACGATCATAACCAGCCGTAAAATAGGTAATTTGCTGTGCTCCTATAACGGACTTTTCGTCGCTAGGAGGTTCTTTTCTTTTCTACATAAACTTTACCATCCCTCAACTTAACTAATAGTTTAGTCCTAACTATTTATTATTTCCACATAAAACTTATAAATAATATCACTAAGATATTCATATTCTAATAATAAAAATACAATTGAGGATATTATTACTAATTAATCTATATTTGTTTCTAAATAACTCAATAATATTTTCAAATTTTGATCTATTGGTACCTCTAAACTATCAGGCATAAGACCCAATTTTAATGTTGTTCCATCTTTTAATTCATCAAATATACTGAATGATTTTATCGATTCACAAAATATCCTCCGTTTTTTTCACAAGTTAGTATAAATTCTATATCTTGAACTAACAAAAGTTCAATAGCATTAACAAATATACAAAATAATTTTCAAGTCAATATATTCTTTGTATCCTCTATATAGCTTTAATAAAATAATCTAGCTTTGATAAAAAATCATATTAGGTATATCATGTATAATTTCAGCAGTTGTTTTTATAGAACTTAATATAGGAATATTGCTAGTAGCAAACAAATCAAATAAATTTAGAGCCAAATCAGAACCACCCGTAAAACGGGTGGTTTGCTCACGGGCTATAAGCCCGTATTACTAGGCCAGCGTCTAAAGGCGCTGGCTTTCACTACGTTCAAGCCACATAGCCATTGACTCGTAACGGTCCCCTTAAAGGGGATATGTATTACTTGCTACCCTTAAAAAGGTCCTCATATTCTTTTACACTAAGTTTATCTTTCGTTGCCGCACCCGCATAGCGGGTGGTTTTATGATTCGCGACTACGTCTCGAGCCAGTCTAAAGACAATAATAAAAGTGCTAAGGCGATACCAAAATGATACCCCTTAGCACTTAATTAAAAAGTATGAATATAGTTCAGTCACTATGAGAATTACTATACAAGCTATTATATGACTTGCTATTCGAGTAAACTTTCAACCATATTAGTCAAGAGCTTCCTCTGTGTTGATAGCTTTGCGAAGATCAACTACACGATACCCATCAGCAGCCGGTTCATTTGTTTGTTGAACGGCTTTCACACGATTATTCCCATCTTTCATGGATTGTTTCAAGCTGAAAATAACCATTTCATTCATGTAAAAGCGCAATTCATCATTTTTAATTTCGGCAGTATTACGATCCAAGATATCGATGATTTCTTGAGCATACTCCATTCTACCCGCTTCAGATACCGTAGTATGTGATTCAAAGAACTTTTTATAGTCATTATACAAACGATCCAAAGCCACGCGTGCATAGCTGTCTTCTTTATAGCGATGACTTACGATGTACCAGCTGCGACGAACATTCATATAATAAAGCGCATTGTTACTATAACGTTCTTGCCCGGACACAACATTGGTATCGTCCTTGATAAGTTTACCTTCTTGATTCAATTGAAAATGTGTAAATTCCCTTACTACGTCACGCACTTCTTCACTAGGAACAGGAAGAACTACTTCCTGTTCGATGTTAGTTAAAGGTAACGGTGCTTGTTCACGCATCATCAATGTATCGCGAGCTGCATCAGCTTGACCTGCAACACATACACAGGCAAGCGCTAAAATAGGCATAAATCTCTTTAATTTCATAAACCCTAATCCTCCTCATAATCATCCGCCAAATGAGCGGACTTCATATTCCTTACATAAATAGAATATAACAAAAATCAAATACTTCCAAGTACAAATTATTTAGTTAGTCCTGTTTGTTTCATGAGCAATGCAATTTGAGCCTTCATTTCCTCATTGTCTCGTTGCACTTGATCGTACTTAGCGGTCAATTCTTGGTCACGTTATTTCATGAGTGCATTCTCAGCTTTCAATTGCGTCAATTCATCTTGCATTATATACATGGAGCTAATAGGCCCCCTCGTTCATAACAGTTGTATTGCCCGCAACATCCTTAGTCGTTACGGATTCAAGTCCTTTTAAGTCTTTCGCCATGCGAACCTTGAGGTTACCGTTATTGTCAGACACAACACCTATATTATCTTCAACAGATAACTTGCTTTCATCAGCGATTTTACCTGCATCAATCTTACCGTCTTTACCATCGATCGTTACCTTATCTCCGACCGTAATAATACCATTCATTTTATTTATATTCATTCCAAATGCACCATTTTTTTTGCATAAAACCAACTAAAAATTTTTTCTTTCTACTCCCATTCGTTTATATCTAATTTCATTCGTTTATATTAAATCGATAATGGATTATCCTTACATATATGCAACATATACTCGATAGATAATATGTACGAATCCCCCCAATAAAAGCAAGAGTAAATTCATAAAATACTAAAAGGCGCCAAAAGCAAAATGCTTTTGGCGCCTTTTATGGCACTACAATATGAATATGTGATTTCATATCATATTACATCAATATGTTTATCATATTATTTGTTACCCAATTGTTCCATCAAGAATGCAATTTGTGCTTTCATTTCTTCATTATCGCGTTGTACTTTTTCATACTTCGCTTTCAAAGCTGTCACTTCATCTTGCATTACATAAGCAGAGCTGATTGGACCACCTTTATAACGTTCCGGAACAGCTTTCTTCGCATCAGATGTACCGAATTTATAAGATACACCCGCATTGAACATGTTGTCATGACCGCCGAGGGATACGCCCATGTGGAACAATGTGGATTCATTAGTGTAATGAGCCACACCTAAAGCAGCCGCGGTGCTACCTTTGTAGTGACCTAACGCAGCCATTACTTGAGTAGGTTCCAATGGATCGTATTGTAATGGTTTAAGACCGGAAATAGCCGCACTAGCAGCACCGGAGTCTGCAATTTGACCTTCCATATCGCTCATTAAGCCATTCAATTGATTCATATTAACAGCATCTGTACCGTTCACACCAGGACCTACATTAGTAATTCTATTACCGCCATTATTCAAACCGTCTTTAGTAAGACTTACGGAATCCCCTGTAGCAGGTGTAATCGTCATACCGCCACCGTTCATAACGGTGGTATTGCCTGCAGCATCCTTAGTCGTTACGGATTCAAGTCCTTTTAAGTCTTTCGCCATACGAATCTTAAGGTTACCGGTACCATCGGATACCACACCTAAGTTATCTTCAGAGGACAATTTGCTAACATCAGAGATACCGCCCACAATATTGACTTGTTCATTAAGTTTTTTCTTAATAACATTACCACTGTCGCCACCGTATTTCATGCCGTCATCTTTGGTTGCTACTTGATGAGGTGTACCATTTTCATCCATGTATTTCATACGAGTGATTTCATTGCCGTCAAGATCTTCATCGCCTTTTTCAGCAGTGATATCCGCATTGCGACCGTCTTTGCCTGTTAAGCCGATATGACCGACACCGTCCTTACCGGACATGGAAACCGCATCCTTGCCATCTTTACCGGAAACACCTACCTTGCCATCTGTACCGTCAGCACCATTAGGACCGGTAATGGTTACACCATCAGGGCCGGATTTGCCGACTTTTACCTTATCAGCATTCACTGTGCCGCCATTAACCGTATTCGCAGTTACGCTGTCAGCCTTGATGTCTTTCGCCATCTTGATAGTGATGTTACCATCTTTGTCAGCTACCGTTTTAATATTTTCACCGGAGTATTTATCGTCCGCTTCTGTTCCTTCACCTTTAATGGTAACCTTTTGACCTAAATCACGGTGGAACTCGC
>NZ_KQ960813.1:5751-7048 GCF_001553335.1 Veillonella parvula | reverse complement strand
CGGTGGAACTCGCCTGTATTACCTGCAAAATCCAAGCCTTTCTTCGTGATGTCATCACCTAGATCATCAATCTTTTTATCCAACGTATCATAAGACGATTTTAATTGATCTTCTGTGGCAGCTCGACCGCTAACGATATTCGCAGGATCAAATGTTTTATTTTCCAATCCGGTAACATAGCCGTCTTTACCGTTCACAGCGATTTTACCTGCATCAATCTTACCGTCTTTACCGTCAATTGTTACCTTATCTCCGGCCTTAATGATACCCTTTTCACCATCGATTGCCACTTTACCTGCAGTAATATTACCTTTGTTGCCATCGATTGTAACCTTATCACCGGCCTTGATTGTACCTGTAGTACCATCAAACGCGATTTGTTTCGTAGGATCTGAACCCAATGTCACTTGATCTTTAAGACCAACTTCATAATTCGTGGAACCATTAGGATTAGTAGTTGGTGTAACAGTGATATTGTTGCCGGCAGTTACTGTAGTAGTCGCTGCATCAGTCGCTTTTTTCAACTGATTAACATTGACTGCATCATTAGGATCAGTACCCTCAGCTATATTGGTAATCTTTTTACCGCCGTTATTGAGACCATCTTTAGTGAGGCTCACCGAATTGTTACCAGCCGGAGTTGTTTCAGTAATGGTCATACCGTCACCGTTGATAACAGTATTAACATTACCATTTTTGAAAGTTGCAGATTTCAAACCTTGCAAATCTCTCGCCAAGCGTAATTTCAATGTATCGTTACCATCAGAAACAACACCGATATTATCTTCATCGGTCAATAGATTTTCATCAGTGATACCGCCCTTAACATTGACTTGCGAATTAAGTTTCTTCTTGATAACAGTACCGGAATCACCACCGTACATCATACCATCATCTTTGGTTGCCACTTCATGAGGGGTACCATTTTCATCGGTGTATTTAATACGAGTGATTTCATTACCGTCAAGATCAGAAGTGCCTTTATCGACTATCATATCAGCATTACGGCCATCCTTGCCATTCAAGCCGATGTGACCGATACCGTCTTTACCGGACATAGATACCGCATCTTTACCGTCTTTACCGGAAATACCTACCTTACCGTCTGTACCGTTTGCTCCGTCAGGGCCTGTAAGGGTAACGCCATCTTTGGCATCTTTACCTTTTTTATTGACCTTGATGGAATCAGCTAGGAGACTTCTATTCATCTTCACGTTAATAGTAGTATTACCATCATTATCTTGGGTGATGAAAGTCTTGATATTTTCACCGCTGTAATCGTTATCGGCTGCGGTGC
>NZ_KQ960813.1:5423-5651 GCF_001553335.1 Veillonella parvula | reverse complement strand
ACAAGCACAGTGGAGCCTAATTTATTAGTTTTCACACCACCCACATTGGCATCAAACTTAAGGCCCGTAGCCGTTTGAGCCGCTATAGCATCTTTCACTTGATCTTCTGTGGCAGCACGACCGGATACAATTTTATCCGGATTCCAAGTCTTATTATCTAAACCTGTTACATAATTACCGGTTTCATTATCTCCGCCTGCATTAGTCACTGTTTGGCCGCCCATAACA
>NZ_KQ960813.1:4852-5323 GCF_001553335.1 Veillonella parvula | reverse complement strand
CTGTGAATTGCAAACCATCATCCAAGGTTGCTACTTGGTGCTCACCATTTGCATCTTGATATACGATGCGAGTAATAGCATTAACGCCGTCTACCCCTTTTTCACCTTTCACACCTTTAGCAGGATCATCATAGCCGTTCTTCACAGACATATCGATACCGTTTGAGCCGTTTACACCGTTCGTCCCGGCAGGTCCTGCCAAGCCGATGTGACCGACACCATCCTTACCGGACATAGATACCGCATCTTTACCGTCTTTACCGGAAATGCCTACCTTGCCATCCGTGCCGTTTGCATCAGGGCCGGTAAGGGTAACGCCGTCTTTAGCATCTTTACCATTTTTATTGACCTTAATGGAATCAGCTACGAGACTTCTATTCATCTTCACGTTGATAGTGGTATTGCCATCATTATCTTGGGTGATGAAAGTCTTGATGTTTTCACCGCTGTAATCGTTATCGGCTGCGGTGC
>NZ_KQ960813.1:4526-4752 GCF_001553335.1 Veillonella parvula | reverse complement strand
ACAAGCACAGTGGAGCCTAATTTATTAGTTTTCATACCGCCCACATTGGCATCAAACTTAAGACCCATAGCCGTTTGAGTCGCTATAGCATCTTTCACTTGATCTTCTGTGGCAGCACGACCGGATACAATTTTATCCGGATTCCAAGTCTTATTGTCTAAACCCGTTACATAATTACCGGTTTCATTTTCTCTGCCTGCATTAGTCACTGTTTGGCCGCCCATAA
>NZ_KQ960813.1:0-4426 GCF_001553335.1 Veillonella parvula | reverse complement strand
CTGTGAATTGCAAACCATCATCCAAGGTTGCTACGTTGTGTTTCACTCCGTTTTCTTCAAGAACGAGACGAGTAATACCGGTACCATCTACAGCCGGTTTCGCATCACCGCTCTTCATAGTAAGACCGTTTGCACCATTTGCACCGTTAAGATCGATGGAACCGTCTTTACCGTTGATAGCAACAGCAGAACCATCTTTACCCTTGACTCCGATGGAACCATCTTTACCTGTTGGACCTTCCTTACCGATTGCTAGATTATCATTTAACTTCAAATCATAAGTAGCTTGACCATTATTGTCAGTCTTAGCGATAAGCAAGTTACCGTCAGTTCTGTTTTCTTGTCCATCTACTTTCACAATAGTATGTTTGCCGGCTAATTCTTTTACTTCATTCAATTGACCGCCGTTGACAGCATCTTTAGAGTTAGGGGCTACGTTGCCGTCGGCAACATTCGTAATAGACGCATTATTGGCATTGATACCATTCGGAGTAATAAAGCTCTTTCCACCAACGGTCAATCCATTATTATTGATTACCGTAGTACCTGTTGTTACGCTGTCTACATTTAGATCTTTAGCTAATTTGACATTCAACGTATCCGTGCCGTTAGATACCACACCGATGTTGTTATCACTCAATTTAGACTCATCGGTCACGCCACCGACAATATTAGTTTGAGCACCTAGTTTTTGGGTGAACTTATTATCTGGAGCCGCAGCAGCTTTTACATCACCTGCATAAACTACGCCCTTATCTATTTCCGTAGTCATCGCATATAATTGGCTACCATTAATAGCATCAGTCGATGTAGCAGAAATACGACCGGCCGCCACATTAGTGATGGTCCGTTCTGCACCCGCCTTGCCTACACTCACCGTGGAAGTCGGATTTACACCGGCGAAATTATGAGCTTCTCCATTAATCGTTGCGGATTGTGTCGCCACTGCTGCCGCTGTTTCAGAACCATTACCGATAGCTACGGCATTTTCATTTGCTACTTTTGTATTGTTACCGAGAGCTACACCATTCTTTCCTGTTACGGATGCAGTGCTCCCTAGAATCATGGCCCCATCAGCAGAAGCTGTGGAATTATTACCTACCGCATACGCATTATCCGTTGTGATGGTATTCTTATTACCGAAAGCGCCTGCCGTATTACCTTTAACCGTACCGGCAGTAACCTTTTTAATCTTATCGCCATTAGTTTCTGTGGTTTCCGTAATAGTCGCGGAACCAATCGTATTACCATCACCAATAGCATAGGAATTGCTTCCATACACTTTATTTTCTACACCGAGAGCAGCAGATTTAGTACCGGATGTAGCGCCATCGGTCATATCGAAACCGACTGTATTCGTATCACCAATGGATATGGCTTTATCACCATACGCACCTACCTGGCTACCTACGGCAAGAGAATTTTTACCCCAGCTTCGTGCCATGACACCGATACCTGTACTGGCAACGCCTTTTGTCAATGAGTTAACACCGATTGCCGTGGAACCCGTACCAAGAGACTGCGTCATCATACCGATAGCCATACTGCCATGACCGATAGAAGCGGTATTTACATACTTTTTACTATCATTAAGTGCACCAGATCCCAATGTAGTTCCAGGGTATAGAGCGGCCAGTTCACGATTAAAGTTTTTTTGTGTACCAGCAACCGCCATATCAGGCACTACTGTATTCAAATCAGGCTTCGCCGTTTCAATATCATCCCCACCGATGGCAATAGAGGAATGACCAATAGCTCTTACATCTCCACCGATACCTATAGATTGAGTGCCATACACCTTTGCCATACTACCGATAGCCGTGCCTTGAGAGTATTCAGGATGATCATCAGGATTGGTAACGCTCTTTCTAATGATGCTGGCTTCCGCTCCGGAACCAATAACCACATCACCACGAGAGCCGTAAGAATGAGCTTCCGCCCCCATGACAACTGCACCAGATCCTTCTTGATTATGGTATTTGGATACCGAGCTTGTAGCTTGACGACCAATAGTAATATCGCCATTTTCCATTGCATGTGCTACATTACCAATAGCAATAGTGCTTGCAGAATAAGGATCGTTTGCTCTTTTTTGTCCCCCTGCATGAGCGCCTTGACCTATAGCAACACTGTTTTCAGAGTTTACATCGGAATGGGCCTGACGTCCTACTACGACCGTTTGAGTACCTGCCGCATTTGCTAAGGAACCAATTCCTATAGCATTTAATCCTGTTACAGTAGATGTGTTACCCATGGCGATTGCATTTTGACTGTTTGCCTTAGCATCGGCTCCCACTGCTACACTGGCCAATCCGGTAGCTTGAGATTTAAGACCATATGCCGAACTGTCTTGACCCGTAGCATGAGCTTGATCACCAACAGCAAGAGAATGTAGTGCCGTAGATAGAGATAAAGAACCTATAGCCGTCGCCCCTTGACCTGTAGCTTTTGCTTGGTCACCGATAGCGATAGCATATATATCAGTTGCCTGTGTTCTGCTACCGAGAGCCACCGTATATTCTTGTGTAGTCTTAGCAGTATCCCCTACAGCAATACTGTTTTGATGGAATACAGAAGATCCAATCCCCGCATTAAATGATGCTTCCACCACACTCGGCACTAAACATCCTGCCAAGGCAAAAGCGCATAAAAGTGCACCGAATGATGCATTTTTCTTTTCAAAAATGGTTCTGCTTTTTCCACCATTAGTAGCGATTTCGGAAACCACTACGTAGCAATGCTTCACTCGACTCCAAATTACTTTATAAATGTGATTCATAATTATCCTCCCTTTGGATTGAAAAACACACTCCCTAAAAAAACAAAATGAGCTATGTCTCCTCAATATTACTATTATACATTCAAGGAGACATAACTCAAAGTCTTTTTTAAAGATTTTATGAAATTATAGATTGTAAATGATATGTTGACATCCAGTCATTAACCGTCAGCCCCATTACAAAGCATCGTATTGATAAACAATCTTTCCGGCGAAAAGTTTATTTTGGTTCTAATATTAAAAAGATTCTTTATCTTATTCGCTGCCAATGCTGTGTACGAACTGAATCATCAATACCGACGGAGAGGAGATAATTCCCAAAATGGTTACCCGTTGTCCCATAGGAACAACTGCACCATTGAGATCTACAAGAATAGTAGTCCCTTGAGCCGTACGGAAATTCATGAGTCCGCCTTCCGCAGAGGATATAATTCTACCAACGGTACAGATTTTAGTCCTCATTGGAATCCCGGATAAATTCCACGCAACTTGATAACCATCTAGCTGATCTATGCGTAAAGCGCCAGGATTGACTTGATACCAATTGTTAAGATCGCTCTTTACATGACCTTGAAAATAGCCTGCATCACGAGTTATCTCAACCTTAGGAGGTTTCCGTGTCATTATCTTTGAAGAAGAATCTTCAACATCTTTTCTGTAGCTCACCATGGGTTGATTTGGAAGGCGATCTTCATAAGCCACTTTTTGAATAATCAGTATAGATTGTTGAGCCTGATTATGGGCTATATAACCTGACGCCTGAAAAGGCGTGTAACTCATTATCTTGCCTCCATTTTCCATCATGGCAGGAATTTCTTGTCCTTCGGGAGTGACAAAACGATATATATTTTCCGCATAGGCCCCTTCAAACTGACCTCTTACGGTAATACCATTTGCCGCCGAGGCCATAGGCCCCGACAGCAATAGTATTGATAACATTCCAATCACAAGAGAACACAATTTTTTCATATGAAAGTCTTTCGCTTCGATTAACTGCGACCTTTGATAACGCGAACACGTTGAATATCAGGAGTACCATCTTTATGTTTAGAAATAGTATCCACTCTGATACGTTCAAGTTCTGGTTGGAACTCTTTAAGAGCTCTAGCCATTTGTTCATCGGCAACAGCACCGTTTTGAATAGCTCTATAAATCAAAGCAGCCATTTCATAACGAGTCATCATGCGGTCTCCGCCAAACTTACCGTCTGGGTAGCCAACGATGATGCCATTACCTGCCAATGTTGCCACATAGTCATATGCCCAGTGGTTTTCAGGCACATCTGGGAAGAGTTGCATCTTATCCAAATCCAAGGAGTTAAGCTGTTTACCTTCGGAAACTTTTATGAGTGCGCCCTTCATATTTTCAAGTTCTGCACGAAGATCCTTAAGTTCTTTCTCCATAGCTCTACTCTGGAAGTAGATACGTGATTGCCTTGACCAAGTTTCAAGCTAACGCCGGCATCGATACCGTCCTTAACAATCTTAGTACCGCCATTGATAGTCAAGCCATCACTGTTCATAACAGTATTACCGGTAGTTACACTGTTCAAACCTTTCAAGTCCTTAGCAAGACGAACTTTCAAGTTGTTAGCACCATCGGATACAACACCGATATTGTCATCAGACAATTTATTTGCATCAGCAC
>NZ_KQ960812.1:46256-47926 GCF_001553335.1 Veillonella parvula | reverse complement strand
AATTAAATTTGCAACACGTTTTGTCCTATAACCCTAAAAATAATTCTTATATTAATGTGTATAATAAGATAGAAGTAGGACCTAATTTTCTTATAGATTAAGTGATAATAATAAATATATCCGTATTATAGTATAGTTTTGAATTACTATTATAATTTAAGTTTTTTGATTAGCATTATTAATATAAATAAAAATTATAAATAGTATTACTTTTATTTCTATACAAAAAATAGATTATTCATGAAGGCAGATAATTACTGCATTCATGAACTTTTTAACTTTAAATTATGTATTATAAAGCTTAATTTTTAGATAAAGGTTTACATATGTACAATTCAACGCAAAAGTAAATGAACGTACTGATGCTGTAGTTCGTTTGACTTCTGGTAACTTCGAATTGGGTAACTCCACTACTGGTGGTAATGCAGATGCTCAAATCGATCGCGCATATGTTAATCACAAATTCGGTGAACGCGTATCCTTGAAAGCTGGTCGCTTTAGCCAAACTCTTGGTGGTGGTTTAGCATTTGATGGTACTTTTGACGGTGCTCAATTGAACTTCGGTAACGATAAAATCAATGCACAAGCTACTTATGGTTACATGGTATCCGGTGATGCTAAAGGCTTGACTAAAGAGGCTAACGTAACTCATACGTATTTAGGTCTTAATGGTAAAGTAGGTAAAAATGCCACTGTAGGTGGTTTCTATGATCGTGTAAACACAAGCGAATCCGCTGGTAGAAATATTTATGGATTCAACGCTGATGCTAACTTCAAAAAAGTATGGGTTGGCGGTGAATGGTTGAAAGCATCTGGTATTGAAAAATCTCAAGCATGGGTTGCAGGTGTTGGTTATGGCGACTATAACATTAAAAAACAAGGTGCTTGGGATGTAAAAGCTCAATACTTTGATCAAAAAGAAAATGCGCCAATTATTGATTCCACTTGGACTCAAAAATATGATAAAAATGCAAAAGGTTGGTTGGCAACAGCTGACTATGCATTACAAAAGAATGTTGGCTTAACTGCTTACTACGGCTTTAACTGGAAAGATCAAGCTGGTAACGATCTTAACGATTTCTACCGTGCAGATCTTAAGTACAAATTCTAATTTGTCTATTAATAAAAAAGACTCCTTCGGGAGTCTTTTTTGTGTTAAAGATAGATAAAAAGATGAAAGGGTTATATTACTGATTTAAAAGGTATTATAACTACTGTTTTTATTATAGCTAGTAAGGATATTCTTGTTTAAATTATGGTTGATATTATTAATATTAATCAATATTAATATGTTTAATTAGAAATATTAATTAAAAATGTATATTTATGGCTGTTAATAATCTTTTTCTGTATAAAACCATAAAGATGAAGTTGAAGTTCATGAAGATAGATTACAATTGAGTTCATGAAACTTTTAAAATTATAAGTTGTAATTTATAAGACTAAAAATATGAGTTAAGGCTTTACATACAAAAAAAGGTTGTGCTACTATCACCGTACAAGACATGATAAACACATGAAATTAAGATTTTCGATATAGAATGTGGTGAGGAAACATGGACACTCCCAATGAATTTACAATCTGAAGATCTGAGCAAAATGTGTGAGTTATGACTTGTAACATTTTAATTTTCTATTTTTCAGAAAGAAGGAATTCAACTATGAAAAAA
>NZ_KQ960812.1:0-46156 GCF_001553335.1 Veillonella parvula | reverse complement strand
TAACTCCAGATTCTTGGGCATACCAAGCAGTTTCTCAATTGGCAAATGCTGGTATCGTTAACGGTTACCCAGATGGCACTTTCAAGGGCCAAAACAACATCACTCGTTATGAAATGGCTCAAATGGTAGCTAAAGCTATGGCTAACCAAGATCGCGCTAACGCTGAACAACAAGCTATGATTAACCGTTTGGCGGATGAATTCTCCAACGAATTAAACAACTTGGGCGTTCGTGTAGCTCGCTTGGAAGACCGCGTAGGTAATGTTAAGGTAACAGGCGATATGCGTTTACGTTACCAAGACGCTGAATATGAAAAATCTAGATTCGATGCTCGTGCTCGTGTACAATTCAATGCAAGAGTAAACGATCGCACTGACGCTGTAGTTCGTTTGACATCTGGTAACTTTGAATTGGGTGACTCCAGAACTGAAGGTAAAGCAAATGCTACAATCGATCGCGCATATGTTAACCATAAATTCGGTGAACGCGTATCCTTGAAAGCTGGCCGTTTTGGTCAAGTTGTTGGTGGTGGCTTAGCATTTGATGGTACTTTCGATGGTGCTCAATTCAATGCTGGTAATAACAAAGTTAATGCACAAGTAGCTTATGGTTACATGGTATCTGGCGATGCAGCTGGCTTGACTAAAGAGGAAAATGTTACTGATCTTATCGTAAATGTTAATGGTAAAGTTGGTAAACATGCTATGGTTGGTGGTTTCTATGACCGTATTAACCAAGATGACGATGTTAGAAACGTATATGGTTTCAATGCTGATGCTAACTTCGATAAAATTTGGGTTGGTGGCGAATGGTTGAAAGCTTCTAGCCTTGAAGAATCTCAAGCTTGGACAGCAGGCGTAGGTTATGGTAACTACGACATCAAAAAACAAGGTACTTGGGGTGTAAAAGGTCAATACTTCAACGCAAAAGAAAATGCTCCTATCATTGATACTACTTACAACCACATCTACACTACAGATGCTAAAGGTTGGATGGCTACTGTTGACTATGCATTGCAAAACAATGTAGGCTTAACAGCTAACTACGGTTTTGATTGGAAAGATCAAAACGGTAATGATAAAGCTGACTTCTACCGTGCAGACCTTAACTACAAATTCTAATTTGATAGATAATCATAAAAAGACTCCTTCGGGAGTCTTTTTTTGGCGTAATATGAAATAGCATGTGTAATTTCTATAAGACCTTTTATTATAGTTTTTAATAAATAGTATGCAGGCAATAGTATATACTCAATTAATATGGAATAAGCCATTGATAATAGAGTATTTTAAATTTGATGAAAGTTTTATGAGTATACTTTCTTGTCATTATTAGAGTTATTACCGCTTATTTCTATCTATAGTGCCACTATTAATGGTATAATAAAGAGTATTTAAAATTTCTATAAAGGCGACGAACATGAATTCTTCTTTTTCTCATATCAAAATGGTTGCCATCGATTGTGATGAAACTTTGGTGCGTAGCGATAATTCTATATCTGATTATACAGTAGATGTATTACATCGGTTGCAGCAAAAGGGTGTTGCTATTACGATTGCTACGGGGCGTATGTACCAAACGGCTAAGCCCATTGGTCAGGCGTTAAAGCTTGGTAATGTGCCGCTGATTTTATTTTCTGGTGGCCTCATTCAAGAATTAGAAACAGGATATAAGCTATTTGAACAGACTGTTCCTATGGTAGCCGTACGTCGTATCTATGAATTAGCAAAACAATATGATTGGCATATACAATCTTATGTGGATGATCATTTATTATGCCATCATAAGACGTGGCAGTCCGCTCTCTATGAAAAACAGACTGGTGCTACGGCAGAATTTTTAGGGGATACGTTATATAGTTTAAACTCTGAACCAAATAAGCTAATTGCCATAGATACAGTAGAAGGCATTGACCGAATTATTGAAATTTTAACTCCTAGGGTCGGTGATTTAGTGACTCTAGTTCGTAGCCAAAAAGACTTTTTAGAAATCATTGCCCCTAATGTGTCAAAGGGGCGTGCCTTGACACAATTAGCTTTAGATAATCATATTAGTTTAGAACATATTATTTCTTTTGGTAATGCAGAAAATGATATTTCTATGCTACGTAAAACAGGTTACTCTGTAGCTGTTGATAATGCTACAGATCATGTTAAATCTGTGGCTCATACAATTTGTGGCCATCATAATGACGATGGAGTAGCCCATTGGATTGAAGGTAATCTTTTATAATGGAGTAAAACTATGGAAGCATTTCGTTTGTTAATAGTTACAGGTATGTCAGGTGCCGGCAAAACTCAAGTATTGCAAGCTTTAGAAGATATGGGGTATTTATGTATTGATAATATTCCCCCTGTGCTGATCCCTAAATTAAGTGAAATTTGCCGACAAGGTGGAGAACGGACTAATCGCGTTGCTCTTGTTGTAGATATTCGGGGTGGCGAATTTTTTGAAGCTCTTTCTTCATCTTTAGATACATTAAAAGATATGAAGGTAGATTTTGAAATTGTATTTATGGATGCTACAGATGAGACTTTGATTCGTCGATATAAGGAAAGCCGACGAAGTCATCCATTGGCTCCTAATGGGCTGATTACAACAGGGCTAAAGAAGGAACGCCAAATTCTTAACTCTGTGCGCCATAAAGCAGATTTTATTATTGATACCACTAATATGAAAACAGCCAGCTTGAAAGAGTATTTAAAAACGCGCTTTGCTCAAGTTGATGAAGCTCATGGTATGGCTATTACTGTAGTGAGCTTTGGTTTTAAATATGGTATTCCTCTCGATGCAGATATGGTATGGGATGTTCGTTTTCTACCGAATCCATTTTATATTCCCGAGTTTCGTCATAAAACAGGTCGTGTAAAAGCAGTGAATGAATATATCCATTCCTTTGAAGTAACGGATGAATTTAAAAAACGTTACTTTGATACTATGGATTTTCTTGTGCCAAATTATGAACAAGAAGGGAAATCTCAATTTATTGTGGCAGTAGGCTGTACAGGTGGTATGCATAGATCTGTAGCTATGGCAGAGGCTTTATATTCCCACTTGTTAGAAAAAGGATATCGTGTCACTGTTGAACATAGAGATATGATGAAAAATAATGTAGAAGAAGATTATAATCCTCATGAAATTATAACACTTGATAACTAGATAGGGGGGATTATGTTGCGAAAAGGATGGTTCCGGTGGCTAATTCCGGGTCTAAATATAAAACGTTGGCTTGCCCTATTTAGTTGTGGTGTAGGTCTTTTAATTATTGGCATTTCCTTGATGTTTAACTATCAATGGCTTGCGGTTCTCGAAGATATTGTACTTGCCTTTTCTTATAATATGACGGGCTTTTACAATTATAATGTACTCATTGCTGTAGGGGCTGTAGTATTATCGATGGGCGCTGTGTTAATGCTCATCGGTACGAGTAAGGTTATAAAAACGATTATTCGAGCTGTGTTACCTAACCCTGACAGCAAGGTATCAGATATTATTTTTCAAAACATCCGACTTGATAAGGGTCCGAAAATTGTAGTAATCGGTGGTGGCACGGGTTTATCAAATTTATTGCGTGGTTTGAAATCACATACATCAAACCTATCTGCGATTGTAACCGTTGCTGATGATGGAGGTTCTTCTGGTCGCTTGCGAGAAGACTTTCAAATGATAGCACCTGGCGATTTGCGAAATTGTTTAGTATCACTAGCTGAACAAGAAGGGGTAATGGAGAACTTATTCCGTTACCGCTTCGAAGGCGAAAATGAGCTTTCTGGGCATAGCTTTGGTAATCTCTTTATTACTGCGCTAGCTCAAGTTTACGATGGCGATATTGAAGAAGCTCTTGAAGCGGCTAGTAAATTGTTGCGTGTCCGTGGTCGTGTAATTCCTTCCTCTACAGAGTTCATTAAATTGCGTGCAGAGATGACAGATGGCACTATTGTAGAAGGTGAAAGTAATATACCACACTCGGGCAAACGAATTCGTCATATCTATAGTGATCCAGCATTGCCTAAGCCAGAGGGGGCTGCATTACGTGCCATTGATGAAGCGGATGTGATTATTTTAGGTCCTGGTAGTTTATATACAAGCATTATCCCAAATTTACTAACTGATAAGTTGGCCTCTCATGTACGTGCCAGTAAGGCTAATAAAATTTATATTGCTAATGTTATGACACAACCGGGTGAAACCACAGGCTACACATTAAATGACCATGTAGAGGCTTTAATTGCTCATGGCGGAGAAGGAATTATAGATACTGTTCTTGCCAATGATGGTCCGTTGCCAATTCAAATGGTTGAACAATATAGTGCTGTAGGATCTGAACCATTGGTATTAGATACTAAAAAGTTACAAGCTAAAGGAATCCGCACTATACGAGCTACCTTAATTAACCCTCAAAAACCAGCTGTTCATGATCCTGAACGGTTAGGTAAAGTTATTATGGATATTATTCATGCTATGCAATCTAATACTGAACCGCATATCTTAGAGTATTATCTTCAACGAGATGATCATTAATGAGAAGGGATGCCCATGTCATTTGCAGAAGATGTAAAAAATGAATTATGCCAATATGAAGCCTCTAGTGATGCGGATGTGGCCATGAAAATTGAAGCGTCTTGCTTATTGCGTATGGGCGGATCTATCATTTTGGGGATGAAAGGTGCCGTCGGCATTCGTTTGGCTACGGCTAATAATGCAGTAGCTCGTCGTTTGCTTGGTATTTTGAAAAAGCAATACGAATTACCTACAAATGTTTTAGTACGACAAGGTTTAAACTTGCGTAAAAAAAATATGTATACGCTATCTGTAGAACCCTCTGTAGAGGGTAGACAGGCTCTAGAGGATCTTGCTTTATGGCCTGTGAGCGAACAAATTCCTCGTAGTTGGCTCAAATCAATGGAAGCGCGACGGGCCTTTTTAAGGGGAGCTTTTTTAGGGGGAGGCTCTGTCAATAAACCACAAAGTGATTATCATCTTGAGTTTATGACGGGAAACGAGACCTTTGCGAGGGAAATTATCCATGTATTACGGCTCTTTCACATTCATGCGGGCTTAACGGAGCGGAAGGAAGAGTATGTAGTATATCTTAAAGAAGGGGACGCAGTAACAAACTGTTTGCAAATCATGGGAGCTCAATCGGCTCTTATGGAATTTGAAAACGTGCGGATTATGAAAACTGTACGAAATCAAATTAATCGACAAGTCAACTGTGAGACTGCAAATTTACAGAAGGTTGTGGATGCAGCAGTTCGTCAGGTAAAAGCAATCCGGATTATTGATAGAGAAATCGGCATTGAAGAATTACCAGAAAAGTTGCGCGTCGTTGCAAGACTTCGGTGGGAGAATCCTGAAGCGAGTTTAAAAGAACTTGAAGAGTTGATGGAGGGGAAACTATCTAAATCTGGAATTGGCCATCGACTAAAGAAGATTGAAGCATTAGCACTTACGTATGACCCGTTGGGGCTCGAAGAAGTATAGAGGTAATAATATATGTTTTCCTATAAATCAAGATATTGTGTAGCTGCGGCTATGGCCGCCATGGCTGCCCTTACAGGCCATGTAGAAGCTCGTGATATAGATTTACAATCAATTGGATATTTTCAGTTTTCTCCGTTGCCACCATCGTTGGTGTCTCAAACGGATACATTGCTCCTATCGGATAGTCCTGAATATGTAGGACCTGTAGGAGGTACGTTAAGTGCAGGTACAATTAATGGCAATGGTCGTATCTATTTCTATCATGTAAATGAAATGGATTTACCTCACAAGATTGCTATCGTCTTAGAAAACCAAACGGCTTATCCAACTTCAGTACATGTCATGAGACAATTAAAATCTGTAGCTACACCTGACTATTTTGCAGCAGGTCGTAATTTGTCGCGAAAGGATTTGGAGCAACCTCTTAATGAAAGCCCAGATGCAAGACCGTTATACTCTCTTAGCATCCCACCACAAGGGCGTCAATTAATCTTTAGTGACTTAGAAAATACACCGGTAAATCGAGATGCATTATTTACGGGTATTGTAGATATTAAAACAGAAGGGCCTATATTTGCGCGTGTCATGATGTTGCCTATGGGGATGGACCCTGTAGATGCGTCACATTGGGTGAAAAACCTTCCTATTGATGAAATACAATTACGCGGTACTT
Organism: Veillonella parvula; assembly: GCF_001553335.1. Lineage (GTDB taxonomy): Bacteria > Bacillota > Negativicutes > Veillonellales > Veillonellaceae > Veillonella > Veillonella parvula_S. The sequence goes on along the minus strand of NZ_KQ960812.1, from coordinate 39,999 downwards.
ATACTGGTGCTAAACGTAATATGGAGGTTACTACACCATTCGACACCGCTTTAGGTGGTGCCTTTGTAGAAATTGGTAATGATCGAGAGGATACGTTTATCAATGGTGTAGACGAAATGCAAAATAAAGCATTTGTTCGTGACCGTGGTAACTATGGCGTATCGTATACGTTAAAAATTCCAACAAAGGGGAATGAACCGTTTAGACTGTATTTTAACCCTCTTGGGGGACCTTATTCTGGTTCCTTTATGGTAAAAGCATTGCATCAACAAGGTGCTAGACGGGGACAGACCGATACACGAACTTATCACATTGGTGGTGAAGATGGTATTTCCGCATTAGGGGAAGGTACTATATTAGATAGTCGTCTATTAGGGAATTATAATGCGGGCGATTTATTAACATTAAACTTTATGCCAGCCGGTGCATCGAATTTGCCAATTCGTTTCTTGTTAATTCCTGAATCTCTTGCAAATCCACAAAAACATCAAACTATTGCTGTTAATGTGCCGAAAGATGTTAAAGATATTTTAGGGCATCCAACTCAAGGGGGCACACAAATACCTGTAGGCCCTGTAGGTGGTAAAGATGGAGATAAAGGAGCAGTAGATACTAAAAAATCTACTATTGAAAGTCCAGCTAAGCGGGCAGAAACAATTGCTCATGAAGAAACTAAAAAGTTGAGCGATAAAGCTGTAGCAGATGTAAAAAAAGAAGCACAACTTAAAAAGGCAAAAGATGAGAGAGAAGCATTAGCTCGTAAAAAAGCTGAAGAGGCTCGACTAGCTGCAGAAAAAGCCGAAATGTTGCGAAAGGCTGCAGAAGCCAAGCATGCTGAAATTGAGCGTAAGATGGCTGAAAAAGCCGAAGCAGAGCGTAAAGCAGAGGAAGCTCGCAAGGCGGAAGCGGCTCGTAAAGCTGAAATGGCACGTATCGAGGCAGCGAGAAAAGCGGAAGCAGATCGGCTAGAGGCGGCTCGTAAAGCAGAAGAAGCTCGACTAGCAGCGGAAGCAAAACGTCTTGAAGAAGAACGTAGAATTGAAGCTGCTCGTATTGAGGCCGCACGCAAAGCGGAGGAAGAAAGAAAAGCGGCCGAAGCTAAGGCACGCTTTGAAGCGCAAAGAGCAGCAGAAAAAGCTGCTTTAGAGGCCAAAAAGGCCGAAGAGGAACGCTTGGCTGCTGAGGCTAGAGCTCGTTTAGAAGCACAACGTAAAGCCGAGCAGGAAGCATTGGAAGCAAAACGTGCCGAAGAAGCTCGTAAAGCAGCAGAAGCGAAAGCTGCTTTAGAAGCACAACGTGCTGCTGAGCAAGCCGCTCTTGAAGCGAAGCGTCAAGAAGATGCTCGTAGAGCGGCAGAGGCTAAGGCTGCTTTGGAAGCACAACAAATGGAAGCAGCAAGAAAAGCAGAAGAGGCTCGTCGTGCGGAGGAAGCGCGTAGAGCAGAAGAAGCTCGAATTGAAGCGGAACGTAAAGCTGAGGCCGCTCGCGTAGCAGCAGAAGCAAAACGAGCAGAGGAAGCACGCAAAGCTGAAGCTGCGAGAATTGAAGCGGCGCGTAAAGCTGAACAAGCTCGTTTAGAAGCAGAAGCACGTAGAGCAGAAGAAGCTCGTAAAGCAGAAGCAGCTAGACTAGAGGCACAACGTAGAGCTGAACAGGAACGACTCGAAGCAGCGCGCCGTGCTGAAGAAGCTCGTATTGCTGCAGAGGCTAAACGTGCCGAAGAAGTGCGTAGAGCCGAAGAAGCTCGTCGCATAGAAGAAGCAAGACGTGCCGAAGAGGCTCGTAAAGCAGAGGCGGCTCGCATAGCGGCGGAAGCTCGTAAGGCAGAGCAAGAGCGACTTGCTGCAGAACGAGCTGAAGCAGAACGTCAAGCAGCCGAGGCACGACGTCTTGCTGAGGAACGATATAAAGCACAACTAGAGGCAGAACGTAAAGCTGAAGCTGCCCGTCAACAAGCATTGGCTCAAGCTGAAATAGAGCGTAAAGCAAAAGAGCGTGCTGAAGCGATTCAACGTGTTCGAGATCAACAAGAAAGCGCTCGTCGTCGTGCAGAACTTGCCCGTCAACAACTTGAAGCCGAACGTAAGGCTGCTCAAGCATCTAAGAGGACTCCTTCCTTCAGTGAACTTGATGATGTTCATGGGGATACATCAAATGTAACTATTCCAAATGCTGTATCCATTGATGAGTTAACAAAACCTAGACCGACGGCATCCCAAAATACACGTCGTCGTGAGCAACGTCAGCCTCAATTGTTGCCAAATCAGCAAAATGTGCAGATAAATCCTGTAGCGAATGAGTCGCAACAAGATCAAATGCCGTATACTACACAAAATGAACAGCAAAATGATGAAGAAAATCCACCAAGACTATATCCACTAGGTTAAGGTTCTTAATTTCTAAAAAAGAAATGTTAGATTAAAGTTTAAGATATGGTAGTGGCTTAATAGCTGTTTAAATATAGAGAGGATAAGCAATTGTATATGGTTGTCCTCTTTTTAAAATCCATATGAATTTTGTGTTTTACATTGACTTTCAAAGGTGGATTCAGTACAATAAATAAAGAAAATGCATATATGGTACGAGAGACCATTGCATAATACAATACCTTTTAATTTAGTCCAGAGAGGCTGAGAAAGGAATATAGTTGAAGTGCCCATAGGGGCTTCTTTGTGCAAACTATTTGACCTTTTGCCCTGGGCAAAAGGTCTTTTTTGTTACGTGAGTTAGGAGGAAATCATGGGACAAGTTAGCCTAAAAGGCAAAGATTTATTGGGTTTGCAAAATGTGTCACCTGAAGAAATCAAATTGATTTTAGATGTGGCAAAGAAAATGAAGAAGATTGTTCTTTCTGATGACAAGAAGGTTCCACTTTTAAAGGGGAAATCCATTATTAACCTTTTTATGGAGCCAAGTACTCGTACCCGTAGTTCCTTTGAGTTAGCCGGCAAATACTTAGGGGCTGACGTGATCAATCTTTCTCCTAGTGGATCTTCCATGGGTAAAGGTGAAAGCTTCCGCGATACATTGTTAACTATGTCCTACATGGGCACAGATGCTATCGTAATGCGACACAGCGCAGAAGGTGCACCTTTATATGCTACGAAAGCCGTAGATCCTATTATCATTAACGCAGGCGATGGCGCTCATGAGCATCCAACACAAGCATTACTAGATATGTATTCTATCTTAGAAAAAAAGGAATCTATTGAAGGTCTAAAGGTGGTTATCCTTGGCGATATAATGCATAGTCGCGTAGCACGCTCCAACATTTATGGACTTACAAAAATGGGGGCTGATGTACATCTAGCTGGTCCTCGTACAATGGTATATCCAGAATTTGAAAAATTAGGTGTTACCGTACACCATGATATTCGTGAAGCAGTGGCTGATGCAGATGTAGTTAACGTACTTCGCATTCAATTAGAACGCATTCATTCTGCATTGTATCCTACAAATAGAGAATATGCTCGTATCTTTGGTATTAACAATGATGTATTAAAATTAGCTAAAGATGATGTAATGGTAATGCATCCAGGTCCTATGAACCGCGGCCTTGAAATTGCACCAGATGTAGCATATTCTGATCAATCCGTAATTCAAGAACAGGTACGTAATGGCGTAGCTGTACGTATGGCTGTATTGTACTTAACTATTATCGGAGGTGACGGTAGTGAGCTTGCTTATTAAAAATGGTACGGTAGTTAATCCGGCAAAAAAACAAAACGAAGTAGCAGATGTTCTCGTAAAAGATGGTAAAATTGTGGACATCGGTCAAAACTTGAGTGCTGAAGGTGCTGAAGTTTATGATGCAACAGGGCTTATCGTAGCACCTGGCCTTATCGATATTCACACACATTTGCGTGAACCAGGCCAAGAAGCTAAAGAAGATTTCCACTCTGGTACACAAGCGGCTGCTGCAGGTGGTTTCACACGTGTTGTCACTATGGCTAATACTAACCCAGTTGTAGATAATGCTGCACTTGTAAGAGGTTTACAAAAACAGGCTGAACTCACTGGCGTTGTGAAAGTAGAATTTATTGGTGCTGTATCCAAAGGTCTTGAAGGTAAGGAACTTGCTGAAATGGGCGATATGGCAGAAGCTGGTGTAGTCGCTTTCTCCGATGATGGTCACTATGTAGAAAATGCTGCATTTATGCGTCGTGCCTTAGAATACTCCTCCATGTTTAATAAGATGGTTATCGACCATGCAGAAGATATTACATTGACTAAAAATGGCCATATGCATGAAGGTATTGTTTCTTATGAATTAGGTGTTATTGGTCGTCCTGCAGTAGCTGAAGATTTGGCTGTTGCTCGTGATATCTTGTTATCTGAAATGACAGGTGGTCATATCCATATCGCCCACGTAAGTAGTAAAAATACTGTAGATATGGTGCGCCGTGCGAAGGCTAAAGGCCTTAATGTAACATGTGAAGTTACAAGCCAACATTTATCTTTCACAGATGAATACCTACGCGAATATAACCCAGCATTCAAAATGGCTCCTCCAATTCGCTCTGAAGATCATCGCCAAGCATTATTAGAAGGCTTGAAAGATGGTACAATCGATGCGATTATTACAGACCATGCACCACATGCATATGAAGAAAAAGACCATGAATTCTGCTGTGCACCAAATGGTTTCAGTGGCCTCGAAACATCTTTGGCGGCGGTTATTACCAATGCATATGGTCCTGATAAACTAAGCATCGATCAAGTTGTGTACTATATGAGTACTCGACCAGCTGAGTTGATGCATCTTGATGCAGGTGTTCTTGAAGTTGGCAAGCCAGCAGATATTACCGTATTCTCCACGACTGAAAAATGGACAGTAGATCGAAATAAATTCTATACAAAAGGTAAAGTTAGCCCATTTGATGGTATGACTGTTACAGGTAAAGCTAAACTCACAGTCGTTGATGGCAAAATTGTTATGAAGGAGGGCGTAGTCTTATAATGAAAGGCAAGTTAGTTCTTGAAGATGGTTCCGTGTTTGAAGGTTCCTTATTAGGTGGCGCCCCAACGGTAGGTGAAGTTGTATTTAACACAGGTATGACCGGGTATCAAGAAATCTTGACTGACCCATCCTATGCGGATCAAATTATTACATTAACCTATCCTTTAATTGGTAATTATGGTACTTTAAATTCTATCACTCAAGGTCCTAAGCCATATTGTAAAGGTTTTATTGTAGGTGAACTATGTGACTTTCCATCTAACTGGCAAAATGAGGGGTTATTTAGTGAGTATCTTCGTTTGCACGGCATCCCTTGCCTTTATGATGTAGATACACGTGCGATTACACGTGTTCTTCGTAACCATGGTGTAATGAAGGGCGTACTCGTACGCTCTGATTACCCTATGGAGGATATTCAAAAATTGTTTAAACAAGACTTGCCAACAGATCAAGTTATGCGTGTAACTACAAAATGGCAAGGTATGCGTGGCGATAAAAATGCTGAATTCCACGTAGCGGTAATGGATTATGGTGTAAAGGAAAATATCCTTCGCTCTCTAGAAGCTGCAGGCTGTCGTCTTACTGTATTTCCTGCAGATGCTAAGGCTGAAGATGTGTTGGCAGCAAATCCAGATGGTATTTTTTTATCTAATGGCCCTGGAGACCCTCAAGATCTTGGCTATGCAGTAGAAGAAGTAAAGAAAATGTTTGGTAAGAAACCAATCTTTGGCATCTGTATGGGGCATCAAGTATTGGCACAAGCTTATGGTGGTACCACATTCAAATTGAAATTTGGTCACCGTGGTTCTAACCATCCTGTACAAGATTTACGTACTGGTCGGGTATATATTACATCTCAAAACCATGGTTATGCGGTAGATGATACTTCTTTGCCAGATTTCGTAGAAATTACACATCGTAGTGTAAATGATGGTACCGTAGAAGGTATGCGTCATAAAGAATTGCCAATCTTCTCCGTACAATACCATCCAGAAGCATCCCCAGGACCTACTGATAACCTATATTTATTTGACGAATTTGAAGACTTAATGAGAAAGGGAAAATAATATGACCTCAGAAGCAAAAAAAGTACTTGTAATTGGTTCTGGTCCAATTATTATCGGTCAAGCTGCAGAGTTTGACTATGCTGGCACACAAGCATGCCGTTCCCTTCGAGAAGAGGGTTATAAAGTAGTATTGGTTAACTCTAACCCTGCTACTATTATGACTGATACAGATATTGCAGACCGCGTATATGTAGAACCGATTAGTCTTGAATTCGTAACAGAAGTAATTAAAAAAGAACGCCCTTGGGGCTTGTTGGCTACATTAGGTGGTCAAGTAGGCCTTAATATGGCGGTACAATTGTCTGAAGCTGGCGTATTAGAAGAATATGGTGTAAAACTTCTTGGTACAACTCTTGAAGCCATTAAACAAGCGGAAGACCGTGAGCTTTTCAAAGAAGCGATGAAGGAAATCAACCAACCGGTTCCTGAATCCGATATCTTTAACGATCTTGAAGAAGCAGTAGCCTTTGCTAATCGTATTGGGTATCCTATTATCATCCGTCCTGCATACACATTAGGCGGTACTGGTGGAGGTATTGCCCATAATGAAGATGAAATGTATGAAATCACACGTCGTGGTTTGAAACTTTCACCAATTCACCAAATTCTAGCAGAACGTTCCGTTGCAGGCTGGAAAGAGATTGAATACGAAGTAATGCGCGATAGTGCAGATAACTGCATCATCGTATGTAATATGGAAAATATTGACCCTGTTGGTGTGCATACTGGGGATTCTATCGTTGTGGCACCAAGCCAAACCTTGAACGATATTCAATACCAAATGCTGCGTACCGCATCCGTTGAGATTATCCGTTATTTAAAAATCGAAGGTGGTTGTAACGTACAATACGCTTTGAATCCAAATAGCAACGAATATATTGTTATCGAAGTAAACCCTCGCGTATCTCGTTCCTCTGCATTGGCATCTAAAGCAACAGGTTATCCAATTGCGAAGGTAGCCGCAAAAATTGCAGTAGGCATGACATTGGATCAAATTACAAATGCTGTAACAGGCGAAACAAAAGCATGCTTCGAGCCTACACTCGACTATGTAGTAACGAAGTTCCCACGTTGGCCATTTGAAAAATTCAATTTGGCGGACCGCACATTGGGCACTCAAATGAAGGCTACTGGCGAAGTTATGGCTATCGACCGCTCTTTAGAAGGGTCTTTGTTAAAAGCAATTCGTTCCTTGGAGATCGGTTTAGACCATATTGAGCTTAAGAAAATCGCCCATGAATCCATGGAACAGCTTATCGAACGTTTACACTTAGTAGATGATGAACGTATCTATGTTGTGGCAGAAGCTCTTCGCAAGGGGATTAGTGTAGAAAAAATCCACTATATTACAAAAATTGATACATTCTTTATTGAAAAAATCAAAAACATTGTTAATGTAGAAAAAGCATTGGCTGAACAGGGCTTAACAGAAGATGTATTGCGCAAAGCAAAACGCTATTCCTTCACCGATTCTGTTATTGCTCGCTATGCTAATACAACTGTAGAAGAAGTTCGCGCAAAACGTAAAGAATGGAACATTCTACCAACATATAAATACGTAGATACATGTGCGGCAGAATTTGAATCTAAAACGCCGTACTATTATAGTGCCTATGCGCAAGAAGATGAAGTTAAACCACTAGGTGAAAAATCTGTAGTAGTACTTGGTTCTGGGCCAATTCGCATTGGTCAAGGCGTAGAGTTTGACTATTGTTCCGTACACTCATCTTGGGCACTCCGTAAAGCGGGTTACCAATCCATTATGATTAATAACAACCCAGAAACAGTTTCTACAGACTTTGATATTTCTGATTCTTTATACTTTGAGCCATTGACTGTGGACGATGTTATGGAAATCATTGATAAAGAACAGCCAGTTGGCGTTATCGCTCAATTCGGTGGACAAACAGCGATTAACTTGGCAGGCCCATTGGCTAAGCGCGGTGTAAAAATTCTTGGTACATCCGTGGATAGCATCGATATGGCAGAAGACCGTGAACGCTTTGATGAATTGTTGGCGAAACTTGGCATTCCTCGTCCAGTAGGTGCTCTGGTAACCTCTGATGAAGAAGCACAAGAAGCAGCTAAAAAGTTAAAATACCCATTAATCGTTCGTCCTTCCTATGTATTGGGGGGGCGTGCGATGGAAATCGTATACAATGATAAAGAGCTTGATGTATACATGAAGGAAGCCGTAGTAGCATCTAAGGAGCATCCTGTTCTTATCGACCGTTACATGGTTGGTATGGAGGTAGAGGTTGATGCTATTTCCGACGGTACTGATGTATGTATCCCTGGTATTATGGAACAAATCGAACGTGCCGGTGTTCACTCTGGTGACTCCATGGCCGTTTACCCAGCTCAACACTTGAGTCAAGAATTGATTGATCAAATTGTTGACTATACACGTCGTATTGCAGTAGGTCTTAATGTTAAAGGTGTGCTTAACATTCAATACATCGTGGCTGATGGTGAACTTAATGTAATCGAAGTTAACCCTCGTTCTAGCCGTACCGTGCCATTCATTTCTAAGGTAACAGGTATTAACATGGTGGAATGTGCAACACGCATTGCGCTTGGTGAAAGCTTAATAGATTTGGGCTTGCCACTTGGTCTTGTACCTAATAAACCTTATGTAGCTGTAAAAGCACCTGTATTCTCCTTCTCCAAAATGGGGCTTGTGGAAATCGCCCTTGGACCTGAAATGAAATCTACTGGCGAAGTTATGGGGATTGGTCGTACATATTCTGAAGCTTTATTCAAAGCTATCAATGGTGCAAACATGCGTATTCCAGAGGATGGTACAATTCTCATGACAGTAGCAGACCGTGATAAAGCAGAAGCTTGTGAACTTGCAAAAGGGTTCATCGATCTTGGTTATCATATTGAAGCAACTGGTGGTACAGGTAAATACTTTATTGAACACGGTGTTGATTGTAAGATGGTTAATAAAATCTCTGAAGGGGATGACAACTGTGCTGACCACATTCGTCAAGACAAGGTCGATCTTGTACTTAATACATTGACTGCAGGTAAACGTCCTGAACGCGAAGGCTTCCAATTACGTCGTCTCGCTGTAGAAATGGGTACACCTTGCTTAACAAGTCTTGATACAGCACGGGAAGTATTGCGTGTTGTGGCGAATCGTAAAGATGATGCTAACTACTCTGTAGAAGCGTTACAAGATTTTGAATTGGAGTAATAACCATGAGTGGCTATGTAGAACAGGGCGAAGTCGTTCGCAATGAGCAAATAGGCTCTGATGTGTGGATTATGGATATTCACGCACCAAAACAAGCAGTAGAAGCAAAGGTAGGACAGTTTTGTAATGTTCGCGTAGCGGACTCTACGGCGCCATTATTGCGCCGCCCTATTAGCTATGCTGGATTTGATGCCCGAAAGGGTACGATTACCCTTTTGTATCGCGTCGTAGGTAAGGGGACTGAGATTATGACACATCTCGTACCTGGCGATACATTAGATTGTTTAGGCCCTTTGGGCGAACCGTTTGTAACATCTAATAATATGCTTCTCATTGGCGGTGGCGTTGGTATTGCACCGATGCTATGTATCGCATCTCATTTGAAAGAAGGTGAAGAAGCACAAGTTATTTTGGGCTTTAGAAATGAAAGCGAAACCTTCTGGGCAGATTTATTTAAAGATACACCTGTTCAAGTCCACATCACTACTGATGATGGTAGTGTGGGCACAAAAGGTTTCCCTACGGCTATTATGCCTGACCTAATTAATGCTAATTCCTTTACTTCTGTCATGACTTGTGGTCCTACGCCGATGATGAAAGGCGTAGCTCAAGTGGCTAAAGAACTGAATGTGCCTTGCCAAGTTTCTCTTGAGGAGCGTATGGGCTGTGGTACTGGAGGTTGTTTAGGCTGTGCTTGTGATGGTGCAGAAGGTAAACGCTATAAAGTTTGTAAGGATGGTCCTGTATTCCCCGCTGAGGAGGTGTTCTTTTAATGCATGAACGCGATTTAAATAACACCGTTACGCCAAATCCAAAGCTTGCCATTGATTATTGCGGGATTAAGATGAAAAATCCTATTATCGCCGCATCTGGCACCTTTGGCAATGGCCCTGAGTATGCTGGGTATTTAGATCTTAGCAATGAGATAGGAGCTATCTCCGTAAAAGGTTTAACACCTAAGGGGCGTCACGGAAACCCTGGAACTCGTATTGCAGAAACACCATCTGGCGTATTGAACTGCATTGGCCTTGAAAATCCTGGAGCTGAACATTTTGTTAGAGAAATTCTACCAGAGCTTAAGAAATATGATGTACCATTGCTAGCGAATATGTCTGCGGGCACAATTGATGAGTTTGCTTGGATGGCAGAGACATTATCTGTAGATGGCATTGCAGGGTTAGAAGTCAACGTATCTTGCCCAAATGTAGAATGTGAAGGCATGGCTTTTGGTGTAGATCCAAAGGTTGTTGAATCGGTAACTAAAGCGGTTCGTAAGGTAACGGATAAACCTGTTATCGTTAAGCTTTCACCAAATGTAACAGACATTGTAGAAATCGCAAAGGCTGTTGAAGCAGGCGGTGGTAATGGAGTAAGTCTAATTAATACCTTGTTGGGCATGGCTATAGATATTCACCGTCGCAAGCCTGTATTGGGGAACACTTATGGTGGATTATCCGGCCCAGCCGTAAAACCCGTGGCTCTTCGCATGGTGCACCAAGTTTATAAAGGGGTAACTATTCCTATTATTGGTCTTGGTGGTATCATGACTGGCACAGATGCTATCGAATTTATGATGGCAGGGGCGCAAGCCGTTCAAGTTGGTACAGCTACGATGGTAGATCCAACAGCAATTTCACGTATTGCCCGTGAAATGAGCGAATATGTAGAACAATATAATCTTAACAGCATCACTGATATTGTAGGTGCTGTTCATCAAGTATAACAGAATCATATATACGGCGAGCTTAAACAACCATAAGAATTGTCGTTATATAGGATATGATACAAAAAGACCTAGTACATTTAGTACTAGGTCTTTTCTTATGTATTGAATTGGGGTCTATAATTACATAGATGCCAATTATATAGACTGTTAATGTCATAGTATGGTAATAATATGTATAATTATGATTATACATATGCTTTGTAGAAGTCAATAAATTGCTGTGCTACTGGGGAAAGTGCATGGCCTTTAAGTGTGATAAAAGCTTTTTTGAAATCCCCCGAGAATTCTGGTAATTTGATGCGGGCCATTTTGCGATGATTGATGAGTTCCTTAGCGTCCATTGGGACTAAAGAAACTGTACGTCCAGAAGAGGCCCACTCAATAGCTGAGCTTTTAGTTGTGGTGATAGCTACCGCATTAAGTTGCTCCATATCTGTTAAGCTAGATTGCATAATCATTCGGACAGAGCCACCAGAAAGGGATAGAGGACATTTTTTTATGTCTTCCCACGTGATGGTATCATGCTCACGATCTGTCCAGAATACATCACGGCGGAAAATAGCGTATAAATGCTCTTCTTGGGTAAGCAGAATATCGAATTTATCGATATCTACCATTTGAATATTGGCGATACCTAATTCGGCGCTACCGTTGATGAGTTGGGTCACTACATTTGTCATAAGTCCTTCATAAATTTCAAAATGGACAGATGGATATTTCATGGAAAAAGCTGGTAAATATTGCTGTACGATTGGCGTTGAACGAGATGCAGACGTCGCAATGCGTAAAGTACCTTCAATGCGTGAATTCAATTGTTGTACAGCATTATATGTAGATTCTTCAATAGAGCAAAGTTGTTGTGCTTTTTCATAGAAGATTTTACCAGCATCTGTTAATTGCAAGTTTGATCCTCGTTGGCCGCGTTTAATGTTGATTAATTGAGCCCCAAATTCAGCCTCTAAATATTTCAACTGCTTACTTAACGCTGGTTGTGTAATATGAAGAATCTCTGCGGCCTGTGTCATATTGCCCGTTTGAACAAGGGTAATAAAATTGTGGTAGTAAGATGTATCCATAGAATCTCCCTATTATACACATAATATGATAAATAAAAATTATAACGAACTAAGTAACGGTCATTTCACATTTAATAAAATGCTATATATACTAAATTCAACAAAGTAATAGAAAGTAAATTAAGTTTTAAATTATCTTTCTATACTTATCACAAATTTTGATATATAACAATAGTTAAGAAAGTAGGTACTACTATGGGCGTGGTAAAAAGAACATTAAGTCGAGCAATTCGTAATTGGGAAGCACGTAGATTAATGACGGCTCGTAATAAAATTAGCCGGAAAAAACAATTAGAACGAGTATGGCCTTATCCTATGACTAAGGAAAAACGTCGTGAACTCGGTCAAGGTATAGCCGGTTTAGTTAATAACGGCAATTAAAAGTTTGGAATCTACTAACTAGATTATTTATCTAGTGGTAGTACCACCTCAATAGAATCTAATACATTACAAGTAGCAGCTCCATGACTTATGTCTTGGAGCTCTTTTTGTATGCGCTCTACATCAGTAGGTGGTATTAGGATTGTTATGTCTACATATTCACCAAAGCTTGCTTCATAGTGTAATTTTTCATCCTGTACATATCTTTCTACTGCTCCATACAGTGAATAGTCAATCTTTGCTTGTAGCCGAGTTCGTGTTGTATGTAGTTCTTTAGGCGCAAGACGTAAGGTTTCCGCAACGGAGTGTGAATAGGCCCGAATCAAGCCACCAGCGCCCAATTTAATGCCTCCAAAATAACGTGTTACGACGACGGCTACATTGGTAATACCAGTCTTTTTGAGTACTTCTAGCATTGGTTTACCTGCTGTGCCTGATGGTTCTCCATTATCGGAAGATCGTTGTTGTTCTTGCTGTGGGCCTAATGTATAGGCTGTGCAGTTATGGCGCGCATCCCAGAATTCTTTATTGATGCGGCTTATAAAGGTTTGGGCTTCCTCTTCAGTCTTGCAAGGATATACTGTTGTTATAAACCGTGATTTTTCAACAACATATTCATGGCGAAATTCCTTTGCTACCGAAGTAAATTCCACTGTAGGGCTTACTGATTCAGACATATATTCACCTCCTTTGGAATCAAAGTTTATGTTTATTCATCATCACTTTATTATAATCTATTTATGAAGGCTATGTATAGGTAAAAGCGGTTAATTCCCTTATAAAAAAGAAATAGCCTCTATATTTGGTAGGATATTGACGTAATGAGAATTTATGTTATTATTAAATGTAGATATATGAGTAGTTAGTCATGTAATATGTTCATATATTGAAGTTTTAAAATATATTGAAACATTCTTAGTGAACTTGTTTATGGCTATTTTATTTACAATAGGATATATAGCTTTTTATAGATAGATGTTTAGACATATATTTAAGTACATAAATACAAAATATAGTACGAATTTGTAATAATATAGTAAGTTGTAAGATAAGATATATCTACAGAGTAGAAAGGCCTGTGAATATGAGCGTAAAAAAACAAGAATTTGATATTACAGGTATGCACTGTGCAGCCTGTGTAAAACGTGTTGAAAACGTTGTTTCTAAAGTTGATGGCGTAGAATCTGTTAAGGTTAACCTCTTAACTCGAAAGGGGAGCGTTGAATATAAAGACGGGGCTACTGTAGACTCACAACAGATTATTGATGCCATTACGAATATCGGCTTTGGTGCTGCAGAAGCAGACGAAACAAAGCAAGAAATAGAAAAGGTTAACTTAAAACCTCATATTACACGCCTTATTATTGCCGCTTGTATGGCAGTACCGATGATGATTAATATGACCTTACATCGATTTGGTATTCAGGCATTGCCTGTATGGGTAGAGTTTGTTCTTGCTACTATTGCTCAGTTCGGTCCTGGTCTCATGTTCTATAAGAGCGCCTGGAGTGCAGTGAAAAATGGGGCGCTTACGATGGATGTACTCGTAGTAATGGGCACGACGGTAGCTTATCTATTCAGTATCTATAACTGGCAATTTCACCCTGAATTAGGCCCTCATGGAATATATTTTGAAACCTCTGCGTGGCTCATTACCTTTATCCTTCTTGGTAAACTCTTAGAAGAGATTGCAAAAGGCCGTACCTCCGAAGCACTTCAAAAATTGATTGCCTTACAACCTGCAACGGCTCATGTGTTGCGTGATGGAGAATTTATTGATATCCCTACATCTAAGGTGGTAGCCGGTGATATTTTACAAGTTCGTGCAGGTGAAAAGATCCCCGTTGATGGCACGATTACTGAGGGATATTCCACAGTAGACGAGGCTATGCTGACCGGTGAAAGCTTACCAGTTGAAAAGCAAGTTGGCTCTGAAGTTATTGGTGCTACTATAAATCTAAGTGGTGCTTTTACCATGGAAGCAAAGCGTATCGGTTCCGATACGATGTTATCTCAAATCATCAAGGTTGTCGAAGAGGCACAAACCTCTAAGGCTAGTATTCAACGCATTGCAGATATCGTGGCTCAATATTTCGTACCGACTGTTATTGGACTTGCTGTTTTGACAGGTCTCGTATGGTACTTCATTATGGGAGATTCTATTAACGTTGCTCTCATTAACGCAACAGCGGTACTTGTTATCGCATGTCCTTGTGCGCTTGGCCTTGCTACTCCAACATCTATCATGGTTGGGTCTGGACTTGGTGCGGAACACGGCGTGCTCATCAAGAGTGCAGAATATCTTGAAAAGGCGGGTAAGCTCGATGCCATTGTTATGGATAAAACCGGTACCCTTACACAGGGTGTATTGGATGTGACGGCTTTTAAAAATTACAATGGTGATGAAAGTACGAATATGTCTATTATGATGGCTCTTGAAAGTGGCACATCTCATCCGATTGCAAAGGCTATGGTTTACTACGGTGAAGATCAGGGCTACAAAGGTAAAGCTGTTGAACTTGAAAGTTTCGCTGATGTACCAGGTAAAGGGTTACAAGGTGCCTACCAAGGCGTATCCGTACAACTTGGGCACAGTCGTTGGATGAACGAACTAGGTTATGATTTAACTGCGGTTCAAGAAGATATTTTACAATTTGAAGAACAAGGTGCTTCTGTATCTGTTCTAGCTGTAGATGGAGTTGTTAGTGCTTTGTGGGCTGTAGAAGATGAATTACGTCCAGAAACTATTGAGGTTGTAAAAGAGTTACATGCTCAAGGTATTGATGTATGGATGCTTACTGGTGATAATCGTCGAACTGCTCAATATATTGCTAAACAAGCGGGTATCTCTCATGTTATAGCTGAAGTATTGCCTCAAGACAAGGCTAGCAAGGTAAAAGAATTGCAAGATAAAGGTCTTGTAGTGGGGATGGTTGGTGACGGTATCAATGATGCTCCGGCGCTTGTTACGGCAGATATTGGTTTTGCCATCGGTAGTGGTACAGATATTGCGGTAGAAGCAGCCGATATCGTCCTCGTACGTAATGATTTGCATACACTGGTACAAGCTGTACGCCTCAGCCGTAAGACAATGACCAACATTAAACAAAACCTATTCTGGGCATTGATCTTTAACTGTATTGGCATTCCTTTGGCCGCTATCGGTGCGTTAAATCCTATGATTGCTGGTACAGCGATGGCATTTAGCTCTGTTACAGTCGTAAGTAATTCACTTCGTTTGAAACGAGCTAAAATTTAAGATTATACATATAATTGAATACTATAAAGCACCTATACAGAGGTATAGGTGCTTTATTATATCTACAGACATATAGTTAAGTATATATTTATATCTTGTATTGAGACGTGAAATGGATATTTAATTCCTACGATGATGGTGTTTTTAGACGGCTTATGATTTGTTATACTGAATATAGTGATTGATTTAAAAGAGAGGTTCATGATTATGAAATTAAGTACTCGAGACATTGTCTATATTGGCTTTATTGCCGCGTTATGTGCAGTGGCTACTACAATTCGCATTGAAATACCAGGTGGCGCTATGGTTCATTTAGGATCTGCTGCACTCTTTACAACATCTATCCTCTTTGGTGGATTATATGGCGGCTTAGGTGCGGCAATTGGATCTGCACTATTTGATCTCTTTGGTGGTCATACGCAGTATATCGTATTCTCTTTCTTTATTAAAGGCATTGCAGGACTTATCGTAGGTGGTATGACTGCAGGCTATTTGCCACCCTCTATTACAAAACCAACGGCATCCTTTGGTCGTATTTTAGTAGCCCTTATTATTGGTGCTGTTTGGACCGCTTTTGGCTACTTCCTTGCGTGGTGGTTCGTTCTTGAAAGTGCGGTCGTGGCGGCTAGTAAAATTCAATACTCTTTGATTACAAGTGCCGCAGGAATTGTGGTTGCTATTGTATTAACCCCTAAATTACAAACGATAGTGCGCAGATTGTTTACTAAAAATTAATTGCTACAATGTCTTAGCATGTTTTAGTTAGGCACTGCTAAAAAAGCTATAATAATCTGATACATTGATAAATAAACTATCATATCGATAAATACAAAAGCCTTTAGTTGCTAAATTAGTTTAGCGTCTAAAGGCTTTTTGGTTAGGTTATTATTTTATAATTAGTGATTGTATTAGCTATTAAATTATTAGAAATTACAAAGGTCGTTTAAGTTTTCTGCCATTGTAGGGTGTGTGAAGATTTGATTTTTGAAATATGTATATGGAATGTTATTATCCATAGCCATTTTAATTAAGTTAATCAATTCTTCTGCGCCTTGGGAATAGAGTGTAGCGCCCAGGATTAAGTCGTTATCCGCATCCACAACAATTTTAAAGGCGCCTTTTAAATAGTCGTTTACATGTGCTCTAGGCATGGTAGCTACGAGCATTTCTTTCGTTTTAACCGTATATCCTTGGTTGATTGCATCTTCTTCTGTAAGACCTACACGAGAAAGTGGAGGTGTTAAGAAGGTAGTATAAGGAATATTTTTACGATCTTTTAAGGTATACTGGCTGTTACCAGTAAGTGCGCCAAATACGATACGGAAGTCATCAAGAGATATATATGTGAATTGAGGACCACCGTTTACATCACCGACTGCGTATACACCAGGGACGGAGCTTTCACAAGTATCATTAACTACAATAGCACCGCGTTCGTTAGTAGCGATGTCCGTATGTTCTAAACCAATATTAGCCGTATTGGCTTTGCGACCTGTAGCGTATAGAACAGCATCAAAAGTGTAGTTTTGATTATTAGCGGTGATAACTGGTTTGTCTCCATCATTGGATACAGATTCTAATGTTACATTATTAAGAATGGTAATGCCTTGTTCAGTTAAGTACTCGTTAGCTAGTTCTTGAACGATAGGTTCTTCGCGTTTTAAGATGCTAGATTCGATGTTGAATACAGTTACCTTAGCACCAAGTTTTGCATATAGGCTGGCAAATTCAAGACCGATAGGACCAGCGCCGATAACACCTAATGTACTAGGTTGAGTAGGTAATTGTTGAATTTCTGTACTATTATAGAAACCTATAGCCGTATCAATGCCAGAAATATTAGGTTTAATCGCTACAGCACCAGTGTTTATAACGATAGTGTCAGCAGATAATATAATCTTATCCTCGCCAGCGGTAACGGCGATTTCTTTATTGCTAATAAATGCACCATGCCCAGTATAGACATCGACATGTTCATTTGTATCTAACATACCGAAGTTTTTATTGCGTAAGCGAGATGTAACAACTTCACGTTGGTTTAATACTTGATCGTATGATAAGCCTTTTGATGCGGCAATGATCATCGTCTTAGTAGGGATACATGCGATATTAATACATGTACCACCGTACATTAGAGGATTTTCTTCAATCATGGCTACAGATTTGCCCATAGAGCCAAATTTTGCGGCTAAGGTTTTACCAGCTTTGCCGAAACCTAAGACGATAATGTCATATTGTTTGGTATTCATACAATACCTCCTATCTTTTATATTGAAAATATTAGATATTGATATTATAGCATATTATTATAAATATAAAAGTAGAAATTAGAATTAATTAGCATTGATTATGAATTAAATTTGTCTAGAATGATTATGTTAAGGTAGTCAATTAGTTTATTGGTTTTTTGTTAAAGGGGATGAGATAGCTTGTATATCTGTGATTATATCAATAAATTAAGTGTGTTAAGTATTTCTACTTGACACATTTCTTTATGTACGGTAGTATATGTAAAGTAATATGACTTGACAGTGATGGAGGTGGCGAAATGGAAGAACGAGTGCTCATAAGTTTGCTCTTAGATTTCTATGGGCCATTGTTGACGGACAAGCAACGCATGTCCTTACAACTTCACCACGAAGATGATATGTCCCTTGGCGAGATTGCTGAGGAATTAGGCGTATCACGACAGGCTGTACACGATAATTTACAGCGTGCTCGACACATTTTAAATGATTACGAATCAAAATTGCACTTGGTGGCACAATATGAACAACGGGAAGGCTTGCTTTCACAGTTGAAAGCAACATTGCCTAAAGAGGTGTTGTCCGAAACTAAGGTGCAACAAGTATTGGCGCAAATGGAGGGATATTATGGCATTTGATAGCTTGTCAGAAAAACTGCAAGAAGCCTTTCAATCCTTAAAGGGGAAGGGCAAAATTACAGAAGATGATGTCAATCTTGCGTTGCGTCAGGTACGTACGGCTCTATTAGAAGCGGACGTTAATTTTATGGTAGCGAAGGACTTTGTTAAGTCCATTAAGGAAAAGGCCCTCGGTGAAGAGGTGTTCGGTTCCTTGAATCCAGCTCAAACGGTTATTAAAATCGTAAATGATGAGTTAACGGCTCTCTTAGGTGGTACACAAAGTCGTATCATGATTTCTAGCAAGCCACCAACAATTATTATGCTCGTTGGTTTGCAAGGTGCTGGTAAAACCACAACAGCTGGTAAACTAGCTGTATACTTACGCAAACAAGGTAAACGTCCGATGCTTGTCGCTGCCGACGTATATCGTCCAGCTGCGATTACTCAGTTGCAAGTTGTAGGTAAGCAAATTGATATTCCAGTATTTTCGGATGAAACACCTGGTGCAAATCCAGTAGATATTGCGCGTCGTGCCGTAGAGCAAAGCACGCATATGTTGAAAGATGTTGTTATTATCGATACAGCAGGTCGTTTGGCAATTGATGAAGTCCTCATGGATGAGTTGTCCAATATCAAAGCTGCTGTTCGACCTCATGAAATTCTACTCGTTGTAGATTCTATGATCGGTCAAGATGCGGTAACAACAGCGCAAACATTTAATGAAAAATTAGGTGTTGATGGTGTTATCCTTACTAAACTTGATGGTGATGCGCGCGGTGGTGCTGCATTATCTATCAAAGCTGTAACAGGCTTGCCAATCAAGTTCACTGGTGTGAGCGAAAAAATGGATGGTTTCGATGTATTCTATCCAGATCGCATGGCTTCTCGTATCCTAGATTTGGGCGACTTTAAAACGTTGATTGAAAATGTTCAAGGTGCCATCGATGAAGAAGAAGCTCGTGAAATGGCAAAGAAAATGGCTAAAAACAATTTCACTTTGGATGACTTCTTAAAACAGATGAACCAGGTGAGAAAGTTAGGGCCATTACAAAATATTATTGGCATGTTGCCAGGTATGGGGCAAATTAAGGACCAATTAAAGGACCTTGATTTGAATAGTAAAGAGGTGCGTCGTATTGAGGCTATCATTACATCCATGACGGCGGCAGAGCGAGAAAATCCAAGTATTCTTAATGGTTCTCGCCGCAAGCGTATTGCATTAGGTTCTGGTACACAGGTTCAAGATGTAAATCGCTTGTTGAAACAATTTGAAGAAGCGCGGAAGATGATGAAGCGCATGCAAGGTTTACGTGGCGGTAAGGGCGGTTTCCCTGGAATGCCTAAATTGCCGTTTATGTAATACATGGGCAGGGGCGCTGAACTTGTCCATCCACATCAGTATAAGGAGGTGAATTTCACAATGTTAAAAATTCGTTTGACTCGTTTAGGTGCTAAAAAAGCTCCTTTCTACCGTATCGTAGTTGCTGACGCACGTGCTCCACGTGAAGGTCGTCCTGTTGACACAATTGGTCAATATGATGCTACTAAACAACCAGCTATCGTTAATGTAGACGAAGAAAAAGCTTTGGCTTGGTTAGCTAAAGGTGCTCAGCCTACTGACACTGTTCGCTCCTTGTTCAAAAAACAAGGCGTTATGCAAAAATTTGCAGACGCTAAAAAGTAATTAATAGAGAGGCATACTGTGATGATAGAATTAATTTCATTAATTGCGAAATCATTAGTGAAGCAGCCTGATGCCGTTTCTGTTACCATGGTCCAAAAGGGGAATGTGGAAGTTTACGAACTTCATGTAGCCCCAGAGGATATGGGTAAAGTCATCGGAAAGCAAGGTAGAATTGCTAAAGCGATTCGCTCTGTGGTGAAAGCGGCGGCTATTAAAGAGAACAAAAAGATATCTGTTGATATTGTCTAAAAGGGAGTATTCCAATGGAAGAAATGACATTACGTGTCCCTGTAGCAGTAAAAGCAAAAGTAACAGACGACTTGAAAGCGAAAATTGTATCCGATCTTGAAACTCGCCTTGATATGGTAAATAAAGATTTGGAAGCAATTGAGTTTCAAGCCCAACGTATTTTGGCTGATGCAGCTAAAGTTGATGCTACAAGTCTTACTGCTATTCGTCAACAAATCGACGAAGAAAAAAATAAACGCTTGGCTTTCAAAGAAGAAGTAACAGCTAAATTGAAGGATGCTAAGGAGTTGTCTTTAGGAACTGAAATTCCTCAAGGTACATTAGAGCAAACAGTTACCGTTAAAATCGGGGATAATTTGGATGCCTTGATGGGCGCTGAAATCCTATTAGAAGACGGTAAGATCGTTGCGTTTCGTCAATAATGAAGCATAACGATTTTATCACAATAGGTGTTATCATCGCCCCGCACGGTGTGCGGGGTGATCTTCGTATTATGCCTCAAACCGATTTTCCAGAACGGTTTATGCATATGGATGCCTGTTACATCGATGGTAAAGAATACCACGTTGCATCCGCACGATTTCACAAGCAATTTGTTTTAGCATCTTTTAAGGAAATTCCTGATCGCAATACGGCTGAACTATTCAGTAAGAAAGCAATTCAAGTTCGTCGTGAAGATTTAGTGGAATTGCCAGAAGGTCGTTACTATATTTTTGATATCATTGGTCTTGAGGTACAAGATACTATGGGTAACGTGCTTGGCACAGTTACTGATGTATTACAACCTGGTGCTAATGATGTATATGTGGTCTCCAAAGATGGGGAACCAGATCAATTATTTGCAGCCATTGAAGAGGTCGTTAAAGACATCGATGTGGAAAATAAATTGATGATCGTAGATCCGCCTGAATGGATATAATCCTTTGGGCGGTTTTGTTTTATCTACATATAGGTATATTAGCGTAAAAGTTATATAATATAGCTATATATAGATAATACTAATGGGTTAATGTGAGTTAATAAGTACAGGGGACGGTTTATGCGTATTGATATTGTATCTTTATTTCCAGATTTTTTTGATGCGTTTTTTAATCATTCCATCATAAAACGAGCTATTGAGACAGAACGTCTATCTGTGGGTGTAACGAATCCTCGAGATTTTAGCCATAATAAGCATGGCCAAGTAGATGATACACCATATGGTGGTGGGGCTGGTATGCTTATGATGGCACCTCCTATTTTTGAAGCCGTAGAATCCGTTATTGCTCAATATGATAGTGATATTAATGATATTTATACCACAGATGAGATGTGTGATGAAATGAGTCTTATTGGTAATCCTAATGAAAGTATACGACGTCGTATTATCTTTATGGGACCTACAGGACAGCCTTTCACACAGGAGAAGGCTCGTGAATTGGCTAGCTATGATCAAGTGGTCCTTATTTGTGGTCATTATGAAGGTGTAGATTATCGCGTAGAGAAACATCTTGTAGATGAAACGATTTCTATTGGTGATTATGTATTGACCGGTGGTGAGTTGCCAGCTATGGTAGTTACTGATGCAGTGGCTCGCATGATTCCCGGTGTATTAGGCGCAGCTAGTGGGGCCCAAGAGGATTCCTTTTATGAGCCCCTTTTAGAATGCCCACAATATACAAAACCACCAGAATTTAGAGGTTGGACTGTACCAGATGTATTACGCAGTGGTCATCATAAAAATATTGCTGCATGGCGTCAAAAAGAAGCACTGAAACGAACCCGCTTGTTGAGACCTGACTTATTAGAACGACCATTAACAAAAGAGGAAGTTAAACTGTTAAAAGAAATTGTTGCAGAAGAGTCTAGGCTATGAAATTTAAGTGTTATGATGTTGTAGAGATTCAGGGAAAACGATATGTAGTCGGGGAGGTCATTTCTTATCAAGAGTTTATCGTTGATAAAACAATACGTTATGACCTTAATGATGAAAATTATAAAAAAGAACTGGGTGTTTCCAAAGGAGCTCAGTCTTGGACAGAATATGGTCTTATGCCCGTTAATGGAACGGATAAAAAATGGCTTACCATTGTAAACGGTGAAAAAGAATATTGCACTTTTTCTGAAACAGTTTTACGTTCAACCCCTCCTGCAGGATATAGACTACATGATAAAGGTATAGAACGTGTCGTAGCTGTGGAGGGACAATCGAAGGCTAGAAGTGGCGACGAAGCAGATTATAAAGAATATAGATCAATTAAAAAGGATAAAACCTATGTATTCTTTATTGAGGGCTGGCATGGTGGTTTGACGGACCAAGCTCAAGGTGAGAGGATTCGTTTGTCTGATGTACATCGACGGCGAGATCAGGCTGCTCAAACAGCGAGTAAAAAGATTCGTAATGCAGCTCGCAGAAAAGAATGGACACGATTGGGTCTGAGTTGGGGAATCATTTTATTCTTTTTTGGATATTTGTTTATAGGAGATATGTCTTGGCATGAATTGCGTGATGAAGTAGGATTCCCATATACCATGGAAGAGCGCATTAAAGATTCCTATTATTATGAACCGCAAGGTACAAAAGACGGTTTGATGGTATATACGTCAAA
Source organism: Veillonella parvula (assembly GCF_001553335.1). Lineage (GTDB taxonomy): Bacteria > Bacillota > Negativicutes > Veillonellales > Veillonellaceae > Veillonella > Veillonella parvula_S. The sequence goes on along the minus strand of NZ_KQ960812.1, from coordinate 16,941 downwards.
GCAAGATCCAAATGCAACGGCTATCGATCTTATCGATGCTGTGTATGGCAAGGTTTATACCATTAAACAAGATACTAAGTCCCCTGAGCAGTGGATTGTCATTTATACGACTAAAGATGTATCTGTTATTAGTGTGGTTAATGGCACTACGTATGTTGAAGTGGGGCAATTAAAAAACTTGTCAGATTCGGAGGATAGGCGTATAGCGACTATTAGAAATGACAGTGAAATATTGTTACGATATGCGTATATGGTGGAGTTAAAGAATAAGCAGGGTCGTAAGACGTTATCAAATATAATAAAAGATTGATATAGTATTGATTTCAGTTACGAAATCAAACGAAGGAATTTATATGTATGAACCAAGTAAGAATACTGTTTACATAGCCATAGCCTTTACATCTATAGCAGCTCTAGTAGGCGCTTATTCGTATTGGGACGATGTTAGCTATGCTCTATGTGATATGGTCAAACCAGAATTAAATAATGGTGAAGTACGGCTCGTTGATGATGAAGGTAAAAGCTATACCTTGATTAATCACGGTGATGGAAAAGAAACTGCGCTCTATGATGATGCAGAAAAATCTGTTACCTTTCATCGTGATGAGAAAGGCAATATTATATGGGATGCAGGCTTAGCCAGTTTGATTCCAACTTTGGCGGTAGGTTACTATGCGTTCCATGGCTTTTCAGCTCCAACGGCATATATGGATGCACCCAGTATGACCTATCGTGCTACATCGCCACTTACATCTTTTGATGCAAATACAGACGCTAGCAAATCTAATAGTGCAAGAGTGGCTAGGACTATTAATGAGATGACTAGAAATCGTTACAATACTAAAACGAGTAGTCGGGCACATAGAATTGGTGAAAAGTATGGCTTTGGTAGTGTAGGGGCTCGAACTTCGAGCGGTGCCTCTTAATGAAAGGATGAACAATGAAATCCTATATTGATGAGCTTGATAGAAATATATTTAATTTCGTGGAATATGAAGGGTATGATGATCGTTATCCGTCATTGTCTATGCAGGCCTTTTCATCCGACTTTTACGATGAAATTCGTCATGCTTCACGTAGATTATTTCAAATATTTTGTAAAGCTGCAAAAGTATTTCAAATGGCCCCAGATGATTTTGCACGAAACATGGATATGCCAGACAATTTAATTCCTTATTTACATAAGTCGAATGCCTTAGGGTTACCGACGTGGTTATCTCGCTTTGATTTTGTTCTCGATGTAAATGGCAATTTGCGCATGGTAGAACTTAATGCGGATACGCCATGTTTTCTCATTGAAAGCTATTATGCCAATGAAGTTGCAGCTAACTATGTAGGACGAAAACATCCTAATATAGAATGCCGAAAAGAATTACATACATTTTTAAAGCGCATGTATGATGCTGTTTTATCTGCTAAGTATGGTAGAAACAAATATGAATCTATGCGGGCAAATAGAGAAAGACTACCTAAGGATCCCTTTGTATTCTCCTGCTTTCATGATTATTTTGAAGACTACGGTACAACACAATTCCTTATGAAGGAATTAAAAACAGCCTGTCCTGAGGCAGACACGCGATTCATATCCTTTTATGATATGAAGATTGATGATGAGGGCATTCCTTTAGCTGATTGTAGTCATGCGACTCTATTGTATCGATTGCATCCTATGGAACTTTTAATTGATGAACAAACACCAGATAATGAACCTTTGGGTGAGATGTTTTTAGATCTTTACGAGGAGAATAGATTTGCTCTTTTTAATCCGCCAGAGGCAATTATTTTACAAAACAAATCATTTATGTCTTTAGTGTATGCGTTGTATTTAACAGATCAATTTTTTACGAAACCAGATCGAGATATCATTGAGCGTTATTTGGCACCATCCTATTTTGAAAATGATTTTTCCTCTCTTGATGATGGCCTTTATATTCAAAAGGAGATTTGGGGGCGTGAAGGAAAGCATGTACAAGTTGTTCAAAAGCGTGGTGATACATCTGAGCTTTACATGGAAAAGCTAGTTGATAACTATGACGATATCATTTGTCGTGATAGTAAAAAGGTTATGTATCAAGATTTTATACAGCAGAAACGTTTTACTCATACAGTGGATTGTGGAGTGAAAGATGGATTTTTAACCTTATCCTGTTTTATGCTTGGTGATCAAGCTTCCGCGGTAGGATGCCGTTTTTCTCCGGAAGAGATAGCTGGTACAGAAGCATACTTTGTACCATTATTAATAGAGTAAGCGAAATACTATGAAATTTGTGACCATATAGTATGGGCAAACGAATGATAATAGGTGTATTTAGTAGCAGTCGTGCTTATGTCTACTTTAGCGAGGGTGCGTATGGAGTTTAATTGTTATGATGTCTTAGAGGTTCATGGCAGCCGTTATGTAATCACTGAGAAAATTAAATATATAGAGATTATTCCAAAAGCAGATAAGGAACAATCCTATAGGGGCCAGCCGTCTATGACAAAATCACCAGGTGATTATTGGCATGAATATGGACTAGAGGCTGTTGAGGGAATCGATAAAATATGGTTAACCATTGAGTACAATGATAATGAATGGTGTACCGTATCTAGAACATCCTTTCATACACGGCCGGGGAAAGATTTTACATTACATCAAATCGGCTTAGAAAAGGTTGTCGATGTGGATGGTGAAAGTGGTGCCTCCGTAGGGGACCGCGCAGGATATAGAGAATATCAGCTACCTTGTGAAGGTGGTGCTAGTGTATTTTTTGAAGAAGAGTGGTTTGAAGGTAAAAAAATGTTTGCCGAAGGATCACGAGTACCCTTGGTGAACATTCGTCTTTGTAATGATGCAGCCGCTCAAGCTATTAAGCAAAAGATGCGTAACAAATCAATGAAAAAGAGGTTTGGATCTATTGCTGTTGGCGTGGGGTATGGTGTACTATTTTTACTATTTCTATTTTGGTCGGACAATGATTTGTCTTGGCATAGTATACGCGCTATGTTTGGAGTGCCTTACACGGCAAAAGAACATATGCATGACACATCTGCATATTATACAAAAACAGATTCGGATAGCGACTATGTATACACGTCTACACTAGATCCTGTTAGTACCGCATTAGACTTGATTGATTCTGTGAATGGTGATATTAAGAATGAGCGGGATAACTTAGAAGAGGGACATGAAGTTATTGTATTTTATTCTGGGGACTTGGTGTATCTCATCACTAATACGGATGGACAAACTAGGGTTAAGGTATGTGAACAATCAAAATTAACACAAGAGGATTGGAAAATTATTGATCGTACATTAATCAGCTCTCATATGCTCGATAACTATGCGACCATGGTTCGACTAGGGGATAATACGGGACGCGAACGATTGTATCCTACCAGCAACTCTAACAACACATCCAATACAAAATTATATTATTAGGAGGCTTATTATGATTTATATACCAGATGTATTATTGACAATTTTTTATGCTTGTTTTGGCATTATGCTGATGTTAACTGCGAATACGGTTATCGATTTCTTCGTACCTGGTAAATTTAGTGAAGAAATTAAGCGTGGTAATTGTGCTGTGGCGTGGCTTTCAGCGGGATCATTTATCGGTATCGGTGAAATTTTGCGCGCTGTTATTATGTCACCAGCCGTGACTACGGCTGATACGTCCCTGTTACATGGCATTGTAGCCAGTGTTGTATACGCTGTGCTAGGTATTATACTATTTGTAACGGGCTATATGTTTATCAATATTTGGCATCGTAAATATAAATTGTCTGAAGAAATTATGCGTGGTAATACAGCGGCTGGTATTCTTGTATTTGGCATTTTCGTAGGTCTTGCCCTTGTTATTAGCGGTGCTGTGCACTAAGGGAGTGTTCTATGTATAAGCCAAGTAAGAAAACCATATACCTTACAGGTGCTTTCGCTGCCGTTGCTGGTCTTGTAGGTGTATATTCCTACTGGAATGATATCTCCTATGCTGTGTGCGACAAGGTTTACCCAGAAGCAAATGAAGGGGAGGTTCGATTAAAGGATAATCAAGGAAACCGATATTCTTTATTAAATCATGGTGATGGTAAAGAAACAGCCTTATACGACGATAATCGATCCGTTACCTTTCACCGAGATAATAGTGGCAATTTGGTGTGGGATGCGGGGCTAGCAGGGCTCTTACCAAGTATTGCTGCAGGATATTATATATTTCATGGTTTTAATCCACCTACTGCACGCATGGATGGACGAACTATGACATATCGCATAGCAGCACCATTACAAACGTATGAGGAGCCCTATGTATATACCGCATCAGGGTCGAATGTACATAGCGCTATGGGGCGGAGCTTTTATAGAACTTATGAACGCAATAGAAGTAAAAAGGCGTCTTCCATAGGACAGAAATCTGGATTTGGTAGTGCTGGCGCACGGTCTAGTGCTTCGTAATGGATATGATGGCAATGTATGTTAATGAAGGTTAGTTTAGAATTTAGGAGATATAGTATTGGCTAATTTATATATCGGACTTGTTCATTATCCGATTATGAACAAGCATAAAGAGGTCATTACGACGGCTATTACAAATTATGATATACATGATATTGCACGAGCGGCTATTACCTATGATGTGTCTAAATATTTTGTGATTCACAATATACCTGCGCAGCGTGAGTTGGTGCGTACTATCATGGAACATTGGAAATCTGGATTTGGCTCTACTTACAATCCAGATCGCAAGGATGCTTTCACCGGCGTGGAATTGGTAAATTCAATTGCGGTAGCGGTGCGAACAATTGAAGACATAGAAGGTATAAAACCTATTGTAGCTACAACAGATGCTCGTACTTACGATAATACGATTTCCTATGCACGGATGCGTGAACATCTTGAAAATGAGGGGTGCCCTGTGTTAGTATTATTTGGTACCGGTTATGGTATGACAAAAGAAACGATGGAAAGCTTTGACTATATTTTAGAACCTATATATGGCCATGGTGAATACAATCATTTATCCGTGCGTAGTGCCGTATCAATCATCTTAGATCGGCTGCGGGGCGAAGCATGGTGGAATAAATAGGAGGCGTCTATGTCAGGACATTCTAAATGGGCAAATATTAAACATAAAAAAGGTAAAACCGATGCATTAAAAGCTAAATTGGCTACGAAAATCGGTCGTGAAATTACCGTTGCAGCACGCATGGGTGGTGCAGATCCAACTGGTAATATGCGTTTGAAATTGGCTTTGCAAAAAGCTCGTGAAAATAATATACCTAAGGATAATATTCAACGTGCTATCGACAAAGGTATCGGTGCTACGGACATGAACGCATACGAAGAAATCGTATACGAAGGTTATGGTCCTGCAGGTGTTGCCGTTACCGTTGAAGTTATGACAGATAACCGTAACCGTGCTGCTGCAGACGTGCGCCATGCTTTTTCTAAACAAGGTGGTAACCTTGGTGAAAGCGGCTGTGTAGGTTGGATGTTCAAATCTAAAGGCGTATTCGTTATTGATAAAGAGGGTCATGATGAAGACGAAGTAACAATGCTCGCTCTCGAAGCTGGAGCAGAAGATCTTAAGTCTGAAGATGATGTGTTTGAAATTTATACAACACCAGAGGATTTTGATGCTGTAGAAGCAGCGATTGCTGATGCGGGTATCGAAACTGTAGTAGCTAAAATTACAATGGTTCCAGATACAACGATTGAGTTAGCTGGTGATGATGCTGTAAAAATGCAGAAAATGCTCGACGTATTGGATGATCTTGATGATGTACAAAACGTATATCACAACGGTATTTTGCCAGACGACGAAGAATAAATAAACAGGGGCACTCTATGGGTGCTCCTTTTCTATTGATAAATAAAACTCGGGCATTTATAAAAGTTAAGAAAATTAATATGTCTCATATATAATTCATAGGAAAATTCATGAACTTCGATATGATATTGTGCTATAATAAAATAGATTATGTAATGGAGGTAGGCGATAGCTTATCTCATTTTTAAACTAAGGGGGTTGGGGTGCGTATTATAGGAATTGACCCAGGCACGGCTATATGCGGCTACGGCATTATTGACGTGAAGGGTAGCAAACTAACACCAGTAGCCTATGGGGCTATTACAACTCCTAAGGAATTAACTGATTCACAACGATTGGAAATTCTATTTAATGATCTTAGTGATTTATTGGAGGAATATAAACCAGATAAGTTCGGTGTAGAGGAATTATTTTTTAACCGCAATGTAACAACAGCCATTAAGGTAGGGCAAGCACGTGGTGTTATTTTATTGGCTGCTGAACAACAACGGATTCCTATTTATGAATATACACCATTACAAATTAAACAAGCCGTCACAGGTTATGGTAAAGCTGATAAGAATCAGGTCATTTATATGACGATGAATATTTTGGGGATTCGTGAGAAAATTAAGCCTGATGATACGGCAGATGCATTAGCGGTTGCTATCTGTACGGCTCATAGTTCTCACAATGATAGATTAAAGAGGTTGGTATAATGATAGGGTATGTGCGAGGTATCGTAACACATCTTTTTAAAGAATCGTGCTATGTTGATGTACATGGCGTAGGGTATCGCGTATATGTGCCGACCACTACGCGTCAACAGCTGACAGAGGGCCATGAGGCGACACTATTCACGTATCTTAATGTACGAGAAGATGCGATGCAACTTTATGGCTTTTGGACGGAAGAAGAATATGAGTTGTTTATACTCCTCATTTCTGTTTCTGGTATCGGGCCCAAGGTGGGGCTTGGCATCTTGTCAGGCATGACACCTGAGACTTTCAAATTAGCGATTATCAATGGACAGGTACAGCAATTAACTAAGTTACCTGGCATTGGTAAGAAGTCTGCGGAGCGACTTGTTTTAGAGTTAAAGGATAAAATCGCTAAGATGACACATATTTCTACGGAATCGTCTGCGACTATTCAGCCTGTTGGCGTTGCTGCAAACGGTGCTGTAGGAGAAGCCATTGAAGCCCTCGTATCCTTAGGATACTTGGAACGGGATGTAGCAGATATTGTAGAGTCTTTAGATGATGGTAAGCGTGATGTATCTGAGTTGATAAAAGTCAGCTTAATTGAGCTTGGGAAAGGACGATAAGGATGAATGAGGAAGTACGCCTTGTCGGCAATGGCGAGCACGAAGAGGATATATGGCAATATAGCCTTCGACCTAAGCTTTTTAATGAGTATGTAGGTCAAGAAGAGGCTAAAGGTAATCTAAATGTGTATATTCAAGCGGCAAAACAGCGTGGGGAAGCATTGGATCACGTGCTACTCTATGGGCCTCCAGGCCTTGGCAAGACAACATTAGCAGGGATTATTGCAAATGAATTGGGTGTTAATTTTCGTATAACTTCTGGTCCGGCTATTGAAAAGTCTGGTGACTTAGCTGCAATATTAACAAATTTGGACGACCATGATGTATTATTTATCGATGAAATTCATCGCTTGTCTCGTAGTGTAGAGGAAGTGTTGTACTCTGCTATGGAAGACTATGCTATTGATATTATCATCGGTAAGGGTCCAAGTGCTCGAACTGTGCGCATTGACTTGCCAAAATTTACTTTGGTAGGCGCCACGACTCGAGCGGGTGCTTTGGCAGCTCCATTACGGGACCGATTTGGTATTATTAATCGGTTGGAATATTATAAACAACCAGAGTTAGAGTTTATTGTGTCTCGCGCCGCAGAGATACTTAATATTGGTATTGTGCCAACTGGGGCAAGCGAAATTGCGCGTCGTTCACGAGGAACACCGCGTATCGCAAATCGTCTGCTTAAACGGGTACGCGACTTTGCACAAGTCATTGGTGATGGGGTTATCACTCAAGAAATTGCAGATGAAGCATTACAACGTTTATATGTAGATAAAATGGGACTTGATCGAATTGATCGACGTGTGTTGGAATGTATTATTGAAAAATATGATGGTGGTCCTGTAGGGATTGATACCATTGCGGCGGCCATCAGCGAAGAGAGAGATACCATCGAAGATGTGTATGAACCATATTTGATGCAATTAGGATTTTTAGGACGCACACCGCGTGGGAGGGTAGCTACTAAATTAGCCTATGAGCATTTAGGTATTTCACAGACAGGGAAATAACAATGAAAACAAAACGATTACAATTGATGATAATGGCCACTTTGTTTTTAGGTGTAAACATTGGCGGTGTTTCTATAGCACATGGAGCGACGCTGCAAAATAAAGGTACAGTGGTAACGAAAAAGCCAACGCCAAAATCAACAGTATCTAATACAACTGTATCGAAAGTAAATACGACGAAGAAATCTAGTTTTCGTCCACTTGCTACTAAACCAGCTGCAAAGCCGGTTACAATAACTAAAACGGTTTCTAAGTCAACTGTTGCATCTACGATGGCTAAACCTAGTGCAAAACCGGTTAGTGTAGCAAAGCCTGCTACATCTACAAAGCCGGTAACGCCGGCTAAACCAGTTAGTGAAACAAAATCAACTAGTACTGCGAAATCTAGTACTAATGTAACAGCTGCGAAATCAGCTACTACAGGTAAAGCTACAATGGCTACAAAACCTGCGGCTTCTAGTACTTCGAAGCCAACTGCTAAACCTGCAGTTACTGATGAAAAGCCTGTAGTACAAAAGAGAGCTACTGAAAAAACTGCTACTAAAAAGGTAGTAAAAACAACGGATGCGAATAGCATTCAAGCCAATACAGCAGTTATTACTCGCAACAAAGTGGGCTCCGTAGTGACGCCTGCTACAGAACGCAAAGAAAACATGCCAAATGTACGTGTTCTACTAGGTAGTCGTAGCTCTGATGCTACTGTTACATCTACAGCTAATATGGTTGTGTTGAACAGCGGTAATGGTCAAGTTAGCACAATCAGTGCTAATCGTGGTACATCTATTGGCGTTCGCGGCGGCAAGATTGCTGTAAATGGAAAGGCTATTGATAGTGTAGTTACATTGAAGCCTGCGAATAGTGATGCACCATTTTTGTTCGAAGGTAAAGGTTATCGTGGTGGGCTCACATTACGTGCCAATAATGGAACCATGATGATCATTAACTCTGTGCCTCTTGAGGATTACCTGTATGGTGTTGTTCCACAAGAGGTAGTACCGTCTTGGCCGGCTGCTGCATTAGAAGCGCAAGCCGTAGCAGCTCGCACCTATGCTCTTCATACGATGGAACAAAATAAAGGTAAATTTTATGATGTGAGCAATTCCACGGATCATCAAGTATATAGTGGTGTGAGTGGTGAATCTCAAGCTACCACAAATGCTGTAAATAAAACTAAAGGCATAGTTATGCTTTATGATCAACGTCCTATTAATGCCTTGTTCCATTCCGATGGTGGTGGCTATACAGAGGATAGTGTAAATGTTTGGGGCAGTGATGTGCCATACTTGAAAGGGGTAAAAGACTTTAGTACTGGTACATCTACATCGAATTGGACTGTTACTACCTCTCGTCAAGCTCTTGAAAGTAAACTTAATGCGGCAAGTAAAGGGGTAGGTAAATTGAAGAGCATTCAGTTGACCCCTCTTGGTAAGCCTGGACAACAAACATATGACCGCGGTGTATCAGGTCGTATAAAGAGTGCTACTTTCATAGGTACCTCTGGAAAAACTACTGTAGATGGTGATGCGCTGCGTAGCATTTTAGGTTTAAAATCTACACTGTTTGATTTCTATGTAAATCACAATCCTGCTAAAGGCACGGGTAAGGCTTATCATAGCTTTACTGGCAAGAATGATACTGTTTATATTAAAGGCCACGGTTGGGGTCATGGCCTTGGTATGTCTCAATGGGGCGCTGCGGAAATGGCAAAGCGCGCTAATCCTGGAGATACAAATTATTACCAAACTATTTTGCGTCACTACTATAGTGGCATTACATTGAAGAAAATGTACTAATAAGGATTACGATGAAAGTTACAGATTTTGATTATGAATTGCCAGAGGAACTGATTGCTCAGCATCCTGTAGAACCTCGTGATACAGCACGGCTTTTAACCTTAGATAAGGTAAGTGGTGAAGTTAAACATAAAGGACATTTTTATGATTTACTAGAAGAGCTTCATGAAGGAGATGTGCTTGTATTTAATAATACAAAGGTTATCCCTGCGAGATTATATGGACATCGTCAAGGTTCTGGTGGCAAGGTGGAGGTACTTCTACTCACACCATGTGGTGAAAATCGATGGGAATGCCTTGTTAAACCGGGAAAAAAATGTCCTATCGGGCAAGTTATAGAGTTTGATGACCGCCTAAGTGGAGTTATTATAGATAAAACAGATTTTGGAGGCCGTATCATTCAGTTCACATGCAACGGTGTGTTTGATGATGTGATTCAAGAAATTGGTGAAATGCCATTACCTCCATACATTCATGAAAAGTTAGAAGATAAAGACCGTTATCAAACGGTATATGCTAAGGAGAAAGGCTCTGCTGCAGCACCAACTGCAGGACTTCACTTTACACCTGACCTCTTAGAAAAGATTAAAGCTAAAGGTGTAGAGCTTGAGTTTGTAACCTTACATGTTGGACTTGGCACTTTTAGACCTGTATCGGCAGAGACTATTGAAGACCACGAAATGCATAGTGAGTTCTTTGTTGTACCTCAAGATACGGCGGATCGAATCAATGCAGCCAAACAAAAAGGGTCTCGTATCATTGCCGTAGGTACTACATCGGTGCGTACTCTTGAGTCTGCTACGAATGATGATGGTGTATTACAAGGTATGAGTGGTTGGACTCAAATTTTTATCTATCCTGGCTATAAATTTAAGATGATTGATGCGTTGGTAACGAATTTTCACTTGCCTCAATCTACATTGTTAATGTTGATTAGTGCACTAGCTGGTCGTGAACACTGTTTGGCGGCCTACGAAGAAGCTGTACGTGAACGTTATCGTTTCTTTAGCTTCGGCGATGCTATGTTTATACATTAGGAGGGACTATGCCGAGTATTATTTATGAATTACAAAAGACATGTCCTCATACGGGGGCACGGGCAGGTTTATTGCATACGCCACATGGTACCTTCCAAACACCGATGTTTATGCCTGTAGGCACGCAAGCGACAGTTAAAACTATGACACCAGAAGAACTAAAGGCTATGGGTTCTCAAGTTATTTTGAGTAATACCTATCATTTATTTCTTCGCCCAGGGCCGGAGCTTGTAGAAGAGGCTGGGGGCTTACATAAATTTATGAATTGGGATCAAGCGATTCTTACTGATAGTGGTGGATTCCAAGTATTTAGTTTAGGCGATATGCGCAAAATTACTGAGGATGGTGTTACATTTAGATCCCACATTGATGGATCAAAACAGTTTCTATCTCCTGAAGTGGCTACAAAGGTACAAGAACAATTAGGTTCTGATATTGCGATGGCTTTTGATGAATGTATTCCGTATCCCGCGGATCATGATTATGCGAAACGCTCTACGGCGCGTACAACACGTTGGGCGCATCGTTGCCAAGAGGCTCGTAAAGCTCATGACCGTCAAGGCATGTTTGGTATCGTTCAAGGTGGCATGTACAAAGACTTGCGCAAGCAAAGTGCGGAAGAACTTGTAGCTATGGATTTTGAAGGTTATAGCATCGGCGGTTTATCCGTTGGGGAACCTCATGATTTAATGAATGAAATCTTAGAATATACTACGCCATTATTGCCAACTAACAAGGCTCGTTATTTGATGGGCGTTGGCACCGCAGATTGTCTGGTAGAAGGTGTAACACGTGGAGTTGATATGTTTGATTGTGTATATCCAACTCGTGTTGCTCGAAATGGGATGGCCATGACTTGGAATGGTCGTCTTAATATTCGAAATGCTCAATTTGCTCATGATTGGGGTCCTTTAGAAGAAGGTTGCCAATGTTATACATGTAAAAATTATTCCCGTGCATATATTCGTCACTTATATAAGGCAGAAGAGATTTTGGCATTACGCCTTGTAACATATCATAATCTCTATTTCTTATTAGAGTTTATGCGTCAAATGAGACAAGCTATCTTAGAAGATCGGTTCCCGCAATTTAGAATGCAATTTTGGGATAGCTTTAAAAAATAGTAATTAAGTCTAGTCAAATTTATATTAGGTGGCTATACTAGAAAAGAAATACATATTTATTAACCTAGGAGGATAACATGGGAGATATTCAACAAATCTTGCAAACTAGCTGGCCTATTTTGTTAATGGTAGTAATTTTTTACTTTTTATTGTGGCGTCCACAAAAGAAACAACAAAAAGAGCGTGCTAGCTTGTTAGGTAGTTTAAAAAAAGGCCAAAAAATCGTTACTATTGGTGGTATTTATGGCGAAATTGTTGAACTTGATGATGAAAAAGTCAAGGTACAGGTATCTGAAAAAGTTGAATTAACATTTGCTCGTACAGCAGTTGCTAATGTACTGTCTAAGAAAAACAAGGAAGAAAAATAATGAATACAAAGGAAGCAGTGCGCCAGGCGTGTAAGTCTCAGCGCGCTGCTTTATCCGTTGCTGATTGTAGGTCGTGGACGCCGATGTTGACGAATCAAATCGTTAATAGTCCTGAGTATATATCGGCAAAAAACATTATGGCCTATTTGGCGATGCCTAAAGAGGCCAATTTAGACGATGTGATTCGCCATGCTTTAGAACATGGTAAATCTGTATACGTTCCAGTATGTACTGATAAGACGACTATGATTGCAGTTCGCCTTAAGTCTCTAGAATCTATCACTCGGGGTGTGTTAAATATACGTATTCCCGCTGAGCCATACGATATTATTGATCCGTGTGACTTGGATTTGATTTTAGTGCCTGGTGCTGGCTTTGACCGTCAAGGTGGTCGCATGGGAATGGGGAATGGGTATTATGATCGATTTCTCAAGGAACTTTCACCAAGTACATTTATGGGCGTATGTTGGACTATACAATTATGGGAGACACCAATCCCAATGGAAGCATTAGACCAACGAATGAGTAAAATTGTGACAGAGCAAGGCATTATACATTGTGTATAGCAGAAGGGAGCAACTATTTTGAACGGTAAAGCTATTATCAAGTTTTTAGTAGTCATTGCTGCCATCATTGGATTATTTGCGTATTTTATTCAACCATTAGCAGGCTCTTTGAAACAAGGCCTAGACTTGCAAGGTGGTACGCATATCGTATTGGAAGCAGAGGACTCTGCGACTGGTACAGCTGACAATGATGCAGTGGAACGGGCGAAGCAAATCTTAGAACGTCGTATTAATGAAATGGGTTTATCTGAACCATTGGTACAACGTGAAGGTGCTCGTCGTATTATCATTGAATTGCCAGGTGTAAAAGATCCTGACGAAGCGATTAAACGTATCGGTAAAACAGCGGTCTTGGAATTTAAAAACGACCAAGGTCAAACCGTTATGACTGGTGATGACTTAAAAGATGCTAAAGAAGAGTTAGGTCAAAATAAACAACCACTCGTTGCTATTGAATTAAGTGATGAAGGGGCTAAGAAGTTTGCTGATTTAACATCTAAAAATATTGGTCGTCGTATTGCCATTACATTGGATGGTAAAGAATTGACTAATCCTGTAGTACAACAAGCAATTACAGGTGGTAAAGCCACTATTTCTGGTAGTCAAAGTTTAGAAGAAGCTAAAGACTTAGCTATTTTATTACGTTCCGGTGCATTGCCTGTTAAAATTAATGTATTGGAAGTGCGTACAGTAGGTCCTTCTTTGGGGCAAGACTCCAAGGATAAATCTGTTGTAGCCTTCAGTGCTGGTATTGCAATGATCATGATTTTCTTGGTTATCTTGTATCGTTTTTCTGGCATCGTAGCTAATATAGCATTACTTGTATATGTTATGCTCTTATTACTCGTGTTGGGCAAGGGCTTTAATGCGACTATGACATTGCCAGGTATTGCTGGTATTATCTTATCCATGGGTGTTGCGGTAGATGCAAATATTCTTATCTTTGAACGTTTTAAGGAAGAGGTATTTTCTGGCAAATCTATGCGTGTTGCTATGGAAGCAGGCTTTAGCCGTGCGTTAGCCACAATTACTGATGCAAACGTATCCGTTATCATTACAGCTGGTATCTTAACTATTTTAGGCTCTGGCCCTGTAAAAGGCTTCGCTATCAGCTTAGGCGTAGGTGTTGTGGTGAGTATGTTCACTGCGATTACTGTGAGTCATTTCCTATTGCGCTTATTAATCGATTGTAACTTTACAAACCATCCATTCTGGTTTGGTGCGAATATTTCTCCGAGCACAAGTGCTGACGCATTTGCACCTAAATCTTTGAAAGGAGGTAAACGCAAATGACATTAGACGTAATTAAACATCATCGTTGGTGGTTTGCTATTTCCTCCACACTTGTTATAATCAGCTTAATTTCCATATTTACTAAAGGGTTTAACTTTGGTATTGATTATACTGGTGGTACGATTGTTGAAGTTGTATTTGATCAACCTGTAGAGGTTAGTCAAGTTCGTGACGTTCTAAAAGAATATAATCTTGAAAATGCACAAATTCAGCTTTCCGGTGATACTACTGGTGATACAGCGGGCGAAGACGTAATGATTCGTACACGTAATCTCGAGTCTAGTGAAAGTGCCGCTGTTGTTGATTCTTTGACTAAATCTATTGGTAACAATACAGTTAAACGTATTGAAACTGTAGGAGCTGTAATTGGTTCTGAAGTTACAGAACATGCGTTATTGAATCTTGTTATAGCATTTGCAGCATTAGCGCTATATATTTCTTATCGTTTTGAATATAAGGTTGCCATTTCTGCGTTAGTTGCCATTTTCCATGACTTGATTATGGTTCTTGGTGTTTTCTCTTATTTCCAACTAGAAATTGATGCATCCTTCTTAGCTGCCATTCTTACGGTTGTAGGTTACTCCATGAATGAATCTGTAGTTATCTTTGACCGTGTTCGTGAAAATACGCATACACATAAACGTTCTGATACATTTGCAGATTTGGCGAATGCGTCTATTACACAAAGTATTCACCGTAGTTTCTATACATTGGCTACCGTTATGTTCGCTTGTGTATCCCTTTATCTATTCGGTGGGGACACTACAAAGAACTTTGCCCTTTGCATGATCATCGGTTTTGCTAGTGGTGCGTACTCCTCTATCTGTGTAGCTACATCCTTGTGGGTTATGTGGAAGAGCCGTAATAAAAATGACGTACGTAATCAATAATAAGTTATAAATTATTATTATTGTGTTAATGATTAAAGTATAAGAACCTCTCTGGATTTATTTTTAGAGAGGTTCTTTTGTTTTGCTATCTTTTATTATGTAAAATGGTATAGGTATTTTACAGATAACAGTCATTTTTAACTATATAAAATTTTAAAAGGCTTGTTCTTGAATTCTATAAGATAGAGGCGTAAAATGGCTAGGTGACACGATACAAAAGGAGATACAAATATGGATTCAAATAGATTATGGAGCCCTGCTTTTACTAATTATGGTATTAGTAGTGGTATTTTATATATGACTCAATATGTTCTCGTAGCGGCATTGCCAATCGTAATCACGTCTGAGCTGGCTGGCAGTGATCTTGATGCGGGTTTAGCGATGACATATTTCCAAATTGGTACAATTTTATGTAGGATTTTTGCAGGACGATTAATAGATGGTTTTAATAAGCGTATTGTTCTATTAATATCAACAGCCTTGTTTTTCATTATTATGGGATTATTTAATTTTACTACATCCTTAGAGGCTGTTTTCGTACTACGTGGGTTACATGGTGTTGTGTTTGCCCTTGGAACAACTGTAATGGCTACTCTAGCAGTATTAGTATTACCTCCTAGTCGAAAAGGTGAGGGAGTTAATATGTTTGCTATCTTTTCAAATATAGCAATGGTATTAGGACCTGCTATCGGCCTATATGCTTTATCGTCATACGGTAGTATGGCATTGTACATATTTTTAACGGTTATGACTGGATTGGCTATGGTCTTAAGTAATATTATTCCTCTATCAAAGGAGTTAGCATTACCTAAACAATCAAAATATAAAGGTTGGCATATTTCCCAGTTTATAGAAAATAAAAGTTTACCTTGGGCTTTAATGGGCTTATTTATTGGTTTTACTTATTCTGGTGTTTTAGTTTTTATACCTATAGAACTTAATAGCATGGGGGCAGGAATATGGGGAAGTGCTTTCTTTGCTATTTTTGCGTTGATGATTATTATTAGTCGACCTATAGTAGGAAAAATATATGCTCGATATGGTTCAAAAATTATTATCTATACAGGATTAGGATTATTTATACTAGGCTTATTTGTATTGGGATTAGCTATAACCCCATTAGCTATTCTATTCACCGCTCCATTGTTGGGGTTAGGCTATGGTGCAGCACAACCTGCATTTCAAGCGCTGGCTATACAATCAGCTCCTATTGAGCGTGCGGGTGTATCAACAGCAACATATTTTTTAGCATTAGATATAAGTGTTGGCGCTGGATCAGTTATACTTGCAGTATTAGCTAGTGCGTGGGGCTATCAATATTTATATATGTTCACTGCATTGGTTATGGTGATAGCGCTTGCTTTGTATCATATATGGGTAAAAAGATATACTCCTTTAGAACTATAGTTGTTTAAGGTAAAAATTGGGTAAATAAATATTAGACAAGTTAAAATGGCTTCTAATGAGATATTATGTATAGGATGCAATAAAAATAATGAAAGCAAGATGAAATTTTTGAGATAACAATTTTATATATTGACGTTTATTATATTTATGCTATACTTATACAAGTCATTAGGACACAGCTCAAATGATAAGTATGAAAAACTTCTTAGAAGTTAAAAAAAGCACTTGACGAAATGAGCTGGACTTGATAGAATAATCAAGTCGCCAGTTGATGAAACACTTCGAAGAAAGAGTGTGTAGACTGGTACAGATCTTTGAAAACTGAACAATGATAGGTAAT
>NZ_KQ960811.1:0-12137 GCF_001553335.1 Veillonella parvula | reverse complement strand
TACCTATCATTGTTCAGTTTTCAAAGATCTGTTACGTTAGTTCTGCGCCCTAA
The DNA here is from genome assembly GCF_001553335.1 of Veillonella parvula. Lineage (GTDB taxonomy): Bacteria > Bacillota > Negativicutes > Veillonellales > Veillonellaceae > Veillonella > Veillonella parvula_S. The sequence continues at coordinate 12,084 of NZ_KQ960811.1, read as the reverse complement.
CGACTTGTATAGTATATCAATCTAACCTTAAATCGTCAACCTCTTTTCCAAAGATTTTTTCAACCGATTTTTGATTAAATTTATACTCACAATCATAACCAAAATCTCTAAAAATAGAGATAGAAAACTCACAAACCGAAGTTTGTGAGTTTTAATTTGGTGACTCACCCGCGACTCGAACGCGGGACACCCTGATTAAAAGTCAGGTGCTCTGCCAACTGAGCTAGTGAGTCATGTTGGCAGGGGTGGCTGGGATCGAACCAGCGCATAACGGAGTCAAAGTCCGTTGCCTTACCACTTGGCGACACCCCTACAGTGATTACGATGTGTAGGTTATGGGGTGAGTAGTGGGGATCGAACCCACGCGTAACGGAGCCACAATCCGCCGTGTTAACCGCTTCACCATACCCACCACCTTGTAGGTATCGAAGACATTGTCTTCGTAACAAAGAGAATTATATCTTTTCTAGAGATTTGTGTCAACACCTTTTTCTCAATTTCATTAATTTTTACAACCGAAACTTTTGATTGTGTTATCTCTAATATAAGCCCTTTAATCCTCATATAAATAAGGAAGCACTATCGGAAACTTTCATTTCACAAATGGTGCTCCCCCATTATACATATTATTTACTTAGTTGGCAAATAATTTTTTACAAAATTTGGCAATGCAAATGCAGCTTTTTGAATATCCGCATTATAATACTTAGTTTCAAAGTTTTGTTCACGGTTTGGAGTCCATGTTAGAGGATCAAATGTTTTGGAACCCAATGTAAAACAATGCATTCCTGCAGGATAGATTGGAATAAAAGCTGTATATAAGCGAGCAATTGGGAAATGGCTATTAACGTAACCAAAAACTTTTTCCACTAATGGTTGATGTAACATCGGAGATTCTGTTTGTTGTACAAACAAGCCATCAGCTTTCAAAGCTTTTAATGTATTCTTATAGAATTCTTCTGTAAATAAGCCTTCACCAGGACCGATTGGATCGGAACAATCCACGATAATTACATCATAGTAATCTTCTGCTTCTGCCATGAAACCAATACCATCACCAATTTTTACAGTCAATTTAGGGTGGTTTTCAATCATAGCTTTAGCAATAGTTGGTAGATATTGTTTTGCCAACTCTACAACCTTACCATCGATTTCAACCATTGTTACTTCTTTTACACAATCATGACGTACACATTCTCTAGCTACGCCACCATCACCACCACCGATAATCAAAACGCGCTCAGGATTAGGATGTAAGAACAAAGGGATATGGCTCATCATTTCATGATAGATAAACTCTTCACGCTCAGATGTTTGGAACACGCCATCTAAAGCGAGCATCATACCATACTCTTTTGATTTAAAAACCTCAATTTTCTGGAACTCAGATTCCCCAGAGTAAAGCACTTCTTCCGCTTCAGCGCTTAGACGTAAGTGAGGTGTTTGTTCCTCAGTAATCCATTGACTCATGTAGTACCTCCTACTATTTATACTACAATACGCATCGCAAATCACTGCGATGCGTATGTATATTACTTTAATTGCTCTATTACTTACTCTTTGCGACTAATGTAACAGAATCCACCACCTAAAATAGTGTCTTTCATCCAATTCGCCAAAGAGAAATCACGAATTTCACCTTCATCAAAGATGCCACAGCGGATATCATCGCCGTCCATAAACATCTTGTGAATCGGAACCCAATGCCAGGTATAGAGAGCCTTCTCTTTTCCTTTATGACGATTTAAAAATGCTACAGGCACATCCTGTGCCAATGCATCATGTATAAACTGAGCTGCAGCCTCCACCTCTACGCGTGATGCACAGAACGGAGATACATTCAACATATGTACATCATAAGATAGGCTTTTATCCTCGAGTAAGCGAGTAAGACCACGTTCCATCCATTGAGTTTTATAAACACCACCACCAAAACGTGGCTTTACATATTTCCAAACTAAGTTCATCCGTTCTAAAGCAAGCGTTTGGTCGGATGTGGTTTCTAGATCTAATAAGCCATCCCTAAATAGCGAATAGCCCAATACTTGTGATGCCGATGTAGGCCCACAACCAGACAAGCGTTGCCACTCATCAGTGAACCACTCTTGGTCATACCCATATGATGTTTTACCATTTACATCGATATATAGCCATTCTGGATGTTTAATAGATACTTCATTCATGAGATTAACCTTCGATTACTTCTACAGTTTCCATGATAGCACCTTGTTGGATACCATCAACTACATCCATACCTTCAATGACTTTACCAAATACAGTATGTACACCATCTAAATGAGGTTGTGGCTCATATACAATAAAGAACTGACTACCACCAGTATTAGGGCCACGGTGAGCCATAGATAAAGCACCGCGCTCATGTTTATGCGGATTGCCAACTAATTCATCTTTAATTGTATAGCCAGGACCACCTGTACCGTTGCCATTAGGACAACCACCTTGTGCTACGAAACCAGGAATTACACGGTGAAAACGAAGGCCATTGTAGAAGCCTTTGTTAATCAAGTCGATAAAGTTTTGTACTGTGCCAGGCGCTTCTTTTTCAAATAATTCAATTACGATATCGCCGCCGTCAGCCATATGGATTTTCGCTTTTTTCATTGTTCAGGTACCTCCAAAATTGTACGCAACACATGTGCTGCTAATATAAAACCTGCCACTGGTGGCACAAAACTACATGTCCCAGGACTTGTGGCATCACCACGGAACTGTGGTTTTGTCGGTTTTTCAGTAGAAAATAAAACTAATTGTTTTTTTATACCCCGTTTTTTGAGTTCCCGACGCATAACGCGTGCCAAAGGACATGTATGAGACTTATTGATATCTGCAATCATAAGTTTTTCTGGGTAAAAGCGATTACCTCCGCCCATACAAGAAATAACAGGGATGCTTTCACGTTGACAAACCTCAATGATATTAAGTTTCGCCGTTACCATATCGATGGCGTCAATAACATAATCAACGTTCAAGCTTTGAATAAATCCAGGATAGATTTCCTCAGTATACATAATATCATGGGTTTCTATCACCACATCAGGATTAATGGAAAGAGCTCGCGCCTTTGCCACCTCTACCTTACGTGCCCCAATCGTATCATGAGTCGTAATCATTTGGCGGTTCAAATTGCTAGGCGCTACGGAGTCACCATCAATAATGACGATGCGCCCCACACCAGCTCGCACTAACGCCTCAAGGGCACCACCACCTACGCCACCGACACCAAAGAGTGCAATAGACGTGTCCTTTAATGTTTGGATTTTATTGGGACCAACCAACCACTCTAAACGAGTTAACATATATTCCATTAATATTTCCCCGTCGGAATGATTTCGGTCCAATATCCATCTGGATCCGCTATGAAATAAATGCCCATATCAGCATTTTCATAAGCAACAACGCCCATTTCTTTATGCTTTTTAAGAGCCGCTTCATAGTCATCTACATAGAATGCTAAGTGGAATTCATTATCCCCTAAATTATAAGGGCGATCCCAGTCACGCAACCATGTAAGTTCTAATTCATGTGCTGTATAAGGACTTTTTAAATACACGAGAGTGAAAGCACCGCTTGGGTCTTCCAAACGACGAGACTCCTCGAGCAATAACGCCTCTTTATAGAATGCTAGACTTTTATCAAGGTCTTTAACATTTATATTATTATGAGCAAACGAAAACTTCATAGAACCCCCTTCGTAAATACAGGATGTTTTTGTAGGAATTCTCCTCTTTTTATAGTAACACATTTGGCAAATCTATATCTAGTTAATGATATCTAGTTAATAACAAATTTTGCCGTACTACCATCGTCACCGCGAATAACTTCTAAATGAGCAGGTATGCGCGATTTTAACTCAGGTACATGGGAAATCATACCGATAAGGCGCCCAGAAGATTGCAATTGTACCAATGTTTCCATGGCGAGTTCCAATGTATCTGGGTCAAGCGTGCCAAAGCCTTCATCGATGAACATCGTATCCATATGGATACCACCAGCATAGCTTTGAATAACATCCGCTAATCCCAAGGCAAGCGCCATAGAGGCCAAGAATGTTTCGCCACCCGACAAGGTATTTGCCGGTCTAGATTGCCCCGTGAAAGCATCCATAACTGCCAAATCAAGGCCTTGCTTGCCACGACCACCACCTGTATAGTCAGATCTTTCCAAGGAATATCTGTTGCGACTCATCTTCTGAAGTCGTAAATTGGCTGCATATACGACCTCATCTAAGATAGCCCCCAATACATAACGCTCAAAGGTAACATTTTTAAAGCCTTGCTCCCCACCATTAGCGAGATCATTTAATCGGCTTAAGAACTTCACCTTTTCCCGAGCCTCGCCCATAGCAGTTTCAAGTGTTTCTAATGAGGTGAGCGTAGTTTCGATATGCTTTGTTTCTTTATCCCATGCCGCAAGATTACCTACTAGTGTATCTCGATGCGCTACTGCTGTAGCATAGATTTCATCGGAAACAGTCTCACTTGGCTTAACCACAGTTTCTGCTACCTTTAACGCTGCATCATATACAGCTTGTGCTTTATTAAAGGCTTCATCCAAAGCATGCAGCTGTGTTCTATAGGTCTCTATCTCTTTAATATCACGTAAAGCCTCTACAAAATCATCCTCTCCTAAAGAAATGGCTTGTAATGACTTTGTATAGTTCTCATACATCAAATTAAGATTTTTTGTTTCTTCTTTTACTTGAGAGGACAAAGTTTCTAAGCGTCCGCGTTTGGCATTCAACTGTTCTCGAGCAGCATCTAAATTAGTTTTACCAACTTTCACCTGCTCATCGTAAACCGTAATCTCACTATCTAACGACTCTAGCTGTTTTTGCCACGCAGCTATATCCGTGGTTGGTAAAGTTTTAGATAGAGCATCAATGTTAGCCTGTACTGAGCTAATCCGAATCTCTAGATCGTGTAGATTTTTAAGTAATTCATTATGGGCAAGCTCTAAAGTTGCTAACTTATCTCTAGCTACTTTTAACTTATGCTCCTTGTCAGCTATAGTGTTACTCAACAATTCAGACTCACCATGTAAAGCTGTAAGTCGCTCCATTTTAGTCAACAAATCTTGTTGAACAGATGTAAAGTTTTTCTTAGAAAAACCATCCATAGATGACTTAAGTTTGGAACATTGTTCTACTTCTAACTTAGCTAACTCCTTAAGACGAGCATCTAATGTTTTCTGTTGTCCCACTTCGCTAGCTTGCTTTTGCAGTGCCACGTCACGGGTTTTGCGAGCCTCTTCAATTTCATCCTTAGTCGGATACATCTCCGGCTTAGCAGCTAACCGTGGATGATCTGTAGAGCCACAAACCGGACAAGGCTCATTATCTACAACTAAATGAACTAGCTCAAAGGCACGTCCTTCTTGCATTAGATGCTCTAATCGTTCAAGATGTACCTTTGCAACCTGCAAGGTTTCATCTAAAGACGCTAACATTTGACCTTTATCGTCGATTTCTTTTTGTACCTTATTAATTTCTTCTAGCAATTCAGAATATCTATGTAAATCATTTAGTTGCCCTTGAATAACATTAGCATCCTCTAAGAATTTGTTATTATCTCGTAACTGTTTACGCAAACTTTCTAAGTCGTTTTCTAAAGTTTTCACAAGCTCCCGTTGTTTAGCTAAGGCATCTTCGCTTTTTTTACTATCTAATTCTTCTAAACGACTCTGTAATGTGGACAATTCCTTTTTCAATACATCTAACTCATTAAACTTCTCTGCTTGTTGTTGAAATTGAGCCAAAGCAGTTCTTTTATCTTGTATACTTTCAGCTCGACCTTCTAAGTCACTGTATAAGTCTAAACATTTAGCCTCATGTTGAGTTGCTAGTTCTACATGTTCTTTCGCATCTGAAAGGGCCTGTTCTAAAGTTTTTAATATAGCTTGTTTCTCAATATATTGTTTATATAATTCATGAGTTGGTGCCAAAGAGTTAAGGAACTGAACCTTTTCGCTTAGATTTACACGCTCAGTTTCCCTTACTTTCACCATGTCAAGTTTCGAAGTAGCCTCAGCAAGAGATTGTTGAGCCTGATTATATAAAGACCATTGATTTCGGAGCACATTAAACTGTTCTACCACGGTTACTGCCTCATCTCGTTCTACAGCGAGAGCATCTCGATGTGGGCCCCGATTTACTAGTAACTCACGCACATGCTCAATGGTTACCATTGGAGTCGCTCCATCATGAGGGATAGACTGCATAAATGCAGTTTGCTTAGTTAGATTTTCTTCAATACCTGCCTTTGCTTCATCATAAGCAGCCTTCAGTGCTTCTTGTAATTTTCGATATAGCTCCGTTCTAAAAAGTGTATGTAGTAATTCCTCACGTTCACTCGTAGAGGCCACTAGCAACTTTCGGAATTCCCCTTGAGGTAATAGCACAACTTGTAAGAACTGATCCTTACGAAATCCTATAATTTGCTGAATAGTATCGCGAATGGCGACAGCAGAGGTAGCAATGACCTTCCACTCACCATCTTTCTTCTCATATACAGTAGCGCTAGCATTCTGCTCACGCATCCCTGTACCACGTTTCTTTGCTACCATCTGTTTCGGTAATCGTTCAACACGATATTGTGCATTGCCAATAGCAAAGGAGAAATCGACACGAGTCATACGATGAGGTTCTGCAAAGTCACTGCGAATAGCATCTGTTTTGCGTACTTCTCCACTCGGCTCACCATACAAGGCATACACTATGGCATCTAAGATTGATGTTTTCCCTGCCCCCGTAGGACCAGCAATGAGAAACATGGAATGGTCTTGAAGCTCATTAAAATCTAAAGTGACCGAATCACGATACGGACCAAAGGCTTCTATAGTTAATGATATAGGCTTCATTTAGTCCTCCTTAAGAATTCGGTCCCATACAGAGTTGATATATTGCTGTTCTTTCTCTGTTAAAGGTTCCTTCCACACAGTTTCTGCAAACTGATTAAATAGATCCCGTTCATTTAATTCTTTGAAAATTGCCTCACCCATATCTGCTATAGGCTCTGCCATGCGACCAACTAGATCAATGGTCATACAACGATGATATACTTGGCGCAGTTTAGCCATTCCATCCATAATCGGCATCGTATCAAGTAAACGGGCTTGCACATAATCATCCCTATGTTTAGCCTGTAATGCTTTATCATTTAACAGGTCTTCAAAATATCCTTCCAAAATGACTACGTCTCGCTTCGCCTCTACAGGAATCGTGTTAATATCTACGTTCCCCTTTGTATCCATATCAATGATGGTAAAAGACTTCTTCTGCATATGTTCATCAAAGGAATATTTTAATGGGGATCCACTATAGCGAATATGATCAGCTCCCATTCGCTGAGGCCCATGCAAATGTCCCAAGGCAGTATAGTGAAAATTTTTAAAGACTTGAGGATTTACCTGTTCACTACCACCTACAGACAAGGTACGCTCTGAGCCCCCTACTTCACCGCCCATAACAAAGGCATGGCTAATAGCGATACTGCGCATCCCCTTAGGCACTTGTTTATATAAGTAGTCGCTCCAAGCTTGATACATTTGGTCATAATTATGCAGGTTCAAAGCGCTTTCGCAATTTTGTTCATAACAGGGGGTTATGATGTCAGCAATTTCAGTATCGGTAGTTTCTGTATTAGTAGACTCTACATCAGCAAATAAAGCCTCTCCTATGCGCCGGGGTTCACTAAAAGGCATAGGACAAATTGCCACCTTGCCATCTGTCCCTTCAAATTCAAAAGGCATCAACGCGTGATGAGGAGAGCCCCAAATATGGATACCCGATTGGCCCAACATAGAGCGCCCCATTTCAAGACGTTCCGCCCCATCGTGATTACCGCTCACCACAAAGAGAGGCACCTTGCAGTCCATAGCGAGACGAGTGATGATGGAGTCCCACAATTCGATAGCTTCAATGGGTGGCACCGCTCTATCAAAAATATCCCCTGCGAGCAATATACCATCGATGTTTTCATCTTTCAAAATATTAAAAAACTGATGTTCCAACACATGAGCTTGGTCCTCTGTTAAGTACTGGCCATAAAAAATACGCCCTAAATGCCAATCAGCAGTATGTAAAAAACGCATTTTGTCCCCCTTTCCAGCTCTCCCTATACCTTACACAATGTATGTATTCAAAGGCCAAAACAAGCTATTAGTCCCATAAGTTTATGGAAATTCAATAATTTTATATAACTTTAATAGCCTTAACAGTTTTAATAACTTTATGTATTTGCAATAACTAGTATAGTATCAGGTATTCTACATATTTATTATATAACTAAATTAACTTCTGTATTTTAATTATTTATTCTCTACGATAGAGCGTAGCATAGAAATTTCCTTTGCGTACCCGTCCAATTCATTTGGTGTTTCCAAATAGAATGGCAAGTTCGTCAATTTAGGATGTGTTACAACGCGAGCAATAGCATCGATACCAATATGTCCTTCCCCAATTTTTTCATGACGATCTTTATGAGCACCCATAGGATTTTTAGAGTCATTCAAATGAATGGCTTTCAAACGATCAAGACCTACAATTCGATCGAACTCGTCAATAACGCCATCGAGATTATGTACGATATCATAACCCCCTTCGTGAATATGGCAAGTATCAACACACACACCCATGTACTCTTTTAGTTTTACGCCATCGATGATGCGTGCAATTTCTTCAAAACGAGAGCCAATTTCTGTACCCTTACCAGCCATTACTTCCAAGAGGACTGTTGTCTTCATACCTGGGAATAAGATTTCATTCAAGCACTCTACAATGTACTCAATACCTTGATCTACGCCTTGCTTCACATGGCTACCAGGGTGAAAGTTATACATTTGACCTGGTAAATATTCCATACGCTCTAAATCTTCCATCATAGATTGCTTCGCAAAAGCGCGTAAATCCTCTTTGGCGGCACATGGGTTATAAGTATACGGTGCATGGGCCAACAAGGTACCAAAGTTGTGTTCTTTCATATATATACTAAGGTTATTCATATCCTCAACATCGAGAGCTCGCATGCTACCACCGCGAGGGTTGCGCGTAAAGTATTGGAACGTATTGCCCCCAATTTTAGTCGCTTCCTTGCCCATATGTAAATAACCTTTGCTAATTGATAAGTGACTGCCTATTACAAACATAATACTCCTCTATATATGACTATACGATTTCTACAATTTTATAATTATAAAACGCCTAACTCTAATATCTATTGTATTATGCTTATAGCTATTTTTGTTACTATAGCTATTCTATAACACTAATAGATAAAGATATATGATAACTAATATAACCCCTGCCGTGAAGGAGCCCTTCAACAACAGGGGTTATCTATTAATGACTTTCTTTTTTTGCACACTCAGGGCAAACACCTTCGAAGGTAATATGTTGACCTGTGATTTGATATTCACTACCTTGATCAGCAATCGTTTTGATAGCTTTCAAATCAATGCCCATCATGTCCTCTACCTTATTACAACGAATGCAACGGATATGGGAATGAGCTTGTGTGTCCCAATCGTAATGAGCGCGCTCATCACCAACTTCTAGAATTTTAACAAGACCGATTTTTTCAAAAATCTCCATCGTCTTATACACTGTAGCCAAGCTCATGCTTGGATGTTCTGGGCGCAACGTATGATACAACATCTCTGCTGTTGGATGATCATGATGACCACGCAAAGCATCATAAATCGCAATACGTTGTGGAGTTACTTTAAACCCCTGGCTACGCAAAATTTGTGCGATATCCATAATAATCTACCTTTCTCCACTTGGAAATCTATAAGGCATAGGCCATTATCGACCGTTTACAAGAAATAATTATTATTTATTATACCAAAATTCTCAATACTTATCAAGATAAATAGTATTAACTATTAAGTAATAAAAAATGTGGATTGCCAGAAGCAACCCACATCCTATTAGTCTTTAAAGTAAGGTTTAAAACCTTCACTTTGATGGCGAGTTTTTTTCTCGCCACGCGGACGATCAAATTTACGATCATCTCTGCGGCGGTCACCTTTACGGTCATTGCGACGATCACTTCTACGATCATCGCGACTGCGACGTGGGCGGTCATCTCGACGACGATCACCATCACGACGGCGACGATCACTTCGACCACTTTCACGACGACGGCGTACGCGCAATGGTTTTTCTTCTGTAATATTTACAGGAGTAGTATCTGGTTCTTTTGTTAACAATTTAAGAGCTGCCGCCAAAAGTGTTACGGAATCTGTATCATTCAACAATTCCTCAGCACTAGATTTGAAAGGCGCCAATGCTTCTAAATTATCTGTCATTTCAACGAGGCTTTCAATTGCCAAACGTTGTTGACCTTCAAGAACTTCACCTAAGGAAGGTGCACGACGACGTGCAATTTTACGTTTTGTTAAACGCTCAATAGCATGTAAATGCTCCATTTCACGAGGGATAACGAACGTGAAAGCTTGACCTGCTTTACCGGCACGACCTGTACGACCTACGCGGTGTGTGTAGCTTTCAGGATCTTGAGGCATATCATAATTATATACATGAGATACGCCAGAAATATCAAGACCACGAGCTGCCACATCTGTAGCCACGAGAATATCAATGGTACCTTCGCGGAATTGGCGAATTACGCTGTCCCGTTTTTGTTGAGACAAATCGCCATGGATGCCTTCCGCCATGTAACCACGTTTCTTAAGACCTTCTGTCACTTCATCAACACGACGTTTCGTACGCGTGAAGATAATAGCAAGTTCAGGTGTTTGGATATCAAACAAACGACAAAGAACATCGAATTTTTGACGGTCTTGCACTTCGATATAGTATTGTTCGATCAAGTCCATCGTAACTTGAGTCGGTTTCATGCGAATCAATGTTGGCTCTGTCAAATATGTTTCAGCTAATTGTTGGATAGCTTTAGGCATAGTTGCAGAGAACAACAATGTTTGATGGTCTTCTGGGATAGCACCCAAGATTTTATTGATATCATCAACAAAGCCCATATTTAACATTTCGTCGGCTTCATCCAATACCACAACTTTCACATGGTCAAATTTAATAGAACCACGGTCCATATGATCCATCAATCGGCCAGGAGTGGCAACGATGATTTGAGGATTCTTTTTCAAGGCACGGAACTGACGATTAATATCTTGCCCACCGTAGATTGGCAGTGCTGTGATATTCGTGTACTGAGCCATTTTGTTAAGCTCTTCAGCTACTTGAATAGCTAATTCTCGTGTAGGGGATAAAATAACTACTTGAACGTGACGCTCATTCCCGTCTACGCGTTCCAATACAGGCAAGCCAAATGCTGCTGTCTTACCAGTACCTGTTTGAGCTTGACCGATCATGTCCTTACCGCTCATGGCAACTGGGATAGCTTCCTGTTGAATTGGCGTAGGCTCTTCAAAGCCCATATCGTTTAACGCTCTTAGAACAGGTTCGCTAATCATTAATTGTTCAAATTTTTCTAACATCTAAATGTGTTTCCTCCTATCGCGCACGAACTATGCGCATTTAAATAGTATATCATATTTCGAGGGTGAGCGCTATAAAAGTAATTCTGAATCTAAGCTAAATAGGTTTTCTTTTCCCCTTTAAATGTTCAATCAACACAATTCCACCTGATACACATAACAAAACAAGATATGACAAATGAATAGGCGTATACAAGCATTCAACAAGAATAACCCATAGAATTAATAGTAATTTAGAAATCCATTTCGTTCTTATTCTATCAGCTATCATAAATATAGATAAATTGATAATTATTTTAATGATTATCGTAGCAATAATAACTAATGTCGTAAATTCTTCTCTATAATCTGTCAGTTCATATAAGGGATATAATAAATAACTTAATAAAACGCTAAGTATTATTAAAAACCAAATATTGAGCCCCTTTAAAAGTTTAGATTTACTATAGTAAAATACGCCAACCAAAAGAAAAAGCAAAACACTAAGTAATATTCCTATAATTAATAGATAATCTAATTGAATCATGAATTATACTGTCCTTTAATCATTTTTTTATTTCTTGAATTGCAATAAGTAATGCGACAAAATTA
>NZ_KQ960810.1:0-90868 GCF_001553335.1 Veillonella parvula | reverse complement strand
CATTAAAAACAACACATTCTGTCCTATAAGCCTATTTTTAGCATATATTCTCATAAAATACAAAAAAGAGACTCCCGAAGGAGTCCCTTTTATATTTGTAACTATCAAATTAGAATTTGTAGTTAAGGTCAGCACGGTAGAAGTTGTCTAATTTATCACCGTCTTGATCTTTCCAGTTGAAGCCGTAGTTAGCGGACAAACCTACGTTGTTTTGTAAAGCGTAGTCAACGGAAGCCATCCAACCTTTAGCACCTGTAGTGTAGATGTGATTATAAGTTGTATCTACGATAGGAGCATTTTCTTTTGCATTGAAGTATTGGCCTTTTACGTCCCAAGTACCTTGTTTTTTGATGTCGTAGTTACCATAACCAACGCCTGCAGTCCATGCAGTGGATTCGTCAACGTTGGAAGCTTTCAACCATTCGCCACCTACCCAAACTTTGTCGAAGTTAGCGTCAGCGTTGAAGCCGTATACGTTTTTATAACCAGTGGATTGGTTTACGCGATCGTAGAAACCACCAACCATAGTGTGTTTACCTACTTTACCAGTTAAGCCAAGGTAAGTATTAGTTACGTTTTGTACTTTAGTCTTGCCAGCTGCTTCGCCGGATACCATGTAACCATAAGCTGCTTGTGCTTTGATTTTGTCGTTACCAACGTTCAATTGAGCACCGTCGAAAGTACCATCAAATGCTAAACCGCCACCAACAGCTTGGCCGAAACGACCAGCTTTCAAGGATACGCGTTCGCCAAATTTGTGGTTAACATATGCGCGGTCGATTTGAGCGTCTGCATTACCACCAGTAGTGGAGTTACCCAATTCGAAGTTACCAGAAGTCAAACGAACTACAGCGTCTGTACGATCGTTAACTTTTGCATTGAATTGTACACGTGCACGAGCATCGAATTTGGATTTACCATTTTCAGTGTCACGGTAACGAAGACGAGCATCACCAGTAACTTTTACGTTACCAACGCGGTCTTCCAAACGAGCAACACGAACGCCCAAGTTGTTCAATTCGTTGGAGAATTCATCAGCCAAACGGTTGATCATAGCTTGTTGTTCAGCGTTAGCGCGGTCTTGGTTAGCCATAGCTTTAGCTACCATTTGAGCCATTTCGTAACGAGTGATGTTGTTTTGGCCTTTGAAAGTGCCATCTGGGTAACCGTTAACAATACCAGCGTTTGCCAATTGGGAAACTGCTTGGTATGCCCAAGAATCTGGAGTTACATCGGAGAATGGGTTAGCTGCGAATGCAGTAGTTACACCCAAAACTGCTGTTGCTGCAAAGATTGCTGCGAATTGTTTTTTCATAGTTGAATTCCTTCTTTCTGAAAAAAATAGAAAATAAAATGTTACAAGTCATAACATTCACATTCTACTCAGTTCTTCAGATCAAGAATCTTTGGGAGTGTCCACGTTTCCTCGCCACATTCTATATCGAAGTTCTTCGTTTCATGCGTTTGCTACTTCTCGTAGGGTGATATTAGCACAACCACTTTTTCGTGTAAACCCTTTTTTCTCAATTAGGTTCTCATTATATTGTTTTTATAACTTAAAATGCCTGCTAAGTCAGATTTTATCTAGTTTTATAGGATATAATTTTTTTCATTAAAAAATTAAAAATTATCTACTTTCTCATTAAGTAAGAATAATTATCATATCTATTATTAAATTACACTTATAAATGATATGCTAATTAATAAATAATAAAATATTCTATACATAATGAGTTTATAAATACATCATACAATATATGGTGTATTAGAACTAAATAATTACTAAAACATTCGATGTATTAAGGAATCTTATATATGTATTAATTTTACTATATATACTATTATATACAAAAGATAATATATAAGATTTTATGCAACAAAAAAAGACTTCCGAAGAAGTCTTTTTTTTGTTTGTGAGGGAATTAGAATTTGTAATTTAATTCTGCACGGTAGAAATCGGAAAGATCATTACCGCTTTGGTCTTTAGAGTTGAAACCATAACCTGCGGATAAACCTACATTATCTTGTACTGCGTAGTCTACGCTAGCCATGTAACCTTTGTAACCATTAGATGTATTTGTTAAATCATATGCTTGATCCCAAGTGGAACTTACGATTGGTGCATTAGCTTTTTGGTTGAAGTATTGACCTTTCACATCCCATGTACCTTTTTTAGCGATGTCGTAGTTACCATAGCCAAGACCTGCTGTCCAAGCTTGAGAATTATCTACGTTGGAAGCTTTCAACCATTCACCGCCAGCCCACAATTTATTTTTACGGAAGTCCGCATTGAAACCGTAAACATCTTGTTTATCGGAATTAACTGTTACACCATTGTGGTTCAAGTTACCGCTAGATAATCTGGAGTAGAAACCACCAACGGAGGATTCTTTACCAACTTTACCTTTTAAGCCTACATAGGATACAGATGGGTTATCAGATTTGGAGTTGCCATCAGCAGCACCATCAATCATGTAACCATACGCACCTTGTACTTGAACTTTATCATTACCTACATTCAATTGTGCACCGTCAAATGTATCATCGTACATCAAACCGCCACCAATTGTTTGTTGGAAACGACCAGCTTTAGCAGATACGTTGCTACCAAATTTGTGATCTACGTAAGCACGATCGATTGTTGCTTGAGAACCTTTAGTAGAGTCACCAAATTCGTAATTACCTTTTACACGAACAACTGCTTGTGTTTTATCATTTACATTAGCATTGAATTGTACACGTGCACGGCCGTCAGTTAAGGATTTACTATTAGCTTTGTAAACACCTTTATCTTCAGAACCTTGGTAACGAATACGAGCATCGCCAGTTACCTTTACATTACCTACACGGTCTTCCAAGCGAGATACTCGAACGCCGAGGTTGTTCAACTCGTTAGAGAACTCATCTGCCAAGCGGTTAATCATAGCTTGTTGTTCAGCGTTAGCACGGTCTTGGTTCGCCATAGCTTTAGCTACCATTTGAGCCATTTCATAACGAGTGATGTTGTTTTGACCTTTGAAAGTGCCATCTGGATAACCATTAACGATACCAGCTTGTGCCAATTGGGATACTGCTTGGTATGCCCAGCTGTCTGGAGTTACATCGGAGAATGGATTTGCAGCAAATGCTGTTGTTACACCTAACACTGCTGTTGCTGCTAACATTGTTGCGAATTGTTTTTTCATAATGAATTCCTTCTTTCTTATAAATAAGAATTTATATTTGCAGAAGACGTTCACTACATAAGTAGTATCACTATGAAAGATGTATTAGGAGTGTCCATGTTTCCTCAACTAAATTATCTATCTTAGCTCCACTTCTTTGTAGCGTAGCCTTTCTGTTGATGTGAATATACCACCACCCCAAAACTTTGTAAAGCATTTTACACAACTAAATCTTATGAAATTTCTTTCATGAATAAAAATTATCCTCAAAACATAGATTTTTACTGTATTTTTAAAAATTTAATTTTACAAAATTTCATTTTATAGACTAAAAAAATAGATAATTTTATTATCTACATCCATAAAATTAATAATTATTACTTATTAAATATAAATCATTTAATAATTATAACCAATTTATATGTTTGAATTGTTTATTTTCTATAAGATTACTAAGTGATATATTTAGATTCAACCTAGCCGTCTCGGTAAATTTTATTTAGTATACATTTCATAAGATACAACGTAACTTAATCCTTCTTAACTTATAAAAAAGCCTATCTACGATAAAATACATCATAGATAGGCTTTCACGATTTTTAAATTGCGTAAGAAACAAATCCTAAAATATGGTCAACAGGAACTGGGCCGATAAACCGACTATCACTAGAATGATTGCGATTATCCCCCATCACAAATACATGACCTTCAGGAACTGTTACAGGTGTAGAACGAGTATAATTCATTTTTGTATCTTTTGTATATGGCTCTTGTAATTTCTCTCCGTTACGCCATACATACCCATCCTTAAACTCTAGTACATCACCAGGTCTACCTATTACACGTTTTACCCATACATCATTTGTTTGAGCTGATTTATTGAAAACAGATGCATAGTTCATCAATGGTTCTTTTACATCATCCACCCATGTACGAACACGATTAACACGACTATCAATAATAACAATTTGTCCATATTCGGGCATATCATTCATTATATGATGCCATTTGGTAACAATCAAATATTGTCCATTGTGTAATGTATCATCCATTGATTCCCCAGATACTCTAGTAGGTTGAATCAAGAAAATATGAATTACCATAGCAATGATTAATGCCAATGCAATAGCATAAATCCAATCTAATATCTCTTTTACTATTGTATTACCTAACTTATTACTCATAGTTTCCTCTTAATGACCACCTTTCGTAAATCTCCCACCAAAGACATCATGTACGTCTTGGATTGTAATAAATGCTGTAGGATCTACTTCATAAACGGTATCCTTTAATCTTGTAATTTCTAGCCGCGTTACCACAGAATACAATACATGTTTCGGTTGTTTTAAATACCCGCCTTCTCCGTACATAATAGTAACACCACGATTAAGATTAGCATTTAATGCATCGGCAATAATCTTGGAATTATCTGCATCGGTAATAATCATAACCCCTTTAGATTCTTCAAGGCCAGTTATGGTCACATCAATCATCTTATAAGCAATAAAATAAGCGATTAAGGAATACATGGCACTATTCCAACTATATACAAAGCCCGCTGCTCCAAGAATAACTAAATTCATGGCCATTACAATTTCGCCTACAGAAAAGGTGGACCGTTTATCAAAAATAATAGCTACAATTTCAGAGCCATCTAATGAGCCACCATTACGAATAATAAGACCTACCCCAATACCTAAGATTATACCACCAAAGATAGATCCTAAGAATGGATCTGTCGTAATCGGTGTAAAATCATGAGCAAAGTTAGAAAATATAGCCATCCAGACAATAGAGAACAATGTAGATAAGGTAAAGCCTTTACCGATTGCTCTATAGCCTAAATACAAGAATGGTAAATTGATAAGTACTACGAAAATACTAAAAGATATACCAGATAGTTCCGCAGCCATCAATGAAATACCAACTACACCACCATCGATGATACTGTTGGATACTAAAAATAAATCTAAGCCCACCGTATAGATGAAGGCCCCTAAAATCATCATTACACAACGCATAATAAGGTTTGACCAGTTACGCGTTGAAGTTTCATTCGTCATGATTATCTCCTTTTCCGTATAACTGCTCCATAGCATGTAATCTTTTTTCTTCTAACTCACTTGAACTCATAGTTTCTTCTTTGATTGCCGCTTCGTTCTGAGCTAATTGCTTCGTATAGCGTAAGCCAATAACGAGAGCCGTCAAATCATCTACAGGTTCTGGTGGAAATTGCATAGATGTAGGAATAATCTTACGCCACCCTATAGGAGGATTATATTGCCAATATAATTTACGGGCTTCCTCTGTACTGTGAGATTCATCGATTAAACTAGTTGTAATCTTGTGATTGCGTCCAATTTGTTGAAGAGAAGGATACAAATGTTTATGATTTGTACCATTTCCACAAACGATATGAACGATACCATAATATTCAGTTAAAACACGCTCAATATCTTCATTGAAGGTATTTGAAGAAATAATTTTACGGCATATCATCTCACCGGAAGGTGAGACTATAGCTATACCAGTTTTCTCATTTCCTGGATCTACTGCTAAAATATATGTATTTTCAGTCATTTGATTATCCCCTTTATAAGTACAGTAGTTATATTTTAACATAAAAAGAAGGTCTTATGTTAAAAATTACATAAGACCTTCTTTTGTAATGTATGAAACCAACATACCTTCATCATATTAATTAGTTTGTATTTTTGCCTTATCATTAAAGTCTGGCATTTGAGTAATACGCAACTTGAGATGAACAGGACCAGATGAATATGTATCGCCATCACTATAAGCTTCCACATGAACCTTACCACGCATAGTGCTTATTCTCTTAATGGCTGTAAACAAATCATCACCAGGTATCGTTCCAATATCACCTGATAAGGAATCAGGAATAATCCCCTTTGCCTTAGCACGCTCATTAACTTGTTTCAAGAATTGAAGCATAGAAGATTGAGCATTAGTGCCTCCATCAATTACTGTAGAGTGAATTACCTCTCCATTTTTATAGATAAATTGTTGTGGATATACTTGAATAACGGCAACTGCAGGTTCACCTGAAATAATATTTCCTGCTGCCACAACTTGAACCACCATAGGTGTCTTGGAATTGATTAGTTTTTGAGTAGCTACCTCAACATTTTGTCGATCTACATACACAACGGATTGACCATCATCCTCTATGCCTAATCGGCGCAAAACAAGTTTATTTGTATCATCGATAATATGTTTAATAGCATTATTACTATCTTCTTCACTTAGACCATGTCGTACAACAGCTTGTGCTAATAGCTGATCTACTTGGAAAAGAATGGTTCCTTCCCGTAAATGAATGATGCCATTTTGCAATTGTTCTTGTGTATTTTGTAGATTCTTAATATGGGCTTCCATCTTAGCACGTGTTGCTTCAAGCTCAGCTACCTTTTGAGATACCTCTGCATAAGAGGCTTGTAAAGATGCCAGTTCGGCTTCTGTTGCATCTTTAGCAGCTTGTGCACTCGCCAATTCAGCTTTTGTAGCCTCTACTTCACGGCGAATTTGTTCAATCTCAGCCATCCGCTCTTCAAGCTCTTGTTTATTCTGTTCTAACAAAGCCTGTCCACGAATCAGTTCTTGCGTCTTTGCAGCGACCTCATTATTCAGCTGCTTCATATCAGCTCGCAACTGATCCATACCGAACAATGCGGTTCTTACACTTTGAGACGTAAAGGTTAATACTCCAACCGTAGCTGCTGCAACCAAAAGGCCTGTCACAATAGTAACTATAATAGATGTGTGCTTAGGTCGTAATCCAAAGAGGGACATACGACGTTTACCAATTTTAGTGCCTAGCTTATCCCCCATATAAGCAATGAGACCACCCATAAGAGCGATAATTATTAAGATTTTAACACCTACTAACATCATGTCCCTCCTTTCTCCTAAAAATACAATCTGTTATTTAGATACACGCCAATTCAAATACAACCCTGCAATAATACCTAATGTATCCGGTATTAATGCAGCCAATACAGTTGGCAATGCACCACCTTTCCCTAAAGCACCAGCAAAGGTCATCACCCCATAATAAATAAAGATGATGAGAATACTAATACCAAAGCCGATAGATGAGCTAGAGCGTTGCTTTTGAAGGCCTAAAGGTGCACCTACGAGAGCAAATACAAAACTTGCCAACGGAATTGTGAAGCGTTGGTACATTTCCATTTCAAGTTTATTAGCATTAGTATAAGCAGCCTTATAAGCTCTGATTTGGTGACGTAACTCCTTAATCGTCAATTCCTCAGGTTTACGTTGATCTTGTTGAATATCTTTTGGGGCAGACTTAATCGGCAAGGATTGCTCCTTAAATTTCATGGTACGTTCAACACCATTACCAGCTGATAAATCGTAAATGATACCATTCTGCATCACCCAATATTGACCATTCCAAATAGCCGTATCTGCATTTTCAACTTGTTGTAACTTGCCACCCTCCCCAAATTGTTGAACCGTAATCATGGACAACTGTTTGGTTTCAGCATCATAGCTCTTAGCATACATCAATGTGCCTAGCTCATCACCATTCATCGTTTTTAACACGATATGATTTTGTGTTTGAGGTGATGCATTTTTCATGATTTGTTCGCGCACAATCGTTTGATACATATGATTTGTACGAGGCACAACAAATTCATTAAATGCTACAGCCCCAATGGAAATGATGAGTGCAATAATATATACGGGCATGGCCAAGCGTAAAAAGCTTAGTCCACCAGCACGCATAACAACGATTTCACTAGTGCTACTCAAACGACTAAAGGTCATAAGAGAAGCCAATAAAACCGACATTGGGAATGTTAAGATAACAATACTTGGTAAAGCCAAGACAAATGCTTGCATGACAAGCAACAATGGCGCTCCATATTCAGTAATATATTGAGCAATCCTAAACAATGTGCCTGTACCAATAAAAATACTAGTAAAAGCAAAAACCCCAAATAGGAATGGGCCTACAAAGGCTTTTAAAATATATTTATCTAATAATCTCATAGCCCCTCCTATAATTTAAAGTTATCCCCTAAATAATGTTCACGAGCGATTGGATCATTCGCAATTTCATCAGGGGTACCCTCTAGGAGGATTTTACCACTACTCAAAATATAAGCCTTATCTACAATCCCCAATGTTTCACGAACATTATGGTCTGTAATCAAGATACCAATACCTCGGTTCTTAACATGTAAGATAATTTGTTGAATGTCAGCAACTGCAATTGGATCGACACCTGCAAAAGGTTCATCAAGAAGGATGAAATTAGGTTCTAAGGCGAGACAACGTGCAATTTCTACACGACGTCGTTCACCACCAGATAATTGCATCCCCATACGGTCACGGACATGTCCAATATGAAATTCTTCAATCAATGATTCCACGATAGCTTCAATCTCATCAGGCTTTTTTGCCGTAATCTGTAGCATGGCACGAATGTTATCTTCTACAGACATGGAACGAAAGATTGATGCCTCTTGTGGTAGGTATCCAATCCCTTCAGCAGCCCGTTTATACATAGGAATATTTGTAATATCCTTGCCATCAACGGTAATGATGCCCGAGCTCGGTCTTTCAATACCTACAATCATATAAAATGACGTAGTTTTACCGGCCCCATTAGGGCCCAATAGACCTACAACTTGGCCTTTATCAACGCGTAGACTCACCCCATCTACTACATTGCGTCCGCTAAAGGTTTTAACTAAATTTTTGGTTTCAATATACATATATTATCCTTATTTATTCGGAACAATGACAAGTGTGCTACGTCCACCTAATGTTTCAGCAGAATCATCAGCTAAACGAATTTTCAGTTCCGGTGCATTCAGTACATTACCATTTTGAACGGCATGCGCAGAACCAGATAAGAGTACAACCCCATCATTTTGGTTTGGTGTTTGCGTATATGTAGCTCGGTCAGCAGAACCAGATACGTTTCGTTCAGGATTAGAGAAAGTAACATTACCTTGCGCTACAGCACGAACTTCCTTCATCCAGCCTTCTACCTTATCACCTGTCAAAGTTGTCCCTTCAGCAATCAAACGGGCATTACCTGTTACAAGACCGTATTCAGAGTCAGTACTATACTCAACACTGTCACCAAAGATTTGGCGATCAGCACGTTGTAAATGAACGCTACCATTAGCAGTGAATTTATTATTATTGTAACTGTGAACCGTTTGAGCAGACATGGCCATATCAGAACCAATCATAGATACACCACCATCAAGATTTGCTTCTTGAGTTTTTGTATTGTACCAACCCTTGGCACCAGTCATAGTTTTATCCGCTTGGGTAATAACAACATTACCTGTTGCATCTGCACGACCTGAATTGCCATCATAAGACAATGTATCAGCACTGATAGTCAACGGATCATTTGCTGCCCAAACTGTAACAGATGCGGTCATGAGTACAGCTAATATAGCCATACCAATCTGTTTTTTCTTATTCATCATATTTCCTCTCAATTACTTCTTTGTTAATTTCGCATGTCCAATGGCTTTAATAATTTTTAAGGACATATTGCCCTCAAGTTTGTCACCTGTAAGGGTTACATCCTTGCTGTTATAAGTGAAAGCCGTTTTAGATGTCAATGTTTTCGTTTTGTTATCAAAATGAAGGGCCTCAGTTTTAAATTCTGCACCCTCCGTATTAGTAGCAGTAACGCCTTGATCAATATCAAGAGAGTTTCGATCCCCCGTCAGTACAGCATGAGGAGCTGTAATCGTAGTAGTCACATCATCTTGATAGAACAGACCTTTCAAATTGGTCAGAACGATAGCTTTTGTACGCGGGTCATATTCAATCTTCTCAGCCGATAATGCCCATACTAGCTTGCCATCCTTTTCCTCTTGCAAGTCCGCACCTTGGAAATTAACGAGTTGTCCACTTTGATTTTGAGTGGAAGTAGCCTCATTAGAGTCTTTCATAATAAATACAATAAGACCGATTAGAGCTAATACTATAGCGACCACAATGGCAATTAACTTTTTATTGTTTTTCATGTGCTCTCTCCCGTATAGCTATCTTCTTATCGTAATCAATAATTTGATCCATCTTAGTCATCCAACGATGCTGGAACCAAAGCCACTCATCTGGATGTTCACGAATAAAGTCTTCTGTAACACGTACACAGGCTTCAGTTAGACGATACATATCAACATCTTCATCACCAGTTTCCTCATAATGTAATGCCGGCAAGATATGAACGATATGTCCTCCTTCAGGCTTACGAGATGCAAAAATAGGTACTACAGGGGAGCCAAATTTCTTTGCAAATGTGGCTGGTCCCATAACAGCTGATGAATCTTGTCCCAAAAACGGAACTGGTAAACCATTTATATATCCATCTTGGTCCGCTAAGAATCCAAGAAGTTTTTTCTTTTTTAAAGCCTTAGCAGCAGAAACGATTTCGTTACCACCACTAGCAAATACGTCAAGCCCCACCATCTCACGATATTCATTCATAAGGCGTGTGAATTGAGCATTAGGTTGTTTCTTAACAATTGTAGTGGAAGGGTATCCATGAGCCGCCATAGCAGCCCCCATCCATTCCCAGTTGCCTACATGACCTGTAAGAACGATAACCCCCTTATCTTCAGCAATGGCCTTTTCTAAATGTTCAACACCACGCATCTCTATATGTTTATTGATAAAGGATTTCGTCAGGTTTGGCATGTACAATACTTCCATAACACTGCGACCGAGATTCTTGAACAACTTATTAATTAATTGTTCCGCCTCTTGATCATTCATGTTCATGCCAATTTTAATATTATTTATGCCTCTAAGCTTTTGCTTCTTCGCTATTAGCCCATATACAGGACCTAAACAAGCGCCTATGAGCAAAATGAGCTTGTATGGTAGTCGACAAACAAGCCAACTAATGCCTTTAACTAAATGGTATTGCCATTCGTTATTCATTCTGCCCACCTCCTTTATTGTCCATGAGCATGGGCCTCTCGCGCATAATCTGCAACAACAGAATCCCATAAACCTTGATTCTTCAAGATATATTCTACAGCCTCTCTAACGGCACCATGACCACCATTTGCGTTAGAAATAAATTTAGCTAATGATTTAACCTCTAATACCGCATTGTTTGGTGCCATCGGTAAACCTACGAGTTGAAGAGCTCCTAAATCATTAAGATCATCACCCATGTAAGCAACCGAATCTAAGTCGATTTGATGTTTTTTACAAAGAGCTCTTAATGCTTCAGTTTTATTAGCATGCCCCATAAGAAGTTCATCAAAGTGCAATTCCTTTGCACGACGCTCTACCATCGGAGATACGCGAGCCGTAATAATTGCTAACTTTATCCCTGATTTACGAGCCGCAGTCAAGCCTAAACCATCTTTTACAGAAAAGGATTTGAGCTCTTCTCCAGTCGATGTATAAATTAGAGTGCCATCTGATAAAACTCCATCAACATCGAGAACAATCCATTGAATATTCATTATACAATGCCTCTACGCAATAAATCGGTAATGTGAACAATGCCAAGACATACATTATTAGTATCAACCACTGGTAATACGGTGATAGGGCGAGGTTGATTTTTCTCCATTAAATGAAGCGCTTCTGCGGCCAATTTATCCTTGGTAATCGTACGCGGCATAGACGTCATCATATCCTCTACGGGCCATTCTAAAAAATTGCTGCCAGAATCAAGTCCACGTCGAACATCACCATCAGTCACTAGACCTAACAAATGGCCTTCTTCATCAATAACATTTGTAGCACCTAACCCTTTTTCTGTCATTACAAAGAGTGCATCACGAACGGTAGCCCCTTTAAATACTGTTGGATTATCCTCGCCACCGTGCATGATATTTTCTACAGTCAACAATAATTTGCGACCTAAGGAACCACCTGGATGGAATACAGCAAAGTTTTCTGGAGTAAAATGATGGCGTTCCAATAAACATACTGCTAACGCATCACCTAGTGCTAGGGCAACAGTAGTACTTGTAGTAGGTGCTAAACCTAATGGGCAAGCTTCTCGTTCTACCTCTGCCAACAATACAATATCAGAATTTTTTGCTAATGTAGACTCTGGTTTCCCTACAACACAGATTAATTTAGCCCCTATGCGGCGCAGAGACGGCAAAATACTTATAATTTCTCCTGTTTCACCACTATTAGAAAAGGCTAACACTACATCATCTTCAGTAATCATACCAAGATCACCATGCACGCCTTCACCAGGATGCATAAAAAGTGCCGGTGTCCCTGTACTAGCCAAGGTAGCCGCAATTTTACGACCAATATGACCAGATTTTCCCATTCCTGTACATACTACACGGCCCTTACAAGCCAAAATCATATTTACAGCATTTACAAAATTGTGATCCAAACGAGAACTTAATTCTTCAATAGCACGAGCTTCCTCATGAAGCACCTGTGCAGCTTGTTCTAAAATAGTCACAAATACCGCCCCTAACCTTTTACGATTTTATCAATAGCTACTAAATCACGAAGCACATCTTCGAATTGATCTAAATACAACATATTAGGACCATCAGACAATGCTTCCTCAGGATTATCATGCACTTCAAAGAATAGCCCATCTACACCACTAGCCACAGCCGCACGTGCCAAATTTGGTACAAATTCACGGTTACCACTAGATTTAGTCCCTGCACCACCTGGTAATTGAACGCTATGAGTAGCATCAAAGATTACCGGATAGTCGAAAGAACGCATAATTGGGAACGATCTCATGTCAACTACGAGATTATTATAACCAAAGCTAAAACCACGTTCGGTAAGCATAAGATTTTCATTACCTGTTTCTTTCATTTTATTAAGAACATTTTCCATGTCCTTAGGAGCCATGAATTGACCTTTTTTAACATTTACGCATTTACCAGTTTTAGCAGCGCCGTAAACAAGATCAGTTTGACGGCATAAAAAAGCTGGAATTTGTAGAATATCTAATACTTCAGCTGCAGGTTCAATTTGCTCAATAGAGTGAATGTCACTGACAACGGGCACATTGAGTTCCTTCTTAATAGAAGCAAGCATTTTTAACCCTTCCTCAAGACCTGGTCCACGGAAGGAGTTAAAGCTAGAGCGATTAGCTTTATCAAAGGAAGCTTTAAAGATATAAGGAACACCTAAACGTTCACATATCTCTTTTGCTCGTTTACCGATAGCTAATGTGCGGTCATAGTCCTCAATAACACATGGACCTGCAAGGACAAATAAACCTTTGCCACCACCCACTGTAATATCTTTAATTTGAACTGTTTTCATTTATTTCTCCTCTTGCTCGTAAATTGCATTAACACGAGCTAAGTCTTCAGGTGTATCAACACCGATAAATCGTTTATCTGTTAGAATAACACGAATGTTATAACCATTTTCCAGAGCACGTAATTGTTCTAGAGATTCTGTTTGCTCCGCCGGAGTTGGTTCCATCTTAGCGTAATTCAATAAGAACTCTCTACGATATGCATAGATGCCAATATGTTTTAGTGGCGGACGTACAAAGTCATGGCGAGGATATGGGATTAAAGATCTAGAAAAATACATCGCATCATTACGATTATTTAAAATAACCTTTACCGCTGATGGCTCCTCGTACTCTTCCTCTAATAAAGGTGTAGCTACTGTGGCCATCTGCAAGTTTGAATCTTCCTCAAATAAACGTGCCAAGTCATCAATAAGATTTGGATCAATCATCGGTTCATCACCTTGGACATTGATAACAACATCTAAGTCTGTATAATGACTAGCAACCTCTGCTAATCGATCCGTTCCTGTAGGGTGATTAGGATCTGTCATCATAACAGTTCCCCCAAACTGTTGTACTGCAGAATATACGCGGTTATCATCAGTGGCTACAATTGTACATATTGTCTTTGTAGCTTGTGATACCCTTGCATAAACCCGTTCAATCATAGGTTTACCTGCAATATCAGCTAATGGTTTGCCCGGTAATCTTGTAGAACCATAACGCGCAGGAATAACACATCCAAACTTCACGATAAAACCCCATTTCTGTTATTCGTGTATCTTATTATTATACACTAAATCTCTAAATTTTCTATGAATTCTTGTTTTTCAGAAATAAATTCAATCCCTATAGATAGCACCAGAATCGGTATTTTCAAATCTTCAATTGCATGCAACTGACTTAACTTAACTGCATCCTTTTCTGTAATGCAAATAGCATCAGCTTGATGAGCAAATGCTTGTTTCCAAATCTCAACTACATCATCATTTGAAAAGTCATGATGATCTTCAAATGGCAAGGTATGAACAACGTTATACCCTACATCAGTTAACGTTTGTGTAAAGGATTGAGGGTTTCCAATTCCACTTACAGCCATAATGCGTTGTTCCTTGTAAGCATCTACAGAAGCCCCAACAGAACCATTAGACCACTCATCTAAGGTGTACATAAATTGCGGTTTATGGGTTGTTTCATAGACAGGTATATTGGGAATCATCTGAGTTAATCGCTTTCGAATGCCGGATACAATACCTGGTGCTACTTGATCAACCTTAGTAAGAACGATAATATCCGCGCGCTGTAAACCACTAAGGGGTTCACGTAATAGTCCCCGTGGCAACACATGTTCATAGCCAAACGGATTGGATGCATCAATTAGTACAATATCAATATCTCTTGCTAGTGCACGATGTTGAAATCCATCATCCATAATAAGACAATCGGCACCTAGCTCATTAATAGCGATTTCTGCGGATTTGGAACGTTCACGTCCAATAATTACATTGGATTTTTGTAAAACCTTAGCCAGTAACCAAGCCTCATCACCACTGATAGATGGCTCTACAAGCATTGTTCCGTCTTTAGAAATAATAATATTTTTGTTATTATCTTCTGCACGGTACCCACGACTAAGAACAGTAGGATGAAGGCCCTTCTGAGTAAGCACATCACAAATAAATCGCACCATCGGTGTTTTTCCAGTACCACCAGCCGTAATGTTGCCAACGCTGATTACAGGCACTGTAACTTTCGTAACGCCTTTACCCTCATCAAATCGAGCATTGCGTATTGATACAGCTTTCTCATAACCTTTACTCAAAAGGCCTAAACTGGAGCGAGCTATATCACCTAATACGGATTGATCTTCACCACTAACGATGGATTTGAATAATGCTTCCCCACTCATAGGTGACGCCTCCTATTATGTAATACAGTAAACTAATCTACAAATTTAGTCTTACTACGGAATAATTTGATGTTTCTCAAATAGCAAACGCAACTCTTGTGTATTACGTCGCGTAGCACCACGATTTTCTTTAATGATATCCAGGCAGTTTTGCCCCATCTTTTTAGCCAAGTCTCTATCATTACATAACCGCAAGACCATAGCGGTTAACTCTTTTCCATTCTTCACTTGCTCACAAGCATTTCGAGAGTTTAATAAGGCGAAAATTTCTTTAAAGTTAAACATATGAGGCCCAACCAAAATTGGCTTACCATGTGCAGCTGGTTCCAAAATATTATGGCCTCCAGTTTTAACAAGGGAACCACCAACAAAGATAATATCGCCTAAGCTATACAGTCGTCCAAGTTCACCAATAGTATCTAAAACAACAACGGGAATGCCTTCGTGAACAGGCTCCTTCATATCGCTACGACAAATAGCACTCAATTCATAACGCTTTGCAATATTTTGCACATCATGACCGCGATAAATCTCACGAGGTGCAATCAATAAACGAGCTTGTGGATACTCTTTCAATACTTGCTTGAAAGTTTCAAAAATAGCCTCTTCTTCACCTTTGTGAGTACTACCTGCAATAATGATAGGATGATTATTCCCAAAGCCAAATTCATCGAGAAGAGCTTGTTTTTCTTCATATGATACGGTGGCATATGTTTGATCGTATTTCATATTACCTGTTACAGTAATATCAGGTGTATGAGCACCTAAACTTTCAATATACGCCGCATCAAATTTGGACTGCATGCAAAAACGCTCAATAGAACGTAACATTTCACGTGTAAAAGCACTGATATACTTATAACGTTTCATACTGCGATCTGAAATGCGTCCATTAACCATCATAACTGGAATATTTTCCGATTCGGCGATACGCAAGAAGTTTGGCCAGATTTCAGTTTCTACAAGTAAAATAGTAATCGGCTTAATAATATGTAAAATTTTACGAGTTAAATATGGTAAATCAAGGGGAAAGAAAATAATTCCTTCTGCTTCAGGAATGATACGATGAGCCATAGCATGACCAGTAGCAGTAACTACAGACACGACCACAACAGCTTCAGGAAACTCCTTTTTGACTTCTTTTACCAATGGACTGGTAGCCACAATTTCCCCTACAGAAGCGGCGTGAATCCAAATAGCACGACGCCCTTCAATTTTTTTTAATAGTGAAGCTGGCATATAGCCTGCACTCTGTTTGATACGCTCATAAAATCCATCTTCAAAGGCAAGTCGGTATAAAATAACCGGAATCAAGCCAATCCAATAGAATATGAGCAATACGTTATATATCCAGTACATGGTTATCCTTTATTGGAGAATTGAACGGAATAAAGATGGTTGTACAATCCGCCGTCAATAGCTAATAGCTCTTGGTGAGTCCCCTGCTCTACCAAGCGGCCTTGATTGAGTACAACAATTTGATGAGCATTTTGAACAGTGCTCAATCGATGGGCAATAACAAATGCCGTACGCCCTTTCATAAGGCGATCTAACGCCTCTTGCACAAGTTTTTCACTCTCCGTATCTAAAGCAGATGTAGCTTCATCTAGAATTAAAATACGAGGGTCTTTTAAAATAGCACGTGCGATGGCAACGCGTTGACGTTGTCCACCAGATAATGAACTACCTCGTTCGCCTACAATTGTATCGAGACCATCAGGCATCTTCTCAACGAACTCAAGTACATTAGCCGCTTTAGCCGCTTCATACACGTCTTCATCAGTAGCATCTAAACGACCATACAAGATATTCTCTTTAATTGTAGCATTGAATAATACGGTTTCCTGTGGTACAAGACCAATTTGTTCACGCAAGGATTTAAAAGTAACATTTTTTATATCGTAACCATCAATTGTAATAGAACCACCGGTTACATCATAGAAACGAGGTAGTAAGTTAGCGAGAGTTGTCTTACCTGCACCAGATGGTCCAACAAGGGCCACACTTTCACCAGCCTTAACTGACAAAGTAAAATTTTCTAAGGCAATCTTTTCTCCATCATAGGAAAAAGAAACATCATTAAACTCCACATTGCCGGTAATAGCAGGCAATGTAATAGCATCAGGTTTCTCCACAACATCTGTTTTAGTATCTAAAATTTCAAATACACGATCGGCAGCAGCCAACGCCTTTTGAATATTACCATATACTTGACTCAAACGTTTTACGGGATTTGACAAGTTAATAGCATAAATCAAGAAAGCAATCAAAGAGCCTGCAGTAATAGCACCTGTTACTACGGAGTAACCACCGTACCAAAGGATGACCGCTACAGCGATTGCCGCAGAAAACTCAACCATTGGGCTTAACAAGCTAGTCAATTTAGTAGCTTTGATAACTGCTTTAAAATTGCGATTATTTTCGTCTTCAAAGCGCTTACGCTCAAAATCTTCACGAGCAAAGGATTTTACAACGCGAACTGCACTAATTACCTCTTGTAAAAGTGCCGTAATATCAGCTACACGCCCTTGGACATCATGCCCCGCCACGCGAAGCTTCTTACCAAAAACATTGATAATCACTAAAACTACGGGAACCGTAATAAAAGTAACTAACGTCAATTTCCAGTCAATGAGAAGCATGGACACCAAGGAACCGATAAGTGTTACAGATTCAGTGATAAAAGAAATCAAATTATCTACCACGGCCGTTTGCAATGCAGCTACGTCATTTGTAAGATTACTCATGATAACGCCCGTCTTACGACGATCGAAATAGGATAAGCTTAATTTTTGTAGATGATTAAAAATAGCCTCACGTACATCGATAATCACGCGCTGTCCGATGTAGGACATGTTATAAGTTTGACCATAGGTAGCAAAGCCACGAATTAGGAAAATGAGTATAATAGCACCTACAATAAGGTTCAACATAAACATATTCTTTTCATCTAATACTTGGTCTACTACATTCTTAATTAGCCAAGGTACTACCAAATAGGCAGCAGCAGCGACAATCATGCAGAACACTGCAAAAAGCATTCGCTTATAATAAGGCTTTACAAAGTATAAGAGCCTAGAATAACTATTCATTACATTTCTCCTTACCGAGATTATATACAAGATGTGCTACCCGTTTTACTGCACCCGGCTCACCTAATTTATGACGTACTTCGCGCAATTCACTGCGCATAGCTTCATTTTTGTCTACATCTCTGAGCAATGGTTCTACCAAAGACACAATTGCGTCTGGAGTGACAGCATCTTGTAATAATTCGGGAATGACTTCTTTACCCGCTACAATATTAGGCAAGCCCACATGTGTTACATTCACAACCATCTTACCAATACCATACGTAATTGGAGATACACGATACAATAATACCGTTGGCAATTCCATCATCGCCGTTTCTAATGTAGCCGTTCCTGATGCAGCAAGGCACACATCACAAATCTGCATCAAGTCATATGTATGGTCTTCCGTAATCGTAACAGGCACCTTATGAGCATCGATAAACTCTTCTAGCTCACTTCGATCAATTGTATGTGCTCGAGGCAAGAAGAATTGAATATCTTCATGCTTCGCCATCAATTGCTCACCACTTTTCAACATCGTATCAAGTAAGGATAAAACCTCTTGTTTACGACTGCCTGGCATGAGCAATACCTTTTTAGCCTCTTTGCGAGCCCCAAAGTATGCTTCGGCCGCATCCTTAGTCATCGTAGGATGTACGATGTCGAGTAAAGGATGCCCTACAAAATCTACATTACATTTATACTTGCGATATGCTTCAGCTTCAAATGGAAAGATAGATGCTACCTTAGTTACATACTTACGGATTGTATTACCGCGACTACTATGCCATGCCCAAATCGTTGGAGCAATATAATACAAAACAGGAATCCCCAGTTCATGAGCCACCGCAGCTAATTTCATATTAAAACCTGGGTAATCTACACAAACGAGAATATCCGGTTTCTCCTTCATCATGACGCGTTTCAAATACGTGCGCAACTTAAAGAATTTTGGCAATGATTTCACAATCTCTACAATACCAATGACACCAAGATTCTTAATATCATACACGATACGAACACCAGCACGCTCCATCAGGGTGCCACCCATACCAAACATTTCTACAGAAGGATCTATTTCTCTCAATGCATTGGCTACACTTGCCGCATGAGTATCGCCGGAAGCTTCACCGGCGGAAAACATGACTTTCATTATGCATCCTTTCTGGAATTTACAAATTCTTGGTCAACAGCACAGATAACAATACCATGACGATCTGCCATATCAAGCACGTCTTGTTGTTGTACGAAAATAGTCTTTTCCGCTTCTACAGCTAGTACCTTACAACCACTATCAATCATAGACATGAGCGTTTTTATGCCTACTGCCGGCACATCAAAGCGTACATCTTGATTTGGTTTTTCGGTTTTAACGACAACCGCATCCCCACGGCCGAGCTCGCCACCTCGTAAAATACACTTATCAGTACCTTCAATAGCTTCAATAGCCATGGCCGCCTTATGCTTAACAACAACAGTTTGACCTATATCAAGGGCACCCATTTGTTTAGCTAGTTCAAAACCAAAACAAATATCAGCCCATTGCTCATCTGTAGGTTGTGCTTTTGAAAGCACTCCAACCTTTGGCATAAATGGTTTTAAGTATACGGTTTGATCTAATACTTTAAAGCCTTCTCGTTCTATTTCATCAACGATAGCAAGCATAATCGTATCATCTTTACGATTTTTAAGACGCTTTAAAACGCCTAATGTTTTTAAATCAGGAAACGTAAGACCTTTAAAAAGAATCTCTTTAGTAACTTTCCCAAGCATGGTTAACTCTTCAACCTCTTCTTTTTTCAAGGCTTTGAAGATTTTACCTAGTTTAGCAACACCAATATCGTAGAAAGCATCAGCCTCAGCCTTTAGAGCCGGGTCTATATCAGGTACCACACCGATAACAACCACCTCGTGGCCCAATACATGAGCGGCACGCATGAATTCTACAGGCAAAACACCTATGCCCGCAATTAATCCTACCTTTGCCAAGACTATACCTCCTAGATGGCCTCACGGCCTATATATCAATTAGTAATTTCAAGTTCCCTATGAAAAGGCCTAAAAATAGACATAATCATATACAATATATTGTACTATAAATAGCTACTTTTTACCATTAAAAAGCCATGGTTTATGCCTTTTTCTTCATCATTTTATTATAATTCCCTTATTCCTTTTAAGCACTAAAAAATCTACGATTATATCTATCAAAACTTTTCTATAAATATAATGTAAATTATCATTGATATAAAACTCAACTAGTAATAATGCACACAAAAAGACCTCGTACATTGTACGAGGTCTTGATAATTAGTCGCGACGAGTACGCATAATTCCCCTATCCGCATTGCGTAGGAAGCGTAATAAATTTTCAATTTCTACGGAAGAATCCAGTTGTAATTCCATTTCTTCAATCGCCTTAGATAAGCTGAATCCAGAACGATAAATAATACGGAATGCCTGTTTCAAATCACGTCGTACATCTTCGGAAATCCCTGCACGAGATAGGCCTACAGAGTTTAGACCGATAACACGTGCCGGTTGACCATCAGCAATTACGTAAGGTGGGATATCTTGTACCACCTTAGCCATCCCACCAACCATTGCATTACGACCGATTTTAACAAATTGATGAATACCTGCAAGGCCACCAATAACAACGCGATCTTCAACGATAGCGTGCCCTGCAAGACCAGCACAATTACTCATTATTACATTATTACCAACGATACAGTTATGAGCCACATGTGTACAGGCTTGAAGTAAACAATTATTGCCTACACGTGTTTCTTCACCTTCACCAGTAGCGCGGCTAATAGTTACGAATTCACGAATAACCGTTTCATCGCCAATATTACAATAGCTTTTTTCGCCTTTAAATTTTAAATCTTGCGGTTCCAACCCAATAGATGCGTTAGGATAAATTTCACAACGCTTACCAATGGTTGTCCAACCACCAATTACAACATGTGCACCGATTTGTGTGCCATCGCCAATCTCGACATGTTCGCCGATAACAACGCCAGGACCTACGATTACATCTTTGCCCAATTTAGCATTTGGATGGACTATGGCTGTACTATGGATGTTGGATTCCGCATTTTCCATGCCTACAACTATCACTACAATCACTCCTCATTCTATTATACAAGGGCAAACATGTATTCACCGCTAGCGCACAATTTGTCGCCAACATAGGCACGGCCTTCAACCTTGCCCATTTTACCTTTAATTTTAACAATATCTACCTCCATGCGAACTTGATCGCCAGGTTTTACAGGATGGCGGAAACGCACTTTATCAATACCTGTAAACATAGGAGTAAGACCACGATTTTCCTCAGGGTACAATAATGCAATACCACCGACTTGAGCAATAGCTTCAGTCAATAATACACCTGGCATAACTGGGTTCCCTGGAAAGTGACCTTGGAAGAACAATTCGTTGAATGTAGCATTTTTAATACCCACAGCACGTTTCATAGGTTCTAACTCAACAATGCGATCAACCAAAAGCATTGGGTAACGATGAGGTAAAATTTCTAAAATATCTTCGTGATTAAGAATCATGGCTGTGTCTCCCTTATTTCTTCCATTATACTGCGAGCCAATCTTGAATTTAATTCATGACTCGATTTCAAAGCAATTACATGGCCTTCAATCGGTCCTAACAAGAATAAATCCCCTATAACATCTAATGCTTTATGGCGAACTAATTCATCCTCAAAGCGTGGTATAGATAGACATTTCTCATCATCATAGACTAATGCATTATCTAGGCTACCGCCTTTTGCAAGCCCCATGGCCTGTAATTGTTCCAATTCCTTCATAAATCCGATAGTCCTAGCCGATCCAATGTGTGCTTTGAAATACTCAGGCGATACTTCAAAATCACATTGTTGCGTACCAAGCAACGGATGGCTGTTAATTGATGTAAAAGTCATGCGATAGCCATCATATGGCAAAATCACAATAAAACGATCCCCATCATAAACAGCATGAGATCGAGTCACTTTGTATATATGACGCGATGCTATTTGTTCTTCAATGCCAGCCTCTTCAATAAGATTGACAAAAATAGCACTACTACCATCACCTACAGGAGGTTCTGGAGAATCCATTTCAATATAACAGTTATCAATATTCATAGCACTGAACGCTGCCATCACATGTTCAACAGTAAATACCTTTGCTTCACAATTTTCCAGCGTGGTAGCGCGCATAGTGTTCGTCACATTATCAATGTGTGCTCGCACAGAAGGATGCCCTTCAATGTCCGTGCGGACAAACACAATTCCTGTATCTTCAGGTGCAGGCTTAAAAACCATATGTACTGGTTCACCGCTATGAAGGCCAATCCCTTGATATGAAACAGCCTTTTTTATTGTTTGTTGTGGCTTACTCATAAGAATGTCCTTTCATAATCCGAATTCACGTTTACTATACACCAATATGTATTATACCCTATTTGCATAGGCGTTACAAGAAATTTACCATATATTACGCTAATTGGAAAGACTATTCTTAGTCTTTAAAATTTTAATAGATTATTTTTAAACACTAAGTTATAAGTTATAAAATAAAAAGAGATTTCATCCATGCTAGTAGGAATCAGTTTCATCTTGAAGATTCCACAATCGCATAAACAAAATCTCTTTAAAATTATTAACTATTGAAAAACATCAGGTGGTGTATCTATTTGTTCGCCATAAAAACGACGAGTCCACTTCCAACGGTTATGAAGCCAGAACCAATCTTCAGGATATCGTCGAATATAATCTTCAATAAACTCATTTAGACGAGTTGTTGTTACCGCTATATCACGCTTTTTATCATCTGTACGCTCCACATAAATTGGTGGATGTGCTTCAATCTCATATTTCTCAGAAAACGGACTATAATGTATGGTTACAAAAATAATGGGCACATCTTGCATACGAGCCAGTACAGCTGGCCCCGCAGCCGTCAATGTTTCATAGCCAAAGAATGGTACAAGAACGCCATCATCACCAGGGTCCTGATCCATAATAAGGCCTAAAAATGCACCTTTTTTTAGTTCATTAATCATTTCACGAACACCCGTTTTATAGGTTACATGTTGATGCATAATCTGACGATATTCATTGATAAACTTATCGGCATCACCATTCTGTTTCATAGCCACAGAAATCAATGGATATCCTTCAGAAGCAAGAACGCCACCTAAAAGTTCCCAGTTACCACTATGAACAGCAGCTAAAATTGCACCTCGACCATTTTCTAAGGCATCATCTAAGTACTCTCGATTAATAAACTCCACCATATCTTTGTATGCGCCATCTTTAATTTCAGGATAGCGCAATACATCAATAATCATACGGCCAAAGCGTGTAGTACTAGCTTTCGCAATACGTCGAGCTTCTTTGGGATCATCTGTAATATTACAGAATAGAATTTGGCCTATCGCTAGGCGCTTGCGTTTAGGTGGCACCACTAACCACGCAATTTCACCAAGCAATGTACCAATAGCATATTGCAAACCTTTAGGTAATAAGCAAATAAAGGCACTAAAGATTTTCATAAACCTATACATGGATTATTAGCTCTCCTTAAGCTGTGCTTTCAAAGCGTCAATTTCTTTTTGTAATTGTTTTACAGTTTTCACCATTTCTGGCAAACGATTCTCATAAGCAGCCAATTTTAGCCACTCTTTATGAGGTCTCATTGGATACCCAGCCATAACAGAATTAGAAGGCACATTGCCAGTAATTCCTGTTTTACCTGCAAATTGTACATTATCTCCAATTGTAATATGACCTGTACAGCCTGTTTGTCCTGCAAAGATTACATGGTTACCACATTTTGTACTACCTGCAATCCCAACCTGTGCGATCAAGAAACAATCTTCTCCAATCTCAACATTGTGGCCAAGGTGAACAAGATTGTCAATTTTGGTACCACGACGTACCAAAGTAGATCCCATTGTAGCATTATCGACAGTAGTGCAAGAACCAATTTCTACATCATCTTCAAGAATAACATTGCCTACTTGAGGAATATGCGTATGAATACCATTTTCTGTGGCAAAGCCAAAACCTTCACCACCGATAACTGCTTTAGCGCGCAATACAACGCGTTTACCCAAAATACAGTTCTCATGTACGATGGCACCCGCATAGATGTCAGAATCTTCCCCAATTCGTACATTATGACCAATATATACATAAGGTCGAATCGTTACATTATCACCGATAACAGCATTATCATTAATAACACAATAGGCACCAATAGCTACATTTTTACCAAGTGTAACATTCTTGCCAATAATAGCAGTACTATGCACTTCACGGGGAACTACAACAGGTGGATGGAATACTTCTAGCACTTGGGCAAATGCAGATTTTGCATTATCAACTACGATTTGCGCCATCGGTGCATTTTTTACTTCTGATTCAACGATAACAGCACCCGCTTGGCATAACGCAATATGTTCAACATATTCACCAATTGCAAAAGTTATGGATTGTTTTACCGCTTGTTCAAAGCTACGTGTCTCAGTAATGACAATAGACTCATCCCCTATAAGTTGACCGCCTACTAAATTTGCGAGTTCCTGTAAATTTTTTTCCAAGGCAAACTCCTCCCCCTGTGGTAATCCTCAATTATTGTGCAGCTTCAGTTGTACTTGTTGTAGCTTGATCTGCTTGCTGTGCATTTTGCTGAGCATCTTGTTGCTCTTGGGCTTTAGCCGCATTTTCAACTTCTTTGATTTGATCGTCAGAAGCTTTACCCATTTTTGTGATCAAATCATCGGTTACATCAGAGCCACCACCAACAACAGCGCCTTTTTCAATAATAACATCAAGTTTTTTTTCTTTCACAAGTTCATTGATTTTTTGTTCTTGATATTGACGGTATTCTTGTGCTTTTGCATTTGCAAAGGCATTTAATTCTTGATTCGCTTGGTTAAATACATTTTGTTTAGATGCTTCATCAGCAGCAGCAATTTTAGCATCTAATTCCGCTTTTTTAGCGTTAATCTCTTTAGTAATTTCAATACCTTTTTCAGTACTATTTGCTACTTTCACGCTATCCACATAGCCAACATTGTTAGAACCACAACCACCTAAGATAGCCATAGAAGCTACTAAAGCTGCACTTAATACTAAAGATTTAATACGTTTATTCATAATATAACTCCTTATTGAACTCGATAAGACGCCTTCACTGCATCAGTAATATCAAGCCCTTTAATATTACCACCATCATCGATGATGACTAAATCTAAATGTTGTTCCTCAGCAATAATTGTTACACGCATACGAACATCTTCTAAAATAGCCTCATGAAGTGCACTCACTTCAGCTTCTTTATCTGAAAGTTTTTTTGCCCATGTATCATTCCAATCTTGCGCCACAGGCAGATTATTATTAGCAATGATGGCTTGTGCTTGTTGTTGCACCATGGAGTCACGTTTCTCAGCTAATTCCTTCTGTAGGGATGCAGCGTATTGATTGAGCTCTTCCTGCCCTTTTTGTTGCATTGGAGCAAGCTCAGCCTGTACCTTTGCTTTAATTGAATCCACATCGAAATCCGACGGTTTTCTCTTAGCTAATAATTCTTTTAATCTTTCTTCTTTTTTAGCCTTTTCAGCCATAGCCGCCGCCCTTTGTGCATCATCTATATATACACGTGCATCATAGGCATATAAGTCTAATTGAAGGTTTACGATTTCCAGATCATATTCATTAGTACTAACCTTTAACTCAGCTAAATACTTTTGAGTCAATTCATTGCGCTTCGAATTTAATTGCTGATTTAGTTCATTTTCTTTTGTTGCAATACGAGTTTGCAATTCTACCGTAAGAGCATCTGACAAGGTTGAATCCAGTGCAAGTGTTTTCAACTGTTCATCTTGTGTCTCTGACTTGGCATTTAAGGCTTGTTGTTCAAGTTCATATTGACGTTGTAAAAGTTCCAGTTCATTCTTGGCTTGTTTATAATCCGCATAGGATGGATTAAACTCTAGTACATCATCAATGCGTACAACACCTATTGACATGCCATCAGGACCCTGTTGGCGATTTGTTACAAAACCATAGGCCCAAACCATAGCACTTATTGCAGCAACGAGAAATATGACTAGTCCTATATATCGTTGTTTCCCGTTCATTGTCGTTCTCCCTTACATAGAACTACAGTTTATTTTTTTGCATCAGTAGCTAGTTTTTTCAATACTTGATCTGTAATGTCAACACCGCCATATAGTACAGTATCTTTAGTCATAACAACGCTAAGACCCTTAGCATCACCAACCGCTTTTGCAGCCTCCATAGCTTTATCTTGAACGGATTTAGCAATTTCTTGATCTTTTTTAGCTAGGTTTTGACGCGCTTCTTCAGCGATTTTTTGTTTAGTAGCATCATCTTGTGCTGCATCAATTTTAGCTTGCGTTTCTTGTTGTAATTGGCTTTGATAGCTCATATACTCTTGAGCTGCAGAGATATAAATTGGATTATCTTGAGACAACATACGAGATGTATCGATAACCCCAATAGTACTAGTCCCACTATTACTACTAGGCGAAGCCATTTGCGTATAAGCTAACGCACCAATACCAACAATAAAAATTGCAGCAATGACGATGGAAAAAATCTTTACATTCGCCTTGTTGTTCATCATTCGCATCATAATAGAGTGCCCTCATTTCTTTAAATCACTGCATCAAAGGATGCCATATAGAGATATTGGTGAAAGCCTCTTTAAAAAGAGGCCTTCACCATATACATTTACTATATTAGAATTGTGTACCGAAGCTGAAGTGGAATTTATTTTTGTGTTTACCCACGCCATAGTCAAGTTTAACAGGACCAATTGGAGTTGTAATACGAACACCAGCACCAACGCCATAGTTAAAGGATTTTTTGCTGTTATACCATGTAACATTTGGTGCATCCCATGCATCACCAATATCACCGAATAACACACCGCTAACTTTCTTAACAATTGGGAAACGGAATTCCAATGTAGCATTGTACATCTTCTTACCACGGAATTGATCATCTTCATAACCACGTAAGGAATCAGCTCCGCCCAATGTGAACAATTGGCTATAAGGAGCATCACCTTGGATGAAACCAGCACGTGCACGGAATGCCAATACATTTTTAGCACCCAATTTCTTGTACATACGAGTTTCAGCTGTGAATTTGTAGAAGTCGAAGTCACCGCCCAAACCATGACCAGCCCATTGTGTAGTGTAGGAAATACGACGACCACGAGTTGGTTCATAGATATTATCGCGAGAATCGTATACTTTTTGCCATGTTACAGAGTTAATGCGACCGAAGTTATTTTTTACATAGTTGTCAGATGCGAAGTTATAGGAACCATTATCCCAGTTTGTACCTTTACCCGCATTTTTATCATAACGGAAACCAGAGCTATCATCATCATCCCATTTATAAGAATCTTTACGGGATTCTAATGTCAAGTAATCACGAGTATATTCCCCAGTTTGACGACCGAAGGAAATATTGAAACCACGAGATTTCTTATTGTATTCTGCTACTTCATTACCATCTTCATTGTAATCTGTGTATTCATCTTCGCGGTTGAAGAAGGAGAAGCCAAGGGATGTACCTTTGCTATCGATCCAAGGTTTCAAGTAGGAGATTTGGTAGTTCTTATATTTTTTCTTACCACCGATTTCCCAGTGAACTTTAAATTTATCGCCAGTACCACGGAAGTTATCTTCACCGAATTCAACAATACCCATCAACCCATCAGATTTAGAGTAACCAGCACCTAATGTGATGGTACCAGTCTTATGTTCCAATACATCGATTTCAATAATTACATTATTTGGATCTTGTTCACCTGGCAACATACGAACGTTTACGTCATCAAAGAAACCTAAGTTATATACGCGTTCTACAGAACGACGTGCCAAGAATTTATTAAAAGGTTTTCCTTTCTTTTGAACAAATTCACGAGTAATAACTTTATTGCGAGTTTTCTTGTTACCTGCTGGAATGATATCTTCTACGATACCTTCAACAATGTGTATATGAAGTACGCCTTGGTCATCTACACGAACACCATCAACGTGTGCTAACATATAGCCATCGCGAGCATATGCAGCATTAATACCTTGAACTTTTTGCCCTACGGATACAGAGTTAAGAACTTGACCTGGTTGAATGTCCATGAACTTAGTCAATACTTCGGAGGAATATACAGTATTACCTTCAAAAGAAACGCCAGTAGTAACTGGATTTACTGTTACGGCAAAGTCCAGTTTTACGCCTTCAGGCACGGAAGTGAATACAGGATTTACTTCGGAGAAGTAACCAGTATTACCAAGATTAGTTACATCTTTAAATACGCCATCAACAGATACGGCATCGCCAACTTTTTCAGTTAAAATTGGCAACAAATTTGCTTGCTGTTCAGCTGTAACGCCAGATATAGATAAACCGGTAATCAATTTACCTACGTAAGGATTAACAGATTCTGCACTAGCAGATGTGACATATTGTGCTTCTACTGTTGTAACAGCTTGAGTTTGGCCATTTTCAGCAGCCTTATCAAGATCAGTACCACCAGTAGTTTTAGATACCATTTTTACTTGTTTATCATCAGTTTTTAAAGCAGCATTATTGACTGTAACAGTTCCATCAGAACCTTTTACTACAGTGCCGTCACTAGATATAGTCGTATCACCACGAGCAGCTAAGATAGCTGCATCAGTTTCATCTTGTATAGTTGTAGTAGTTGCATCAGCATTATAAACAGCTTGTGTAGTAGCTGCATCATTTGTTGTAGCAGCATTAGTCGTCGTTGTGCTATTTAAATCTGGAGTATAGCCAGCTTGTACCTCAGCAGCAAATACACTGCCTGTCCCCATGACAGCGGTCAACACGGACGCTGCAAGCATACTTTTATAAGCTTTTGGTTTAAACATAAATTCCTCCTAGAACTCATCCCCATAAAGAGTTTACATCTTATTTATAAAGACTAATAAAT
The DNA here is from genome assembly GCF_001553335.1 of Veillonella parvula. Lineage (GTDB taxonomy): Bacteria > Bacillota > Negativicutes > Veillonellales > Veillonellaceae > Veillonella > Veillonella parvula_S. The sequence goes on along the minus strand of NZ_KQ960810.1, from coordinate 61,433 downwards.
CTTTATCATTATAGCATAAATTGCTTGGAATGAGTACTATATTAAACAAATTTTATGAAATTAATATGACTAGAATGTGCATACCTAAGGGGTTTACACATTCTAGTCATACTCTTAAAAGCTACGTGTCCAACGACCACCTATATAATTGTTCCCTTTTGATGTATGCCATCCCGTGAACTTAAGGTTTCGTTTAACAGAATATTCTATACCATATTTATTTTGTTTGTTATTAATACCTTGAGAATAAGTCAACATGACTCTCGGTAATACATATTTACCGATTTCAATATTATAATTACTTGCCGTATCCCTATTGGTTGGCTCATCGGGATCAATTGACCCTGTTGTAATATTGATGCGGTCTAACCCAAGTGTATTTTGTAATGCATCTTGTACATAGCCAAAAGCAAACATTTGAAGCCCTGCTGTAGCCACAGCATTCACATCTTCATTTGTCAAAGTACTACTATTTGAATCTGCACCGCGGCCGAAGGTCAACATGGAAATGATTTGCTTTCTAGACAATGTAGGATTAGAGGCCAATGATAAGTCCATATGATCCACTGTCCCTTTTACGCCAAGCATAATAGTGTAATTACTTACATTTGTTTCAGCCTCTAATTGTAAGTTTGGTAAATAAGAGCCACCTACGAAATGGGCATTCCCTTTTGTAATATTAAATACATGGCTCAAATACTTAAACGTGCCATTTCTAACATCGAATTGACCACTAGCAGTTGGATTTTGTAAGGATCCACCAAAATGAACATCGCCACTGATAAACATGTTGTATAAGGTGCGATCATATAAACGTACACCTTTACCCGCATGAACAGTAACATCCACCCCCATATCTTTGGTACTTTCACTAGATTGTAAGGAAAGAGGAATTTTGAATTGAATCTTTTCAAGATTTAAAGTACCAATAAGGGTCGGCAATCCATCTCGGTCAGCAATATAAAGTTCACCATTCAACGGTCCTCTTACATATTCACTGCGAACCTCTAAATCTTCTAGCTGAACTGCCGCCTTGTAATTAGTAAGAGTATGTCCAGACCAATTTACTTTAGCAGCCAAACCAGCTGAGCCTTTGCCCATATTAATACGGGATTGGAAATCACCTTGTTGACCAGAGAAAATTAAGTCACCATCAATACCAGTAATTTGATTTTCTACACTTGCCAATTTCATCGTACCATTACGTACCGATACAGTACCATATGCTTCAGGCTGATCAATAGTGCCTGTAATGTGAACCGTGCCTTTTAACGGACCTGTTGCCTCCTTAACACTAGTTGTAAGAAGAGGAATAACAGCCATATCTGCTTCGTTAAAATCAATAGTTACATCCATAGATTTGCTATCATTTGCTGGAATATACCCAGACGTAAAGATTGCCGCTAATGGAATCTTACCATAGACACTTAGCTTATACCCACTTTTGGCACCTTGAATTCGTTGAATCTGAATAACTTGATCTTGCATTGTAGCCAATACAAAACCTTCATCAATACCAACACCATTAAAGGACCCCGACTCTACAGCACCGGATAATTCTACTTTAGGATTCTTAGTTTCCCCAGTGATATTTACAACGCCAGTTACCCAACCAGTAGCTTGAATATCCTTACCCATAAGTGGCAAGAACGGTACTATATCAACATCCTTTAATGCAACCTGTAAGTCCGCTTGACCATCAAGATCCATCGTGCCGCCTATTGCAATGAGACCTTCACCAACAGGTAAATTCAAAGTTGTAACTTTGAATTTACGGTTAGCAAGACTTGCATCGATAGTTGCATCACCAACAATCTTTTCATCAATACTTACATCATTAATCTTGCCTGTTACATTAACGCTTGGATTGTCGCGTGTACCTCCGATTTCAACAGAACCATTTAATTTGCCATCAATATGTTCATTGGACCGGTCTAGCAAGGTTAGCAAATTCTTTACGCTACCATTAGTAACATCTAATACACCAAATAGTTGTCTACTGTCATCAAACTTCATACCACCTTTAGCAGTATAGCGACCACCATCGGCTTCAGCAAAGGTGAAATCTTGCACATTTACAACCGATTTATCTGCATAAACACGACCATGAATATCGTTCAATAATTCCCCATTAACTGATAAGGCATCGGATGAAATATAACCATTGAATTGAGGGTTATCTACAGATCCAGTAATTTGTCCTCGACCAGATAGCAAACCATTAACTTTGTAATCCGTATTAATGAGCAATCTGCCCATATCAATTTTTTTGCCTTCAAAATCAATATTAATTACTTCTTTAGATACTGTACCGCCACCTGTGATAGTTGCACCATAACCTTCAATATCAAATCTATAAAGCTCTAATGTATCATTCTGATAGTTATATTTTGCAAACGCATTGGTCACGAGTTTGCCATAAGCAGAACCATCCCACAAATGAGCACGACCTTCTATAATCGGATTTGCAGCCGTCCCTGTAATATGATTGTCTGTTTCAAACCAACCTGTAATAGGAACATCTGTAACAGTACGAATCACATTTTCAATACGAGCAGCCCGAGCCTTGGCATTTAGATCTAACACATCTGTATTAAGATTATACCAACCATTAACATCATAGCCCCCATCGCCATCACCAATATGTCCATTGGTGATAGTGAGAATATGGTTATCTAGCTTAATATCTCCATGGATATTATTGAATCGAGCCCCTTTATAATGTACCTCTTGACCCCATACAGTGCCCATTACATTTGGATTATCCAATGTACCTTGTATCGCAAAAGAGGTATTCAAGGTGCCATCAACATCTTGACCAATAATAGGACTTAGTGCGGTCAATGGCAATGCATTACCGGAAATAGTGGCATCTATATTACCATTTTGGATATAGCCATATCCGCTTAGTGCCCCATCTCCTATAGTGCCTACAACAGTCATATTTGTACTATTATCAGCATGCGTAAAGTTAGCTTTTGCAGTATCAACTACAACACCGCGAATGCCTATTTGGCGACCTTCAACAGCGCCTACAACATCTGTAACTTGATTATTTTTTCCTAAGATACGCATCTCACCATCGATATTACCTGTAACCGGTGAGGTCATATCTTTTGTGAAAGTGCCTAAAGGTAAATTTTGAATCTTTATAGTAGTATCAAAATCCCCTGTATCAACCACATATTGGCCCTTAACCTTTGCACTACCTTCGCCTACTGATAGGCGCACATCATCCGTACGAACTAAACCGTTATCATATACAATATCACCTTGTAAACGATCAATATAGTAACCATTATAAGAAATACCATCACTAGCAATCGTTGCATCTACACGAGGAGCTACTGTCGTACCACCAATATGTGCACGCCCACCTACAATACCAGAAACACCGACGTCTGTTATCGCCTCTAAATCTACTTTATCGGCCACAACATTAAGATTTAAATACTCTTCATCTTTGCCTAGTGTAACTAAGCCATTGATCTTTGTTACTTGATCATTTACCCTCCAAGAACTACGACTAATAACGATTTGATCATTATTAAGCATAATGCGACCCGTGCCATCGGTAATATTATAAATTGTATTACCCCGTTTATAAGTGCCTGTTAAACCTTTAAAGCCTACATTACCACTCATAATGTATTTGCCATCTTCACTTTTAAGATTTAAATGTAAATCTTGTAACTTACCACTCGTTACAGATAGATCCTTACGAAGTGGAACAAAACTCATAATACCAGCAGTATCAATTTCATCAGCTTGTACAAAGAGATCAAAATTAGATACATTGTTCATATCAATTTTGCCATTCAAGGTAATTGCGGAACCATCTACATCAGCAGTAAAGGCACCTTTAGAGATGCCACTCATATCAAGCGCCATGGTCCCATCAAGATTTTCTACATTCCTCTTTATTCCATCTTTAGTACGTAGCGCTACGCGACCATCATTAATAGTCACAGAGCCATCAAAAGTACCCGACTTATTTGGATCGGATGGTTTTACTAATTTAGTTATACTCCACGACCCATCAGCTAGTTGCCATATATGAAAATCTGGCGCCTCGACGATTACACTAGAAATAGTCGTAGCCCCTGATGTGTTGCCACCAATGATCTTCGGTAAAGAAGATAATTTAACTCCTACAGCTACCTCTTGAGCAGTTCCAACTAAATGTCCATCTCTATCTTTAATAATCACATCTGTTAGAACAACATCACCATTCCAATTAATTCGGAGAGAATCATAGTCTATAGATCCGTTTATGACATTATTTACTTGTTCTTTAACCATAGGTGCAATGTAAGTTTGAGCCATAGGATTGATGCTGGCACCAACAATACCAGACAAACCTAAAATCGCTGCACCGATAAGGAACCACTTTTTACGGGTCATAATGATACTCCCATACACATTATGAATAATATAAATATATATACTAATCTTACCACAGACACAGTAATAACTATAGTATTTTCAGAGTGAATTTTATAAAACCTATCAAGAACACTCATTGTCTATAATGTCCATTACAAGAAAAAAAGACGACCGAAGTCGTCTTTTTAAAGATCATATTATTGATTGCCGCCTAGTTTTGACAATTGTTCAACAGCACCACTATTAGCGATAACTTCAGCACCTTGACCTACAGGTGTAGACAATGGAACGCCTGTTAATTGTTCAAGAGCCGCAATGCTAATATTGTAATTGTAAAGAGCTTCTACATAGTTATTACGAGCTGTTGTCAACTTAGTTTCTGCATCAAGTACATCAAGGTTCGTACCAACACCTGCACGGTAACGAAGCGTAGCAATACGGAAACTTTCTTGACCTTGTGCGACTGCAGTTTGTGTACTTTGGATTGTTTGTTCAGCAGCTCGTAAATTCAAGTATGCTTTTTGTACGGCTAACAATACAGCATCAACAGTTGCCAAGTTAGCTTCTTTTGCTTGTTCAAGTTGTGCATTTGCTTTTTTAATAGCATTTTGTGTTGCACCACCATCCCATAAGTTCCAAGTAGCACTAGCACCAACACTCCAGGACTTTGTGCTTGTACCAAAGTAACCATCTGGATCACCATAGCCACGACCAGCTTTTACAGCAACCGTAGGCAAATAACCCGCCTTAGCAGATTTTACAGCTTCTTCCGCAGATTTTACATCAAGAGCTGATTTAACAAGAGCGGAACGATGAAGCATAGCATATGCTTTCGCTTGCTCCAAGGTTACATTATATGGTTTATATTGTAAATCATGCTCTACTGTAGTAATAGCTGTTTGTGCAGGGTATGCAATAACTTGATTTAAGTTCGCCTCTGCTAAATTTGCAGCATTTTGCGCTTTTACAAGAGATGTTTGAGAATCATCAAGATTTGTTTTAGCGGCCAATACATCGGAGCTCGCCACTAAACCAACATTATACTGTGCCTCTACATTGGTTACATGACCTTGATAATCTTTAACAGCTTGTTGTGCTACATCTACCATATTACGGCTCATAATCAATGTATAATAACCGTTAAGAGCATCATATTTTGCTTGTTGTAAAGCCTCTTCATAGCTAGCACCAGTACCTTCACGAGTATAACGTGCAGAATCAATGCTTGCATCGAGTTGTGGATTGAATACAGGCGCACTAATGGAGAAGTTATGACTACCAGATTTGCCACTACCTGTGTCACCGCCCGTTTTTTGAGCACTCCAACCATAACTAACACTTGGATTCTTACTAGCTGCTACTTGGCTTACTGCAGATTTAGCAGCTTCATAACCCCATTTAGTTTGCTTAGCTGTACGATTATTAGCTAATGCTAAATCAACCGTACGGGCTTCGTTTAAAGCTAATGTACGTTCATAGGTTTTACTGTCTAAAACAGATTTTTCTGCTAATTGCTTTTGTGTTAATTGAATAGCTTCTTTTTGATATTTGCTTAATTGGTCTCCGTTGTTAACGGATGTAGTTACTACATCAGCGGCGAATGCACCAGTAGTAACTAAAGAAAGCATTACACCTAAGGAAAGAACCTTTTTATTCATAATATGTACCTCCATACTCATATAGAGTAAATGTGTTAGTCATTAGAATACTTGTTTAATACCGAAATAGGTACCTCCATTCGTAGAACTGAACGGTCTGGTCATTTGAATAACGCCATAGGTATCTTTATGCAAACGTATATCACTACGAATACGATATTTACGATGATTAAGGTCATATAGCGCGGCTGATAAGGACACAGGACCACGGAGGTTATAATCCACCCCAAGACCCAATTCACTTTCAAAAATACCACCACGCACTAACCATTTAGAACTAATAAATCGACCTGCATTCAGATCAAAAGTAGTATCATCACCCATATTAGAAAGGCCAATTTCAGCCATTCCTTTATTGTTAAAGGCACGTACTCTACCATTGACACGGAATTCATTATCCGTTGTGTTATACAACAAATCTACAGATGGTTCAATCTTGGTAGATGACTTTTTTTCAGTCATACCAACCTCTACACTATTTCCATTTACATCCGTTTGGTACGCCTTTCCGCCCATCAATTTATTGATGCGAGCTGAAATCTGTGCCGTATTATGTAAAGTCTCCTTAATATTTTCTTGTGCTTTAGGATCTGTTACAGTTGATTCCATGGTACGAGCCATATTATCTACACGATCAGTAGTTTGTTTTAAATTAGTTAAAATAGCACGCATATCATTGCCTGCATTACCATCAGCATTAAACTGTTGTGCTGCTTGATTTAGCTGAGCCGTTACATCCGCCATATTTTGTGTAATAGCTACCGCATTATCAGCCATCACAGCTGTAGATTGCAAAGAATATTTAAGTGCACTTTGAGTTGCAGGATCACCAATAATACTATTAATAGACTGTAGCATCTTCTCAGTACCATCCATTAATTTTTGTGCACTCTGCATGGCCTTATCCACAGCATCAACGCCTTCACCTTTAACGGAGTCACCATCTTGTAAATATACTTTAGACTGTCCTGGTGAAATTTGAATAAATTTATCACCTAAAAAACCATCTGACCCCAAGGAAAAGATCGAGTCACTTGGAATCTGCGTTTTTTCATCAAGTTTCATCTTAACCACAACGCCACGCGGTGTAATTTCAATATCAGAAACAGTCCCGATAGCCACGCCGGAAAATTTAACCTGATTCCCATTTTTTAGGCCATTTACTTGAGTGAAATCACCTGTAATTGTCATTTGCGGTTTAGCCCATATATCGATACGGCCTACAAATAGTATGCCTGCAATGAATAGAACTATACCTATTATTGTAAAAGCCCCTACCTTGGCCTCCGTCGTCCACTTCATTATATATCTCCCATCGCAGATTCGTTAATCGGCTCTGCTTCACCATGAATAAATTGTTGTACCTTCTTATTTGTAGAATTCTTAAATTCTATTGTATCAGAAATTTCTACAAAATGCCCCTGATCGAGTAAAGCTATGCGGTCAGCAACATAGAATGCTGACTGCATATCATGTGTTACCACGATAGAAGTACAACCAAGCCGATTCTGCATTCCCTTAATTAGCATACTAATCGTACCTGATGTAATAGGATCTAACCCTGATGAAGGTTCATCATAAAGAATTAAGCTCGGATCTAGTGCTATAGCACGAGCTAAGCTAACCCGCTTTTTCATACCACCAGATAACTCATTAGGCATATAGGACTCATATCCCTTTAAACCAACCCAATCGAGTCTTTCTGCCACAATGCGTTTGATTTCGTCATCCTTTAACTTCGTATGTTGACGCAAACCAAAAGCTACGTTCTCACCTACCGACATAGAATCAAACAAAGCTGAATATTGGAATACCATCCCCATTTTTCTTCGTACCGTATTAAATTCATCTTCAGATAATGTAGTTATATCTGTGCCATCTACGATAATCTGCCCTGATGTAGGACGTTGTAAACCTATTAATAAGCGAAGTAATGTACTTTTACCACTACCACTGCCGCCTAATATAACTAACGTCTCCCCATCATTAATAGTGAGATTAACAGAGTCTAAAATCACACGTGACTCGTAGGCAACTACAACATTGCGTAGTTCAATCATAAATCCCTCTAAAAATATCCACTAAAATAACAATGTAGATAAAAAGTAATTTAATACAAATACTAGAATAATACTAGTTACTACAGAACTAGTAGTGGAAAAACCAACAGCTTCTGCGCCCATTTTAGTTTCCATGCCCTTATAAGCACCTACCAATGCAATGACAGCACCAAACACACTAGACTTTATAAGTCCTAAGGTGAAGTCTGAAATGGTAGAAAACATTTGAATAGAGTCTAAATATGTACTAGGCGCCAAACCCTTGATAACAGTGGCTACAAAGTAACCACCGGCAATACCGATAACAACACCATAAAATGCCAAAATTGGCACCATAATCATACACGCTACTACACGCGGTACCACGAGGTAACCAACAGGATCAACAGCCATAACACGTAGGGCATCAATTTGTTCTGTTACCTTCATTGTACCAATTTCAGCCGTGATAGCTGCGCCAACACGGCCGGCTAATACTACACCAACTAAGATAGGGCCCAATTCACGGCCCATAGCTACAGCCATAAGGCCACCTACTGTACTTTGAGCACCATAGGTAATGAGTACATCTGTAATCTGTAAGGTCATAACGGCACCAGCAAAGAGTAGAGTTAAGCTAATAATAGGCAAGGAGTCTACCCCTAAGTGAGCCATCTGTTGAAATACATGCCACAGATTAATCATTTTTAATTGTTTTATTGTTTGCCACACTAATAATGTAGCACTACCCATCTGCGATAAGCCGTTTATGACGACTCGACCTATCGATTCTAGCCAACTCAACAGTCTATCCCTTTCCCTTACAGTTTCAACTTATTCAGCTGTATTTGTTCCACCAGCATTAGCCTCATCTTTTTTATTAGTCTCTTTCGACTCTTTTTTAGAATCCTTTTTAGACTCAGCTTTATCCGTTTTATCTTTTTTAGATTGATCTTCCAATTCTAACTTGCGTTCCATCTTAATCTGATGTTTCGCTTCTTTGACACGTTTTGCTAATTCTTTATCCCGATCAGCAGGCTTCATTACATGAATCGTAAATTGACCATCACCTTGCACAATGTACTCAGTATCAACAGCAGTCTTTTCAGGTTTCTTTTCATCATCCTTACTAGAACTCAAATCTTCTTGACCTGTTTTTTTCTTTACATCCCCTGGCATAGGTTTTGATTCCACATCTTTAAGCTTAGCCTTTTTAACAGATTGAGAGCCATCTTCATCAACTAAACTGATGCCATCTTCCAAAAATTCTACAACGATTTGATTATTTGTATCTGTCTTTTGAATTTCATCATAAAGCTCATCAAAATCTTTATGAACTTTCAAACGGCGTAAAATTTCATCTGTTAAATTATATTTCTGTTTTTCCAATACGTATGGCAATGGAATCTCGCCACCGCCACGCACCTCTAAGGTATACTTACCAATAGCTTGATCTTCAGGTACCTTAAAGAAAATTTGTTTAATAACCTTTTCACCGCGGAACGGCTCTAATGTTACATCTACTACGATAGTATCCCCAGGAGAAACTACAGTAGACGAAGCAGAAGCATCGATAAGCTTTGCTGTTTTCTTATCTTGCGTTACGTTTGTTTCAACCGAAATATCCGAAATTTCATAGTTGATGAATCGATTGTTCATAAGAACATCAATGACATTATAAAATTCATCAACTGCTTTTTCACTAATGGAATCAGAGCTGTAGAACATATTTGTCCGCGTTAATGGCTTATGTTCTTTCCCTTTTGGCGTAATAGTATAAGAAATTGTAGCCGTACCAGAGCCACTGCGATCCAATGTTTTATTCAACATATTGTATAAGGCTGTAGCTGCTAAAGTTGGTGTCATTTCACCATCTTCAATAACCTTGACGGAACTAGTTCTATCACGGCCCATATCAATATCCTTTAAATGGAATCGCAATGGAATACCTGGCGAAATCACGCCTGATACACCTGCAATACCGGCACCTCTATCTTCAGTAACAGAACCAATCTCTTTACCCATAGAGCCAAGCTTAAAGGCAGCATTATAGCTTTTTACAACGGTAAAGATACTTGCATTGTGCATAAAATAGTTAGAAGAGCCATGTTTTAAGAATGGATGACCAAAGGCAACAACCTTTTCACCATCTACATGAGTAACAGTACCAATAGCGCCCAATTTAAGGTCACCATCAACTAGCAAAGCCGCTACCGAGCCACCAGCTTCTAAAGGTTTTGCAATTTCATCACCACTAGCACTTGCGGTGTCATATGTTTCATATTTATATTGTGGTAACTTCGATTTAAAGTATTCCATTGATGCCGCATCGAAGCCATACGCCATAAGTGGAGTACCTAAAGGAATCAATTGTGTATCATCCCAAGGTTTAGATAAGTTTTTCTCATATGGTATATTCCATAGTTTGACCATATCCTCAATAGGAGTAATCATACCTATCGTACCATCCGCAAACCCCCAGCCATAAGCAACAGCCCCAACGAGTTTACCATTTATATATACAGGGCTACCACTCATACCATGCGCAATGCCACCAGTTTGATCCATAACGGGTCCGGAAAACTTGGCTAAAATAAGATGACCAGATGGTCCCTTATCCTTCATGACACCCAGTACCTTTACATCAAAGGTGGAAATAGTATCCCCTACGATTACAGTTTTTGCAATACCTTCCATACCTGTTGTTACATCATTGACAGGCATAAAATCAATAGCCTGTGCAGTTGTAAGTGAAGTACAGAAGAAAAGCGCCAGTATCGCTTTTCTATACCGACGCCAAGAATGAGAAAACTTCATTCCTTCTCTCCTTTATTTACTTTCTACAGTGACAACGATTTGATCACGAGAAACGTCTGAACCCACTGTAACATTAACCGCCGTTACAGTACCAGTTACAGTAGATTTAGCAGCAGCCATAGGACCAGCCAATGTCTCTACAGTCACCAATGTTTGGCCTTCTGTTACAGAAGTACCAACAGAAACTGTAGAAGCAACTTTACCTGTTAATACACTTTGGTATGATACAGGGGCCGCCATTACAGAGCTAACACTTAAAATGCCTAATGCAGCTAAAGCTAACACTACTCTTTTCATAACGATCCCTCCTTTTACAAAATTAGTTATGTATTTATAGTATACTAAATTATTAGTAATATTTCAAACAGAATTGTATGCAACGAATCTATTTTATGATTACTATATCCTCATAACTCATAGGTGCAGAAGATTTGTGTACATAATTATCATTGATGACTATATCAATGCTACCTTGATTTGATAATTCAGCGCCATCAACAACACCTAATTTAGACAATAACTGAGCTCCTTCTTTTTGAGTCACACCTACAGATTGAAGTTCGGATTTATCAACTGTTAGCACAACTAAATCATGTTCCTTTGTGGTTCCAATGAAGCTACGACCTTTGTTATTAGATTCATCAGCACCTACATAGCGACCGCCTTTCATCACCATAGTGCCCACTTCTAAACTAGCTCCACCGATAGTACTAACTTGAGCAAGTTCTTCTCTATTTTGAATCGTAATAGGTGTTCCAACTTTTAATTTACGTAAAGCACTTCCAGATTCGCCATGACCAGACAATACGTATTGGTTTTCCCCAATTTTAGAATTTCCCTTTTGTTTACTAATAACCTTGCCATTAGCTACAGTCACTTCATAACCATATTCATTGGTCTTTGTAGAAGGACCATAAGTTGACGTATAAAGGGTCAATGCATTCTCTTTACGAACCGTATCAACGGAGGTGATTACAAAACTCTCATTCTTTGTTTTAGCTTGAAGCAAAGGTTTTTTCTCTTCTATAAAGTATCCTCTATTAGGCGTATATCGTAACGTACCACAATTAGAAATACGCTCTAAATCAATGGCTCCATCACTCGCCACTGAGTAAGGTCGTTCAAAACTGCCTCCTTTTACCTTTGCTCCAATGATAGCTGTATGAGCTTGAGTGACAGAAGATAATGGTTTACCTTCTGGAACATGCGCCACCACCATAGGTGAATCATTATCTACGGTCAATGCAAAGGCTTGAATTTTCCCTTCAGCTACGGTGTTATTAATTTTGCTATACGTTACAGATTTATTTACATCTTTTGTAGTCTGTTGTGCATAGCCAGAAAATAAATCCACTACTATACGCGAAGGCTTTTCTAATGCAAACTCATGATGTTGTACATCCTTATTCGCTGTTAATGTTACTCGTAAGGCCCCATTAACCGGTTGTAAGCCAATGCCTTTAAGAACTCCCGTTTTTTTATCATTTTGTGATATGGGGCCAGTTAAACCATTTGTAGTACCCCCTAAGTTCAATGTAAGAGCATGTGTTTCTTCATTATAGGATTGAGTCCAAGATACAGGCATTTCAGATACATCTAAAACAATTCGGCTTGTACCTTCATGATTAGATACGCGCACCCCTGTTAAATTACCGGCCTCAGCATGAGGAACGGTACTACCCAGTAGACCTAAAACAGCAAAAGTCATATACAGATATCGTTTCATCTTTAATTCCTCTATAGCTACAAACCATAATAATGGCCTTATATCATTACATCAATTTTACGCAATATACTTTTACTATAGTATACAGCATAAAGATGAAAAATTCAAAAAATAAACGAAAAACGAGGTTACAGTCTAAAGATACTCCATACATAAAATAGAATAACTGTAGACCATAACCTCGTCAATTTAAGCTTACATCATCATGGTATATTATTGTAACTATATTATTGTAACTATATTATTGTAACTCATCTAATGTATCACGAAGCTGTGACATTTCATCTAAAGCCTTTGCAACACCTTTAATTACTGCATATCTTGGAGATTCTACAAGGTATGCCGCGATTCCAATAGAACGTGTAATAACACGGTCTAATCCATCGATGAGCGCGCCACCACCAGTAAGAATGATACCATGATCATTGATAGCGGCCACAAGTTCTGGTGGAGTTTTCTCTAGAATGGACTTAACGCCTTCCAAAACATTCATCACTTGTGCTTCTAGAGCACGTTGAATCTCTAAAGAATTCACCGCAACCATCTTTGGTAATCCAGAACTTGCATCTCGTCCTCGTACCTCAATCGTACGCTCCTTTGCACGACGATCCACAGTCCCTACAGAAATTTTAATTTTCTCTGCCGTTAGCGGACCAATAACGAGGCGCTTCTTACGGCGGATATAACGGATAATAGATTCGTTAAAAGAATCTCCACCGATACGAAGTGATTCACTTACAACCACACCCGTATCACAAAGAACGGCAATATCCGTAGTGCCACCGCCAACATCGACAACCATCGCCCCTACGTGCTTAGCATCATTGAGACCAGTCCCCATAGCAGCAGCCAATGGCTCTTCAATAAGGACTGTCTTTTTTGCACCGGTTCTGAGTAAGGCCTCTAAAATGGCGCGTTTCTCTACAGGTGTAATGCCTGATGGCACGCATACGATAATACGCGTCTTCATCAATCTAGAAGCAGGTACAACGGAGCGAATAAAGTACTTCAACATGAATTCTGTCATATCATAATCTGCAATAACGCCCGCTTGAACTGGACGGATGACGGAAATCCCTTTTGGAGTACGGCCTACCATAGAACGTGCAGCCTCACCTAAAGCAAGAATATCACCGGTTTTATCATCCCGTGCAATATACGCAGGTTCATCTAATACCAAGCCTTTACCCTTCGCAAAAATGAGGATATTTGCAGTCCCTAAATCAATTCCCAAATCGAAGTTTAAGGATCGATTCAAACGACTCATAAAATCTCCAACTTGCTCAGGTCGAACTAAACGTTTTAATGTCATGGCTGGCGTTGTTTTAGCAATCGCTACAGTCTCACGACTACGTCGTTCAGCACGGCGCATTTTTGTAACTTTAATCATGGTCTCGCGCATATTGGAGGCCAAATGATTAGCTTGCTTTGCCACGCCATTTGAAAGCTTAGTAGACTTACGTTTTGTCCTTCTCAATGGTTTACGTGTAGTACTCGCTTTCGAATTCTCAACCTTTGTAGCACCTAAGTTCTGTTGCTCGTTGTATAAAGCCGGCCCTTTAGAGCGCCGGCTTCTTTTCTTTTTATTTTGTTTTGGCTGTGTACTCTTATTCGTCAACCCGAACAATATCAGCACCTAACCTTTGCAATTTACCTACAAAATCATCATAACCTCGGTCAATATGATGTAAACGACCGACTTCTGTTCTACCTTCCGCAGTCAATGCAGCGCATACCAGCGCCGCTCCAGCACGCAGGTCAGTAGCATTCACTATAGCCCCGTGTAAGCTTGGCATACCTTCGACAATAGCTTGACGATTATCGATGTCAATATGCGCCCCCATTTTACGAAGTTCAGCAACATGCATAAAACGATTTTCAAATACAGTTTCTGTTACTGTACTAGTGCCTTCCGCAATCGTGGTAAGAGCCATGAATTGAGCTTGCATATCTGTTGGGAATCCAGGGTATGGCAAGGTTTTAATATCGACAGCTTTAATGCCTTTACCACTACTGATAACGCGAATGCCGTCGATTTCTTCCTCTACTGTTACACCAGCTTCCTTTAATTTAGCCACTACTGGTTTTAGATGTTCTGGCAATGCATTTTCTACGAATACATCACCACCTGCCATAGCAGCAGCGATTAAATATGTACCAGCTTCAATGCGATCAGGAATAACTGTATGAATAGCACCGTGTAATTGAGGTACACCTTCAATACGAATCACATTTGTACCAGCTCCGCGAATATTAGCACCCATAGCATTTAAGAATGTAGCTAAATCAACAATTTCAGGCTCTTCTGCAGCATTTTCGATAACGGTTTTACCTTCCGCCATAGAAGCAGCCATAATTACATTCTCTGTAGCCCCCACACTTGGGAAATCCAAATAAATTTGAGTCCCTTTAAGTCCTTCCGGAGCATGAGCATATACATAATCTTCAGTAATTTCAATTTTTGCACCTAATGCTTCAAATGCTTTTAAATGAAGATCAATGGGACGTGCACCGATAGCACATCCACCAGGCATTGAGATTTTAGCCTCCCCTTTACGAGCCAAAAGTGGACCCATGACAAGGAAGGATGCACGCATTTTACGCACAAGTTCATAAGGAGCTTCCGTAGCAGTCAATGTAGAAGCATCGAAAACAATTTCACCATCTGCATTATTACGAGTGATTTTAACCCCCAAAGACTCGATAACTTGGCAAATCGTGCCTACATCTTCTAAATTTGGAATTTCAAGCAATTTACTAGGCGTTGATGCTAGCAAAGTACCGGCAATAATAGGGAGTACTGCATTTTTAGCACTACTAACACGTACACATCCTTCCAATCGATTGCCACCTTGAATGATTAACTTTTCCAACAGAATTCCTCCTACACTTTATATCGTTCATCTTGTATAAGCTACAAGACCTTGTATTTATAACGTCATATACTAAATGTTATTATACTATTTTTCGATATATCTCATCAAGAGAATGAGAGAAAATACAAAGAAAAAAAAGCCCTGAATATATCTCAAAAATTTATGTCCAATTTTTGAGTATATTTCAGGGCTTTATTCTTATTTAGCTTTTAATGTTTTAAGTTTATGATCCATATGCACTGTATCAAGGAAACGAACCGTACCAGTTTTAGACCGCATCACAATAGTATGTGTACGCGCACCACCTGGGAAATATTGAATTGGATTTAATAAGTTACCACGTGTAATGGCAGTAGCCGCAAAGATAACATCATCAGTACGAACTAAATCATTTAATGTGAGCACTTGGTTTACATCGGCAATGCCCATTTCATGGCAACGACGAATTTCTTCTTCCGTTTCTGGTTTTAAGCGAGCTTGCATATCGCCGCCTACACATTTTAAGGCTGCAGCCGCTAATACACCTTCAGGTGCACCACCAGTACCTACAACCATGTGCACCCCAGAACCTTCGATACAACATTCCATAGCTGGATTAACATCACCATCAGAAATGAGCATAATACGAGCCCCTACTTCACGAGCCTCTTTCATCAAGCCTTGATGACGCTCACGATCAAGCATAACCAACGTGATTTCATCTACATTACGTTCCATTTTAGCCGCTACATTTTTGATATTTTCGGTCAAAGATTTCGTAATATCGATAGCACCTGCACCTCGAGGACCAACACAAAGTTTCTCCATGTACATATCCGGTGCATGTAACAAGCCACCTTTTTCTGCAATCGCCATAACTGCAATAGCACCATTTTGACCTTTAGCAATCAAGTTTGTCCCTTCAATAGGATCAACAGCGATATCTACTTCTGGTCCGCCAGCACCTACGTGTTCTCCGATATAAAGCATAGGAGCTTCATCAATTTCGCCTTCTCCGATAACCACAGTACCAGAAATGCGAACAGAATCAAACGCTTGACGCATAGCATCTACAGCAAGACCATCGGCTGCATCCTTTTGCCCACGGCCAAGCAAACGACCGCTACGCAAAGCTGCGGCTTCAACGACACGAGCAAATTCCAAAGATAATGTACGATCCATAATGGGCCTCCTTATAAGTCCTCTATGTATTGATATGACTCTTACCTAGAGTCTCTAACTTATTGATTAGCTTGTTTCCAATCTTCCATAAATTTTGCAAGTCCTGCATCAGTCAACGGATGTTTCATAGCTTGCATGAGTACTTTAAATGGAACAGTTGCAATATGAGCACCTGCTTTAGCACATTGAATAATATGCAGCGGAGTTCTCACACTTGCAGCAATAATTTCAGTTTCAATTTCATGAATAGCGAAAATATCTGCAATATCTTGAATCAATGTAAGACCATCCATGCTGATATCATCAATACGACCCACAAATGGACTCACATAACTTGCACCTGCACGAGCAGCTAATAACGCTTGGTTTGCAGAAAAAATCAAAGTCACATTCGTTTTAATGCCTTCTTTGCTCAAAACAGCAACGGCTTTAAGGCCTTCTGGAGTCATAGGAACTTTAATAACCACATTAGAGCCTAATTTCACAAGGTCATGTGCTTCCGCCACCATGCCTTCAGCATCAGAGGAAATAACCTCTGCGCTAACAGGTCCATCAACAAGGTTTGCAATTTCAGAAATAACTTGTTTCAAATCGCGTTTAGCTTTCACGATAAGCGATGGGTTTGTAGTTACGCCATCAATAAAACCAAAGTCATAGGCCTCTTTAATCTCATCAAATTCTGCTGTATCAATAAAGAATCTCATAAAATGCCCCCTCTTATTTAGCAGGTGAAATCACTTCAACGCTACCCATGTATGGCACGAGAACTTTTGGAATTATAACGGACCCATCGGCTTGTTGATAGTTTTCCAAGATAGCAGCTACTGTACGCCCTACTGCAAGGCCAGATCCATTTAATGTATGAACGAATTCCGGTTTACCCTTAGGTCCACGACGGAATTTAATATTAGCACGACGAGCTTGGAAATCAGTCATATTGGAGCAAGAGGAAATTTCTCTATACTTGCCTTGTGCAGGCATCCACACCTCTACATCATAGGTTTTAGCAGAACCAAAGCCCATATCACCTGTGCACAGAGTGATAACACGGAACGGTAATTCTAATAAGCGCAATACTTCTTCTGCATTATCTGTTAATGTTTCTAATTCTTTGAAAGAATCTTCTGGTTTAGCTAATTTAACCATTTCAACTTTGTTAAATTGATGTTGTCGAATAAGGCCACGAGTATCACGCCCCGCGGAACCCGCTTCAGCACGGAAACATGCGGTGAATGCAGTATAGTATTTAGGCAATTCCTCTTCGCTCAAAATTTCGCCACCGTGATAATTAGTCAATGTAACCTCAGCAGTTGGAATCAAGAAATATTCCGTTCCCTCTACATGGTACATATCTTCAGCAAATTTAGGCAATTGCCCAGTGCCCGTTAAAGTTTCACGCGTTACCATATATGGAGTCATCATTTCAGTATAGCCATGTTTATCTACATGAAGATCCACCATGAAGTTGATAAGAGCACGTTCCAAACGAGCCCCTAACCCCTTATACACAGTAAATCGAGCTCCACTCATTTTGCCTGCACGGTTGAAATCAAGGATATCGAGGCTTTCACCTAAATCCCAATGAGCCTGTACATCAAAATTAAATTGACGTGGTTCGCCCCATTTGCGTTGCTCCACATTTTCATCTTCATCGGCACCTACAGGAACAGATGCATCACACATATTTGGCAACATCAATGCCGCATCGCGCAATTTTGTTTCCACTTCGCGAATACGGTTATCAAGCTCAGTAATCTCATCGCCTACTTTTTTCATTTCTTTGATTTTTTCATCAGCATTTTCTTTGTTGCGTTTTAATTTGCTAATTTCTTCTGTTACAGAATTGCGAAGCGCTTTTAATTCTTCTACTTGGCCGATCAATTGACGACGTTCATCATAAGCGGATACAAAGGTTTTCAGATCGCCTTTTGTATGACGATTATCTAAATTTTGTTGCACTAAATCAATATTTTCACGGACAAATTTTAAATCTAACATACTATAAACCTCATTTTCCAACTATGTTACGCACAATATATTCAATACGTTTAAGTATACCATATATTGGTGTATTTATCATTAAATTATGTGCTATATACTAGACTTCTCATCAATATTTTATATTATTCATCCTCTTCTTCATCTAGCAAATAATCTTTTGCCATCCATTTACGCGTGCCTGTAAAAGAAATGGTCACCCATTTTTCCGTTGGGTTACCGCCGATTTCTTGGTCAATTTCATTGCGAATAGCATCAATTTCAGCAATGGTTTGATATGGAAAACTTTTAGGAACTAAAATATCAATTTCAATGATTCGAGTATTGCCGTATACTTGCACGCTCGTCACATAATCTTTAAAATTATACTTTTCCATAAAGCGATCCATAATTTCTTGCACTTCATTATGCAATGAAGTCGGTGCCCATCCCAATATTTGTTTCATGGATGGCACAATGATACGAAATGCAGAGGGTATCATCTGTACCGCTAAAATAATTAATACAATAGGGTCAATATAAGTAGCCCATCTAGCATATTCAGTACCTTCTAGCATAGTAGCTACAACGAAACTAATCAAGATAGCCGCTTCTAACAAAGCATCGACATACCAGCTTACATTATCAAATTTAATCAAGTTAGACTGTAAACTTTTATTAATACGACCTACATAAAGATAGTAAGCAGTATCTGCAACAGTAAAGAATATAGCATAGAAAATAGCTGGTCCGAAGTCTACGTGACGTCCACCAGATAAAAGATCTGTAATCCCACTAGATAAGGCATAAATTACTATGAGAAGAATAAAAAAGCCCTCCACGGCGAGCACCAGAGGTTCAAATTGCCAAAAACCGAATTGGAATCGCTTACTCGTTTCTCTAGCAACTAACTTAGCTGTCATAAGCATCATAATCTTAATAACAACATCAACGAAAGAAAATACCCCATCTAACAACACTGCACTAGATCCTGTCACAATCCCCATTACAGTACCGCTCACCGCAACTAGCGCCATCAAAGCAACAGATTGCATTAGTAGCTTTTGTTCAATAGAGCGTCTTGCTCCTAATATATCCATTAAGACCCCCACTTTCTTAATTTGTACATTTTTTTATTATACACCAAGTGAATTGATGAGCAAAATCGCCCTGTTCAATAATATAAACAGGAAGCCTATAAAACCTACCATAAACCATAATCAAAAGTTTATCTAACACCTCGGTCAGTTTCTGAAAGAGGCACCAAAAAGCAGCTAGTTTAAAGGGTATACAAACTAGCTGCTTTAAATATATCAGTATTTTTTTCTGTAAGATATAAACTTTACCCTTTTGGACTCGGAACTACGCGACCAGCCACATAGCGTTCAATAATATGGCGATCATCCCCTACATATAGCCAGCGCTCTAAACGCTCTTCCAAAGAACGTTCATTTGGGTCGAATAGGGACGTATCATCGATAATAAGGGCATCTAATTCATAGCCTTTTTCAAAGCTTCCAACGTGGCCAAAAAATTGTCCACCACCCTTGGTAGCCATATAGAAGGCTTCACTTAGGGTGAGCGGTGCATAGTTTGGGTCTACTTCAGCCCATTTCATTTTCGATAAACCAATAGCTTCAGTAAGGACCTTTGCCATCGATACAATATGTCCACCAGAAATATCGGAGCCTAAACCAATTGGTATATTCCGCTCAATCAGCTTACGAATCGGTGCAATTCCGCTAGAAAGATTTACATTCGAATATGGACAATGAGATACCATGGTCTGCGTTTCAGCCATGCGATCCATTTCTACGTCACTCAAATGAATGCAATGGGCCATTACAGTTGGCACGGTACCCATCAAATGATGTTCATAGTACACATCTGTATAGTTTGACGACTCAGGATGTAATGATGCGACCCAATCAATTTCGCCGTGATTTTCCGACAAATGAGATTGAACAGGAACATCGTATTCTTTCGCTAATTTAGCAAGTCCTGTCATGAGTTCACTCGTACAAGATGGTACAAAGCGCGGTGTAATAATAGGTTTAACTAAAGGTCCAAATTGAGCTGATGCATCTAACCATACTTTAGTATCAGCTAATGATTGATTCGTTTCTTCAATCAAAAATTCCGGACTATTACGGTCCATGTTTACCTTGCCCACATAAGCTGACAATCCTGCTTTTTGTAAAAGCTCCATCAACACCAATGTACTGTCTTTATGGATTGTGCCAAACAAAATACTTCTCGTCGTACCATTGCGCCATAAATCGTGAACAAAAGCACCATATACTAGACGAGCATAGTCAGGATCAATAAATTTTGCCTCTTCAGGAAATGTATAAGTTTCAAGCCATGGTAACAGTTCCTTATCCATACCAAGTCCACGATTACAATATTGTGGTGCATGCGCATGAGTATCCACAAAACCAGGAATAATGAGATTATCACCGTAATCAACAACATCATACTCTGTATAAACTGTAGGAATACTTTCACCACAATGAACAATCACCCCATCTACAGCAATAACATAACCCTGTTGAATAGATACAAGTGCTGATGGATTCGGTGTATATAATATATTTCCTTTTAAAATAATCGTTGAATTCATATAACCTCCTCGCGTGATTAGAGCCCTAAAGTACTGCGCCCATATACTACGCTAGATTTTCGTTTAATAGACTATGCTATATGATTCATAGTATATGCTATTTAAATAGCAAAGTGAATGATGAACGCCACGGTCATGATGTACATAATAGGATGAATTTCATGATGACGACCTGTGGCCAATTTAATTAATGTATAAGAAATAAAACCAAAGGATAAACCTTGAGCAATACTAAATGTTAATGGCATAAGAAGAATTGTTAAGAACGCAGGCAATGCTTCCGTGAAATCAGTAAAATCAATATGCGTTACCTCACTCATCATAAATACGCCAATAGTAATCAGTACAGGTGCAGTCGCTTGTACCGGTACCAATAAGAACAATGGTGCAAAGAATAAAGATACCAAGTATAAAAGGCCAGTTACTACTGCCGTAAGACCTGTGCGACCACCATCAGCAACGGCTGCCGCACTTTCAATATAAGAAGTAACTGTAGAGGTACCTACAACGGCACCTGCTGCGGCACCAATAGACGTACATAGCAAGGCACGATTCAAACCTTCAAATTTCCCTTCTTCATTTACTAAGTTTGCTTTTCTCGTTACACCAATCAATGTACCGATATTATCGAACATATCCACAATAGTAATGGAGAAGATAATGGAGAAAAAGCCATACCCAATAGCACTCATTACATCAAGTTGACCAAATGTGTCTACTGGAAATGGTGGTACCAAGTTAAAGATATCCGAACTAGATATAGGAACCTTAGTCAAACCTAACACCATAGCCAAAATCGTAGTGAAGGCCATACCAATTAACAATCCACCCTTAATCTGCTTAGCTAATAAAATACTTGTAATAAACAAGCCTAACAATGTTAATAGTACTGCAGGATCTTTCATGTTCCCAAGGGTTACAAATGTAGCATTATCAGAAATAATTATATGAGCATTTTTAAAGCCAATAAAGGCAACGAATAAACCAATACCTACGCCAATAGAGGTTTTCAGCACTTGTGGAATACCATCTACTATTTTATTAAGAACTTTAGTAACTGTTAAAATAACAAAAACTGTACCGGAAATAAAAACGGCACCTAATGCAGTTTGCCAACTAAGGCCCATAGCACCACAAATGGTATACGAGAAAAATGCACTTAGGCCAAGTCCAGGTGCTACGATAACCGGAACATTAGCGACAAAACCTATTAGCATTGTCGCAAAGGCAGTTGTTAAAATTACAGCCGCTACAGCACTACCATGAGGCATTCCTGATACAGATAATAGATTGGGTATTACTGCCAGAATGTATACTGATGCAATAAACATTGTAATACCCGCAAAAATCTCAGTCTTTACTGATGTTCCATGTTTGGTTAACTTGAAAAACCGATCAAGACAACCATTGGCTTGATTACCTCTTTCATAATCCATTGAACTCATCGCACTTACCTCCTAAACTTTTAGAAATATAAATTTAGTTAAATAAAAAACGGCTACAAGAGCATCATAAATAAGCTCTTGTAGCCGTAAATCTCGGTTCACGCTAGAGAGACTTGACCCATCCCGTCAAGGTTATACAAGGTATGTAGTAGTTCTATACAGTTAATCTATATCATCACATTCAGATTCGATAAAGCAAAGATAAATAAGAAAAACTTTATATGCATGAATTTATATCATATATATTATGTAAATACCACATCTCACACTTAGTATAAAATTATTTTTATACACTGTTAATAACAATTGATGAATAATCATAAACTATTTTATTATCCTAGAAATTATTTTCTATAGACCTTATATCGTTAATTTTGTTATATACTTATAAACTGGTACAGGAGCTCAATATATTAACCACTCCATTAATCTATCGTATAAAATTACATATAGCATTCATGTTTCAATACATATTTAAAGGCAGTATCGTAGTAACAGGTTTAAAATGATATTTATATGATACTAACTATTTCATAAATATATAAAAAGCTCCCTACTCAAAGAATAGGGAGCCTTAATAGTGTCGATTATTATTCTGCTTCTTCAGCTTCAAAATGCTTAGGAGCTTCTGGTTTCATCAATGGGAACAATAATACATCTCGAATAGATGCAGAGTCTGTTAAGAACATAACAAGACGGTCGATACCAACACCAAGACCAGCTGTTGGAGGCAAGCCGTACTCAAGAGCAGTAACGAAATCCTCATCCATACGATGAGCTTCATCGTCACCCGCTTCACGTTCTTTCAATTGATCCAAGAAACGTTGTTTTTGGTCGATTGGATCATTTAACTCGGAGAAGCCATTTGCCAATTCACGACCATAGATAAAAGCTTCAAAACGTTCTGTAGCCAATGGATTTTCACGACTTGCTTTAGCAAGTGGAGAAATCTCTTTAGGATGACCATATACGATAGTTGGCTGAATCAAGTTTTCTTCTACATAATCTTCAAAGCAAAGATTTAAGATTTTACCAATACCATCATTTTCTGTGTATTCTACATTTAAGCGATCAGCAATAGCACGAGCTTCTTCTATAGTTGTGACTGCATCAAAATCCTCACCAGTGTATTTTTTTACACCTTCAGCCATTGTGATACGATTCCAAGGAGGAGTCAAATTAATTTCTGTACCTTGGTATGTAATTTCTTGTGTACCAAGTACTTCTTGAGCACAGTAGGACACAAGATTTTCTGTTAAGCGAATCGCATCCTCTACATCTCCATAGGCTTGGTACGATTCGATAGTAGTAAATTCTGGATTATGACGATTATCGATACCTTCGTTACGGAAGCAACGGTTCATTTCGAACACGCGGTCCATACCACCAACGATTAAACGTTTGAGATACAATTCTGGTGCAATACGCATGTAAATATCGATATCAAGCGCATTATGGTGAGTGATAAATGGACGTGCAGCAGCTCCACCAGGGATAGCATGCATCATCGGTGTTTCCACTTCCATGAAGCCATCACGCATCATGTATTCGCGAATCTTAGCAACGATTTGAGAGCGTTTTACAAATGTATCACGCACTTCAGGATTTACAATCAAATCAACATAGCGTTGACGGTAACGAAGTTCTGTATCCTTTAATCCATGCCATTTTTCTGGTAATGGACGTAAAGACTTAGATAACAATGTTAATTTGTTAACTTTAATGGTAACTTCACCGGTATGCGTTTTAAATACGTGACCTTCTACGCCGATGATATCACCGATATCAAGCATTTTAACGTATTTATAAGCATCTTCGCCCAATACATCTTTACGGAAGTATACTTGAATATCACCAGATTTATCACGAATATTCGCAAATGCCGTTTTACCATGGGAACGGATTGTCATCAAACGACCTGCAATAACTACAGGCTGGCCATCATATTTCAAGAAGAAGTCTTCTTTAATATCTTTTGCGTAATCTTTTACGACAAAACGTTGGCCAAATGGGTAAATACCATCAGCTTCATATTCGGCTAATTTATCGCGGCGAATTTGCATTTGCTCATTCAGCTCTTCTTGTATATTTTTAATTTCTTCACTCATGTTATCGCCTCTTTGTCGGTAATTGTAAATTATTGGATTGCTAACACTTTGAATGTTACAGGACCATCTGGTGTGGAAACCTCTACTTCATCGCCCTTACGTTTACCCAAAATAGCTTTACCTACAGGAGATTCATTAGAGATACGATTGTTAAATGGATCCGCTTCAGAGGAACCAACGATAACATATTCCAATTCATCGTTGTACATAGTGTCAAGTACAGTAACTTTACTACCTACAGATACAACGTCACCTTTTACAGATTCATCGATGATTTTCGCAGTGTTAATCTTATTCTCTAACTCTACAATATGACCTTCAATAAAAGCTTGTTCATTTTTTGCATCATCATATTCAGAGTTTTCACTGATATCGCCATATTCAATAGCAGTTTTAATACGTTCAGATACTTCAATACGACGTACAGATTTATAGTACGCTAATTCTTCTTCTAACTTCTTTAAACCTTCGGCGGTGAGTAATGTTTCTTTTACGTCTGCCATGGGTACCCCACTCTTTCTACATATAAATAATAAGAAAAAGTGTCATAGTAAGATGACACCTTATCCTTTGTTTCTAAATTATCTCAACCATTATATAAAAATACTATTCATTTGTCAATCTGACTAACCTTCGGATAATATTTTGCGATACGTTTCTAGCTCATTGTGAAAGCTCGTTACAGTATGAATTGTATTCACTCGATTGCGCCAATATGCAGATTCTGGTAATCCCTTCATATACCAACCCGCATGAGTTCGTATCTCCTTAACAGCCATACCTTCACCCTTGTATTGGCATAACAGGTCAAAATGCTTTAATAACATATCTAGACGCTCTATATCGGTCGGTGCAGATAACACTTCACCAGTAGCTAGATAGTGGTGAATGTGATCAAAGATCCAAGGGTTCCCTTGTGCCCCACGACCTATCATTACAGCGTCACAGCCTGTTTCATCAAGCATTTGCTTAGCATCTTCAGGCTCCACAATATCACCATTGCCAAGTACAGGTACAGATACCGCTTCTTTCACAGCCTTAATATAAGACCAGTCCGCATGTCCACTATACATTTGCTCCTTTGTACGCCCATGTACGGCAATAGCAGCCACACCTGTAGACTCAATGCGTTTTGCAAAATCCACGACATTAATAGAGTCACTATCCCAACCGATACGCATTTTTACAGTAACAGGTACATCAACAGCCTCAACAGCAGCTTCTGCAACACGCGCCGCTAGATCAGGATTTTTCATAAGTGCCGAACCATCGCCAGAGGTAACTACCTTTTTTACAGGACAGCCCATGTTTATATCTACAATATCGGCACCCGCATCGGCCACAACCTTAGCCCCCAAAGCGATTGCTTCTGGATTAGAGCCAAAAATTTGCATGGATACAGGACGTTCTGCCTCTTCAATGCGCAATAATTCATGAGTGCGCTCATTCTTATATTTAATGCCCATAGCACTGACCATTTCGGTACACACCAAGGCAGCACCATGTTCCTTGGCCAGCAGTCGGTAGGCAATATCGCTAACCCCTGCCATAGGCGCTAATATGGCTTGTCCGTCAATTTTAACAGTCCCTATTTGCCACTGTTTATTATTCATATAATTCTATATCCTCTAATAAAAAAGGTACAGCATAAGCTGTACCCGAATGTACACTACTTTGTTACATATACGTAACTATATTATAGTAGCACTATTTATTTCTTTCGTAAATAAGGCGTAAACCTTCTAATGTAAGCATAGGTTCTACATGGTCAATACAGTCTGTAGCACTGCTAATAAGTTGTGCTAAACCACCTGTAGCCACTACAGTTACGTGATCTCCCATTTCCGCTTTCATACGAGATACGAGGCCCTCTACTTGACCTACATAACCATAGAACATACCAGATTGCATAGAAGACACCGTATTTCGGCAAATGACTTGCCCCGGATCTCTCACATCGATACGAGGTAATTTAGCCGCCCGTTGGAATAGAGCTTCTGCAGAAATTGTTACCCCTGGAGTAATAACCCCGCCCATATAATCGCCATTACCTTGTACCGCACAATAAGTAGTAGCCGTACCAAAATCGATAATAATTAGATCGCCCTTATAAAGTTCATGTGCTGCTACGGCATTTACAATACGGTCAGCCCCTACTTCACGAGGGTTATCATACTTAATAGCAATGCCAGTTTTAGTGCCTGGCCCTACAATAATAGGGTTTACATTAAAGTAGCGCAAACACACGCGCTCTAATGTAGGCATTAATGGTGGTACAACCGAGGAAATAATAATAGCATTAATATCTTTTACATCAACCTTACGATCGTGGAAGAATAGGTTCATCATCAGCATGCCATATTCATCGGTGGTACGGACCCGATCTGTGGAAATACGCCAGTGACCCACAAGTTCTGTCTTGTCGTATACACCGAGAACAATATTGGTGTTCCCCACATCAATTACTAATAACATTAATGCCTCCTATTTACGTGGACGAATTGATACGTCCCCTGCCACAATACGTTTAATTGTCCCATCTGGGATTCTTACTAATAAATTACCATCTTCATCAATATCTGTAGCTACCCCTTCATAGGTATTACCAGGAGCACGCACTTCAATTTCTTCACCAAGAGTAACAGATAATTGACGCCATTCATTAAGGGTTTCGTCAAAGCCGCTATCGAGCACTTCATAATATTGATGTTCTAATTCTTCCAATATAAGTCTAAATGCTTCTGTGCGCTCAATATCAATATCTTCCATCGCAAGGGATGTAGCAATTAATTTTAACTCTTCTGGTAATTCTTCTTGTTTTGTTTTTACGTTGACCCCAATGCCCATTACAATATGAGAAATTTCTTCCATAGAGCCAGACATTTCTGTCAAAATACCCACCAGCTTACGACCATTCACAAGAATATCATTAGGCCATTTAATCCCCGCATCAGTGAGCCCCATCTTATGAAAGGCCTTTGTTAAAGCTACTGCAGCCATCAAAGTACACTTTGGAGCCTCTGCAGGTGGAAAATCAGGACGTAAAATCAAACTAAACCACAAGCCCTTTCCAAATGGAGAATACCAACCACGAGATAAACGCCCACGGCCAGCAGCTTGTTCCTCAGTAACCACAACCGTACCTTCTTCAGCACCTTGTTGAGCTAAACGACGAGCTTCTAGATTTGTAGACTCTGTGGTATCCATATAGACATATCGTTTACCAAATACATCTGTTTTTAAGATTTGTTTCATTGCCAAGGGGCTCAACAAATCAGGTTCTTCCAATAATCGATACCCTCTCTTGGTATAAGATTCAATTTTGTAGCCTTTTTGACGTAACGCCTTGATATGTTTCCAAATAGCGGTGCGCGAAACATGGCATGCTTCGGACATATCTTGTCCCGATACGAAACTACCTTGGTTTTGTCGCAAGAATTCTAGCACTTCATCACGCATAGTTTAGAGCCCCTTTCTTTGTCAACCTAGGTTTACAATTCGATTGTACAAGTGTACCTTGTAAAATGCAAGGATTATTTAAAATAATTAATGGTATAATATATATAGTATAAAGGTATACATAAAAGAATAGATAACAATAATGCTATCTATTATCCTCCGGAGAGATATATGAAACAGTTTACATTAGAAGAAAAAAATCAAGTATTAGAAAACCCTTTTATCCATATCCATCGAAAACTGGATGTACTCCTCAACATAGGGAAGTTACTAATGGAATGTGGGGCAAATACAAATCGAATCATTGAGGAAATGCTAAAAGCCGCAACATTTATGGGAATTCCTCATGATTACTTAAATATCCATATTTCATATACCACTATTATGGTTAATCTATTACACAAAGAACGATCCATAACTGTATTTAGAAAAACACCAGTTCACATTCCGAATATGGCTATGATCAATGCCGTATCAAAGCTCACATGGCGCGCCTTTGAGCGACATTACTCACTAACGACCTATGAACGACTAATTGCCAAACTGGATACAACTATACCGACGTATCCAAACTGGATAAAAGGACTAGCTTGTGCACTAGGTTCGGCAGGTCTTGCATACCTTTACAGTGGCGATATCATCGCATTCATCGTTACTATCATATGTTCTAGTATTGGTTATTTTACGCGCACCCTATCAGGCAGATTAGGGCTTAATGAATATGTAGGAATCGCATTAGGCGGATTTGGTGCCATGATATCGGCTTACGCTTTTTATAGTCATGTAAATAATGAATCCTTACTATATGTACTCGTTTGCTGTACCTTGTTCATGATTCCTGGGGTACCATTGATCAATTGTGTCATCGATATCATTAATAATCATATTTTATCGGGTATGACACGCGCTATTAGAACACTACTCATCGTGGGTAGCATGACTTTAGGTATGGCCATGGCACTCTACTTTAGTCCTGCACCAGCATTTAATTTTGTTGATATTAAACCTCATGTTATTTCCATTGAGCAAGTTATCGGTTCTTTTACAGCTGCAGCTGCTTTTGCGGTACTTTTTAATGCTCCTGTCAGACTATTAGTATCCATTGGTATTGGTGGCGTACTATGTGTATGTATTCGCAATATACTATCCGTAGAATTAGGATTTTCTACACCAGGTGCTACCTTTATTGGTGCTGCCATTATGAGTATTATTTTTGTAAAAGTTTCTACTTGGTTAAAAACATCTAGCACTATCATTATCGTGCCGTCTGCCATCGCATTAATGCCCGGTATACTGTACTACCGATTTCTCTTCGACATGTTACACATCAATGCATTAAATGATGCTAGTCTAATCCTTATGATACAAAATGGTGTAACTGGCACATTTACAACTATAGCTATAGCAATCGGTGTAGCTATACCAAATGTTTTGGCACAAAAATATTTGCAAAAACTAAAAGAACAACGCATGACAGAACTTCTTGCCACACGTCATATAAACGATGGACAGTAAAAAAGAGCTAGCCTTCTAAAAAGGCTAGCTCTTTTTCATTTGGACAAAATCCATTATTTAATTTCATTAGATGATGCTTCACTAGGATCTGCTACAGTACTAGTTATTTCTTTAGCATCAACACTCTCTGGTACTACGCTACCTTCTACTTCAGAAGCTACTTTAGGCTCCTCAGCTTCAGGTTCTTTTGTTGTACCATATTTGTAAAGATTATCTACCGCTTTCGCATCGATTGTTTCTTCTTCTAACAAAGCATTAGCCATGTCATGTAAGAATTTTTCATTATCGCTAAGAAGTTTTGTTACATCTTTATAAGCTTCTTCTACGATACGATGAATTTCAGAGTCGATTTTCGCAGCAATTTCTTCACTATAGTTGCGCTCATGGCCTAGGTTTTTCCCCAAGAATATTTGTTCTTGTTGTTCACCAAACACAATAGGACCAAGCTCATCGCTCATCCCCCAACGCGTTACCATAGCGCGAGCAGTATTAGTTACGCTTTGCAAATCACCTGAAGCACCTGTACTGATTTCATCTAAAATCAAGGCTTCTGCAATTCGACCCCCAAGAGCGACTCGAATATCTGCTAACAACTGAGATTTTGTTTTGTAGTTTTGTTCCTCAGTAGGAAGCATCATTGTGTAACCACCAGCTGCACCACGAGGAATGATTGTTACCTTATGAACAGGATCTGCATGAGGCAATAGATGTGCTACGATAGCATGACCAGATTCATGGTATGCTGTCAATTTACGGTCCTTATCGCTCACAATATGACTGCGACGTTCAGGTCCCATACTAACTTTTTCACTGGCTTCTTCAACTTCAGCCATAGTAATTACTTTTTTGTTCAAACGAGCTGCTAAAAGAGCTGCTTCGTTTAACAAGTTATTCAAGTCAGCACCAGTAAAGCCTGGAGTTTTCTTAGCAATCGTTTTCAAATCTACGTCATCAGCTAAAGGCTTATTACGAGCATGAACTTTCAAGATTGCTTCACGACCGCGTAGGTCTGGACGACCTACAATAACTTGACGGTCAAAACGACCTGGACGTAAAAGTGCAGGATCTAGAATATCTGGGCGGTTTGTTGCAGCGATAGTAATAATACCTTCGTTGGCACCAAAGCCATCCATTTCAACGAGCAATTGGTTTAATGTTTGTTCACGTTCATCGTGACCACCACCAAGGCCGGCACCACGTTGGCGACCAACCGCATCAATTTCGTCTATAAAGATGATACATGGGGCGTTCTTTTTCGCTTGTGTGAAAAGATCACGCACACGAGAAGCACCAACACCAACGAACATCTCTACAAAGTCAGAACCAGAAATCGTAAAGAATGGTACCCCTGCTTCACCAGCAACAGCTTTAGCAAGTAATGTTTTGCCTGTACCTGGAGGTCCTGCCAATAATACACCTTTCGGAATTTTAGCACCGATAGTTGTAAATTTGCCTGGATCCTTTAAGAACTCTACTACTTCTTCTAATTCTTGTTTTGCTTCTTCAGCGCCAGCTACATCTTTGAAGCTAACCTTTACATTGCCTTCACCCATCAATTTAGCACGGCTTTTACCAAAGTTCATCACTCGGCCACCGCCACCTTGCGTTTGTTGCATGATGAAGAAGAATAATACTACCAAGATGATAATCGGAATAGCAGAACCTAACAAGCTCATCCACCAAGCAGGTTGCTCAGGTGGAGCTGCAGTAATTTCTACACCATTATCTTGTAAAGTTTTGATTAATGTTTCATCAGTTGGCGCATAAGAATTGAATTCTGTTCCATTTTTTAGTTTACCTTTAATACCATGATCATTGGTAATCGTTACGGACTCAACCTTTTTCTGTTGTACTTGTTGAATAAATCCTGTATAACTGAGTTCAGATTTATTCGCACTTTGACCAGAGAAAGCGTCAATGGCGATAACGAAAGCGGCAATGATAAGTAAATAAAGGACGATATTTTTAGTAAATCGACCCAAAATATTACCCCTTTCAATAATAGTTTAGTGGTATAAACGAATTGAGTACATCTCGTTGAGAGATGCACTCATATATTATATCATATTTTTAATCTTGATACATTTCTTCCTTTAAAATACCTATATAAGGTAAGTGCCGATATTTTTCTGCATAGTCTAAACCATAGCCGATAACAAAGTAGTCAGGAATGACAAAGCCTACATAGTCTACTTCTACATCCATTTTACGGCGTTCAGGCTTATTCAATAACGCTGCAAGACGTACGCTTTTAGCTCCACGAGCATGTAAATTTTCTAACAAGTAATGTAATGTTGTACCCGTATCTACAATATCTTCTACAACGAGTACATGCTTTCCTTCTACAGAGCGATCCAAATCTTTTAAAATTCGTACTACCCCTGTACTAGTTGTACCACTGCCATAGCTAGAACAAGAAATAAAATCGAAGCTTACATCCACATTCTCATCGATAGAACGAGCTAAATCTGTAAAGAAAACGATAGCACCTTTCAATACACCTACGAGAACTACGGATTCCCCTTTATAGTCAGCACTGATTTGATGACCTAATTCAGCCACACGTGCCTTTAATTGTTCCTCTGTATATAAAATATCTTTTGCATCTTGATGCATCTATATGACCTCCGCAATTCATATTAATGTTTGCAATATACTTTTATTGTATCACATTGAGCACTTACTTTTATACTTTTTATATTGAAAGTTTTCTTTTCCCCAGTGTTAACAATGTCGAGTAATTGCTCTTGATGAGCAGTGGTAAGCTTGATTTCAGGATCAAAGATGCTCACCAGTCTTTGCCACAATCGACGTTGGATAGCCAACGGCTTCTTACGTAACCCCCTACGAGATATAAACGCGCCCTCATCAGAGATAGTTACTAACTCATCAAACGCCATATCCGTTAAATTAGAAATAAGAGAAATGTCTTCGCGTACAGAAGCCCCTAGCCTTACTATAGCATCGATAACGATAGGATTAATGGCTTTTAACTCAGGTATAATGCGATGACGAATTCTATTTCTTTGATATCGCACATCCTCATTTGTACTATCTATACAGTAAGAAATATCTTTCTCTTTTAAATATAGAAGTAATTCTTCTTTTGTGACATCTAACAGAGGTCTTACTACTGGAACAATATAATCATTACTAACAACGGCCATGCCTGTCAAACCATTAAGTCCAGTCCCTCTAATAAGATGTGCTAAAATTGATTCTGCTTGGTCATCTTTATGATGAGCTACTGCAATATAGTCATACCCCTCAGACTGTGCTATACCGGTTAGCCATTGATACCGAACTTGGCGGCCTATAGTTTCCTCTGATAGCTTTTGAGCTTGACTCAATTTAGGCACGTCAAAGACAGCCGTATAAAATGGCAGTCCTAGCACGTCCGCTTGATTTCGTAACCATAGGACCTCATCCTTACTTTCAAGACGAATACAATGATCTACGATAGCAACTCCAAGCTCATATACTGTATGGCGATGTGTAGCAATATCTTGCAATAAATGCAATAAAGCCATCGAATCAGGACCACCAGAACAAGCTACCAAGATACGACAATTCTCAGGAAATATATCATGTAATTTTAAAGTGTGATTAACGGTTCGAATGAGTGCTTTCACATTCACGGGCCATCGCCTCCATACCATCTTGGTCGCTCACAAATACATGAGGGACCTCATAGGAATCCATAAAGGACGTTAAAATCTCTGCCCCAGCAACAATAATGTCGGCACGCCCAGCGGGTAAACCTTTTACTTGTAGTCTCTCATCACGACTCATATACCGCAATTTCATAATAATGCCTTCCACTGTTTCACGGCTCAATTTATGACCTTGTACCTTTGTGCCATCATAATGGTCTAAACCTAAATCAATAGCAGCCAAGGTTGTTAGGGTTCCTCCAATACCGATAAATTCACCAAATTCACCTTCAATCCTCATCGGGTCCCAAAGAAAACGAGTTTCCTCCCACACTCGTTGAGGCCCTTCGTCAGATATAGATTGAAGGCGTACCGCTCCCACAGGATAAGAACGACTCCAGTACACTCCGTCCTTGTTACCTAATGCAAGTTCTGTACTACCTCCACCAATATCGATGGTCGTATAATGACGTCCATCCTTTAATTGATCTCCTAACGCACCATTAAAACCATAAATAGCCTCCTCAGCACCAGATAAAATTCGCCACTCCATAGGACAGTATTCATTAATACGTTCCATAAATGCAAGTCCATTGGCTGCTTCACGAACAGCACTCGTCGCAAAACCAAAGCAATAGTCAGCACCGTATTCATTTCCTATTTTTTGTATATCCGTAAAGGCTTGATAGGATGCTTCCATGGATTCATCTCGCAAGGTACCATCTGTATTTCGTTGACCTAAACGGGTAGTCCACAACTGCTTAGGCTCATAACGCCACTCGTTATTCTCATAGGTAGCCAATAATAAACGCACCGAATTAGAGCCAATATCTATAATTGCTAACTTCATAATTGCTCCTTACATATAAATAGCATTTTTCTAATACTATTATAGCGTTAATACTCTATACATAAGTAAAGAGATGGCTAGATGCCATCTCTCACTATTAATCTCGACGACCACCTCGGCCTCCGCGTTTTCCTTCGGTATTGCGTTTTAAATCGTGTAATCGTTCATTGCTATCGCGCAAGAATGATTTCATCTTCGCTTCGAAAGACTCTATGCTTTGTTTCGATTGAACACGATGAGGACGTTTTTCTTCGTCCATCCCCTCTTTAGGTTGTGTTTGACGAATGGAAAGACCTATTTTATTACCATCAATAGATAAAACCTTAACCTTTACTGGATCCTCAACCTTTAAAAGGGTATTAATATCTTCAATATATCCATGAGCTACTTCAGAAATATGAACTAACCCTGTTTGCTTTTCTCCTAAATCAACAAATACGCCGAATTTTGTAATACCTGATACGGTACCATCAATAATGTTACCAACTTCGATTGCCATGCAACCTCCTAATTAATGCGGAAACCTTAAACTACAAACTAATGCGAAAAAAATAAAAGAATAAAATCTATTTTACATATGGTACTTCACCAGGTTTTACCAATCCTAACTCCTCACGAGCAACCCCTTCTATGGTCTTTGGATCTTGTAACCTAGCCTTTTCCTGTTCTAACTCTTCATTTCGCTGCTGTAACTCTTGCAATTGTTGCTCTATATGTTGTTTTTCTTGATATACAGCCACCAAGCGATAAGCCTGCCCTAACAGTAACAGCACCATAATCCCTATGCCAATTCGCTTGATCCACATGAGGATAATACGCTGATCCTGTGCTTTGCGATTAGGACGAACCCGTTTGCGTGGCCTTTTTGGGCGTTGTACATCCATAGTGTCCTGAGTCATAATATCCCCCAAATATTCATCATCTGTATACTGTCATTTTTAGATTATACCACATAACAGAGCTTGGGACTAAAGAAAATTACAGATATTTCTCATTAAGAACGGTAACATAAATCCGTATAAATTTAAAATTCCATATGCAATGTAAACTTTCTATATACAAAAGTAAACATCCACTTACATAGCCTCAGCCTTTGCAACATGTTCACGAATAACAGCACAAGAAGCTTTAAATAAGGCTAGCTCTTCATTAGTTAGTTGCAGTTCAAAAACATCTTCGATGCCATCTTTACCAATAACAGCAGGAGTAGATGCAAATATTCCTTCTTCTCCATATTGTCCATTTAAATAACAGGAGCAAGGCAATACCTTCTTTTCATCATGGAATACGGCGCGAATCAATTCTGTGGTAGCACTCGCAATACCAAACTCCGTAGAGCCTTTACCAGCTAGTACATGATAGCCACCAATTTTAACATCATCTAGTACTTTTGTATGGTCAAGTTTAGGAAACCTATGAGGTAGCTCTCGATATAATTCTAAAAGTGGTTTACCTTGTACACAGACATGGGACCACGGCACCATGGCACTACCTCCATGTTCACCTAAACAGTAGGCCATAATAGAGCGATTACTAATAGTAAAGATATGAGCTAATTCTTTTTGTAATCTAGCTGAGTCTAGCGCTGTTCCCGTTGAAATGATACGCTTAGGATTCCACTCAAGATGTTTACATAAATAGGTAGCTACCACATCAGCAGGATTAGAAATTGAAATGATGAAACCTTGAAAAGAAGACTTCTTAATACGTGGAATAACGTCTTTTAGTACAGCCACTGTTTCACCAAGACTCTCAAGGCGATCCTGATACAAATTCGGCAAAGGCCCCGCACTAAAAACGAGGATATCACAATCTCCACATTCTTCAATAGGACCTGATGTAGCAGTTACTTGATGTGGAATATAGCTAACGGCATCATTAATATCCATAGCTTGCGCCTGAGCTTTTTTCTCGTCAATATCCATCAAATATAATTCATCAACCTCACCTTGCAAGGCTAAAGAAAATGCCACATGAGAGCCAACATGGCCAGTGCCAATAATACCTACCTTACGTAACTTCATAAGAGCCTCCATATCTTAGCATAAAACGATAGCATATCCTCAAATGCCAATTATTTAAATCACGTATATCTGTATATGATTTATCTTAATAGAATCATAACTCATTTAAATTCATCTCATCCAAATTGAGTGGGAACAAATCTTTTCCTTCTATCGCTTGAGGAGATTTTTCTAAATATTGCTTACGCATGGACCATAAAATATCCAAATCTGAAGGATCCAATTTAGATAATGCATATATCATAGTAAAGTCAGAACCATAGTGTCCACGTAAGCTATCAGGTACACCCTTAGAGCCTTCACCACTAATACGGTTATTAAAGAACCCTTGAATACGACGATTATCTAAATCTATAATAATAAAACCTGATCCATCATACACATATAATGTATGATTAACACGTTTTAATGCACGTACTGTATTCGTAATAAAATACTGGTCCTTCAAATCAATGAGGGACGACTCATAACCAGAATGGTAAAAGTCACCATAATAATGGGCTCCTCCATCAGTAGACTCCAACAAGCCTTTAAATTCTTTTTGCTCTTCAGCACTGAAATCGGATAAAGATTTTAGCTTTGTTATATTCCGTAAACCTCGTTGGTAATCATCCGATTTAGTTGGCTCTATATGTTGCCCCCTAAAGGTTATTGGCATTAAACGAAGTGCATTATCAGATAAATTATAAATTCCTAGTCCTTCATAACCTAAGAAATACACTTGTGATCCACTAGTCTTCATAGCTAATATTCGTTTTGAAATAATGGCATCACTAGAATTAACCAGTGTATGCGCTTCTGGATCAATACGTACTGTTTTACTATCATAATTTGCTCCTACAGCAAGCCAGTAAGATATCCCCATTATAATAAGTGCCAGTACAAATAATCCAATACGTTTTATATTCATCTACGCTCTCCATGACTTTCCAATCATAAAACGTAAAAGCATGCGTACAATATGTATCGTGTTTACAGTGTATCTAACATTAGATTATATACGATTCTAGCTTATGCACCCAATTGAGCTAATCGGTCAACAATCTTAGTCCCTTTATATGTGAATGTTGGTAATAGCTGAGATAGCGGTTCTAGTACAAAATTACGATTCCAAAAATGAGGATGCGGGATCACAAGACTCTCATCACACAAAGAAATCATCTTCCCCTCTATATCGTACACTAAAATAATATCCAAATCTAATGTGCGAGGGCCCCAATGAATCAATCGTTTTCGTCCAGCCTTCTTCTCTAATTGCTGAATAAGGCTGAGCATTTGATGTGGATCTAGAGTGCTTTCACAAGACCATACGCCATTGACAAAGGTATCTTGTTCCGTATATCCCCACGGCTCAGTTTCAATCAGAGGAGAAGTGACTAGCCTGGAAATTGCCTCATGATGTAGTAAGGCTTGAAAAGCAGAACTGATGTAGCCTCTCTTATCCCCCATATTCGAGCCTACACTAATGTAATAGGTATACATCAAATTTGTCCTCTTGTGGTGATAACCTCAACATAATCTAAAATACCTGAAATCGGTACAGATGGTTTACGCACCGTTACAGATAGACCTACGATGCCTTGATAATATTGGTACAAGGAATCGGCGATAAGCGCCCCTAATCGTTCTAACAGATTATGCTTTTCACCAGTCATAATTGATTCTACAGTTTCATATACCTCTACATAATTGATGGAATCCTCTAATTGATCACTTTGACCCGCCTTTGTAAGATCAGTTATTATTTCTACATCTACAAAAAATCGTTGTCCTTGTTCTTGCTCAGATGCCAAATTTCCGTGATATCCGTAGAATGCCATATTTTTTAAAACGATTCTATCCATTATTCACCTCGTAACAAGCCGTCTGCTACAGCTAAGGCGCGTTTATGCATCTTTACATTGTGAACACGCACCATATCGACGCCTTGGAATACGCCTGTAATACAAGCAGCTACCGTACCTTCATCGCGATCTTCTGGAGGCAATCCGCCTAACATAGATCCGATGAAACGCTTGCGGCTTGGAGCAAGCAAAACAGGGTATTCATAAGCGGTTAACTCACCCAAGCGTTGCATAACTTCAATATTTTGTTCTTCAGTTTTACCAAAGCCAATACCTGGGTCAAGCCAGATTTGTTGTGGCGTTACACCCTCTTTCAACGCTTTATCAATAGCACAGAAGAAGAAAGCTTTCATATCTTCAATGATATCACCATAATTTGTATCATTACTATTATGCATGATGATAACAGGTACCTTATATTTAGCCACCACCGCAGCCATGTCAGGGTCATAATGTAAGCCCCATACATCATTTAGAATATGAGCCCCTTTTGAGAAAGCATATTCTGCGGTTTTTGCATGATATGTATCGATAGATACAGGAACGGTAGAGACCTTTAACACAGGTTCTATCAATAAAGAAAGACGTTCTATTTCTTCGTCCGTAGTCAAAGGTGTAGAACCTGGTCGTGTAGACTCAACGCCTAAATCGATAATATCTGCACCATCTTCAATCATTTGTTTCACATGAGCAGTAGCTGTTTCTGGTGTATTAAATTGCCCCCCATCAGAGAAGGAGTCAGGTGTACCATTCAATATACCCATGATAAGGGTACGATCACACAAAGATAAGCTTTTGCCATCATTCCATGTATAATTTCTACGTTTAAACATTTACCTGTCCTCCGCCTAACATTGCCAACGCTTCATCCCTTACTGTACCTGTTTCAGCTAATACGCCTCGGCTTTCTAATGTAATTACCTTTGAATCTTGCTGCATAGTTCCTTTAATAAGCATACACAACTGAGTCGATGTAATGCGTACAAAAACGCCATGAGCAGATAAATCATTCATTATCGCATCTGCTAATTCAGATGCTAACCGCTCTTGTAATTGCGGTCTGCGACTGAGTATATTAACAACATCTTGAAACTTACTGAGCCCGGCCACACAGCCATCCTTAGGTTGATACACAATATCTACAGTCCCAAAGAATGGCAATAAGTGATGCTCACACATAGAGTAAAAGGGAATCCCTGTAACCGCTATAAGACCTTTGTAATCGGTACTAAACGTTTCACCCCATACCGATTTTGTTTCGACTCCTACGCCACTAAATAATTCACTATATAATTCTGTTACACGACTTGGTGTCTTTTCTAACTCTGGTGCCTCTGTATCAACAGATAAAGCCTCTAAGAATTGCTTTATCCCGTCATTTGCACGTTGATTCATCGGTCCTCCTAAACAATCTTTGTCGTCCAATCTTCAATATTCCAAATATCCGTAACCCAATCTTGATAGAATTCAGGCTCATGACTTACCAATACAATTGTACCTTTAAAATCACGTAGTGCACGGCTCAACTCTTCTTTTGCATATATGTCTAAATGGTTGGTCGGTTCGTCTAGGACCAACACATTGTACTTATTCTGCATGAGCTTACATAGGCGAACCTTCGCATTCTCACCACCTGAAAGTACGCGCATTTGAGACGTAATATGTTCATTTGTAAGGCCACAACGAGCTAATGCTGCACGCACCTCTGCATTTGTCATCGCCGGATATTCATTCCAAATATAATCTAACGCTGTTTCGGAATTAGATGGCGTATCCTCTTGGGCAAAATAGCCAACTTGTAAGAATTCACCTTTTACCAACTCACCACTAACAGGCTTTAATAGACCTAAAATAGTCTTCAACAACGTTGTTTTACCTAAACCATTGACACCGCGAATAGCAATTTTTTTGTTTCTTTCAATTTGAAAGTCTACTGGTCTTGTTAATGGTTCATCATAACCTAATTGCAGTCCGAAAGCCTCTACGATAAAGCGACTTGGCGTACGTCCTTCTTTAAAGCCAAAAGTGGGCTTGATATACTCTTTTGGCTTTTCTAGAATTTCCATCTTTTCTAAGCGCTTTGCTCGAGAATTTGCCATACCACGTGTTGCAACGCGCGCTTTATTGCGCTGAATAAAGTCTTCCATACGCTCAATCTCTTGCTGTTGACGTTCATACGCCTTAGCTGCTTGCGCTTTTTTCACCTCGTAAGCAGCTTGGAACTGATGATAATCACCAGTATAACGCGTAAGCACCGCTTGTTCAATATGGTAAATAACATTGACTACGGAGTTTAAAAACTCCATATCATGAGAAATCAAGATAAAGGCATTTTCATAATTTTGCAAATAGTTTTGCAACCACTGAATATGCTCCACATCAAGATAGTTTGTCGGTTCGTCTAAGAGCAAAATAGTCGGTTTCTCTAGTAATAGTTTTGTGAGCAAAACCTTGGTACGTTGACCACCGCTGAGCTCTGTTACATCTCTATCTAAGCCGATATCCATAAGTCCCAATCCGGCAGCGGTACGCTCAATAACCGCATCAATTTCATAGAACCCACGTTGCTCAAGAATTTCTTGCCATTCCCCTACCTGTTCAAGTAGCTTATTCATTTCATCTTCGGATACATCACCCATACGATTATACGCATCGTTAATGTTTTGCTCCATGACGAACAAATCATCAAAAGCACGTTGTAATACATCACGGATGGTCATACCTTTTTCAAGAACAGCATGTTGATCCAAATACCCGACAGTTACCTGATTGGACCATTCAATTTTCCCCTCATCAGGTGGCAATTTACCTGTAATGATATTAAGAAACGTAGATTTACCTTCACCATTTGCACCAATGAGGCCTACATGTTCACCTTTTAGCAAACGGAATGATGCATCATCTAAAATTTGTCGCGCTCCAAAACCATGAGTTACATTTGAAACGGTTAAAACACTCATATCTATCTCCACCGGAATAAAAGCCGTCTTGTTGAAGACGGCTTATTTCATACTTACTTAAATATTATATCTATTGTACCTTTTTGACCTCTATATGTCAAAAATTGAACTTACTTACACATCGCATAACGCAAGGCTACAACAGCCATAATCTTAGCACCCTTAATCGCTTGGTCTAACCCATAGTCAGATCCAGCAGCACAAGTAAATTCTGGCGTATGCGCTTCTAAACCTAATCCAATCTGCAAGGTAGGCTGTGCTGTTGGTACTTCGTAAGACACATTACCTACATCAGTGCTACCATCCGCCTCATCATCAGGCAATATACGTGGGCTTTCACCAAATTCAGTCATCACATCTTTAAAGAGATTTAATAACTGTTTATCTTGACGCATATCCT
The DNA here is from genome assembly GCF_001553335.1 of Veillonella parvula. Taxonomy (GTDB): domain Bacteria; phylum Bacillota; class Negativicutes; order Veillonellales; family Veillonellaceae; genus Veillonella; species Veillonella parvula_S. Next base: position 19,912 of record NZ_KQ960810.1, on the reverse strand, counting down.
TAAAGAGTGGCTCATAGTGATGCATCTCAACTTGAGCTCCATAGGATGAACCGATTGCTTGGGCTGCCTCTTTAATAGCCGGCAAAATAATACCTTCTAAATCATCCACTGTACTACCACGAACAGTCATACGAATCGTAGCCTTTGGTGTAACCACATTTGGTGCCGTACCTGCCTCTGTAAAGATGGCACCTACAATAGCACCTTTAGGAAAGGTCTTTTTTAAATCTTTTACCCTTTGATATAAGTCTACCGCACAATCTAGGGCATTGATTCCTGAATCTGTTAAAGATGCAATATGACAAGAACGTCCATGGAACGTAACCTCTAGAGGATGTGTCGCCAAGGATGTACCTCCTACCTCATTTTCTCCACCTGGATGAATGATAAGTGCTGCCTCATAGCCTTTAAAAAGACCGGCTTCTGCCATATATACCTTACCACCGATAGTTTCCTCTGCAGGGCACCCAAAGAATGTTGTACCCCAATCCTGTGGTGCACTTTGACTAAAAGCAACAGCAGCACCTAAACTCATCATAGCAATAAGGTTATGACCACAGCCGTGGCCTAGTTCCGGTAGCGCATCATATTCACCTAAGAAGGCTATTTTATGCCGTGCAGTACCGTTATAGTCGCCCCGTAACGCTGTTTGTAACTCTGGCCGATTAGTTAGACTTACATGAGATATAAAATTATGTGTTTCTAAGAATTGGTGAATTACCTGTACTGCTTTATGCTCATTCAAGCCCAATTCAGGATTATCATGTAAATATATGGAAACTGCACGCAATTCCCGTGCCATACTATCTATGATGGCACAGGCGCAAGCCTCTCGTTCTTGTAGTGTCATAACTCCCCTTGTTATTATCTAATATCTTATTACCTATTATTTTATTACCTAATATCACGGTAACTACTATTTTTATCTAATATCTATTTGTCTATTAAGTAAAATCGTTCATCCAAAAGCTCTTAACTATTTCGTATAAGGATGAACGATGATGGTATTAGAAATATATCTAAAGCTAATCGTCGCTCCTAGCGGTAATGTTTGATGTGGCGACCCATGTCCCGTTGGCACATAGCATACAAAAGGATCTGGTAATTTTGGATTTCTATTTTCCTCCATATAGCGCAATGCTTCATAACCTAAATCGTAATCACGCTCATCTTCATCTCCTTCACAATCTGTAAAGGTACCAATGACTAAGCCTTTAATACCGCTCAACAAACCGCTGAGTCGAAATTGTTGTAACATGCGATCCAGCTTATAAGGAGCCTCCCCGACATCTTCAATAAATAGTAAGGTATCTTCCCATGATTCATTCTCTAAAAAATAAGGCGTTCCCGATAACATGGATAACATCGTCATATTACCACCTCGTAAAATACCCTCACCGAGTTCTGTGCCAATCGCACCTCGGGGAGGCTCTGGCAAGGGTTCTATAACTTTTAATTTGCCTTCTAAAGCATTAAATAGCGTATCAATATCTGACTTACGGTCTAATTTAAAATCTACCCCCATAGGTCCATGATAAGTAATGAGGCGGCTATATCGATTAATAGCCATATGAAGTGCTGTACAATCACTATATCCAACAAAAGCCTTCCGATACTTACGAATCGCTTTATAATCTAATAAATCTAAATAGCGCATCGTGCCATAACCACCGCGCAAGGCAAGAACCGTATCACAAGGAGCCGCAGTCATCATGTATTGAAATTCTACGGCTTGCTCCTCAGGTGTGCCTCCATATAGCCCCTTTCTCCTTGCACTTTCTCCTACAAGCACCTTATAGCCTTTAGCCTTACAAATTTGTTCTATTCTATGTAAATCTTCATCGCTAGCACTAGCAGGTGCCATAATACCTATGGTCATCCCCGGTGCCAAACGTTTTGGTTCAATCCAGTCCATATATCCTCAGAAAATACCTGTTAACTTATAATATATTAATAATCCCATGCAACAAAAGACTAATATATTAATATTCCCATACAACAAAAGACGTACACAAGGTGTACGTCTTAAGTGTATCTTATTTGTATGCTTTTTTAAAGTCAACAAGTCCCAATGTGGTCCAGAAATAATTTTGAATTGTTCCATTTGTCACATATGGTTGTGTTGTAAAGTACAACGGCATAACAAGAGATTCATCAAAAATCATCTTTTCTGCTTCATGCATCAACGCATCACGAGCCGCCCCATTTGGAGTTGTACGAATACGTGCAATCAACTCATTATACTCATCACTATGATACTGACCATCGTTATCTTCAGCAGAGAATACCTCTAAAAAGTTTTGTGGATCGCTATAATCGGCAACCCAAGAAGCGCGAGCTACTTGGTACTTGCCAGCTTCACGGTCTGCCAAGAATACCTTTGTCTCTTGATTTTGTAAGCGTACATCTGCGCCAAATGCATTTATCCATGCATCTTGAATCGCTTCTGCAATAGCTTTATGTAATTCACTTGTATTATACAAAATCGTAATTTGCGGCAATGGACGATTCTTACCATAGCCAGCCTTTTTCAGGATTTCCTTGGCTTGCTCTACATCTTCGTATACGAGATAGCTACCAGCTTCACGGAAGTCTTCACGACCATTACTTTCAAGCATACCATATGGTACGAATGCATAAGCTGGTTCTTTACCGCCTCTAACAATATTATTAACAATATTAGCACGGTTGATAACCATAGAAAAGGCTTTACGCACATCTGGATCTGTGAAAGGTTCTGCTTTAACATTGAATACGTAATAATAGTTACCAAGCATAGGTCCAATATGTAATAGGCCGGCTTCTTCTAGACGTTTTTGATCCGCTACAGGAGGCTCAACCGTCATATCAGCTTCGCCACCTTCAACTAAGGTAAGGCGTGTACTTTGAGACTCACTAATAGGCCAATTCATTTTCTCTGTCTTCACAGATTCTGCATCCCAATAGTTTGGATTCTTAATGAAATCCATTTCCCCATTATGCTTCCAAGAAAGTAAACGATATGGACCATTAGATACTATTGTTTCCGCATTAGCCGCCCAGTTTTCGTGAGCTTCTACTGCTTTTTTACTCACTGGATAATAGCTATGAGACGCTAATAATTTCAAGAAATAAGCCGTTGGATTTTCTAAGGTAACTACCAATGTATCCTCATCAATAGCTTTAACCCCAACATCTTCAGCTGCAGCTTTACCCGTATTAAAAGCTTCACCATTTTCCAATACATATAACATATATGCATTATCCGCATGGACTTCAGGGTCTAATACGCGCTTCCAAGCGTATTCAAAGTCATAAGCCGTCAAAGGCTCTCCATTGGACCATTTTAAATTAGGTCGTAAATGGAAGGTATACTCACGACCATCATCGGAGATGTCCCAATTTTTAGCAAGTGCTGCTTCAGGTTCACTTTCATCATTCAAACGAACTAGACCATCGAATAATTGAAGTTGAACCGTAGCCTCCGGAGAGGTAGTAGACTTTGCGGGATCCAATGTGGATGGTTCCTGCTCAATAACATAGCGGATTGTGTGTTCATCGATTGGTTGAACACCACGAGGGTACCCAAATACGAATAAGAGTACGCTCACCCCTAGAGCGAGGACCATGAGTTTTAACAAGTTTCGTTTATCCATCATGGCAATGCTTCCTCTACAAATTCTTTCATGATGCGCCCAACTTGAGCGCCTAACTCTTTACCTCGGTCATTATCGATATCGCTCATTAAAAGGATAAAACAAAAATGACCCCTAAATGTTTCTATTACACCCCCATCATGTTCTACACGATCAAGGGATCCTGTTTTATGGTGAAAGCGTATGCCTTCTCCCCAGTAAAATGGTAAGATATCACGGAATTGTTGGCGACCTAAGATATTCCACATTTCTCTGCCATAAGCATCTCTATCACGACATTCAAAAATGTGTTTATACAAACGAGCTAACGACATAGCTGTAATGTGATTATCACGACCTTCAGCTAGGGCGTTAAAGTCCATCATCATGCGATTAAGCTCCATCTCATCCACACCAAGCTTTTCTGCACGAGCATTGATATTTTCCATGCCGAGCACTGTGATGAGTAGATTTGTTGCGATATTATCACTAAGAACCATCATAAGACGGCATAACTCAAGATATGTAAAACTATGTTTACCAACTAACTCTTGTAGTGCGCCGCCACCTTCAACGCGTGGAGTTCTAGATAAAGGAACTGTATCATTAATGTCCAATTGCTCCGTACGAGCTAAATGAAAGACATATTCCATGATAAGTACCTTAATTAAACTCGCACTAGAATGTACAGTATTTTCACCTCTAGCTGCGATGAGTGTTGGTTCCTCTTCATCATCGAATTGTAGCACCGCATAAGATATATTCCCTGCTGGTGCCAATTCTTTAATGACTGTATCTAGTTGATGTTCCAAGGACTTGCCAACAATTAGTTTTTCCATACTATTCTCCCATTATATGTGCCAGCATGCGATGCGGCGATCTGCCCAATCTCGAAGTGGCGGACGTTCTGTAAAACAACGACCTTCCGCTTCTGGACATCGACCACTAAACAGACACCCTTTTGGTGGGTCTAATGGATTTGGTGGATCCCCTTTAAGCGGTGCCCCAATTGGTGCATGTGGCATAACTGGACCATTTAAGGCCGTCAATGCACGGGTATACGGATGCTGAGGGAATTCATATAAGTCCAATGCAGGACCTTCTTCCATGACGGCACCTAAATACATAACAACCATGCGATGACTAATGTAGCGCACCATATTTAAATCATGAGAAATAAAGAGGTACGAAATACCATGTTGTTCTTGTAACCGTTCTAGTAATGTCATAATTTGCACTTGGATAGATACATCTAACGCAGAAATCGGCTCATCACAGATGATACATTGAGGCTCCATAATAAGAGCCCGTGCAATGCCGATACGTTGACGTTGCCCACCAGATAGTTCATGAGCATAACGCTCACCAAATGACATATTTAAGCCAACTTGGTCAAGCACCTCTTTTACACGAATCACGCGATCTCGAGGTGTATACTTTGGATCCAGTTCTAAAGGCTCCTCTAAAATCGCATTAACCGTAAGCCGCGGATTAAGGGATGCATAAGGATTTTGAAATACCATTTGCATCACCGGGTGAACAGACTCTCTATCCACATAAGGGTTGATATGTCGACCATTCATATAAATAGAACCAGATGTAGCTTGATATAAACCCATCAAAGTGTAACCAAATGTAGATTTACCACATCCAGATTCACCTACGATACCTAGGGTTTCCCCTGGTGATTGATATAGACTCACGCCTTGTACGGCGTGTACCGTTTGTTTTGGCTTAAATAAGCCGCCTGACAGGGTGAACTCTTTAACGAGATTGTCAGTCTCCCATACGTAACTCATTAAAGTCCCTCCAACTTAGCTAACCAACATGTAAACTGGTGACTTTCACCAACATTTGTAACCATCGGAACCCGACTACCGCAGATTCGCATAGCCCATTTACAACGAGGATTAAATGCGCATCCACGAGGTAAATCAAATAGATCAGGTGGTTGACCTTCAACGGCCTTCAATTCGCCGTGCCATTTACCTTGAGGCAATGCAAGTAACAGCCCCAAAGTATATGGGTGACGAGGCTCGCTAAAAATACCATCTACTGTAGCAGACTCAACACATTTACCTGCGTACATAACCATAACCCGATCACAAATTTGAGCAATAACACGTAGGTTATGAGAGATAAAGATAATCCCTATGCCAGCCTCCACGGCTAATGTTTGCATAAGGCGCAAAATTTGTGCCTCAGTAGTAATATCAAGAGCTGTTGTAGGCTCATCACAAATCAAAATCTTAGGACGACCGGCCACTGCCATAGCAATACATACGCGTTGGCGCATACCGCCACTCAACTCATGAGGATATTGAGATAACCGTCGTTCTGGTGTAGACAGCCCCATCTTCTTCAATAAATCGATGGCAATGGCCCTTTCATCGTAATCTTCACCATACGCATTTGTACGATGGATAACCTCATACATTTGCTCTCCAATGGTCATGATAGGATTCAAGGAGGTCATAGGATCTTGGAACACCATGGCAACCGTCGTACCACGAAGTTCATTCCAATCATCTTCAGTAAATTCTAAACAATCATGCCCATCAATCATGAATGTATCCGCTTTAATTTTAGTTTTACCATATGGCAATAAGCCCATTAAAGAGTTAACTAAAACGGATTTACCACACCCAGATTCCCCGACTATACCTAAAATCTCACCAGGGTATAAAGAAATATCTTGATTGCGAATAACTCGCAACGGACCTTGGAAGGTATTGATGGTAATAGATACATTACGTACATCAACAATAGCATTATTCATTATCTATCTCCTTCCTTAGGATCTAATACATTACGTAAACCGTCGCCAAAAAATGCGAAACCAAGCATGGTAATACTAATAGCAACAGCTGGGAAAATCAATTGGAACGGATAAGAGCGCATGCTACTAATACCTTCAGAAGCTAGTACGCCCCAGCTCGCCATAGGTGCATTTACACCTAAGCCGATAAAACTAAGAAATGCCTCTGTAAAAATAGCCTCAGGAATGGCCAATGTTAAAGTAATAATGATCGGTCCTACACAGTTTGGTAAAATATGACGCAATAAAATTCGATGCTTAGGAATACCCATAGCTTCTGCTGCAATGATGTATTCTTCGTTTTTAACTTTCAAAATTTGACTGCGTACGATACGGGCCATATTAAGCCAATACGCAATCCCCAACGCTACAAATATAGAGGTTAGCCCAGGTCCAAGTACAACCATCAATAAGATTACGTATAGTAAAAGTGGAATACCATACAAAACATCTACGATCCCCATCATGATACGGTCTACCTTGCCACCTATATAACCCGCAATGCCGCCATAGGCAACGCCAATCACAAGATTAATAAAAGCTGCTACAAAACCAATGGTTAAAGAAATACGAGCGCCATACATAACACGCGTATAGATATCACGGCCCAATGTATCCGTACCAAACCAATGGCTAAAGCTTGGACTTTGGTTCGCATCAATTAAGGATTGGTCCGCATAGGTATAAGGTGAAATAAGTGGACCTAGAATAGCAAGCACCATCATCACAATAATGATGGTTGCACCAACTACAGCTAAACGATTTACCTTAAATCGTTCCCATTTACTAGGACGTTTTATAAAGCTAGTAATCTCTTCTTGAGGGGCTCGTTCAATAGGTAAAAAGTCTTCCTTATTCATCTGTCCCCTCCTCCGTTGTAACTCGTGGATCGATTAATGGATAAATCATGTCCACCAAAATATTAAGAAATACTACAAGCGCACTATAGAAAATCGTAATACCAAGAATAACCGTATAGTCTCGGTTATAAATAGATGTTACAAAATACTGACCTAGACCAGGAATCGCAAAAATTGTTTCTACGATAAAGCTGCCTGTTAACAAACTAGCTGCCAATGGACCTAAGTACGTAATAACTGGCAAAATTGCATTGCCAAGGGCATGACGTGTCAAAATGGTCCAAGAACCTAGACCTTTTGCGCGAGCTGTACGAATGTATTCTTGTTGATACACGTCAAGTAAACCACTGCGCGTTAAGCGAGCAATAAATGCCATCGGTTGCGCTGCTAATGTCAACACAGGTAACACCATGTAAGATGGGCCACGCCATAAGGCTACCGGGAACCATCCCAATTCAAAGCCTACTATGTACACAAGAACAGCACCGATAATAAATGTTGGTACCGAAATCCCTATTGTAGATAATACAGTTACCGCATAATCTACAATGCTATTAGGTCTCATGGCACTAATCGCACCAGCTGTAATACCACCAACTATAGCTACCATTAAAGATAATAAGCCAAGCTGTGCGGAAATTGGGAATGCATCACCAATTATATCGTTTACACTACGGCCTTCATATTTAAATGATGGGCCCAAGTCACCTGTAATGACGCCACCTAAATAATCTCCATACTGTTTCCATACAGGATCATCGAGATGATATTTAGCCTCGATACTTGCTTTCACCTGAGGCGGTAATTTCTTTTCTGTTGTAAAAGGCCCACCAGGTATCGCATGCATTAATGCAAATGTTACGGTAATGATGACCCATAAGATTATGATTGCGCCACCTAGGCGTCGAAATACATACCTCGTCATTGTCACTTTCCTCCATAAAAAGTTTATTCGTTTTATTATACTACATTATGAAGTTAATTTCATGATTAACATCATTACATTTACAGAAAGGCTCACATAACGTACAATAAAATATATGATTATTTGGAGGTGTCTATGGTAGCAGTACCTAGAGTTTTAACAATTCAAGACATGAGCTCTATCGGACGCTGTGCCCTTACTGTTATGATTCCTATCATCAGTGCCATGCGCTGTCAGGCGGTTCCTTTGGCGACAGCGGTACTAAGCAATCACTTAGAGTATCCACACTATGAATTCGTTGATTTATCTGCTCATATGAGAGATTTTATGGACTGCTGGGATAAAAACGAAATTGACTTTCACGCTATCGTAAGTGGATTCTTGGCATCACCAGAACAAATTCACCTCGTTGAAGAAGCAATCGATCGATTTGCCTCTAATGGTCAGATGGTTATCGTCGATCCCGCAATGGCCGATGATGGTCGCCTCTATTCCATTTATACTCCTGATATGGTTGTAGCTATGCGCCAACTTGTATCTAAGGCCCACATCGTAAAGCCAAACTATACTGAGGCATGCTTCTTATTAGATATTCCATTCTCAACAAATCCTATTAGCGAAGATGAATTACGTGAGCGATGTAAACAATTACATCACATGGGCCCTGAAATGGTTATCATGACCAGCGTCCCATCGAAAACACATGCTGTTATTGCGGTCTATGATGGACCTACAGACTTTTTAAAAACATACTCTATACCTCTGGTTCCTGTAAAAGCTACAGGTACAGGAGATATTTTTACTGCTGTATTATCTGGTGCGGTAATGAGGGGATATTCTCCTTATGATGCGGCAGAACTGGCAATGAATTTTACTACCAAAGCGATTCAAGCAACATTAGATACAGTACAATCACTAAAACATGGAGTCGCATTTGAGTTAGTTTTGCCAGAATTAACTCAACTATAAGCTATAAATAAAGGGGAACTTATGGATTTACTTTATGTTGTATTACGAACACTGCTCATATGTACCATCGGTTTGCTCATTGCATTCCAAGGACGTCGCATGGGTTTATCGATTTTTAACTTAACGGGACGGTTAAATCGACTACAATTTATCATATGCTTCATCGCTTTAATGATTTTATTTCATATTGTCCACTACATCGATAACATATTCTTAGATTTTGTTGTATCACTACCAGCATATTGGTTGACTAGGGTCATTATTTGGCTCTTATTGGCAACCCTCTTTCCTTTATCTTGTGTCTTATTTGGCCGTCGTATTCACGACATCGGCTTCAATGCATGGGCAGGAATCCTCTGGTCGGTAATCATGATTTTCATCAATACCTACTCTGCCGTATCTCCATTCAATTACATGCTAGAGCTTTTTATATGGCTCATCGGCTTCCTATTCTGGGTATTGCCAGGACAACCTGAGCCTAATCAATATGGCAACCCTCCATTTATGACTGTAAATCGGACAGTTTATGAACCAATACAGACTCCTATATCTAACAAAAAACAAGAAGGTCGAAAAACAGTTCGTAAGCGACGCAAAAAGCGATAATTAAAAATTAACACCCTACAATAAAAAACGTATCTCTATAAGTAATATATACCTTCTTTACTGGACAACCAGTAAAGAGAGTACATATCAAAGAGATACGTTTTTATTATGTCTTCTGTTTTTACAACATTAGTTCATTAACAACATCAACTCAATCAAAGTACAACCTATATATGCAATAATAAACTTAACCTTTTGTTTACGCGCTCTATCATCATCTGCAATTTTAAGTCGATTTGCAAGGAATCGTTTATCTCGAATTTGCAACAAAAGGTGTTTAATTCGCTCTTGGCTTTCATTAGCAGTATACTCATCACAATCAGCTGTCAATGTAGCTTGTTGCATGAAGATGCGTCGGTGTAGTTTACGCATTTGAATTTTAATATTGTTATGTACAAATGCACTTTGCCACTGTTTGCGAGAATCAAAATACATGTACAAATACCGAGGAATATTCATAACTAAGAAGGAAATGATAAAAATCCCTAAGGAAATTAAAAAGTATGTAGAGAATGAAAATTCCAATGTTTCTGTTGGTAAGTAGTGATGCAAGATAATAAATGTAATCCATACACCTATTGGCAATAAAAGGACTGCTGCAATATCGATAGAACGAAGCCAGCTAGTACGAGTTGGCACATCAGGTACTGTAAAAGTATCTACAGGATCATGGAATGCATAGTAATCCAACTGTAACACAGATTGACTGGTACGCGGGTTACCCAAGAGAACGGGTCCATTACTACCAATATGGCGCTCAGGCATGGGTATGAATTTCTTCACTTGTGTATTAGGTAATAAGTCAAACTGAATTATACCCTTCTTCTCAAAGCGTACAGTAGATCCTTTTTCACCTAATGCAATAGGGTTAAAGAAAATACCGAAGAGACTTAGACACCAGTTACCCAACAAGTGTAAAATAGAGTTCAAAATAAACCCACCTGTATCTATATTATTTGTATCTAAACGAATGGCAAAGGATGATGAATAATCATCGAACCATAAATCCTCTAAGGTGAATTCCACATTAATCACATTCCCCCATTTTGTAATAATGGATAGGAATATTTGATTGTTTGGTTCAAATTCAAATGTTACAGCATAAAAGAACCAATGATTACGAAGAGCGGCACGCAACATGCGATTAACCATATCTTCTTCTATATATAATAAGCGATGGTCAAACAAATCTTGTTCTAAAGGTGCTTTTTCTAATACGGGCGCCTTATCCACCACCGCATCTCGATCAGATAATGCTTCATCCACCAAAGCTCGTAATTTGGTGAAGATTTTAGTCATAACCCCTCCAAGGGTGAAATAATAGCTCTTAACACAAAAATTATACCATATATTGCATGATTTATCGATAAAAGTATACTACATATACTATTAAATATAAATATAATTAAAGCCCCTTTTTGCATAGTAAAAGGGGCCTTATTAATGTAGTTAAACATTAGTCATATTATAATTTAATATTCATAATAGATCTTAAATTGCAACGTAATATTAAACATTGTCCAAATCTATAATTAAGCATTAATAATAGATACTTTAAATGATATTTAGTTTTATTGAATACTTGCCATGGATAAATAACAGTATTCATAGAAACGACCTTTAAGCGCCATTAGCTCTTCATACGTTCCATCTTCAACAATTTGCCCTTTATCCATAAATAAAATCCGGTCCATTTGTTCTAAACCTTCCAATTGATGCGTAATATATAGACATGTCCTACCCTCTACATAATGCATCAAGTCACGATGTAAAGCTTTTCTTGTTACTTGATCCAAGCCTTCTAAAGGTTCATCTAATAAAACGATTTTAGGATTGCGCAAGAACAATCTAGCTAATGCAACTCTTTGACGTTCACCACCACTCAAACCTTGCCCTCCACTCCCTACAATCGTATTCATACCTTCTGGTAATTTTTCAACTACCGATCGCAATGATGCACGGTTAATGGCTTGATCTAAATCCGCCATAGAAGCTTCAGGTCTTGCAAGGCGTATATTATCCTTAAAGGAAGCATTAAAAATATACGTATCTTGAGTTATAGTCCCCAATGCATTACGCCAAGTATCAATTGAAATATCTTTCAACTCCACCGAGCCTATACGAATGGATCCACCATAATCATATAACCTCTCAAGCATATTAAATAATGTCGTCTTGCCAGACCCACTAGCACCAACGATAGCAATGGATTTCCCTTGCTGAATATGTAGTCTGAGATTCTCATAAATATGGCGATATTCATCATACCCAAAGGATACATCTGTAAAAATAATATCATCATTAGGGTTAAATGATTTTGGTGATATAGGTTCTACAATAGATATCGGTTCATTACTGAGAGCCATGAGACGACTTGTGGCAACTTTACTTTCTGCACCATGATGAACAGCAGCAATCATAGGTTGTAACGCTTCAAACCAAGCCTGTGTACCAATGGCAGCCACCGCTACCATAACACTAGCCCAAGCACCTGTTAACGCATTAGAGGTCATAATAGCTACAATAACTACAGTTAACTGAACGCCGCCTATGAATAGTGTATTACCCATATTCATGCCCCGCTCAATAGTACCTTTTTGAGCATCTACATTGCGCATCATATGCTGAATACGCTTATATACCATGTCTTCGTTGCCATAACTAATCACATCTTCCAGACTATCCATAGTATCACTTAAAAGCGCTTTATAATCGCCTTGTTGAGGCCCAATCCTACGTAAAGATTCTTTATTATACAAATAAACAACCAAAGGTACTATTACACCTAATACGAAGGCCGACAAAAGAATAGGTATAATCAAACTATTGTCAATTGTAGAAACTCCATATGCAATCAATATAGTCAAGGCAACGGCTGCTACGGGTGGAATCAAAGTGCGCAAGTAGAAGAATTGTAATACCTCTATATCCCCCATGATGCGTCCCAACATATCACCTGCCCCAAACCGTTTGAGTATAGCAGGTGCCAATGGTTCCAAATGAGCATAAAACCACAAGCGCAAGCCATAGAGTCCTTGGAATGCCATGCGATGAGATGTATAGCGCTCAAAATAACGACATACAGCACGACTAACACCGAAGAATCGAACTCCTACGATTGCAAGACTTAAATAAGTAAGTCCTGGTTGCAGTGCGGCAGATGCCAATAGCCAAGAGGATACTGTCAAAAGCCCCACATTCATAAACACTGTTAAGAATGTAAATAGCAAGGCCAATACTAATGACCACTTAGCGGGACTCAATACAGAAAACAACAACTTCCAACCTTGTAAGCTCATATTAGAACCTTTTGCATTATCTTTAAAAGTCTCAGTATATTTAACAGATTTAACAAAATGCTCTGTGCCATTGATAGGTTTATCTACGACCAATGTATTCTCTGAATCAAATTGTTTTCCAATATACAATGGTTCTTCAAGAGTTGCTGATAATTGCCCTAAGCCAGATGTAACAAGGTCTTTAAAATAACCCGCTTCTTGAAGTAGGTCATGATAAGAACCTTCTTGAATAATTGATCCATTTTTCAAGACATATAGTTTAGATGCCCAATGCATAGTTTGTAATCGATGCCCAATAATGATGACAATCTTATTTTCCATCAAACGCTGAATAGCCGTACTTATAATGGCTTCTGTTTTTACATCTAGATGTGCTGTCACTTCATCAAGAATCAATACCTGACCCTTCCGGAGGAATGCACGAGCTAAAGCAATACGTTGCCGCTCGCCGCCACTAAGACCTAACCCACCTTCACCAATAACCGCATCAAGCCCATCTTGTTCTCGATTAATAACATCTAATAGCTGAACTTCTTTGCACGCATCAAGAATCTCTGCATCACTTACATCCATACCAAAGGATAAGACCTCTCGCAAGGACCCTTTCATAATATGTGGATGTTGAGATACATAGATAATTTGCTGACGCCACCAGTTGATATCTAAATCACATATATCAATGCCATCGATAGTAACTGTTCCTTTCGGAGCCTGTAAAAACCCTCCAACAATATGGGCCATAGTAGATTTACCAGCTCCGCTTTCACCAACGAGCATAATAGGTGCATTACGTTCAGCCTGCAGCGTAATGTGGTGTACCCCATTCTCACTATTTTTATAGGTGAAAGTTAAATCTTTAATTGCAATTTCCTGTATAGGCTTATCAAGTTTAGACTCACCACCTACTGGTAAAGAAGGTGGACGCTGCATGAATTCTTCATACTTCAGAATAGATGTTTTCCCTGCCATCCCTGTGTGGAAAGCTGCCCCCAATTGTCTAAATGGAGTATAGAACTCCGGCGCTAACAACAAAATAAAGAAGGCTGAAAAGAATGTGACTTCACCATCTAATAAGGTTAGACCTAAATATACCGCAATCAGAGCAGTACTAATTGTACTCACTAATTCAAGTACTAATGCAGATAAAAAGGCTACGCGCAACACGCGTAAAGTGGAATCTTTAAACTCTTGAGATAATCGATCAATAACCTTAATTTGATCCTTTGCACGGCCAAAGAGCTTTAGCGTAGTAATCCCTTGTAGTACATCTAAAAAATGCCCCGATAGGAAGCTCATACGTTCCCATTGTTCCTTATTTAATCGATCAGCTTGCTTCCCAATCAAGATCATAAAAAATGGAATTAAAGGCACCGTAACAATCAAAATAATACCAATTATTGGCAATGTATTTACAATGGCAATCCCCATAATAAGAGGAATCATAATAGCATATAAAATCTGCGGAATGTAACGTGCTATGTAAGCATCTACTTGTTCTAAACCATCGGTAAGCATATGGATGACATCGCCATGACGTTCCTTATGCTGTACACCGAGCTTAAACATATGCGCCAAAGAGCGTTCTCTAAAGGATGCTTTTACAGCACTTCCCAAATGATTTGCTACCGCCTCTTGAACGTAATGAGCCACCAATCTCACAATAATAGCAATAAACAAATAAATAATGGTGTTCGTTTCGTCAGCTAGTGTATGCTCCAAAAATATAAGATTATTTATTAAGGTTCCAAAGAACCAGGCTTGCCCAACAATGGACAGACTTTCTACTAAACAGGTTAAGCCGAGTAGCACAAGCTGTCCTTTATGTTCTAGCAGCGCTTTAAATGCGGTACGCTGTATCATACTATCCTCTACGGTAAATCTATTTAAATATATAAACTCAAACAAATTTAAATCCCTATTACTAAGCCCACAAGAGTCCAAGTGAATCTAAATTTATCAATATTATATTCATCTTACCATAAAAAAGAGACGTGCCGCTACGGCACGCCTCACATTAAGACCTAATTTTTACAACTTACATAAGTTGTAAAGCTATGCTATTAATAGTGTAAATCTTTTTCTGTTACACGATGACGGAATGTCCAATATACCCAAGATTGGTAAACCAAAATAATTGGCACAAATACGAAGGCTACACAAGTCATCAAAGTCAACGTATAAGTAGAGTTAGCTGCATTAGTAATAGTCAAGCTCCACTCAGGATTCAAAGAAGAAACCATGATGCGAGGGAACAAACCCGCAAAGTATGCAGCTGTTACAGAAATAACAGATAAACAACTGAATAAGAAACCCCATTTTGTATTTCGAGTGCGTGCTGCACCCCAAGAAATGAGGAAGGACACGATAGCTAATGCAAAGCAAACTATAGCTAATACAGAATTAAACAAATCTGTATACACGTAAGTTGCACCTACCAATGCCAATGCACCGATAGCTGTAGGAACACCTACTACCAAGGATGCCGCACGAGCGCGCTCAGAAACAGCACCAGCTGTTTTAATAGAAGTAAATAAACCACCATGGTATGTAAATACCAAAATGAACGCAATACCACAAAGTATGGTGTATGGACTTAATAAATCAGAAAAAGTACCAACATATGTCATACTTGCATCAATTGGAGTACCTTGAATCAAGTTACCTACTGTAACACCCCACAATAGTGCAGGAATCAAGGAACCAAAGAAGATGCAGTAGTCGAATGTTTTACGCCATAACAAATTAGGGCTCTTAGAACGGAATTCAAAGGATACACCACGAATAATAAGAGCTGCAAGCATCAAGAATAGAGCCAAGTAGAATCCACTAAATAATGTAGCATACACGTGAGGGAAGGATGCGAATAATGCCCCTCCGGCAGTAATCATCCAAACTTCATTACCATCCCACACAGGACCTAAGGCATTGATCATTTGTCGACGTTCAACGTCAGTTTTACCAATGAATGGTAACAAAATACCAGTACCATAGTCAAAACCTTCTAATAAGAAGAAGCCAGCGAATAGTACAGTAATTAAGATAAACCATACCACTTCAAGGTTATTAAAAATTAATTCCATAATCTTGCCTCCTCTTTTTCAACTACATCATGAGATGGATTTCCATCTGGACCTTTTTTAATGTGTTCTACAGCAAGGTAGATAGCCGCGATAGCAGCCACGATATACACAAGTGTAAAGCCGATGATTGTAGTCATAATTTCTGGAGCCGTTACGGATTTAGACGCACCATCTGCAGTCAATTGCAAACCATATACAAGCCATGGTTGACGACCTGCTTCCGCTACAAACCAACCAGTGGAGTGAGCGATGAATGGCAATGGCAACATCCAGAACATAATTTTTAAGAATGTACGATTTTCAACAAGCTTGTCTTTTGCATTTAGGATAAGACCTACAAAGGCAACAAGTAACATAAGAGAACCGGATGCTATCATGACACGGAATGTCCAGAAGATTGCTGGAACATCTGGAATATAGTTGCCAGGGCCATATTGAGCCTCCGATTTTGCTTGAAGGTCTTTGATACCTTCTACCTTACCAGACGTAAAGGAGTTTTGAGTCAAGAAGGATAAACCACCAGGAATTTCAAGAGCACCTGTATTCTTTTGTGCTTTAGTATCAATATTAGCTACCAAAGAGAATGGCGCTGGATCTTGTGTTTCCCACAACGCTTCCATAGCAGCCATTTTCATAGGTTGTACTTTTGTGATGTATTGACCTTGATGATGACCAGCTAATGCACCTAAAGTACCAAATACAAGGGCGATAACCATGCCCCATTTAGCGGAGCGGCGGTAGAACTCTGTCGCATTATTACGCAATAAGTGCCATGCACTGATTGCCATAATAATTACACCAGCTGTTAATAAACCATTCAATACGATATGGAAAAATTGTCCAGGTACATAGCCATTTTGAACGATGGTCAGGAAATTTTCCATCTCTGCACGGCCATTGCGTAATACAAAGCCTACAGGATGTTGCATAAAGGAGTTTGCTACGAGAATCCAGAACGCAGATAAGTTAGTACCTAACGCTACAAATGTAGCTACAAGGGCGTGAACACATTTGTGTAAGCGGTCCCAACCGAAAATCCAAACGCCCATGAATGTAGATTCCAAGAAAAATGCCATTAATGCTTCAAGGGCCAATGGGGCACCAAAAATGTCACCCATAAAACGAGAATATTCTGCCCAGTTCATACCGAAATGGAATTCCTGAACAATACCAGTCACCACACCCATGGCAAAGTTAATTAGGAACAATTTGCCCCAGAACTTAGCCATTTTTTTGTATACTTCTTTACCAGTTGACACATAGGTCCACTCTAAAGCAGCAACAATCACTGTCATGCCTAGTGTGAACGGCACAAATAACCAGTGATAGATAGATGTTAGCGCGAATTGCAATCGGGCTAAATCTACAGCTTCAAACATGTGTTTTCCTCCTTAGAATAAAATACTAACATCACTTGACGAGCTTTTACAAAAAACCTTGCATCATTGCGACTGTAAAAAAGCTCAAGCCTCAGCACCAATCAACTGTTCTCTTTGGGCAAGGGTCTTAAAATTAACCGCTTCCAACTGATTAATCAATTGATGCTGAATCACGCCCATTGCTTCATTTATAGCGCAATGTCCCTTACAAGACTTAGAGCAAGAACCTACATCATATAAACAACGTTGTAAATACGCATCCCCTTCTACTGCTCTAATTACATCAAGCAACGAAATCTCTTGAGGGCTTCGATTCAGGGCAAACCCGCCATCTACACCTCGGAAAGATTTCATAATTCCTGCTGCAATGAGACTACGCATAATCTTGAGCAAAAAGCGTTCTGGAATCAACTCTTGCTCAGCCAATACAGCACCAGTTATCTTCGAGCCCGAAGGTAGTAGCGCCATATGCAAGACCATGCGAAATGCATAATCCGTGGCCTGATTTAACTTCATAAAGTCTCCTTTCTCATGCACTCGGACAAACGTATTACTAAATCTAGTATAAATGAAATAAAACAATACTGCAATGGTATTGTTTTAAACAGAATAAATTAATTCACTTACTTCTCATGCTCATATTTTATGGATCAATTACCTACTTTTATATCCATCAAATATTGATTGTCATCATATATAAAAAGACTGCTCTCAAAAGAACAGTCTCCATATATATTATTTTGTAATTTCTCGCACCAAATGGCCCATTTCAGGAATGATGAGTTTGCTCATCGCTAAGGTGACGGCCCCAACAGAGCCAGGAATAGAAAACATCAAAGTGTTATTCTTAACACCAGCTTCTGCACGAGATGCCATTGCTTTTGTTCCAATATCCTCCGTATAGGATAAATATCTAAAGATTTCACCAAAACCTGGAATATGCTTTTCATATAAGCTATTTACCGCCTCGATGGTAACATCTCTCATAGCAATACCAGTTCCCCCAGTAGATATAATGACATCAATAGACTCATCATTACACCATGGAGTCATAGCATTTATTATAGCCTCACAATCATCAATTACAATTTTTCGATCTGCTACAATATGATTTGCTGCTTCCAAAAATTCTTGAACCTTGTTGCCTCCTTTATCAGTTTCTAATGTACGAGTATCAGATACAGTTAATACTGCAACACGTAATGGTCTTGCTACAACTTCGTAAGACATAGTTCCTCCTAAAATAAAGGCACAATAGACGCCAATATCGGCCATCCATTATCGCGTAATGTATCACGCAATGCCCATGTATACTTAATAAGCGGTGCACAATGTAGGCGCAACCAGAAAGATAAATACGGTGTATCTCCTTGGAATACAGCTAGTCGATTTAGAGCATATAAATTATCCCCTGGCTTTACTGTTCCTGGTTGAACTGTGAAAGCCATTTTATACCCAGACTGTTTAGTAACATATTGAACGAGCATATCATTAAAACCACCAGGATACGCCAAATAATTGATAGGTTCTCCTAAAATATTTTCCATAGATGTTTTACCACCGAGAATGGCATCAGGCAATTCTGTAGGATCCATATGAGTTAGTATCTTATGATGATTTGTATGCCCTTGAATATCAAATCCTGCCGTCTCCATTTGACGCATTTGTGCTGTATTTACAAAACCAGGCGTATTGGCTGCGTCACTAATCATGAACAAAGTAGCTTTCATATTATATGCTTTTAATATAGGCAATGCATGTTCATAATTATCTACATAACCATCGTCAAATGTTATTACTATAGGCTTCTCTGGTAACTCCGTACCATTTTGCAAATACTCATACAATTGATCCAATGTTATTGTATGATATCCATGATTATGGAGGTATTCCATCTGCTCCTTAAACTGATCCACATGCAATGTTAAAGCAGAGTGTTTCTCATCATTTATTTGATGATAATTAAGTACCGGTACACCATATAACTTATAATTTGAAGACAGACCCCACATAGCCCCAATAGAAACCGCTAAAATTGCAATACATATTGCAATACAATATAACAACTTTTTAATACAGCTCTTGCCATATTTATACATATAAAATAATCACTCCCATCGACTTACATACATAATGAGAATACCACATATAAGTGGCTATTATCAAGAAAATCCCTCATAAGATCAATATAAAAACAATTGATGCAGTGAATCTGTCGTCGCTTTATTCTTATTACCTTTAACTTGCCCTGCTCACCAGGTACCCTGGGAGGATAGGAAGCTATACAAAAAAAGACACACCCTTAGGTGTGCCTTTGCTTAATCAGCAGCTTCCTATCCTCCCAGGCCGTCTCCAGCCAAGT
>NZ_KQ960809.1:0-509 GCF_001553335.1 Veillonella parvula | reverse complement strand
GAGGTCGGTGGTTCGAGTCCACCTAGGCCCACCAGTTGGCTCATATAACTTGAAATACACTTTTGTGTAGAGTACAGACATTAAGAGCTAAAATAATAGGAAAAGCTTATAAAAGATAACGGATTCTTCGGAATGGATTATCGAGACTTAAGTGAACCCATTACGGGGGCGTAGCTCAGTTGGGAGAGCACCTGCCTTGCAAGCAGGGGGTCAGGAGTTCGAATCTCCTCGTCTCCACCATTTAGTATTTAACAGCGAGTCTGTGATTTACTAATTGTTTGTTCTTTGAAAACTGCATAGAAGATAATTATTATATATTTGTAAGGTCATCTCTTAGAATTTCTAAGTAGGTTGACCCGAGCACATAGGAAATAATTCTCTGACTTAATGGTGACGTACATGTAAAATGTACGGCTACAAAAAACGACAATGTATCTAATGCATGTCAATGAAATCTAAGAGATTTTCATCAGAAGATGTAAAATAAGTAAAGATTTTAAGGGCGTACG
>NZ_KQ960808.1:0-2040 GCF_001553335.1 Veillonella parvula | reverse complement strand
TAAAAGCAGGGTCAGTCTCTATCAAAGCATTAGCCGTAATAGCAGGATGAATTTGATATAGTGCCTCTGTTGGTAACGATAAACCATCTATGGTTTGACTTGCTTTACCTTTGCCACCACCCAGACCATATGGATCTAAACTATCATTGACCTTTGCAATAGTAGCTTTGGATACTTTATCTTCAGCGTGCTCTTTTAGAGGACCAATTGGTTTTACATTTTCTTCAGTAATCGACGGTGTCATAAAGACTTCAGGATCCCATCGTCTACGTCTTTTTCTTCCAATATGATGACTTTTGTGAACACTCTTTGTATAACTCTCTTGTGTAGTGCCAGTAACAAAAGTCTTATCACTAATTGCATCGGATATATTTTGTATAGCCCCCTGTGTCTGAATAACACCACCAGAAAGCACTTTACTATTATCATTACGCAGAATACCAGTAGTTACAATATCACCACCGCTACTAATCAAGCCCGGATCATCAATGGTAACCACTTTATGGGTATTTTCTGTTTCAGTTCGAATAATCGTAAATTTATGTACACGATTTTCATCCTTATCCATCTCTTTGTTATAGGCTTCATCTTCAGCAGTCTTAACAGGTTTTACATGAGGTGTTCCATATCCGCTTGTATCATCAGCATATGGGAATTCAGACTTGTCAAATACTTGTCCTTCTAACTTATGGTTTAGATCATTAACTTTTAATTTATCTGGATTTTTAGTAATACTATCTGAAACACGCTTGGTTCCTAACGCAACATTATTATTTTCTACTGTAGGAGTATCTAGTTTAATAGACTTTGTAGCTTTAATAGTCGCCCCTTTATTATGTATACCATCTTTAGCAATAAGGTCCATAGTTCCACCACTATAAATGAGACCTTTACCAGTATTATCTATTGTATCTGAAGTTATATTAACATGATTACGCCCCGCAATTACACCAGACTTATGAGAATCTAGTTCTGCTTTAAGAGTAGTTACTTTCTCTTGTGCATCATCATACGCTTTTGTTAAATCA
The DNA here is from genome assembly GCF_001553335.1 of Veillonella parvula. Lineage (GTDB taxonomy): Bacteria > Bacillota > Negativicutes > Veillonellales > Veillonellaceae > Veillonella > Veillonella parvula_S. The sequence continues at coordinate 1,012 of NZ_KQ960808.1, read as the reverse complement.
TTAATCCGTTGACGATGTGCGTCTAACTCAAGCTTGGTCTTATATTTAGATATATCAGCATTCCATTCAGCATCAAGTTCATTTTTTGCCTTTTCTAGCTCTTTACCAGCTTTATGATAGCGTTCTTCTATTTCACTATTAGTATGATTTGTAACTATATTAGCTTTAATATCTACTGTATCACCATAAATACGTCCACCTTCATTATTATCTATAGATTTAGCATTTATAGTTGTAGTATTTCCAGAGTTGATAAGACCATTATTGTTTACCTTTTCTTGACTATGTACAGTTGTAGAGGAATCACCTTGAACCACGCTATTTGAATGAATTGCTATACTTTGTCCATCTAAAATAGTATTGCCATTACTTGTAACACCACCATCAACTATAATTTGACCATCACTAGTAATACTAGAGGCTTGTGTAGAACTTATTACACCTTTAACATTTACACCAAGACCAGTGTTAGTACCTTTCAGAGTAATAGAGTTTGCATACATACCACCAATAGCAGAGACATCTAAGCCAATATTATTAGAATTACTAATCTTTTGTGTGTCTAATGTATTAGCATCTATTTTATTCTTACCAGTGCGAGCTTCAATCGAATTTGCCCAGACTCCAGCATTTACATTCGCTGCTTCTGTTAAAATTTGTAACGAGTTAGCCTCTTTGGCATTAAGACCGTTTCTATTAATAGCAACAATTCCTCGCTCCACCCGATATGAGTTTAAATTTCCTGATGAATCATATTCAGGTTTACCTGTAGTTAATACTGCTCGATCTGTATTGATAAATCCACCACCATCTACAGTAATGCCATTAGGATTTGCTATAACTACTGAAGCTTTACGACCTGCTACCTCAATAAACCCGTTCATATTAGTTGGATTGTGTGAAGTAACCTCGTTAACAATGACATTGGCAGAACCACGCATCATATTAGTATTACCAGGAACATATCCACCAAGCTTGGTATTAGACATTTGGTAAGAGTTATTAAGAATTA
>NZ_KQ960807.1:0-2040 GCF_001553335.1 Veillonella parvula | reverse complement strand
TAATTCTTAATAACTCTTACCAAATGTCTAATACTAAGCTTGGTGGTTATGTACCTGGTAATGCTAATATGATGCGTGGTTCTGCCAATGTCATTGTTAACGAGGTTACTTCACACAATCCAACTAATATGAACGGGTTTATTGAGGTAGCAGGTCGTAAAGCTTCAGTAGTTATAGCAAATCCTAATGGCATTACTGTAGATGGTGGTGGATTTATCAATACAGATCGAGCAGTATTAACTACAGGTAAACCTGAATATGATTCAGCGGGAAATCTAAACTCATATCGGGTAGAGCGAGGAGCCGTTGCTATTAATAGAAACGGTCTTAATGCCAAAGAGGCTAACTCGTTACAAATTTTAACAGAAGCAACCAATGTAAATGCCGGAGTGTGGGCTAATACAATTGAAACACGTACTGGCAAAAATATAATAGATGCTAATACATTAGAGACTCAAAAAATTGGTGATTCTAGAAATGTTGGTTTAGATGTCTCTGCTATTGGTGGTATGTATGCTAATTCTATTACCATGAAAGGTACCAATACTGGTCTTGGTGTAAATGTTAAAGGTGTAATCAGCTCTACTCAAGCATCTAGTATTACTAGTGATGGCAAAATCATAGTTGATGGTGGTGTTACGAGTAATGGCAACACTACGTTAGCTGGTCAAAGCATTGCTATTCACAATAATGGTGTGGTTCAAGGTGATGTATCTACGACTGTAAATAGCCAAGAAACACTAAATAATAGTGGTCTTATTAACTCTGGAAATACTACGGCCATAAAAGCAAAATCCATAGATAATCATGAAGGTGGACGCATTTATGGTGATACTGTAGCTATTGATACAAAGACAGTTATAAACCATACAAATTCTAAAATAGAACAGCGTTACCATAAGGCTGGTAAAGATTTAGAAAAGGCTAAAAATGATCTTGATGTTGAATGGAATGCTGATATCACAAAATATAAAACTAAAACAGAGTTAGAAGCACATCGTCAACGTATTAAAGAGTTAACAAAGACTTATGATGAAGCACAGGAGAAAGTTACTTCCATAAAAAAAGAATTAGATACGCATAAGTCTGGTGTCATTGCAGGTCGTAATCACGTTGATATAAATACCGATACAATAAATAATACGGGTAAAGGTTTTATCTATAGTGGTGGAACTATGGACCTTACAGCTAAAGAGGGGATACATAATACAGGGGCTACAATTAAATCTGAAAAAGCTATAAAAATAGATTCTCCTATTGTAGAAAATAACAATGTTGCATTAGGTGTAAAGCGTGTTTCAGATGGTATTACTAAAAATCCTGATAAGTTAAAAGTTACTGACCCACACCATAAGTTAGAGGGCCAAGTCTTTGATAAGTCAGAATTCCCTTATGCTGATGATTCCAGTGGTTATGGCACACCGCATATGAAACCTGTTAAGACTGCTGAAGATGAAGCTTATAATAAAGAGATGGATAAAGATGAAAATCGAGTTCATAAATTTACGATTATTCGATCTGAAACAGAACAAACTCATAAAGAGGTTACTAATGATGATTCAGGTGTTATTAGTAGTGGCGGTGATATTGTAACTACAGGTATTCTCCATAATGATAATAGTAAGGTGATTTCTGGGGGGACGATTCAAACTAAGGGGCGAATAGAAAATATTTCCGATTCTTTAAGTGATAAGACCTTTATTACTGGAACTACTCAAGAGAGTAGAACTGAAAGAAAACGGAAAAGTCATGGTATAAGACATAAACGTCGCAGAGTTTGGGATCGAGAAGTTTATATGACACCAACTATTACTGAATCAAATGTAAAGCCAATTGGTACAGTTCAAGAGCATGCGGAAGATACATTGTCTAAAGCTACTATTGCAAAGGTTAATGATAGTTTAGATCCCTATGGTTTAGGTGGTGGCAAAGGTAAAGAAAGTCATACTATAGATGGTTTATCCTTACCAACAGAGGCACTATATCAAATTCATCCAAAAATTACAGCTAATGCTTTGATAGAGACTGACCCTGCTTTTA
>NZ_KQ960806.1:151754-162552 GCF_001553335.1 Veillonella parvula | reverse complement strand
AGTTTTGTATCCTAAAGTGTATTTAGCCAAACAGTCCGCTAAATCTATGGATGCAATGGGGGGGATTATAAGTGGCAAAGCCATCGTTAGCAATACTAATACAGGTATTTTAAATCAAGGCATTATGACTGCAGATACAATTGTATTAGAAGCTCTTGATGTAGAAAATACAGGTCGTATAGATGGACGTAAAGTGACTATTAAGGCATCTCAAGATGTAATCAATAGTGGTAATATTCATGGTGATAAACAAGTCTATATTAATGCTGGCCGTGATATTAATGTAGGTACTCAGGTAGATAGATTACAACATCAAGATGTAGTTGGTCGTCAAGGTACTATAGGGGTAGCAGAAAATGGTGATTTAGCTTTAACTGCTAAACGAGATGTTAATCTTAAAGGAGCTATTGTTCATACTGGAGATAATTCGAAAGCAAGTATTGAGGCTGGTCAGAATATTAATTTAACAACAGAGGCATTATCTGCTAAAAAGGATATGACTGTTAATAGTGATAATTATAATCGTACTGACCGCCGTACAGAATTAGGTACAGCTATTTTAAGTGATAGCAATGTTAATTTACATGCCGGGAATGATGTAAATATCCGTAATGGTATTGTTAATAGTGAACATGGCTTAACATCAGTTGAAGCTGGAAATGATGTTACTATCACTAATGGGAAAAGCTATAGCCGTGATGAATATGGTCTAAAATACAAAGAAAAGAGTTTATTATCACGCACCACTAATATTATACGCACAGATCATGAGCATACAGGTGTTTTATCTTCAACGATTGGTGGCGATACGATTAATGTGAAAGCTAATCGTAATGTTTCAGTAACCGGTTCTAATATTTTAGGGACAAAAGATGTATCAGTATCTGCGGGTAATGACGTGCGTACGGATTCAGGTGAAGAAACTCAACGTGATGATGTATATCAATATAGTAAAAAATCTGGCTTAATGGGCGCTGGTATAGGATTTACTATTGGTAGTAAAAAAGTGACTGATACATTAGATGAAAATTCTAAAATAAATGTAAATACATTAATTGGTTCTGCTAATAGAAAGATTAGTATTGATGCTAATAATAAGGCACATCTCACTAGTACTGATATAATTGGTAAAAATGATATTGTAGTTAGTGCTTCAGATATAACCCTTGATGGTAAACATGACACTGTAGCATCGAAGCAGGTGCATGAAGAGAAACAATCCGGTTTAACTGTTAGCTTGGGTGGATCTATTGCTTCAGCGCTGACTACTGCACGTGGATTACAACGTAAGGCTAATAGTCGTGATGATAAACGCTTAGGAACTTTAGAATCTCTTGAAGCTGGTAAGGAACTTAAAAAAGGTTATAGTAAGATTCAAGAGTATAAAAACTTTACTCCTGATTTTGTACGAGATGAAGCACAAAAATCAATAGTGTCTGGAATACTTAAAGAACAAAAAGTAAAAGAAATTGATAGTCTTCTACAAAATAATAAATTAACCGATAAAACTAGAAAGGCATTAGAAAAAGAAAGAAAAAGATTAGCTAAAGAAGCAAGTTATGAAAAAGCAAAAGGTTATAATGACTTAAATGACATAAATGGGGATCAAAAGCAATTCAAAGAAAATAAACGGGCAAAAAAAGATGGATTAGCTAATATTCATGTAAGTGTTGGCTCTAGTAAAAGTAGAAGCGAATCAAGATTGGATAGTAGTAAGTATGCAGGAGGGCATATATTATCTGATAATGGAATTAAATTAGTTACAAAACCAACTACGATTGATTCAGGAGATATACTGGCTATTGGTGAAACCATTCGAGGAGAATCTGTTGAATTGGATGCAAGTAGAAATCTCTCCCTACAAGCTGGAACAAATACAACTAATATAGCTGATAAATATGATAGCAAAGGCTGGTCAATTGGTACTAATATTAGTGTTAATGGTGGTGGCTTACTAGGTATTGATGCTAATTATAATAAATCAAATGAAAATGGTACTACAGTTAAAACGACTCATTCGGGAACGGTTGTTCAAGGTAATAAAGTAATTACAAACTCTGGTGCTGATACTAATATTGTGGGATCAAAAGTATATGGTGAATATATTCAATCTCAAATAGGTGGTAATTTAACTATTAAAAGCTTGCAAGATAGTGAAACCTATAGAGGCGAAAAGAAAAATATAGGATTTAGCATATCTACAAATGGTACACAATTAGGTGGGGTATCTGCAGAATATTCAAAAGGTAAAATGACTAGTGATTATGCTAGTGTTACTGAGCAAGCTGGATTATATGCTGGTGCTGAAGGCTTTGATATCACAACTAAAGAAAATACTAAATTAGAAGGTGCTGTTATTGATAGTAAGGCAAAGGTAGACAAGAATAAATTATCAACGAATTCTTTAACAGTTAAAGATATTAAAAATAAAGCTAAATATAAATCTAGTAATACAGGTTTAAGTTATACATCTGTATCTGGCTTTAAAAATTTAAGTCAAGCAGGTAAAGATGCTGTATATAACTCTTTAGGTTTGTTGCCAAAACTATTGCCAGATTCGGAAAAATCAGCTGAAAGTACTACAAAATCTGTTATTGCTAATGGTAAAATAATAACAGAATCCTCTAATATTGATATTAATAAGATTTCTAAAGATACAAAAAATAGCCTAAATAAGCTTGATACTATTTTTGATAAGAAAAAGGTTGAAGAACGGCAAGAATTAGCACGATTATTTGCTAAAGATGCATTTGAGCAACTTCATTATTGGGAGCCTAAAACAAAAGAAGGAAAAGTTGCAAAGGCATTAGCGCATGCGGTAGTCGCTGAAACATCTGCACGTATAGCTGGAAACCCTACAGGTAGTGGCTTCTATGCTGGTGCAACAAATGAAGCCTTGATTGGTGAAATTCAAAAAATTGCTAAATCTAATCCTGCTGTAGCACAATGGCTAAGTGCAAGTTTAGGGGCCCTAGTAAATCATGGGCTTGGTAAATCTCCAATTACTGGTGCGACTGAAGCACAAAATGCAACAAAAAATAATGCATATGGTGTAATGAAAGAAAATAAAGAACTCGAATTTTGGGATTATTATTATATTATCGATCTTTATGGTAATGTGTATAAAAGAACTAACACTGGTGATTATATAGTATCTCCATCAGTGGTTCGCAATGGTACTTTAACAACTGTTGTTAAACAAAATCCTGCAGATGGTTATCAATCTGACGGCCAAGAAGTATTTGTTTACCCAGATGGTTCATATGTTAATATTGATGAGCCTTTAGGAAAAGTGCATGTAGGTTCAGCACATTTGCTAACAAATACAAGTTCCTCATGGGATAATCCTAGTGTAAATAATCCTGCAGTAGTTGAAGAAACACCAAGAGTTATAGATGAATGGCCAGAAGAATCTACAGGTAAAATTTATAGAGTTTATAGTAATAGCTCAGAACCAGTATTTACAGGAGAATACCAAGGAAATAGGAATTTAATGTCAGGTGCTACTGCAGTTTATAATCCAGATCATAAAGCTTGGTATGCTGGTGGATATGTTATTTATCAAAATGATGAAATTGATGCTATAATAAGACAGCAACAGCGAGAACATGAGTATCAAATTGCTAAAGATAAATTTAATAGTCCAAATACTGCTATAGGTTTAATGGGAGATGTAGTTTCTTATACTGGTGAGTATGTTGGTGATAAAAAAGTCGGAAATGCAGTAACTATTGGTCAAACTGTGCCTAAATTAATTCAGAATCAAGACAAATATGATACATTTTCTGGAAAGTATTTGGCAGGTATTTCTGATTTTGCTAATGAAACTGCAAAAGCAAGAATGGCGGCTGCGACGGTACTTTTAGCTACACCATCTTTAGCTAGTCCAGGTTTAAATAATTTAAATCCTAGTATATCTTTTACTAAGGGATTAATACTAACTGGGGCTGCGGGAATTACGATAAATAATACTATAGGTGAAGTTACTGATGATGCAACTGAGCAGATAAAAAATTATATTAAGGAGAACGAAGAGTATATCAAGGAGAAGGAAGATAAATGGAAAATCAAATGGTAAATCTATTTTTTCTATTAGGTTTTAACTATCTTATGTTTAAAAGTTGGGGTACTCGGAAGGTTACACTTTTAACAGTAATTGGAAATTATTTCTTTATATGTATTTTCATAAAATCATATATTGGTTTACCTAAATTTATTGAGATATTTAATACTATTTTTATGTTCGGAATATGTATTTTAGGTACTTATAATTTATGGCGAAAAAGTAAAGCAGGAACACTAACTGATTATGAAAAAAGAGGATGGCGTTTGATACGTACTTTAGATGTTTTGATTATAATGTCCGTAATATTACTCTTATCATTTTTCTTATTTATAAAGTACTTTTAAGTAATATATATTTAGAATTAATTTTATTATCTTAAATACTTCTGGTTTAGAATAATTATATATTCTGAGAGATTGACATTCTTCCCCCTGTATTGCTACAATATTATGTATAATATATGCGATGAAGCAGAGTAGTAAACCTCTCTAGCGAGTGAGGATGGTGTAAGCTCACATTTGGTTGAAGGCGCTGTAGAGCATTGGCAGGAACGCAGGTATCTGTTAGTAAAGGCCAACATAGAAAAAAGAGGGCGCAAGCCAAATAGGGTGGAACCGCGGGTATACTCGTCCCTGTAACGTTTTTCGTTACAGGGACTTTTTTGTTTGTAACGAAATGGTTGATTTTATGTCGGTTGTGTAAAGTGGAGGCAGCAATGACATTTCAAGAGATTATTTTAAATCTACAAAAATTCTGGAGCGATCAAGGTTGTATCGTTCAAAATCCATATGACATCGAAAAGGGTGCAGGCACAATGAATCCTGCTACATTCTTGCATGCTATTGGTCCTGAACCATGGGCTGTATGTTATGTAGAGCCTTCTCGTCGTCCAGCAGACGGTCGTTATGGTGATAACCCTAACCGTTTGTTCCAACATCACCAATTCCAAGTTATCGTGAAACCATCTCCAGATAACATCCAAGAATTGTATTTACAATCTTTGGCCACTCTTGGTATTCATGCTGAAGATCACGATATCCGCTTTGTAGAGGATAACTGGGAATCTCCAACATTGGGCGCTTGGGGCCTTGGCTGGGAAGTATGGCTCGACGGTATGGAGGTAACTCAGTTTACATATTTCCAACAAGTTGGCTCCATCGACTGTAAACCAGTTTCCGTAGAAATTACATACGGTCTAGAACGTTTGGCTATGTACATTCAAGGCGTAGAAAATGTATATGACCTTAAATGGAATGAAAATGTTACATATGGTGACGTTTGGCATGCTAACGAAGTTGAACAATCCGTATATAACTTTGAATTAGCTGATACAGATATGCTTTTCAAATTGTTTGATATGTACGAAGCAGAAGCAAAACGCGTTTGTGCAGCCGGTTATGTATTACCAGCTTATGACTATGTATTGAAATGCTCCCACACATTCAACTTGCTTGATTCCCGCGGTGCTATTTCCATCAGCGAACGTACTGCTTTCATCGGCCGTGTACGTGCATTAGCTCGTATTTGTGCACAACAATACCTTGCTAAACGCGAAGAATTAGGTTTCCCACTTTTGAAAGGAGATAAATAAGATGGCAAAGGATTTATTATTTGAAATCGGTGCAGAAGAAATTCCTGCCGGCTTTATGCCCAATATCTTAGGTCAATTGAAACAATTGGCTGAAACGAAATTAAATGATGCCCATCTTCCTTTTGAAAGCATCGCAACATACGGCACACCACGTCGTTTGGCTCTTATCGTGAAAGGTCTTGCTGACACATCTGCTGAAATCAGTGAACGTCATAAAGGTCCTTCTGCTTCTATCGCATATGATGCTGACGGTAATGCAACAAAAGCAGCTATCGGCTTTGCTCGGGGTAAAGGTCTTGATGTAACGGATCTCGTTGTAGAAGACGGCTATATTTACGCTGAAACTAAAACTGCAGGGGTTCCGGCAAAAGATATCGTCACAGACATGTTACCACAACTGATTACAGGTCTTAACTTCCCTAAATCCATGCATTGGGGTAATTTAGATGCTAAGTTCGTACGTCCTGTACGTTGGCTTGTAGCTTTACTTGATGAAGACGTAATTCCTGTAGAATTTGCTACTGTTAAATCTGGTAATGTAACACGTGGTCATCGATTCTTAGGTGCTGATGAAATCACTATCAAAAATGCATCATCCTATATAGACACATTAAAAGAAAACTTTGTTATGGTTGATCAAGACGCACGTCGTGAATTGATTTCCAAACAATTACATGATATGGCAGCTTCTAAAAATGCATCCATCGTTTGGGATGATGATTTGTTAGAAGAAATCAACTATCTTGTTGAATGGCCTACAGCATTGTGTGGTGGTTTTGAAGAGTCCTACTTGGCACTTCCAGATGCAGCTATTATTACACCTATGAAAGACCATCAACGTTATTTCCCATTGGTTGACCAAAACGGCAAATTATTGCCAATGTTCTTAACAGTTCGTAACGGATCCGATCATTCCATCGAAGTAGTTCAAGCTGGTAATGAACGTGTATTGCGCGCTCGTCTTGATGATGCTAAATTCTTCTTCAATGAAGACCGCAAGAAACCTCTTATTGACCGTCAAGATGGTTTGACTAAAATCGTATTCCAAGAAGGTCTTGGTAACTTAGCAGATAAAACTGAACGTTTACTTAAATTGGGCCGTGTATTTGGTGAAGAATGTGGTTTACACGAAGATGCAGCTGTTGTGTTAGAACGTGCTACAGAGCTTGCTAAAACTGATCTTACAACTGGTATGGTTACAGAATTCACTGAATTACAAGGTGTAATGGGTAAAGAGTACGCTTTACTTGATGGTGAGTCCGAAGAAGTGGCAGAAGCTATTTTCGAACAATATTTACCACGTTTTGCAGGCGATGTATTGCCTCAAACTGAAGCAGGTAAAGTATTGTCCATCATCGATAAAGTAGATAACATCGTTGCCACTTTCAGCCGTGGCCTAATTCCTACAGGCTCTCAAGATCCATATGCATTGCGCCGTCAAACAATTGGTATTTTGAACATCTTGCTTGGTAGCGAATGGAATATCAGCTTACGTCCAATCTTCAAAGCATCTATGGAATTGCTTAATATACCAACTGAAAAACAAGACGAATTGCTTGGCCAAGTAGAAGAGTTCTTCACACTTCGTTTGAAAAATATCTTCCTTGATCGCGAAGTTCCTCATCATGTAATCGACTTATTGTTATCTAACAACGAATTGTCCGTTGCTGATGCTGAAGGTCTTGTAAATGCATTGTTAGCTAACCGCATCGATGAAAACGTTGAACTTGTTCAAGCCTATACTCGTATGTACAATCTTGTAAAAGATGTGGAATATACTGGTGTTAATAGCGATTTATTGAAAGAAGATGCTGAAAAAGAATTGTTCGAAGCTGCTTCTAAAGCATCTGAAGCAAGTAGTGCTGCTTGGGAAGCAGGCGATTATGATGCAGTCGTGGCAGTTCCAGCTACTTTAGTTCCAGCCATCAACAAATTCTTTGAAGATGTAATGGTTATGGATAAAGATGAAGCTATTAAAGCTAACCGTTTACAACTCGTTCGTTTAGCATACAGTGTAATGGCTATTATTGGCGATATTAGCGCATTAAAATAACATATTTCAGTAAAACTTAAAAATTTTACAATGATATACAAGAGAAGAGGTACCGTGTGTACCTCTTTTTTGCTTTTACAAAGAATATGCAAATTTTATGCAGGATTTTTAGAGACTATGGCGAATACTTTATAATATACAAAGTTGTATGAGGAGATAGATGATTATGAATCATGATGAATTATATAAAGCCTTATGTAAGGTGCCAAGCGGCAAAGAAAAGTCTCGTGATAGAATTATTATTGAATTATATATGCGTTCCCAAGGAGCATCACAGAAGCAGTTAGTAGATGCTCTAAATATGCGTCCTGCTACTGTGTCGGAGCAGACAGATATTCTCATTGAATTGGGATATGTTACAAAACATATTGATTATATGGATAAACGTATATCTGTAGTTACTTTAACAGATGAGGGGAAACGGTTAGGCAAAACTCTTTTACATACATATAACGAATTTCTTAATGTAATGTTCTCTGATTTATCGGATGAAGAACAGGAGAATTTATACCGCTTATTAGGTAAGTTAAAACGACCAATTATACGTAAATAATACGTAAATATTTGGATTATTAAAATAATATAGAAAATACTTGCTAACAGTACGTGATTTATGATACTATATTGCTGTTAATTTGAGACAGTCCGCTGCCTATAAGGTGTAGGTATTGAATGTCTGCAAACAGGAGGAAACAATGAACATTATTAACGTACTTGAACAAGAACAACTTCGTACAGACATCCCTACTTTCCGCGCTGGTGACACAGTTCGCGTACACGTAAAAGTAGTGGAAGGTACTCGTGAACGTATCCAAGTGTTCGAAGGTTTGGTAATCAAACGTCAAAACGGTGGCGTACGTGAAACTTTTACAGTTCGTCGTATTGCATCCGGTGTAGGTGTAGAACGTACATTCCCACTTCACAGCCCACGTTTAGCTAAAATCGAAGTTATGCGCCGTGGTGTTGTTCGTCGTGCTAAATTGTACTACTTACGTAACCTTACTGGTAAAGCTGCTCGTATTCGCGAAAAACGCTAATGTTCATAAAAGGCTGCCGTTGGCAGCCTTTTATTTTTGCTAAAATTGGATATGAATAGTTCTATTTTATTATTCTATGAATTAAAGAGTTATAATAGAGGAATATAGAGCTGTAAAAAGATAAATATAAAATATACTAAGTATCTCTATGAGATGTATATAAAGTATGTAGAAAGGATATAAAATGGCAGATTCACCTATCGTACATTGGTTCCCTGGGCATATGGCGAAAGCTACTCGTATGATTACAGAGTACATCAAAAAGGTAGACGTAGTTATCGAGTTATTAGATGCGCGTATTCCTCGCTCTAGTGCGAATCCTGTAATCCTTGAACTCGTTGGTCAAAAACCACATATTGTACTGTTAAATAAAGTTGACTTAGCAGATCCTAAAGCCACAAAGGAATGGACTGAATTCTTTACTAAACAAGGCATTACAGTATTGGCTATCGATTCTAAATCTGGCAAAGGCAATAAAAAATTACTATCTACCGTAGAACGTCTAAGTAAACCTATCATTGATCGTTGGGTAGCGAAAGGTATTCGCAGTCGTTCTGTTAGGACTATCATCTTAGGCATTCCTAATGTTGGTAAATCTACATTGATTAACTCTTTAGCTGGTTCTGCTGCAACGCGTACAGCTAATAAGGCAGGTCATACACGTGGTCAACAGTGGGTTAAAATCGGTAAAAATCTTGAATTGCTTGATACACCAGGTGTATTATGGCCAAAATTAGAGGACCAACGTGCAGCGGCTCGCCTCGCTATGACAGGTGCCATTTCCGATGATGTTTATGATTTAGAGCATGTTATAAAACAGTTATTAAATTACTTATTGACGAACACGCCAAATATTTTGGTAGAGCGTTATAAATTAAAAGAAGAAGAGATGACTGATGTTGATACGATTCTTGAAAGCATCGGACGTCGTCGAGGTTGTCTTGTAAGCGGTGGCATTGTAGATTTTGACAAGGCTCGCCGTATTATCTTGCAAGACTACCGCAATACTAAGTTAGGTACAATTACTCTCGATCAAGTTGATGAAGAACCGTACTACCCTGCAGATGGTGAGGAGAGTCATAATGGATAAAGATGTATTTTCTAAGTTAAAAGTAGCAGATATTAAAGCTCTCTTTGAAACTGAACAAGCCTTAGAGATTTTGTCTTTTGCTCAAGAGGATACTCGTAGTTCTGTACAAAAATTGGTTGCTTCTTATATTAAGCGTCAAGAAAAAGAGTTAAAAGAACAGCAACGTCTCATGGGTATGTATGACTATGAAGGAATGTTCTATGATCAAGGTATCTACCATGTGGCTGGTGTCGATGAAGTGGGGCGTGGTCCTATTGCGGGGCCTGTTACGGTAGCTGCTGTTATCTTGCCACCTATGACATTAATTCCGGGGCTCAATGACTCTAAAAAACTAACAGAGGAAAAACGGGAAACACTCTATGATATCATCATGGACGAAGCCGTTGCTGTTAGCTGTATTTCTTACGGTCCAGAAAAGATTGATGAGCTAAATATTTATGAAGCAACGCGACAAGCGATGTATGAGGCTATTCGTACGCTTAGCGTACCAGCTGAAGCAGTAGTAGCCGATGCTATGAAATTGCCTGATTTGAGGATTCCCGTTGAATCCATCATTAAAGGTGATAGCAAAAGCGCTAATATTGCTGCTGCATCCATCATTGCAAAGGTTACGCGAGATCGATATATGAAGAGCCTTGATGATGAGTTCCCTGGCTATGGCTTTGGTATTCATAAAGGTTACTATACGGAATTACATAAAGAAGCTATCGAGCAACAAGGGGTAACACTGCTTCATCGTAAGAGCTTTGAGCCTATTAAATCTATTGTGCGTTGGGTTAAACCTGAGTAAATTTTAGTTATTTATATATGGATAATAGATTTATTTTATGATTAGACTATTAAGTTAAGTCTTATAGTTGTATTAGTTATATTAGTTTTATTCGTATTATCATTATAAATTGCATATAGTTTATAACCGTAAAGAGATTCCTATTGGTCACCTATGTGACTATTAGGAACC
>NZ_KQ960806.1:87595-151654 GCF_001553335.1 Veillonella parvula | reverse complement strand
TCCTATTGGTCACCTATGTGACTATTAGGAACCTCTTTTGTATTTACTTTTGTAACCTCCATAATTTACGCTACAAGTAAGTATTACTTGTTGAAAGATTAATATAGTATAGATATTAAATTCTATGAGTTGTTGTTGCAGATACACCTTATTAGGAGGTATATATGAAAACGATTAGTACTGGTAAAGCTTTTAATGAACTCGATTCAAAAGAACTAGGCAAATGGGGAGAACGAGTAGCCACTAACTATATTGAAAAAATGGGACTTACTGTAGTAGATACAAATTATCGAACCCGATTAGGGGAAATCGACATCATTGCTAAACGTGATTTAGTCTATCATTTTATAGAGATTAAAGCTCGCCGAGGTATGCAACATGGACTAGCACGTGAGGCAGTTACCAAGAAAAAACAAAAGCATATTAAACGAGCTGCCATGTTGTTTCTATATGATCTAAATCAAAAAAAGCGCCGTTGGAAGGAAATATCCTTTGATGTAATAGAGGTGTATTTACACGAAGACTTTCAAAGTTCTATTCATTATTTACCACAGTGCTTTTAGTGAGGTTAGTTTATGTACGCAAAATTATATGGAGCCACCTTACACGGCATTGATGGATGCATCATTACTGTAGAGGTCGATATATCACAAGGTTTGCCGGTTTTTGATATCGTTGGACTACCTAATCAATCGGTTAAAGAGGCTCGTGAACGGGTACGAGCGGCCATTAAAAATAGTGGATACGAATTTCCAATAAGACGCATTGTAGTCAATTTAGCTCCGGCTACAATTCGTAAAAGTAGCGCTGGGCTCGATTTAGCGATCGCTTTAGGGGTTCTGCTTGCATCAGGACAGATAAAGGGGCGTAAAGCAAAGATTTCGGCTTTATTTGATAAGAGTTTGTTTATGGGAGAGTTAGCGTTAGATGGTTCGCTATTACCAACCTTTGGGACTTTAGCTATGTCGCTAGCAGGATTAGATGCTAACTATTCAACAGTTTATACAAGTATTGCAAATGGTAAAGTGCTACAGTCTATTCCTAATTTAACCATATATGGTGGATCATCACTACAAGAAATTATTACTATTTTAGAGGAACAAATTAAGCCAAAGGTAGTTGATAAAAATAAACAAATAAGTATCAAAAAAGAAAAAGTAAATAAACACAATGCCAATAAATCAATTCCAGGGTCTTTAGAGTCTATGCCATTAACAGGAACCAATGAGAATCTATATACAATCAGTAAACCACAAGTAACTATGATTAGTAATAATTGTGTTGATACGTCTGTTACGGATGAAAGTATAACTATAAAGACTAATCAAACATATACAGTTGATTTTGGTGATGTACAAGGTCAAGAGTTAGGCAAACGAGCCATGCTCATCAGTGCTGCAGGTCATCATCATTGTATTATGATAGGGCCTCCAGGTGGGGGTAAAACGATGATGGCCGAACGATTACCGACCATATTGCCTCCTATGACTTGGAATGAAATTGTTGAAGTGAGTCGTATACAAGATGTAATAGGTTTACTAGGTGATAATGGGCTAGTTACATCTAGACCTTTTAGACATCCTCATCATACGGCAACTTTGGCTAGTATGGTCGGTGGAGGGATACAGGGACGTCCTGGAGAGGTAACATTAGCTCACGGAGGTGTATTATTTATGGATGAAGCGCCTGAGTTTCAACGCCAAGTAATCGATGCATTACGACAGCCTTTAGAGTCTAGGACTATTACTATAAATCGGTCTCAAGGAAATTACATATATCCAGCTAATTTTATTTGTATTCTTGCGGCCAATCCTTGTCCTTGTGGGTATTACCATGATCCCCATAAGGAATGTGTCTGTACAGAAACGATGGTTAAAAATTACCAGCAACGGTTATCAGGGCCGATTATGGATCGTATTGATTTACATATTCCCGTTGAGAGACCGACCCTTGAACAGCTGTTAGATACATCAACTTCAAATATGACGAGTGAAAGTATGAGACAGCAAGTTATCATGGCTACTGCGATGCAACAGAAACGATTTGAAGGTTTTGATTTTAATTCGAATGGAGCAATTCCTCATAAGGCAATTAGTGAACTATGCAATATTACAGATAAGGCTTGGAGTGTTTTAGGCAATATATTTGACCATTTTCATTTAAGTGGGCGAGCTTTTGATCGCATATTAAAGGTGGCTCGTACAATTGCTGATTTAGAAGAAAATCCAAAAGTAGAACCACATCATATTTCTGAAGCAATGTTATTTAGAACTGGCAAATAAAGTAAGTATCTTTTAAATTTAGTAGTTGTTTATTTGCCAAAAGTAGTTGTTTAATTCTATATAAAATTAAGGCTTATATACATAGAAAGAATTACTAGGTGTTTATATGACTAGATACGATGACAATATTTATATTGCAGGATTACAAAGTTTATATAATATTGGAGCTACATATGTAAGGCGTTTTATAGAGGATTTTGGATCCCCTTATGATGCGTGGCAAGCTATTAAGAATGTAGAAAACTTAAAATCTTATACACATATTTCTGCATCTGATAAACGTGCCATTTCAGCATCGGCTAAAGATGAAAAATTAGATTATATTATCCATAAAGTAGACGAATACCAGATGGATTTTACTACCTTTTTAGACAAAGACTTTCCGTCTATTTTAAATCATATATACAATCCGCCAGCCATTTTATTTATGAGAGGTAATCGGGCACTCTTAGATGGACGATTAAATCGCATTGCTATTGTTGGAGCAAGGAGTTGCTCCTTATATGGCCGGAATGTGGCGAGAATGCTCGGCAAAGAATTAGGTAAATACAGTACCATTATTGTTAGCGGTGGGGCCCGTGGTATAGACTCACATGGTCATGAAGGCCTTCTGGCTAGTCAGGGGTATGGAATCATTGTTATGGGTTGTGGTTTAGATATTACCTATCCTCGAGAAAATGCAAAATTATTTGATCGTATGTTACAAAATAATGGGTTACTTCTATCTGAATACCCGCCAGGCACACCGCCGTCCGCAAAACATTTTCCTGCACGGAATCGTATCATTAGTGGATTATGCAGAGGTGTTATCGTAGTGGAGGCCAAGTCCAGTAGTGGTTCTTTGATTACGGCAGATATGGCGGTTAGTGAAGGGCGAGATGTATTTGTGGTACCATGTAATCTATTAGACCATACGGCAGATGGAAATAAATTCTTAATGAAAAATGGTGCATATGTACTTACTGGTTATGAGGATATAGTTGAACAATACCATTTAACAATGCGGGAATATTTTTCTAGTGAACATAAACTTTTACCAACAAATAATAAAGGTAATAAAGGCGTAAAAGCTAGCGTTCAAATAGGGAATCATAGTCAAAGTGTTGATAGAAAAGGGTGCTCTATGTTAAGCTTTAATGTGGATAGGAGTGTAATATTGAATGAAATACCTCATGATCGATGTATTACGGTTAGTGATATTTTGAAAGCGACTCGTATTCCATTACAACAACTACAGCCCTTATTACTAACATTAGAAATGGAAGGGGCTATAGAGAATCATCCGCCGAGAGGCTATATTAATATGACTAGGAGTGATATACTTGTCCATTAAACGATCTATCGTTATTGGCGAGCCGAAAGCAGCTAGTACTAGTAAAGATACAAAAAAGAAAAATACTAAGAAAGAGAGTACTACTATAAAGCGTAAGGTTACTAAAGAAGCCCTTACTCCAATGGGGATTGTACGGGATAAATCTGTACTACAAACTTCCGTGCCACCGGAGCAACGGGAGCCTCGCATATATAATCCAGACGGCAAAGTCTTGGTTATCGTAGAATCTCCTGCTAAATCTAAAACAATTGAAAAATTCTTAGGTCCTAACTATGTGGTAAAAGCAAGTATGGGCCATCTACGAGATTTGCCTAAATCTCAAATGGGCATCGATATCGAGCATGATTTTACGCCGCGCTATAGCAATTTAGTAACACGTAAAAAGGTTATTGATGAACTCATTTCCTATGCCGATGAAAGTAGTGCCGTATTGCTCGCAACTGACCTTGACCGTGAAGGGGAAGCTATTTCTTGGCATTTAGCGTACATTCTAAATGTAGATCCTACGTCTACATGCCGTATTACGTTCAATGAGATTACTAAAAATGCGGTAGCAGAAGCATTGGATTCTCCACGTACTATCGATATGAACATGGTAGATGCCCAACAAGCACGCCGTGTATTAGACCGTATCGTAGGTTATAAATTAAGTCCTTTGTTATGGAAAAAGGTTTGCAAAGGCCTCAGTGCAGGTCGTGTGCAATCCGTTGCAGTTCGACTTATCTGTGAAAGAGAGCGAGAAATTCAAGCTTTCGTGCCACAAGAATATTGGACGATTGAAGGCAATTTTGAAACACCTAAAAAAGAATCTTTCACAGCGGAGTTGACACATATTAAAGGCGAGAAAATCGATATTACTACTGAAAGCGATGCACAAGCGGTGGTTGATGCTATTGGCGGTGAAGATGCAGTAGTGACAAATATTGAAAAGCGCAAACGTTCTCGTAAAGCGGCACCTCCGTTTACAACATCTACGTTGCAACAAGATGGTGTGCGTAAATTGAACTTTGGAGCTAAGCGTACGATGATGATCGCCCAACATTTATATGAAGGTTTAGAAATTGGCTCCTATGGCCACGTAGGTTTGATTACGTACATGCGTACAGACTCTACGCGTATTTCTAAAGAGATGCAAGTTATGGCTAAGGACTTTATTCTTCGTAACTATGGGGAGGAATATTATCCATCTAAACCAAATGTGTACGGTTCTAAAGGTTCTGCACAAGATGCGCATGAGGCGATTCGTCCTACATCTCTCGAGTTAACACCTAAAATGGTGGAACCATTCTTGAGTCGTGATGAACTTAACTTATATACGTTGATTTGGAATCGTTTTATGGCGAGCCAAATGGCGCCTCAACAAAATGAATCCACAACGATTGAGTTGAATGTTAAAGATGACTATACCTTTAAAGCAACTGGCTCTCGTGTTATCTTCCCAGGTTTCAGTGCTGTTTATGAAGATGTGAAAAAAGAGGATGCACCTCAATTGCCAGCTCTGAAAAAAAATGATGCTGCCCATACGGTAGAGGTATTGCCTGAACAACATTTTACACAACCACCTCCACGTTACTCCGAGGCGAGTCTCATCAAGACATTAGAAGAACTTGGCATTGGTCGCCCTAGTACATATGCACCAATTCTAGATACTATCGTAAGCCGTAACTATGTGGAAAATACGAATAAACAATTCGTGCCTACTGAGCTAGGCTTTGTAGTGGTAGACTTCTTGATTACATATTTTGAAAAAATCATCAATACTGGCTTTACCCGTGATCTAGAAGAAGAACTCGATGCTATCGCATCTGGTAAGGATACGTATGTAAAAGTATTATCTGATTTCTACGAGGTCTTTGCGCAAGAACTAGAAGATGCAAGTGATGTAGACCGCATTGAAATTGCATCTATGGAAAGCGATGAGATATGTGAACTTTGTCATAGTCCAATGGTATATAAATTTGGTCGATACGGTAAGTTCTTAGCATGCTCTAATTTTCCAGAATGTAAAAACACAAAACCTATTACAGTGGGAACTGGGGTAATGTGTCCTAAATGTAAAGAAGGGGAAATCGTAGAACGTAAGTCTCGTCGCGGACGCATTTTCTATGGCTGTAATCGATACCCACAATGCGACTTTAAACTATGGGATAAGCCAACTCATGATTTCTGTGAAACATGTGGTTCTATAATGGTTGAAAAGACATATAAAAATGGTACAGTTAAAAAGTTCTGTTCCAATGAAACTTGTCCTACTAGGCCACCAAAGAAAACAAGAAAGAAAAAGAGTGAAGCTAGTGAAGAGTCTGTAAAAGAATCTAAAAAGTCTAGCAAAGCTAAAAAAGAGGAAACTACAATTGAATCATAAAAATGTTATCGTTATTGGTGCAGGCCTTGCAGGCTCTGAAGCGGCTTGGCAACTCGCTAACCGAGGCATTCATGTAGACTTATATGAAATGCGACCTGTTAAGAGTTCTCCTGCGCATCAAACAGATCAATTTGCGGAGCTTGTATGTAGTAACTCGTTGCGCGCTGGTAATATTGAAAATGCGGTAGGTCTTTTGAAAGAAGAAATGCGTCGACTTGGTTCCATCATTATGGAATGTGCCGATGCAACTGCTGTTCCTGCAGGTGGCGCTTTAGCCGTTGACCGTCATTTGTTTAGTGAAATGGTGACGAAGAAGGTAAAGAGGCATCCTAATATTACAGTTCATCACGAAGAGGTAACTGAGATTCCTATAGAGGGAACTGTTATCTTTGCTTCTGGTCCACTTACGTCTGTAGCATTAGGAGATAAGATTAAAGCCTTAACTGGTGAAACAGAATTTTACTTCTACGATGCTGCTGCACCTATCGTAACGGACGAATCTTTAAACTACGATAAAGTTTTTGCTGCTTCTCGTTATGACAAGGGCGATGCGGATTATCTTAACTGTCCTATGACAGAAGAGGAATATAAAGCGTTCTGGCATGAGCTTACAACGGCTGAAGCCGTACAACCAAAAGATTTCGAAAAAGAAATCTACTTTGAAGGCTGCATGCCTGTAGAAATTATGGCGAGCCGTGGGGAAGATACATTGCGTTATGGCCCCTTAAAGCCTGTGGGCTTAGTGGATAAACGCACCAATGAGGAATCTTATGCAGTTGTGCAATTGCGTAAGGAGAATAAAGAAGGTACCATGTTTAATTTGGTAGGCTTTCAAACTCATTTAAAATGGGGCGAGCAAAAGCGTGTATTCGGTATGATTCCAGGCCTTGAAAATGCCGATTTCATTCGTTATGGTGTTATGCATCGCAATACATATATCAATTCTCCTGAGTTATTGAATCATGCATTCCAGCTTAAAAAGGAACCGCGTTTATTCTTTGCTGGTCAAATGACTGGAGTTGAAGGTTATTTAGAATCTGCTGCTAGTGGTCTAATGGTAGGCCTACAAGTAGACCGTTACTTAGAGGAACAACCATTTATTGAATTTCCTAAGACGACGGCTATCGGTTCCCTTAGTCACTATATTTCTAACTACGAAGGCTCTAATTTCCAACCGATGAATGTCAACTTTGGCATCATGGAGTCGTGGCCTCAAAAAGTACGTAAGAAAAAAGAAAAAAATGCACTGATTGCAAATCGTGCATTAGAAGAACTTGATGCTCTAAAAGCTAAAGAAAATTTATAAGAAATAGCCTTATAGAAAATAGCCTTTTAAGAAATAGTTTTATTTCAAAAAATAGTAAAAGTCCTACATTCAATGGTAAAACCAATGAATGTAGGACTTTTCTTTTTATATGTAATTTATTTACGCTTATTAGTTTTAACTGTTGGCTCTGTAGCAACAATTATTTTTTGATTTTTCTTTTCTAGATAGCCTAGGTAGATAAATACACAGATACCGACAATGATAGCTATTAAACTCGTCATTTGAGCAGATTTTAAACCTAGCGTTAAGTTTACGTAGTCACCACGTAAGAACTCTAAGAAGAAACGAGCCGTAGAATAGAGAATGGCATATAGTACGAACACTTGACCCTTAGCATGCTTGAAGGATCCAAATAATAGAAGGGCTACAAAGATAAGAATATCGATTTGACCTTCCCATACTTCGGCAGGCCAAAGCGGTTGATTACCGTAGGTGCGGTAGGCAAGAGTACTTTCAGGATAGATAATACCATAATTACCGCCTGTAGGATGACCAAAAGCATCACCATTTAAAAGGTTTGCCATACGACCTACGGATTGAGCTAAAATCAATGCAGGGGCAAATAAATCGGCAAAAGCCCAAAAGTCGATTTTGTTTTTGTGAAGATACCAATAGCCAGCAATTGTGCCTAGTACCACGCCACCTTGAATGGCCATGCCACCTTGCCAAACAAAGGGAATTTCCAATAAATGATTACCGTAATAATCCCAATCAAAGAAGAATACGTCCCATAGGCGAGCGCCGATAAGACCAGCTACGGCTACAGTAATGGAAAAGTCGATGATGTGCTCGTGCCATCCACGACTATCTTTCTTTAACAGTACGTACGCCACAGAAGCGCCACAGATGATAGCCAAAGCTAACATGGTACCATAGGCTCTAATAGGGAAGTCCCCTATGAAAAATAAATATTGATGCATACAAAACTCCTTATGTGATAATTTTTTATTAGTACATAAATTAAATTATAAATTACATATATCCTTCATGCAAGAAAAGAGATGAACTATATATAATATGGTATAATATAGAGATTGGTATTGTATCCCAGTATGGGACCTAGAATTAGGAGAGTACATGATTCGTAAATCTACTATTATAAAATCATTAACAGCTTTAGTAATGTCTGCATTATCTAGTACAATCGTACAAGCAGAGGTATTGGTACCATTAGATCAATTTTTAGCCACTACTACACGTCATTACGAAGCAAATCAATATAAAACAGCATATACAGTATATATTCCACAAAGTGAATTACAAGGTGATACGGTTATTTTAAATCCTGCAGCCGTAGGTGAACCTGTTAAATTGCCCATTACCAAAAAAGATGGTATATCCTATGTAGATATTGAGTCTGAGCCAGCTATGCTGGGTGTTAGTTATACAAAAAATAATGGTCAACTTATTTTAGGCCCTGCACCAGAAGCATCTACGGTGAAAGCACCTTATACATTGCAAACACCATTGGCTTGGGCTTTTGATCCATGGACAACAGAGGGAATTCCGTATCAGGCAAAACTCAATACGAGTGGTGATAATATTATTTCTCCAAGTTGGTTTAAATTGCATAGCTTAGGTTTAGAAGCAAGTTCAAATGTAAATATTGATTATGTGAAAGCGTATAAGGATAAAGGCTATCATATTTGGCCGTTAATTACTAATCGGTTTGACTCTAATTTTACAAGTGGTATTTTGTCGGATCAATCGGTATGGAAGAAATTTGCTCATAACCTTGTTCAATATGCCTATATATATGGGTTTGATGGTTATAACTTTGACTTTGAAAACATTAATTATGCTGATCGTGATCGTTTAACAACATTTGTAGCATATTTGTCTAATCATTTACATCAGTATAATATTAAAACTTCTATCGATGTGACTGGCTATTCTGATAGTCCAGAATGGTCATTAGTGTATAACCGTAAAGCTTTGGCAGATACAGTAGATTATGTAGTTCTTATGGCGTATGACGAAACTTGGGCTAAGAGTACTACTGCAGGTCCTGTTGCAAGTTATCCTTGGGTCCGTAGCCATACAGAAAGAATGCTATCTGAAGTTCCTTCTCAAAAGTTAATATTAGGCGTACCATTCTATATGCGCTTATGGCATGAAACGAATGGTTATGCAAAAAGCGAGACATTGGCTATGAAGAATACAAGTAATTACTTTGCTAATTACAGAGATAAAATGACTTGGGACGATCGATTAAAGTTATACTATTTATCTATTCCAACAGCTTCTGGTTCAGATCGTATTTGGTTTGAAGATAATACATCGTTAGGCTTAAAACTTGATCTGGTAAAAGAATTACACCTTGGTGGGTTTGCAGCATGGCGTAAAGGGTTTGAAGATATTTCTACGATTACTATGATTCAAGAAAAAGACTTAGGACGTGGTATTCCTAAATCTCCTACAGCAGTTGTTCCTGAACCTGTAGTTCAAGAAGCTAAACCATTAACAAAGCTTGAACAATACAAATTACGCTTAGAAGAAAAAGAAAAAGAAAAAGCAGCTAAAGCGGAAGCAAAACGGAAAGCTAAAGAAGAGAAAGAAGCTGCTAAACGCAAAGCAAAAGAAGAAGTTGAAAAAGTAAAAGCTGAGAAAAAACGCTTAGAAGAAGAGGCTAAAGCTAGAAAAGAACACAATAAACAAACTGTTAAAGAGCAAAATGATTTATATACTAGTCATAGTTCTGATCAAAATACAAGCCCTAAAAATGATTTAATAAAAACTATTCAAGTCGTAAAACGCTAGTGTTTGACTGCTTTTACAGTACGTAGTAAAATAAAAATATTAATTATAAAATGGCAACCTATGAGGTTGACCATATGAGGAGGCCCCTACATGAACGAAAAGTATGTAGCCCAAGATATTGAAAAAAAGTGGCAACAGTATTGGGAAGATAACCATACATTTAAAACAGAATATGATGAATCTAAAGAAAAATACTATGTATTAGAAATGTTCCCGTACCCATCTGGTAACTTACACATGGGTCACGTGCGTAACTATTCCATCGGTGACGTAGTAGCTCGTTTCAAAAAAATGAAGGGCTTCAACGTGTTGCATCCAATGGGCTGGGACTCCTTTGGTATGCCTGCTGAAAATGCGGCTATCAAACATGGTATTGCACCTAAAACATGGACTCTTGATAATATCGAGAACATGAAATTACAACAAAAAGCTCTTGGTTTGTCCTACGATTGGGACCGTGAAGTAGCGACTTGCAAAGAAGATTACTATAAATGGACTCAATGGTTCTTCCAACAATTTTATAAAAAAGGCTTAGCGTACAAAAAAGAAGCTAAAGTAAACTGGTGTGAAACTTGTCATACTGTTTTGGCAAACGAACAAGTCATCGATGGTGCTTGCTGGCGCTGTGATAACCCAGTTGAGAAAAAAGACTTGTCTCAATGGTTCTTGCGCATCACTGAATATGCAGATCGCTTGTTAACTGATTTGGATACTCTTGATCACTGGCCACAACGCGTTAAATTGATGCAAAAGAATTGGATTGGCCGCTCAGAAGGTACGGAGTTTTCCTTTGAAGTACCGTCTATTAATGAACGTGTATCTGTGTATACGACCCGTGTAGATACAATTTATGGCGTAAGCTATGTAGTACTGGCTCCTGAACATCCATATGTAGAACGCATTATTGAAAACGCTCCTAATAAAGCTGAATTAGAAGCTTTTATTACACGTATGCGGAATATGAGCGATATCGACCGTACATCTACAGAGGCACCTAAAGAAGGTATGTTCACCGGCTCTTATACAGTAAACCCTATGTCTGGCGAACAAGTACCGGTTTGGATTGCTAACTATGTATTAGTAGACTACGGTACAGGCGCTGTAATGGGTTCTCCTGCACATGATGAACGTGACTGGGAATTTGCTCATAAATACGATTTGCCAATTAAACAGGTTGTAGCTTGTGAAGGCGAAGAATATAGCCTTGAAAAATGGCAAGAATGGTACCATGAAGATGGCATTCTAGTTAACTCTGGCGATTATAACGGCCAAACATCTGCAGAGGCTCGTAAAAATATTACAGCTGCTCTTAATGAACGCGGTATTGGTGAAGGTAAAGTAAACTTCCGCCTTCGTGACTGGTTGATTTCTCGTCAACGTTACTGGGGCGTGCCAATTCCTGTAGTATATTGTGAAAAATGTGGTGAACAACTCGTTCCTGAAGAAGAGTTGCCAGTACGCTTGCCAGAGAATGTTAAATTTGAATCTGGTGCCGTATCTCCATTAGCTACATCTGAAAGCTTCCTAAATACTACATGTCCTAAGTGTGGTGGCCCTGCACGTCGTGAAACAGACACGATGGACACATTTATCGATTCCTCTTGGTACTTCTTGCGCTATACAGATGCTAAAAATGACCAAGCTTCATTCGATAAAAAAATTGCTAATTACTGGATGAATGTTGACCAATACATCGGCGGTATTGAACATGCTATCTTGCATTTATTGTACTCTCGATTCTTTGTGAAAGTTATTCACGATTTAGGCCTTATCGATGCAAATGAACCATTCCGTGGCTTGTTGACACAGGGTATGGTTCTTAAAGAAGGCAGTAAAATGTCTAAATCCAAAGGTAATGTAGTTTCTCCTGAAGAAATTATCAATACCTATGGTGCTGATACTGCTCGCTTGTTCATTCTATTTGCAGCTCCTGTAGATCGTGACCTTGAT
Source organism: Veillonella parvula (assembly GCF_001553335.1). Taxonomy (GTDB): domain Bacteria; phylum Bacillota; class Negativicutes; order Veillonellales; family Veillonellaceae; genus Veillonella; species Veillonella parvula_S. Next base: position 139,637 of record NZ_KQ960806.1, on the reverse strand, counting down.
TGGTCTGACCAAGGTGTTGAAGGTTCCTATCGTTTCTTAGGCCGTGTATGGCGTATTGTTGATGCGTACAACGAAGAGTCTAAGAAAAATGTAACTGGTGATCTTACAAAAGACGAATTCGGATTGCGTCGTGAATTACACCGTGTTATCAAAAAGGTTACGGAAGACTTAGATAATAATTTCAACTTTAATACAGCGATTTCTGCCATCATGGAACTTGTAAATGCTATGTATGCTCATAAGGATAAAGTAGAAACAATCAATAGTGCATTAGCTAATGAATTGACACATTCCTTATTGCTTCTTTTAGCGCCATTTGTGCCTCATATTACAGAAGAATTGTGGCATGAATTGGGTGAAACTACATCCATTCACACAGAAAAATGGCCTGTATATGAAGAATCCGCTCTCGTTGTAGACGAAGTAGAAGTAGTCTTGCAAGTAAATGGTAAAGTTCGTGATAAACTTACTGTTTCCGTAAATATTACAAAAGAAGAATTAGAAACATTGGCCAAAGAATCTAGCCGTGTTCAAGAATTTATAGAAGGTAAGTATATCGTAAAAGTTATTTACGTACCTGGTAAACTTGTAAATATCGTTGTTAAATAAGGATATTCTATTTGTTTAATATTGTAAGCCCCCAACTACATAGGTAGAAGGGGGCTTATTTTAAGTGAGGTAATTATGGCAAAACGTAGCGATTATATTTCCTGGGATGAATACTTCATGGGTGTTGCCATTTTGGCAGCACAACGTTCTAAGGATCCAAATACACAAGTTGGTGCATGTATTGTTAGTAATGATAATAAAATCTTGTCCATTGGTTATAATGGTATGCCTTTGAATTGCAGTGATGATGATTTCACATGGGAACGTGATACAGCTGATGATAACAAATATTTCTATACTGTACATAGCGAACTCAATGCAATCTTAAATTATCGTGGCGGTTCTCTAGAGGGCTCTAAAATATATGTAACGCTTTTCCCATGTAATGAATGTGCGAAAGCCATCATTCAAAGTGGTATTAAAGCCGTTATCTATCGCGATGATCTCTATAAGGATACAAAAGAAGTAAAAGCATCCAAACGGATGTTGAAAACCGCAGGTGTAGACATTATTGAATACAAATCTACAGGCCGCACATTGAATATTACATTGTGATATAATAATTTTTTACCACTTATAAGAACCCCTATATACAAGCGTATATAGGGGCTCTTTTATATGTAGTTTTCTATTATAAATTGATATCAACCAGATCCGTTAGATTGAACGTACAGTTTTTACTATCATCCAATGTAGGATTACACTGTAGTCATGTTTATACTTGTAAACGGCCATCAATCATAATGTCTACTTCTTGGCCATCACGAGTGTAGCCTTTAATATTCATATGTTCATGACCAATCATAAAGTCTACATGTGTTAAGGAGTAGTTAAGGCCACGTTCTTTTAATTCTTCTTCAGATAAACCATCACTATTTTTGAGGCATGTAGGATAAGATGCACCAATCGCTAAATGGCAGGATGCATTTTCATCAAACAATGTTTCGTAGAAAATTTGGTTAGATTGGCTAATTGGGCTGAAGTGGTCCACCAAAGCAACTTCGCCGAGGTAGTGGGAGCCTTCATCGGTTTCTATTAACTCTTTTAATACTTCATAACCTTCTTTTGCAGTATAATCAACGATTTTACCTTCTTTGAAAGTAAAGGAGAAATCAGAAATAGTATTGCCATGGTAAATTAAAGGTTTTGTGCTGTATACAATACCATTAACACCATTATATTGGGGTGCGGAGAAAACTTCCTCTGTAGGAATATTGGCATTAAAAATAGTGCCATCCTTTGAAGATTCTTCACCACCTAGCCATATATGACCTTCTGGTAATTCTAATAAGAGGTCAGTACCATTTTTACAAGTATAACGCAATGCCTTTAAGTCTAATTTATTCAATGCTTCACAGCGGTGACGCAATTTTGCCATGTGATGACGATATGTGTCTTTCGGTTCTACACCTTCAATGCGGCAAAGTTTTAATAGGGTAGCCCATAGTTGTTCAATTTTCTCTTCATCTGTACCTTCATAGCCAAGTAAATCTGCCCATAGAACCGTTGGTACAGAAGCAACGCACCATGTAACAGAGGAGTTCATAATCGCTGTATGGTAGAAGGATAAAGCTTTATTTAAGTTACGAGATTGTAGTGAAATACGATTTGTTGGAATACCTTCTAACGCTTTTGGGTTCGCACTAATCAAAGATAAGAAAGCGGCCTTATCATCGATGTATTGCTTGTAGAATTCAGGTATCCAGTTAGCCGGTCTTTCTAATACAGATTCCTTAGCATGTAATAAACGTTGACGAGCGATTGGAGAACATCTCCAGTTGAGGACAACCTCTTTGGCACCTAATTCATATGCTTCTTCTGTGACGATAACTGCAAAGTCTTTGTTTTCCACATCTACAGAAATAACAAGAGTTTGATCTTCTTGTAAATTTACGCCATATTTTAACAAGGTATGTGCATATTTTTTTAATATTTCTTGATTCATTGTATCTCCTTATATTCGACATCAATTATGAAACTCCTGCTGGTGTGACCAATAGAGTCAACGGTAGGAGTTTACTTTTTCATAGGGAATTCTTTCAGTAGGAGGTGCACTATGAAAGTAAAATTGAAGCCATATATGACAATTATATTAATCCTATGTATTTTAGTAGGAATTTATTTCCTATGGCCTATTATAACAGATGAAAGCGATTCTGTCTTAGTTGAAGGAGCAATAGATGGAAATTCTTCTATATCAACTGTTGAACAAACATCCAACAAACCTATAGCTTATATTACGGGCGCCGTAGTTTCACCTGGTTTATATGAGTTTGAAAGTAGTGCTACTGTAGGTGATGTAGTTCAGTTAGCAGGTGGGCTATTACCTTATGCTGATGTAGAATCAGTCAATATGGCAAAGTCGGTTAATGCGGGAGATCATATCCACATAGTATTTAACTTCCACGGTAATCCAGAGGTTTTATTGCGCGGTAACAAAATTAATATCAATACAGCTTCTGCAAAAGATCTTGATGCATTACCAGGCATAGGACCCGCTATGGCAAAAAGAATTGAAGAGTATCGTTCACAAAAAGGACCCTTTACATCCGTTGAAGGTATCAAGGGGGTGAAGGGCATCGGTGATGGCGTATTTAAGAAGATTAAAGATAAAATTACAATCTAAATTTAGGAATACAGAACGAGCGTTTGAGGAATCAATCTTCAATACTCAAGTTTTAGTTAATACAAAGCCATTTATAATTTATAGCCAATGGGCACATACTATATTGGGATCTATAATAATTGGCACTATATTAGGATATGGTAAATATTATCCCGTACTTAGTCAAATGCATTATATTTTTGCGATTGCCTTAGCTATTATTGGTGTAACTGTTATTAAAATAATGCAATCTTATTGTAGGTGGCGTTTATATGCCAATTTATTAATATTAGTTTTTGCTGCAATGGGATTATCCTATTATCATACAGACTTACAAATTATTAATTATAGTAGCTATACATCATACTATTTACAGCAAGAAGGAGAATATCTAGGTACTGTTGTATCATCTCCTGAAATAGTAAATCTAGATGGACAGGAATATTACAAATATAATGTAGAGTTACATGGATTACATCCCTATAAAGATTCTGCTAAAAATGACTATATTAAGGCACAGGGTCGATTACAGATTTACTCAAAGGTATCTGCTACAAAGTATACAATACGGCTAGGGGAACAAGCAATAATTGAAGGTACACCAAAAAGCTTATTTCTCATTGAAGAGGAAGGACGCATTAATCTTAGAGGCAGATATATGAGCTCTAATACAAGAGGTCGAATCTATGATGGTGTATATCGATCTGCTACTAATAAAGATTTACAAGCATTCCACTTTAAAGAAACATTTTCTGAAAAACTATATGGAAAAAGTTTATATTTATGTGGTCAAATACGAGAATCTATTGAAAAAAATATTGCTAGTAATCTAGATGGTCCACAAAAGGTATTAGCACAAGCCTTATGCTTGGGTGGTCATTATAGTGAGCTAGGGGAAAAGCGAATGAAAGATTTTGCTTATACGGGTCTCATCCATATTTTATCTATCTCTGGCTCACATATTGCACTGCTATTAGCCTTAATTTACGGTTTAGGAAGACTCGTTAAATTAGGGAAGCGCACATGCTTAATTTTAGGTATATTAGTAGCTTGTATATATTGCTGTATCGTTGGTGGAGATGCACCTGTTATACGTGCAACGATGATGAGTATACTCATGTGCATGGCTTATGTAAAAGGACGATTATATCAAGCTAAACAGGCTTTATGTATATGCGCTATACTATGTCTTGTATATGATCCTTTTTCTTTGTTTGATGTAAGCTTTCAACTATCCTTTGGTGCAACCTATGGTTTACTTATATGGGGGAAGGTACTATATGAACGGATACAATGGCTACCAAAATGGATTAAAACACCCCTTGTTTTATGTGTGTCAGCACAGTTGCTCATCTTGCCGCTACAGCTGTATTACTTTCACTATATTAGTATTGCTAGTTTATTAGCAGCTTGCATAGTAGCACCTATATTAGATATATCCATCATTTTAATCTTTATAAGCACTGTTATTAGCTATGTAATGTCTATATCTTTTCCATGGTCTTTGATAGATGTACTATTACGCATATCGTTATATTTAAATCATGTCTTAGGGAGTAGTGGTAGTTTACTTTGGCTTGGTATGATGCATCTTTATTGTGTTTATGTATATTATACTTTACTAGGTCTGTTTACGTACTTTTTGACACATAAGAAGAAGTATACTGTATATGTAGTAATGTCCTTATTATGCATGGTTGCAGCCTATGGTGTTTCATACTATGTGACTCATCATCACAAGAATACGTTAATCCATTATATTCCTATGAAACAGTGTAATGTGCTGCTGTGTATAGCACCAAACCATGAACAGGCATATTAGTTAATCGATGCACCAGATTATATTAAAACAATGCCTAATGAAAGTCTAATTAATCAAACTATTAGGGCATATGGCATGAATCCTAGAATGGTAAAAGTTAAGTACTTTCACAGTAACGGTTCGGCAAGGGTAATATATAAAAATGGTATGAACCAAATAGTCGTATATAATGGACAAAGTAGAGAAAAAAATCTAAAATTAAATGATAAGGCTAATGTTTTATTTATAACGAGTCGATTTAGTGTAATGCATGAAATTGATCGTATTTCACCGCGTAGTACTGTTTTGTTTAGTAGTCCTCATGGTGCTTTACGCGATGTGGATCCATCATCAGAACATATGTATATAATGGGATACAGCTTTATTAAAGATATCTATCTGTGAAAGGAGGGAACATGGCACATATTCAACTCATCTATGGCGACGAACCACAATTAATTGAAGAAGAAAAACGTAAATTTTTAAGTGCCTATCCAGACCTTCCAGTGACTGTATTAGATGATGAGGTGGGCCCACAAAAAATAAGTGAAAAACTATGTGAAGATTCACTTTTTGGCGATCAAAAGGTCTTCTGTTTAGTTAATTTGCCTATCATTCGTAAAAGTGGCAAAAATAGTGATGCTTGGATTCCATTGTATGAACTCCTCTTGGAATATAATGGAGATAATCCTATCGTTTTGATTTATCATGATATGATTGATAAACGTATTAAGCAGAATAAAGAGATTTTAGAAAAAATACCAAATCATCAATGTAAGCGTCTTGAAGGGGCAGACCTTGTGATGTGGATACGTCAGTACTGTACGTCTAACGGCTTTAAAATGACGCCTGATGCACAGGAATATGTGGCTCATCTCATTGATTTGTGGCAAGAGGTACCTGTTTCTTTTATGAGAACTGAGTTTGACCGATATTTTTTACAGATTACTGGGGAAAAGGTTATTACCAAAGAATTTCTCGAAGAAAACGGTAGTGACTATGGAGCCAAAAACATTTTTACTTTTAAAGAGGCTCTATTAAAAAGAGATATCGATACATTACTTGAACTATTTCCATTTATGTTCGGCTATAAAGAATTAGACCGTGCTATGAGCTATATTGAGGGGCAATTACGTTTACAGTTGCTAGTTAGCGAATGTCGCCAAGTGGGTATGTCTGTTCAAGCCATACAAAACTTATGTAAGGATCATGATTCGTCATTTAAACCATATCCGATTAAGCTAGCTTACGAGGCGAGTCCGAGAATTTCAATTAAGGCTCTACGAGCTTTATTAAAAGGTCTTTATGAGATTATATTAGATAGCCGTAGCAGCAAGGGCGATATTTGGCGATTTAGAGATTTATGTATTACCTACTGTGGGTATAAGGGATAAAAATGAAAGTACGTTATCGTGTTGTACCAAAACAGAATAAGAAATCATCCTTCTATGTGAACTGTCATAGCCAACATGTGACGATTCAAGCAGCAGACTCTGCATTTTCCACATTGCTTAGTCTACGTGAAAGGTTGTCTGCATGGTATAAGGAAAAAAATATCTCTTTTGATGATATTCCAACAAATACAGATACAGCTTGTTGCTTTGCTTGGAAAGTAGATACTGAAACGGGTGAAGGGTTAGATACCTATTATTATGGCGGTGGCTGTGGTGCTGGTGAATGGATTGAAGCGGCTGAAGCACAACGTGAAGCTGAAGAGGCTAAAAATCAAGAACCTAGAGGCAAGTCTTTTGCGGGTTATGACCAACAAGATGAATATGATGATGTAGACGAAGATGATTTTGCCCCATTTGTAGAAGCTATTGAATTAGGCTATTTCAACAATAGTCCAGTTGTTGTGTCTCGTTTTAATCATACGGCTGCCGAATCTAGCAGTAGTGATACTATCGCATCTGTGAGCAGTACACCTAAAGCAAGCAAAGGCTTTGGCCCTAAAAAAACTACAAAATCTACGGCTAAAGGAAGTGAAGGGGATGGTAAATATCCTCGTCGTGCACCAAAGGAGGCATCTACAGATGAAGGCATGATTTTAGGACCTAAAATTGAAGGGGTCACCTCTAAAATCATGGGCACCTTGGATACACCTAGTGTAATTTTTGAAGGTGTCTTTGTAGGGTTAGATAAACGTGATACTAAGACGGGTAAAAGTATCGTTAACGGCAGCATTGTAGATGATACAAATAGCATTAAATTTATTAAGTTTACGAACAGTCCTGAAGAAGGGGATGAATTATTAAAACGACTAAAAGGCTTACAACGGGTTCGCGTACAAGGTAGTGTTAGCTTTGATGATCGTTTTGACAAGGATTATATTCTTTCTATTCGCAGTATTGAAGCAATAGAAACTACTAGTGTGGAACGAACTGAAAATCGTCCGGACTCTCGTGTGGAACTCCACTTACATACCAAGATGAGTGATAAAGATGCTCTTGTATCTGTAAAAGACTTGTTTAAAACAATTAAAAAATGGGGTCATCCTGCGGTGGCTATTACGGACCATGGCGTAGTACAAGCCTTCCCAGAAGCGCAAGCTCTTGGTAAGGAGTTAGGTGTTAAAGTTATCTACGGTGTAGAAGGTTACCTCATCGAAGATGAAACGGTAACAAAAGATGAAGAGCCTGTACTAGATAAGAAAAAGAAAAAAGAAAAAGATAAACGGTACCATATTATCTTGTTAGCTAAAAATATGGTAGGTTTACGTAATTTATATAAAATGATTTCCATTTCTCACCTTGAACATTATAAGGTTCGTCCTCGTTTGCCTCGTTCCGTTATTGAAGAACATCGTGAAGGTATTATCATCGGTTCTGCCTGTGAAGCAGGGGAGCTTATGCAATCCATCGTTCGTGGAGCTACAAAAGAAGAGCTTTTAGAAATAGCCTCCTTCTACGATTATCTTGAAATTCAGCCACATACTAACAATACGTTTTTGGTTCGTAAAGGTCTCATGCCCGACGAGCAGGCACTCATCGATATGAATAAGATCGTTATCGAATTAGGAGAAGCCTTAAATAAACCTGTATGTGCTACTTGTGACGTTCACTACCTGACACCAGAAGAAAAAATTTATCGTGAAATCATGTTAACTGCATGTGGTTATCCAGATGCAGATGAACAACCAGATTTACATTTACGTACTACAGATGAAATGCTTGCGTCCTTCCCTTATTTAAGCGAAGAGAAAGCATACGAAGTAGTCGTTACTAATACACGTGCTATTAATGATAGCATTGAAGATATTAAGCCCGTTCCTGATGGTACATATTCACCTAAGATTGAAGGTGCTGACGAAGCTTTCACAGAAATGTGCTATAGAAATGCGAAGGCTATTTACGGTGATCCATTGCCGCGTGTCGTACAAGAACGTCTCGATTATGAATTGGATTGTATTATTTCCAATGGTTACGGCGTATTGTATTACATCGCTCATAAGCTGGTAAAAAAATCTCTTGATGATGGGTATCTCGTAGGTTCCCGTGGTTCCGTAGGGTCATCCTTTGCCGCTACCATGTCTGAGATTACAGAGGTAAACCCATTACCGCCTCATTATGTATGCCCTAACTGTAAATATTCAGAATTCTTTGAAAAGGGTGAATATGCAGGGGGCTTTGACTTGCCTCGTAAAAACTGTCCTGAATGCGGTCATGCTTTACAAACAAATGGACATGATATTCCGTTTGCTATTTTCCTTGGTTTCGAAGGTGATAAGGTTCCAGATATTGACCTTAACTTCTCTGGTGATTACCAAGCAAAAGCTCACAAATATACAGAAGAACTATTTGGCCGTGATAATGTATTTAAAGCCGGTACAATCGGCACTATAGCTGATAAAACTGCTTTTGGTTATGTTAAAAAGTACGCCGAAGTTCGAGACATTCAAGCTCGTAATGGTTTCTTTGAACATTTAGCAAAGGGCTTTACAAATGTGAAGAATACTACAGGCCAACATCCTGGTGGTATTATGGTATGTCCTCGAGATATGGATGTGCATCACTTTACGCCAATTCAACATCCAGCTAATAAAAAGGAAAGTGGCGTATTAACGACACACTTTGATTATCATTCCATCGAAGGTCGTATGACTAAGTTAGATATTCTGGGCCATGATGATCCCACAATTATTCGTATGCTAGAGGATTTGACTGGCATCGATGCTAAGACAATACCATTTGATGATCCAAAGACATTGAGCTTGTTCTCCTCTACAGAGGGGATTGGTTTAACACCTGAGCAATTGCAAGGTGACCAAGTAGCTAGCTTGGCTGTTCCAGAATGTGGCACGAAATTCGTACGGGGCATGCTTGAAGACTCTCGTCCCCAAACATTCTCTGATTTAGTTCGTATTTCTGGCTTTTCACATGGTACAAACGTATGGCTTGACAATGCGCAAGATCTCATTAAAAATGGTACTTGTAAGTTGAATGAAGCCATTTCAACTCGTGACGACGTAATGAACTTCTTGATTCATCGGGGCATGGATAGAAAGCATAGCTTCTTTGTAATGGAAAATGTGCGTAAAGGTAAGGGTATTGAAAAACGAAATAAACAAGGGCAAGCTACGACGGAATTTGAAGCAGAAATGCGTGAAAATAATATTCCTGAATGGTTTATTGAATCTTGTAAAAAGATTTCCTATCTATTCCCACGGGCCCATGCGGTAGCTTACGTAATGATGGCTTTCCGTATTGCTTGGTTTAAGGTATATCATCCATTGGCATTTTATGCAGCTTACTTCTCCATTCGTGCGAAAGCCTTCGATTTACGGATCATGACAGGGGACCTCAAAACACAATTGACCGAGTTTAACCGTATCAAGGCTCTTGATCGTGCTGCCAGTCCTAAAGATAAGGACCTTATGAGTGCCTTGGAAGTATCTATGGAGATGTATCAACGGGGCTATCGTTTTATTAATGTAGATATTCAACATTCCGAAGCTAGACGCTTTAGTATTAAGGATGGCGCTTTATTGCCACCATTCTTAGCCATTGATTCTCTAGGTGAAACAGTGGCTGATACTATCGTCGAGGAAAGAAATGAACGTCCATTTACATCTCTAAAAGACTTACAACGCCGCTGTAAAGTATCAAATACCATCATTGATCTTATGAAAGACCTCAAATGCTGTGGTGAACTTCCTGAAGACGAACAAATGTCACTATTTGGAGCATAATAAAATACAAGATAAGACTTAAATACAAAGTAAGCACTATATCTGAAATGTGGATATAGTGCTTATTTTTATATATTTTGCTACAATAAAATTACTATATCATTGATGTAAGGGAGTGTTATGTAATGATAAGTGGATTATTGAAGTTTCTAGGAATTAATTCATCGGATTGTAATGATTATAAAGAATCAAAAATGAATTTGGAAGGTAATAGTAGTGAATCTAACATCACTGAGGAAGTTCAAAATCACGATGTTGAACTAGAATTTTGGGATATTGAGTCTGAGGATACACCAGTACTAGAAGAATCAGATATTCCAGGTGTATACTTTAACGAATTCCGGGAATATGTAGATGAAGAGGGGAATGTATTATCTCCATCAGAGGTCGATGTGATACGGTATAAAGACGATTATGAGGACGATTATTATAGATAAAAAGAAATAGTTAATCTGTTATATTTATATTGAATCGAGTTAATGAATTATGAGAGTTCCAATATATGAAGCTTTAGCACACTATAAAAAGAATGAAGAGCTACCTTATACAGAATATTTTGGATTAGGATTTTTTTCTGATAGATCATTAGCTGAAGAGGCTCTAGTTGAATCTAAAATATTGTCTGGATTTTCTAAGTTAAATGATGATTCCTTTTCTATAAAAACTCACTATTTAAATGATTGTGCTCATATAGGTGATGATATTAACTATGAAATAGTAAATAATAAAATTTATGGTGTTTGGTATGATTACGATATAGATCCATATTATTCTAGTTCTGGATACATAGGTTTATTTAGCACTTTAGAATATGCAGAGAAAGCATTAGATTGGTATAAGACCTGGGATATATTAAAGATACATGGATTAGAGTATTTAGGAATATATCCAATTACACTTAATCTTAGAGGATGGACTGAAGGTTTTATTACAGTAAATAATTAATTTTAAATAAAAGAGGATTCATCATATGATGAATCCTCTTTTTGAAAGTTTTGCAGTTTATTTATTTTGGCAGATTTTGCAAATTTTGCAATATTAGTATAGGGATTTATATTTCATCCAGTTTGTTTTGGCCATTTCTTTAAGCTCTGTACCACGGCCATCAAGGATTGCATTGATCAAGTATTTGCTAAAGCCCTTAGCTTGTTGATATGCAATTTTAGGAGGCATTGCAAGTTCTTGTTTGTCTACGCGAACATTAACGATTACTGGGCCATTATGGTTAAGGGCTTCCATAATTTTTTCATCCACTTCGCTAGAGTTATGAATGCTAACCCCTTTGATACCAGCAGCTTCAGCTAGTTTACCGAAATCTGGATTTACAAAGTCTGTAGCGTAGTCTAGATAGCCGGAAGCTTTCATTTCCATAGCGATAAAGCTAAGTTCTTCGTTATTGAATACAAAGATTTTAATTGGTAGATTCAATTGTTTTAAAGTCAGCATTTCGCCCATCATCATTGTAAAGCCACCGTCACCAGAGAGGGAGATGACTTGACGATTAGGACATGCATTTTGAGCACCGATAGCGTGCATCATAGCATTAGCCATGGAGCCGTGGCTAAAGGATCCTAAAATACGGCGTTTACCATTTGTTTTTAGATGGCGAGCAGTCCAAATAACTGGAGTACCTACGTCAAAGGTAAAGATCGCGTCTTCTGCTGCTAGTTTATTGAGGCGATTTACGAAGTATTGAGGGTGAATTGCTACACCATCTGGCTCGGCAACGGCATAACTATCTAAATCACCTCTAAATTTAGTGTACGCTTTACGCACTGTGTCGATAAATTCAGTATCACCACGTTGGCCTACAAGAGGTAATAATTCTTTTAACGTATCTTTTACAGTACCAATGATACCTTGTGTAAGAGGTACGCGACGACCTAAAGCGCTAGGATCTCTATCTACTTGTATTACTTTCGCATTTTCTGGATAGAATGGACGGTAAGGAAAGTCTGTACCAAGCATTACCAATGTATCACATTGTTCAATAGCACGGTAGCCAGATGTATAGCCTAATAGGCCAGTCATACCTACATCATATGGATTATCCCATTCAACCCATTCTTTACCTCTGAAAGCATGTACAACCGGTGCTTGTAAGTGTTTTGCTAATTCTACCACTTCGTCATGAGCACCTTCACAGCCGGCACCACAGAATAGGGTAATACGTTTGCCTGTTTCTAAATGAGCAGCCATTTCTTCAATATCTTCTCGTTGTGGAACGATATGAGGTAAACGAGGTGGGGCCCATATAGGTAATTCGTCAATTTCCATTTCCATAACTGCAACGTCCCCAGGAAGAACGATAACAGCAACATCTTGGTTACCAACAGCAGCGTTCATAGCACGGAATAGAATTTCCGGCATTTGTTTAGGACTAGAAATAAGTTCACAGAAACAAGAACACTCTTTGAATAGATTTTCTGGATGTGTTTCTTGGAAATAGTTCAAACCTACTTCAGATTGAGGAATGTGAGATGCAATGGCTAATACTGGAACACGATTGCGATGACAGTCAAAGAGACCATTAATCAAGTGTAAGTTGCCAGGACCAGAGCTACCAGCACATACAGTTAGTTTATGAGTTAGGGATGCTTCTGCACCGGCAGCAAAGGCTGCTGTTTCTTCATGTCGTACATGTTCAAAAGCAATTTTACCATTGCGGCGTAAACTATCATTTACAGAGTTTAGACTATCTCCAGTGATACCGTAAATGCGTTCGATGCCCGCATTGGCTAAGACTTCTATAAGTACATCAGAAATTCGTTTTTTTGCCATATTATCACCTATATTTAATAATTACTATCATTAAAATATGGTTATTCAAACCATATATACTATATTAGACTTGTTTAACATGTAATTATGTGATAAAAGTTACTATTTACTGTATACATAGTTTATATATGTTTATATTAAAAGTAAATATATATTATTATTTATATTGTTCTAGTATTTGTGTTCTAAAAATTATATTTTAATTAAATTATTTAATATTCTTTCTCAATATAAAACTATTATTCTTGCATAACATTAATAAAAGTGTTACTATTAATTCATAAACAAAATAGATAAGTCTTTGGGGATAGGTGAAATTCCTTACCGGCGGTAAAGTCCGCGAACCTTCTTGGTATGAATCGGTGCAATTCCGATACCGACAGTAGAGTCTGGATGAGAAAAGACGAGGCACGTTTGTTGTGCGCATTTATGATGACCCAAGGACTATGTAATAGTCCTTTTTTTATTGAGGTGATATGGTGGATGACGTAGTATATATGAAGCGCGCCATTGAACTGGCAAAATTAGCCACAGGTCACACCTCACCAAATCCTTTGGTTGGTGCTGTTGTGGTAAAAGATAATACAATAATCGGTGAAGGTTATCACCATAAAGCTGGTACAGCTCATGCTGAGGTGCATGCACTAAATCAAGCAGGTGATAATGCCAAAGGTGCTACTTTATACGTAACATTAGAGCCATGTTCCCATTATGGAAAAACACCACCTTGTGCGCTTCGTATCATTGAGGCTGGTATAGCTAAAGTAATAGTAGGTAGTACGGATCCAAATCCACTAGTTTCTGGAAAAGGAATGGAGTTACTTCGTGAAGCAGGTATTGAGGTTGTTTGCCCCGTATGTAGTGATGAATGTGCTGAACTAAATGAGCATTTCTTTACCTATATACAGACAGGTAAGCCTTTTGTCACTCTAAAAAGTGCTATGTCACTAGATGGGAAAATTGCTACATCTACTGGACAATCTCAATGGATTACAAATGAGTCCTCTCGTCGTGATGGACATGTGTTGCGTGCCACGCATGATGCCATGCTCGTTGGAATTGGTACAATTTTGGCAGATAATCCACAGTTAAATTGTCGTTTAACGGATAGTGAATTATCAGATGCGTTATTAGATAAAAGCATACTTGATGAACCGATTACGATTCATCAACCAAATGTAATTATCTTGGATAGTCTTGGTAGAACACCTACTACTAGTCGTGTCTTTGAAATAAATAATCGCAAGATTCATATATTCGTATCTAAAGGTTGTCCTAAGGATCGGATACAAGCCTTAGAACAAGTTGGTGCTCAAGTAACCGTAGTAGAATCTATTTCTACTCGTAAAAGCAAGAGCACAGACATTGTCATAGATATTAAGAAATTATCTATCGATGATATTCTTACAAAACTAGGTGAACTAGGTTACACATCTATTCTTGTTGAAGGTGGATCTGCAATTATCAGTTCCTTTGTGGAAACGAAGAACTTTGATAAGGTCGTAACATATATTGGAAATACCATTATTGGTGGTAACGATGCAACACCTGCTGTAGGAGGTCGAGGTTTTGAAAGTTTAGAGGTTTCACCGCAATTAACTTTCACCAAGACTAAAGTATTAGATAATAACATTCGCATTGAAGCATATCGTCAAGGAAGGAGGGGCGCTTATGTTCACGGGAATCGTTGAAGAAATCGGCCGCATCGAGAACATAAAAAAGGGCCCTAAATCCTTAGCCATAACAATTCGAGGAGAAAAAATTTTTAGCGATTTAAAAGTTGGTGATTCCGTAGCTGTTAATGGGGTGTGCTTGACGGCCACAACGATTGGCAATAGTATATTTACAGCGGATGTGATGCCAGAATCCATTAAGATGACTACGTTTACTAATTTGAAAGTCTATCAACCAGTCAACTTAGAGCGAGCTATGCTTGCTAATGGTAGATTTGGTGGTCATATTGTGGCAGGCCATGTAGATGGTACAGGTCGTATTATTAATCGTGAACAAACCGATAATGCCATTATCTTTACTATCGAAGCTCCAAAATCTGTTATGGATTATGTTATCTATAAGGGCTCCATTACCATCGATGGAATTAGCCTCACAATTATGCGACGAACAGACAGTAGTTTTTCCGTCTCTATCATTCCTCACACTTTGAGTGAAACCATTTTAGGTTTTGCTCATATTGGAACAGAGGTCAATTTAGAAACGGATATTGCTGGACGATATATTCGTCATTTTATGAATCTTGGTAGTGAACCTACCGAAGAAAAGCCTAAAAAATCTATGCAATCCCTCTTAGTAGAGAATGGATTTATATAAGTAAGGAGCGTTCCTATGAGCGAACAATTACATTCTATTAATGAGGTCTTACAAGACCTTAAAGCTGGTAAACCTGTTATTATCGTTGATGATGAAAGCCGTGAAAACGAAGGCGATCTTATCATTGCTGCAGAGTTTGCGACGCAAGAAAATATTAACTTCATGGTTAAATACGCCCGCGGTATCGTATGTACGCCTATGCGCCGCGAAGCGTTAGAAAAACTTGGGATTCCCGCAATGGTTACCAAAAATACTGATAACCATGAAACTGCTTTTACTGTGACTGTGGATCATGTAGATACTACAACAGGCGTATCTCCTGCAGAGCGTGCTTATACAATTCAAAAACTATTAGATCCTAATGCGAAACCTCAAGATTTCCGTCGTCCAGGTCACGTATTTCCACTTGTATATAAAGAGGGCGGCGTATTGGTACGTCAAGGTCATACTGAGACATCTATCGACCTTTGTCGCCTAGCAGGGTTACAAGAGGCTGCCGTTATTTGTGAAATTACTAAAGACGATGGCGATATGGCCCGTTTGCCAGATCTTATGAAATTTGCTAAGGAGCATGACTTGAAAATTGCTTCTGTAGCAGAACTTATAGAATATCGTAAACAACATGAAGATATGGTTGAGCTTGGTGCTTGTTCTAAGTTGCCTACTAAATTTGGTGATTTTAATATCTTTGTATTTAAAAATGAATTGGATCATAAAGAGCATTTAGCTATCGTAAAGGGCAATGTTCAAGATTGTAGCGATGTGCTTGTACGTATTCATTCTGAATGTTTAACAGGCGATGTATTTGGTTCTAAGCGCTGTGATTGTGGCGAACAATTAGACAATGCGTTGCGCGCCATTGAAAAAGAAGGCAAAGGCGTTGTTGTATATATGCGACAAGAGGGCCGTGGCATTGGTTTGACCAATAAAATTAAAGCCTATGCATTACAAGAACAGGGCCTTGATACAGTAGAAGCAAATGAACAATTAGGCTTCCCTGCAGATATGCGTGAATACTCCTTAGCGGCTCAAATTATCCGTTTCTTGGGTATTAAAAGCATCCGCTTATTAACTAACAATCCCGAAAAGCGTCATGGCTTAGAACATTGGGGAATCAATGTAACTAGCCGTGTACCACTCATCATTGCTGCAAATAAATTTAATGCAGGCTATTTAAAAACAAAAGAAGAGAAAATGGGTCATATGTTAGAAGACTAATTAACTTTCACCATATAACTCGGTCGTTACATATATATTTCCTTAGATGGAATAAAGGAGGTCAATATAATGATGGTTCAAGAAGGTAACTTATTAGGTACTGGTAAGAAATTTGCTATTATCGGTTCTCGTTTCAACGAGTTCATTACATCTAAATTAATCGGAGGCGCTGAAGATTGTTTACTTCGTCACGATGTTAAACAAGAGGATATTACAGTAATTTGGGTTCCAGGTGCTTATGAGATTCCTTTGATTGCTAAGAAAGCAGCTTTATCTGGTCGTTATGATGCAGTTATTTGTGTAGGTGCTGTTATTCGTGGGGCCACTACTCATTATGATTATGTATGCAACGAAGTAGCCAAAGGTATCGCACATGTATCTTTGGAAACTGGTATTCCTGTTATGTTTGGTGTAGTAACTACTGAAAACATTGAGCAAGCTATCGAACGCGCAGGTACAAAAGCGGGTAATAAAGGTTATGATTGTGCGATGGGTGCAATCGAAATGGTTAACCTTATCGATCAAATCTAAGAATTGTATATATAACACTCAGTATCTTATGGTACTGGGTGTTTTTATATCATCGAAAATATGTTCTTTTAAATTTAAATAAGACTAGACGAACATATATTCTCTATTATTGAAAGTTAAATATTTGACATGATATACTATATAAGCAATATAAAAGTAATACCTTAATAAAATCAGTAGAAATAAGGAATGATAGAATGGATTATATAAAACGTTTTACAACCCGAGAAGGGGTTCGTATGTCTTTAGCTGTAACAACCGATACAGTTGAAACAGCTCGTGTACGTCATGATTTATGGCCTGTAGCAACAGCTGCTTTAGGTCGTGCTATGTCGGGAGCTATTTTATTAGCTGGGGATTTTAAAAACCATGAAAACGTAAGTCTTCGTATTAAAGGTGATGGTCCACTAGGTGTAGTTCATGTAGATGCATTCTCTGATAATACGGTTCGAGGCTATGTAGATGATCCACATGTTGATGTACCTTTAAAGCATGCTGGTAAGCTTGATGTTGGTTCTGCCGTAGGTCATAATGGGGAAGTGCAAGTGACTCGTTTCACGCAGTTAGCGCAAGACTATACTTCTACAAGCCCGATTCAAAGTGGTGAAGTAGCAGAGGATTTGGCATATTATTTATATGCATCTGAACAAGTACCGTCTACGATTAGTTTAGGTGTATTAGTAGATCCAGATTACCATACGGTTGTAGCTGGAGGTTTTATCGTACAAGCCTTACCGGATGCTACAGATGAAGCATTAGCACAAGTAGAAAAGAATATTAATGAACTTGGTCCTATTACAGAATATTTGAAAGCAAACCCAGATGGTAAAGGTCTTATGGAACGTGTTCTCGATGGTTTAACTGTGAATGAAGTATATAATGAACCAATTCATTTCCAATGTCGTTGTGGTCGTGATCGCTTTGCCAGTGTGCTAATGACATTACGTGAAGAAGATAAGAATGCTATTTTGGAAGATGACGTAACAGAGCTTGTTTGCCATTATTGTAATGAAAAATATCATTTCACACGTGAAGAGTTACAAGATATGTTCATCCCAAAAGGTCCAATTCAATAAAAACTTTATAATATGTAGAAAAAATACAGGCTACTAGGTTTTTCCTATAGCCTGTTTTTCTATTCTATGAGAAAATAAAAGATAGAGTTATTAATAATAGGAGGTCACAATGAGTGCAATTGGCATAATTGGTGGTACTGGTGTTTATGATCCGTCCATCTTTGAAAATATTCATGAAGAATCCTTAATGACACCATATGGTGAAATAGATTATGTACAAGGTACATACCATGGGAAAACTGTAATCTTTGTAGCTCGTCACGGCAAAGATCATACAATTCCTCCACACAAAATTAACTATCGTGCTAATATTTGGGGCCTCAAAAAACTAGGCGTTACATTTATTATCTCCACGACAGCAGTAGGTTCTTTAAATGAGAACTTTAAGCCAGGTCATTTTGTGTTGACTGACCAATTCTTAGATTTTACAAAGAACCGCATCACTACGTTTTATGAAGGTGGGGACCGTCCAGTGGCACATCTTGATGTAACAAATCCATACTGCCCTGAATTACGTGATATTCTTCAAAAGGTAGGTACGGAACAAGGCCTTACGATACATAATGGCGGTACCTATGTATGTACTGAAGGCCCTCGTTTTGAGACTCCTGCAGAAATCAAAATGTTCCACATGCTCGGTGGCGATACAGTAGGTATGACAAATGTACCGGAAGTAAATTTAGCGAATGAAGCTGAAATGGCATATGCTACGATTTCTATGATTACCAACTATGCAGCAGGTATTTCTGAATCTGCTTTGACACATGCGGAAGTTGTAGAAATGATGGGCAATATGGCGGCTCAACTAAAATCTCTTATCTTAGGAGCTATTGATGCAATCGATGTGGATGCTCGTTATGATGCTCATAATCGCATGCATGAATATGGTGGTTTTAAACTATAATCAACTCATAATGATACACAATAGTTTATCGAAGGAGAAGTTATGATTAATATTGAATGGCGTAAAGATACGCTGGTACTATTAGATCAAACTAAATTGCCTACTGAAATTACATACGTTCACTGTACAGATTGGCGCCAAGTGGCCGAAGCTATTAAAATGCTTCGCGTTCGTGGCGCACCTGCTATTGGCGTAGCTGCTAGTTATGGTCTCATTTTAGCTGCTATGGAAGCAGGACGTTTAGAGGCGCCATTTAGTGAACAACTTACAAGCTTATATGAGTTTAGTGAGATCTTAAAAGAAACTCGCCCTACGGCAATCAACTTAGCTTGGGCTGTAGATCGTGTCATTTCTCTTGTGAAAACTAATGTTGACAGTATGTCCTCAATGAGTGAAGTAGTAGACCTCATTACAAAAGAGGCTATTATCATTCACGAAGAAGATGTGTCTTTGAATAGACGTATGGCCGAAGCAGGTTCTACATTATTTGAAGGTAAAAAGAATATTCGCATCTTAACTCATTGTAATGCGGGTGCACTAGCTACAGGTGGTCTAGGAACAGCACTTGGTGTTGTTCGTAAATTACATGAAAATGGACAACTGGAACGCGTGTATGCTGATGAAACACGTCCATTATTACAAGGTGCTCGACTCACAGCCTTTGAACTTTACGAGGATGGTATTCCTATTACTCTTGAAACAGATAATATGGCAGCCTATGCGATGCAACATGGATTAATTGATGCCGTTATCGTCGGTGCTGACCGCATCACTACAAAAGGGGATGTAGCCAATAAGATTGGTACCTATGGTGTGGCTGTACTAGCTAAATTCCACAATATTCCGTTTTATGTAGCCGCTCCTTATAGTACATTTGATTTTACTTTGGAAAATGGTAGCGATATTCCTATTGAGATGCGTAACGATGATGAAGTAACCGCTTTACACGGTGTTCAAACAGCCCCTAGTGGTATTGATGTACTTAATCCTGCATTTGATGTAACACCTCATGAACTTGTAACAGCGATTATCACCGAAGAGGGAGTATTGACTCCAAATTATGAAGAATCAATCGGTAAGCTACGCCAGATTGTAGAATCTAAATAATCTATTATCTTAATGATTAGCTTATTAAGCATTCAAAATATAAGCAATATATTATCTATATAAGTAAGTATCTACAACGATATTAACAACATTATATAATATCAATAAATCTAAGTAGATTTACTATCAACTATTTATTTTATTGTATCTACTTGTATGAGTAAAAGGAGATATTATGCAATCTTTAATTAGAGACATAAATTTAGCAACAGAAGGTCGCAAAAAAATTGATTGGGTTTCTAACTTTATGCCTACATTAAACACATTAGGTGACCGTTTTGAAGCAGAACAAACTTTCAAAGGCCAAACAATTGTTGTTAGTGTTCACTTGGAAGCAAAAACAGCATACCTTGCGACTGTATTAAAACGCGGTGGTGCAGATGTAATTGTAACGGGCTCCAATCCGTTGTCTACACAAGACGATGTAGCTGCAGGTCTTGTAGATATGGGCATTACTGTATATGCTTGGTACGATTGTACTGATGAAGAATATTTTAACTTCCTCCATAAAGCACTTGATCATAAACCACATATTATCATTGATGATGGTGGTGATTTAGTAAATCTATTGCATACTACACGACAAGATGCAAAAGAACGTTTGTTAGGGGGGAGTGAAGAAACTACAACAGGTGTACATCGTTTATATGCATTAGAGAACGCTAAACAATTAACATTCCCTATGATTGCTGTAAATGACTCTTACTGTAAATATCTTTTCGATAATCGCTATGGTACAGGTCAGTCCGTTTGGGATGGTATCATGCGCACTACGAACTTGACTGTAACAGGTAAGAACGTTGTTGTTGCTGGTTATGGCTGGTGTGGTAAAGGCGTTGCGATGCGCGCAAAAGGCCTTGGTGCACACGTATATGTAACTGAAGTAGATCCAATTAAAGCTATAGAGGCTGTATTTGATGGCTTCAAAGTATTGCCTATGATTGAAGCCGCTAAGGTTGGGGATATCTTCTGTACTGTAACAGGTTGTAAAGATGTTATTGTAAAAGAGCATTACAAAGTGATGAAAGATAAAGCTATCTTATGTAATGCTGGTCACTTTGACTGCGAAGTGAATGTTTCTGATCTTACTGAACTTGCTGTAAGCCACGAAAGGGTTCGCCAAAACATCGAAGGCTATACTATGTCTGATGGTCGTAAACTCTATATATTGGCTGAAGGCCGTCTAGTAAACCTTGCAGCTGGCGATGGTCACCCTGCAGAAATTATGGACTTGTCATTTGCTATGCAAGCCCTTGCTGCAGAGTATATCTTGAAAAACGGTAAAGAAATGGATCCAAAAGTATACGTATTGCCTCATGAATTAGATGTGGAAATCGCTAAACTTAAGTTGAACTCCATGGGCTATGACTTAGATTCTTTAACACAAGAACAAATCGATTATCTAACAAAAGTAAACTAATACTGTATTGAAATATAATGGTTTCTGTAATACATTTTGTATCTAAACTATACTAGCTTTCAAATTAAACAAATATAACCGAGCTATCATGGCTCGGTTATACCTATGAGGGAAGACTATGTCTGATTTATTGATTACTCATGTAGACGTCCTCACCGATGAGGGGGTTCTAAAAAATCATGCCATTGCAATTAATAATGGTTATATTACAGCTATTTTAAACGATAGTGAAGCTGAAAAGGTAAAAGTCTCTGCTAAGGAAGTACTAGACGGTAAAGGTCAATTGGCTACGCCAGGTCTTGTAAATACACATACTCATATTGCGATGGGTCTATTTAGAAACTATGCAGATGATCTTGAGCTTATGGAATGGCTTGAAACGGCTATTTGGCCAACAGAAGCAAAATTAAATGACGATTATGTACGGTACGGCACACAACTCGGTATTGCTGAAATGTTGCGCACTGGTACCACTACATTTAGCGACATGTATTTCTTTATGAATACTACTGCTGAGGTGGTAAAAGAAACAGGTATTCGCTCTGTATTGTCACGTGGCTTAGCCGGTGTATCCCCAACAGCAGATCAAGCATTAGTTGAAAATGCTGACTTATTCCGCACTTGGAACGGCTTTGATAATGACCGCATCAAAGTATTGCTTGGACCACATGCACCATATACTTGCCCTGATGATTATATGGAAAAGGTGATTGCCTTATCTCATGAATTAAATTGTGGTATTCATATGCACTTGTCCGAAACAAAAGGAGAAGTGGAGACTGTTATGAAAGCTACTGGTAAGACACCAATTGCGCATATGCATGATTTAGGTTTATTCTGGAATACTACCTTAGCCGCACACTGCGTTCATGTGACAGACGAAGATATGGCTATTATGTCTGAAAATAATGTAGCCGTAGCGCATAATCCACAATCTAATTTAAAATTAGCTAGCGGTATTGCACCAGTACCTGAAATGATTGCCAAAGGTATTACGGTTGGTCTTGGTACAGATGGCTCCGCTTCTAATAATAATGCTGATATGCTTGAAGAAGTACGTCTTGCAGCAACATTACATAAAGCACGTCTTTATGATCCAAAGGCTATTCCTGCTCAAGCCGCATGGAACATGGGCACTGTAGAAGGTGCAAAAGCATTGGGATATACAGATCTTGGTGTATTAGATAAAGGCTATCGTGCAGATATCGTGCTATATGATGTATCTGGTATGCACTGGATGCCTCGTTACAATGATTTAGCAGCTCTTGTATACTCTGCTAATAGCTCCGATGTAAATACTACAATTGTGGGTGGTAAAGTTCTTATGAAAGACAAAGAACTGCTTACAATTGATGAAGAAAAACTACGGGCAGAGATTGATAAAGCTCAGGTATATTTTAGTAATTAGCAGTTAATCTAAACACAAAACCCACTCATGATAATCATAGAGTGGGTTTTGTGTTATATATTATATAGATTTATTTAATTGCTTTCACCAAGAACATGGGTACAGGAATATAAAACTCGTCTTCCTCATTGTAAATACGCGGACCTACAGTTAGATCAATGGTAACAGAACTAGCACCTAATTTAGTAAGTAGTTCTTTATCCCATTGAGGTCGTGTATAAGACGAAATGTCGAGCATATGATAAATGGTATGACACCGTTCTTTTAATTCGTTGCTTACATGTTCATGGGCATGATGAACAGATTGTAGTACATTATGATGATTACGAGCATGTTCCGCATCATAGTTTAAAATCAAACCGCCTGGGCGAATGACGCGAAGCCATTCGGCATAGGCTTTGTCAGGATGGGGTAAATTCCACGTTACATTACGAGCCACAACGATATCGAAAGTATTAGTATCAAAGCCTAGATTCTCTGCATCCATCACAGAAAAGGTTGCATCACAATCGAGGGACTCTGCTAGTTGATTTGCCTCATCTATCATATTAGATGTAATATCAATGCCATGAACTGTATGACCAAGCTGAGATAGTATAATACTAAAAAAGCCGGCTCCACATCCAATATCCAATATTCGTAAAGATCTATCAGAATCAAATATATGACAAGTTAATTCTTCTCTCCATAATTTTAGTTTGGGACTTTCTAATTCTTTTGCACGTAAAGCGCCAAAATCGTGTGCTCGATCTGTCCAATAGGATGTAATAAATTCTTTATCATCCTTCATAGGATGGTTGCGTTCAAAAATATCATTCATAATTTAGTTCTCCTCATATTCTATAGTATGTATAGTACCATAAAATAATAATGAACTATACAGCAAAAATCACATTAACTCCATAAATACTTACTATTAGATATGATATAATACTCCTATGTTTTTATTTTACTGAAAGGGCAGGGGCTATGATATTACAGACTGGACAACGTACAGATATTCCTGCTTTTTATGGGCAATGGCTAATCAATCGTATACGTGAAGGATTTGTAGATGTTCGTAACCCTTATAATCCCCTACAGGTGACACGGTATCCAATTAATCAAGAGGTGGTAGATGGTATTGCATTCTGTACAAAGAATCCTTTACCGTTTATTCCACTACTAAATGAAATTGTTGATTACAGACAATACTGGCATATGACTATAACGCCTTATGGAACCGATATTGAACCCTACGTGCCAACTTATGCGTCTGTTATAGAAGGATTTAAACATATTTCTAAACAGCTTAATTCTCAATCTATGGTGTGGCGCTATGATCCTATCATTTTAACTAATGAATATACCGTTGATTTTCATTGTGAAAGCTTTTACAAAATGGCTCAAGCCCTTAAAGGTTATACAGATACAGTTGTTGTTAGCTTTTTAGATATATTTGATAAGGTGGTTCAGAATTTTCCAGAAGGATATATACCAAGTTTAGATATTCAAACTAAGATCATTAAAGAATTTGTTTCCATAGCTCATTCCAATCATATGAATCTTAAAACCTGTGGAGAAGGAGTTATCTTTAAAGAGCTTGGTGCTGATACAGAGGGGTGTTTAACCTTAGATTGTTATGAAAGTGCCTGGAATATAAAATTAAAAGCACCTAAACGCGCGCCAGCACGACCAGAATGTAATTGTTATTTACATGGTGATATTGGTGCCTACGATAGCTGTAGCCACTTTTGTCGTTATTGTTATGCTAATACTAATCGAGCGGTGGTTCGATATAATCGTTTACATCATGATCCAAATTCTAGTTTACTTATTGGAAGACTTTCAAAAAGAGAAATTATTAAAGAAAGTACGGAAAAGAGCTGGATTATAAACGAAACTGTAACACAGGATAGCTTATTTTAGAGAGAATTACGAGGAATTACTAAATTAAATGAATTGACTTATCGTGTAAAATAGATACCAAAGGGGTTGTCAAGAAGGTATCTCTGGAATATAAGAGAGTGTAAATGTATTTTTGGTTTAGTTTAAAAGGAGGTGCATTTATGATAACGTATAAGAAAGATAGTAAAGATAATTTACAATCATCTGACTCATCTATGCCCGTGTTAGCAATGTGTTACGACTTTGATAAGACATTAACCCCTGACGATATGCAGGCACAAGGTTTCATTCAATCGGTAGGCTATAACGAAGAGCAAATCAAACAATTTTGGCATGAATCAAATCAATTGGCTAAAAAACATGATATGGATAATAACTTAGCCTATATGTACAAAATGATTCAAGAAGCTGTAGGCCATTTCTATGTAACAAAAGATAAACTCATGGAATACGGCAATCAAGTAGAATTATACGAAGGGGTACGGACTTGGTTTGAACGTATTCGCGAATATGGCTTAGAACAAGGCGTTAAGATTGAACATTATATTATTTCGTCTGGCTTAAAAGAGATGATCGAAGGCACTGAAATGGCAAAAGAGGGGGCTTTCACCAAAATCTATGCCAGTGCATTTATGTTTGATGATAAAGGTGTAGCTGTTTGGCCTGCACAAGCCATTAACTATACGAATAAGACACAATTTTTGTTCCGTATTCAAAAAGGAATTCTTGATATTAATGATACTGGTGTTAATGATTACATTAAGCTTGAAAATCAACGAGTGCCGTTCCGTAACATGATTTATATTGGGGATAGCGATACAGATATTCCTTGTATGAGTCTTGTGAACGCTAATGGGGGTCATTCTATAGGTGTATATGATCCATTTAAGAAAGATAAAGAAAAGGTATATAAGATGATGCGTCATCATCGTATCCGTTATTATGCACCTGCAGACTATACAAATGGTTCTAAACTAGATACATTAGTAAAGCAAATTATACGTAAAACCGCAGCCTACGAAGTATTAGAAGGCGAATATATTCATTGTAAATACGAAGCCGAGGAGTAATATGGAACAATCTAAATTAACTAGCGAATGGATTCAAACCTTTAACCGATTAGGTTCCGAAGGTAAATTAAAACCTACCGTACCATATCATGATTTATTTAACAGAAAAGAGTTAAAAGGATTTCCGTTACACACATTACCCATGTGGACGGTAAATTTTCCAACAGGATATATTACGTGTTGTGATCCTCTAGTAACATTGCCAAGTAAACCAGATACATATCTTAGACAGGTAACACCAGGTACGTATCTGTTAGATACTAAGATAATCGAAATGGAACCAAATGAATATCGTTATGTAGCTAGTCGAGTTGTTTTTAGCGGTAATGAGCCTGTATATTACGAATTAGCATTAAAAGGGACTGAAGACTTAACCGATTTAGATGATGGGGATACCTATATTGGATTTCCTGTAGATTCGGGTTTAGCTACAATAGTAGATGCACAAACTATTGAGACATATAACAAATTTTATGAACAATGGCATATAAACTACCCTGAAAAAAATATCTACGATGATTATTATAGTGATTTATTTCAATTGAATGCTATGGCATATCCACAATTCCAACGTTCTAAAGGAGATTGGATTAACTTTACAATTCCTGATACAGAATTGACCGTACCGATGATTCAATCTGGCTTTGGCGACGGTTTATATCCAGTATACTGGGCATTTGATAAAGATGGCCAGATTTGCCAAATTATTATGGAATACATAGATTGCAGCGAAGCATATGAGTAATATATTAGCTGTAGTGAAGAAAATAACTAGATATAACTGAATATATAAAAATAAGGCGCTTAGTATAACTAAGCGCCTTTTAATATGATGTATTATATTTTGAGATTTAAATACCAAAAGTCCAGTTTACTAATACGCGAATGATACTTAAACTAAGAATAATTTCAGCAAGAAATCTTAAAGAACTCTCCATGCCATTACCTAAATGTTTTAAACCGCCAATTTTGGCTTTACTTACAATATCACACCAGCACATATAAATCCTCCATAAAAGTATGAGTAAATTAGATAATTTATATTACTATTTTACAATCTAATTCTAAAAAATTCAATATACAGTATTGGTTAAATAGTAAGTTTTTATTAGACAGTTATAATATGTAAGCGTATATAAAGGAATCATTTAATTAAAAGAGTTAAATATGGTATTATAAAATTAATTATTATTGTGTTGTATAATATTATGGAGAGATATATGAGAAAATTTATATTAGGATTAGCTATAGCATTGGCTGCATGTAATATAACATCTGCAAAAGAATATATTACATTAGAATCCCCAACTGGTAATACTATCGTCGATGAAAAAGGGACTTGGATACTTGGTCCTTATGATAATTTACATGTAGAATATATAGACGAATATAATAATAAATACGTATATGGATCATTTTATGAAAATGGACAAAAGCGGTATGTAAACTTAGTTGAATTAGCCTATTTACCAGCAGGCTATGAATATCAATTTGATTATGATTTGGCTAAGGCATTGACTAATGTAGGATTTAAACTAGTTAATTCCAATGGTACCTATGCTATTAATGATGTAGTAAATCAATATAGTACGATAAATGAAAATTTAATATTGGGAAAGAAAGGTGACTATTGGTATCTATATAATAAAACTAATGGTGTTCAAATTATGGGAAATCCTATAAAGGATGGTTGGGATAATATTGAATTTTACTGGTCAAAAAATGACAAGAAAAATTTATTTGAAATACATACTGCGGATGATTATATTAAATTTGTTACTGAAGAGGGCATTTTACTGACTGAAAATGAAGCACTAAATCTTATTCATACACATGACTATGAAAAGTCAACAACAGGGGCTGGACAAGGGACGAATGGATATTCAGATGAAAGTCTATATAGTAGAAAACCATCAGATACTTATCAATTATTTACTCAAGTAGATAAAAAAGGAAATACTTTGTATGGATTGAGAACGAGTGAGAATGAAATAGTAATTCCTGCGAAATATAAATCTATACAACATCTAGGTAAAGAATTTTCTTATTTTATTGTATCTAATGAAAAAAATAAGTATGGTATTATTGATTCCTTAAATCAAACTGTAGTTGCAATGAACTATGATTCTTATGAAAGATTAAGTGATCGTAGTTTTGTATTAAAGGATTCGATTGGAAGCCATATATTTAATGCTGAGACGGGTGTTTTATTTGATGTGGTGTATGATAGTATAGATACATCTAAGCCTAATTATGTATTAAATAAAGTTACGACAGCAACTTATGATAAGACAAAATATGTGATTGCCACAAATTCAGGTTATAAACTATTCGAATTACCACATTTTGATGACGATATAACCTCATTTTATAAAGACTTATTTGTTTATAAGTCTGATAGTAAATATGGTCTAATGGATTATAAAGGCCATATAGTCGTTGAACCTAAATTTGATAAGATCACCATAGATGAACCATTATTAGCTGCATATATTAAAAAAATAGAATCCGTTGATAAATAATGAGTATGTATCTGGTTATTTTTAGAAGTAACTTACATAAACTAGCTTATAGGAATATAGGCTAGTTTTCTTTTGTTTTTAAATTACTTCCGATAACGATATATTATCGGAAGTAATTTAATGTCAAAAATTGGGCCTAAATGGCCCAATCCCTTGTGTTATATAGTTTTTTGCTTATTTACGTTTAAATGTGTATGGTTCGTATTCTACATCATTATGGCGGTTAGTCCACCAGTTCCAGCCGATTCTTGCTAACTTCCAGGCAATAAATCCTACGATGATTCCTAATACTAAACCAGTTAATACATCTGTTGGATAATGTGCAAATAAGTAAACTCTAGAGAATGCTACTACTATTGAACCTAACAATGCTAAAATCCCTAAATAACGCTTCTGAGGCGCTATTTGAGTTAAGCCTAGGTAAATCGTCATAGATGATGCAAATGAACCAAAACTGTGGCCTGATGGGAATGAATAGCTTGTAGCTTTTGGTAGTGCAGATTCCAACGGCACCGTTACATTTGGAAAATCAACAAATGGTCTTAATCTCGCTACATTTGGTTTTAAACCTTGGTCGCCAATTATAAATACAAATCCTAAAGCAATAATAATTGCCACGCCTAAAACACGATATTTTTTTTGTAGCATTAATAATAAGGCTATTATAATCCATAATGCGCCATTGCTTGTAATTTTTGAGATAAATGCCATAATTGGTGTTAAAAAACTATATACAAAATGTTCATGTACATAGAAGATTAAAGAGTGATCAAATTGTAAAATTGTGTCCATAAATTCCTCTTCTATTCTACTTTTACCTAAATGATAATTATTGAGAATGTCTTATTATGCTTTTTATTTTAATAATTAATCTATACTAATTTATTTACGTATATAATGATTTCTCATTTACAGCCCAAATAATAGCCTAAACTATTTATATACAATGGTCAATAGTTTAGGCTATATTTCATAAAAGCTATAGTTATGATTTCTTTTTATCTGTTTTCTTAGGTGGCGCTTCAGGTGTTGCAGGCATTGTAATAATCGTATCTACAGGGTCATATACAGACTCAAAGGAATCAGTTTGAGTAACCCAGTTACCATATGTAATGGTTCTATACGTATTCATTTTTAAGCCTACATGGCCCTCTTGTACCTCTTTTTCTTTTAAAGATGGATCTACCTTAGTTATTGTTTTATTTGGAATCTCACCATAATCGCCTACAGAGATAGATACATTTTTTGGTTTATCTTCAGCTGTACCTATAATGTAAATAGTTAACGTACCATTATTCATAACACTTAAGATATAAATAGAATGTTGGTACGGATTTCTAAACTTAAAGTCTAAATAGCCCCAAGCTACCGTAGCATCTCTACCAGCTTGAATATATCCAACTGGTTCAAAATGAGGTGTACGTTCAACAATATTCATACCAGATAATAAAGCTGTATTAAAAATAGTAGAACTCACTTGGCAAATACCGCCACCAATGCCTGGAACTAATTTGCCATCAATCATAACAGGCGCATCATCATAGCCAGCTTCTGCAGTACGTTCGCCTACTACATCGTTAAAGGAGAATTGTGCACCGGGCTTAATGAGTGTACCATTTATCTTATCAGAAGCTAATTGGATATTATGTGTTCTGCTTTCATTACTTGGATTATACTCCGTTGTGAAAGATGCTAATACAGTATTTAAAGGTTTTAGATCAGTATCAGTAACTTTTACCGTATTCTGCGTAGTAAATACCATAGAAAGAGAATTTATACTATCGCTAGTTTGTAGATCATCTTTTAGCTTTTTCAGGGTGGCATCGATATCAATACGTTTGCCTTCTTTTGACGGATGTATTACTACTTGTCCATTTTCAACAGTAAGATAGGCATCATGGCCAGGTGTATCTATTGTTTTTGCTAACTCAGTGAGATATGTTTTACCCTTTACTTCGTCTAACTTATATTGTGGTTTAAAATGATGACCATAAAATAAACCATTAAATCTATGTGACAATACTGTCCACATATCATCCTCATAGCCATATGTGGAAATAGCTTTTACCATAGCCTCTGTATCGAATTGAATACCTAAATCATGATATGTGGCTTGTTGTTTTTTATTATTTCCCATATCGATAGATATAGTCTGAGGTATCTTATCATTCACCTCTTGTAAACGTGCTTGTAATTCGTTCTTTGGTGTATTTGATAGATCTGTATCATTATAATATACACCATAAGAAATATTTTCTGTTGGAATGTATGAGCAACCACTTGTACCCAAAAGAACGAGTACTGTTCCTATTAATATGTATTTCTTCGTCATGTATTCGTAAACGCTCCCGAATAAGTTATTATATTCTCTAATTATAGCATATAAAGATCTAATCTATGGTACAATTATATTGATATTTTATGGGTAAGGATGAATTATGTCAAAGTCTAAGAAACAACAAAAACATTTCTATTTGCGCAATAACGATGCGCTTATGAATAGTAAAAAGTTGTCTATGAAAGCAAAACAAAGCATATTGTTATCTAAGGCTGAAAACACTGTTGATGCTTACGAATCGGATTGGGACGATTTCGTAGATTGGTGTACTTATCAAAAGGTATCTTATTTTCCAGCTACACCAGAAACAATAGTAAATTATATTAACGATCTAGCAGATTATGCAAAGGCAAATACAATTTCACGTCGTATTAGTGCTATATCTGAAAATTTTAATGCTTCTGGCCAAAGAGATAATCCATGTATGGCTCCTATCGTTAAACAGGCCTTACGTGGTATTAGACGATTAAAAGGAACATTCCAACAAGGAAAAACCCCAGTTTTGTTAGAAGATATTGAAGATATTATAGACTGTATGACTAAGCTAGATGTGCCGGAACTTCAATTATTGCGCGATAAAGCTATTCTTTTGATTGGCTTTATGGGTGCTTTCCGGCGCAGTGAGATTGCAGCTATTACAGTAGAAAATCTTCAATTTTCACCACAAGGTGTTGAAATCTTTGTAGCATCCTCTAAGGCCGATCAAGAAGGTCAAGGTGCAGTGGTAGCTATCCCACATTTATCTGGTTCTCCGTTAGATGCAGTACGAGCCTTACAACAATGGTTACGTGCTTCTGGTATTACTGAGGGACCTGTATTTAGAGGGTTTACAAAAAATATGTCTTTACGTAAAACAGCTATATCCGATAAGATGATTGCAGAAATCGTAAAGAAATATATTTCTCTTATTGGTCTAGATCCGA
Source organism: Veillonella parvula (assembly GCF_001553335.1). Classification (GTDB taxonomy): domain Bacteria; phylum Bacillota; class Negativicutes; order Veillonellales; family Veillonellaceae; genus Veillonella; species Veillonella parvula_S. The sequence goes on along the minus strand of NZ_KQ960806.1, from coordinate 107,921 downwards.
CCATGTATGGCGCTCATAGTTTACGTCATGGCTTCGCAACGACTGCAGCAGCTTATGGTGTTGAGGAACGTAATATTATGCGACAAACTCGCCATCATAGTGTTAATATGGTTCGTCGTTATATTAATGAAGCCAATAAATTCGTTGATAATCCTATCTCAACGATCTTTGAGAAACGATTTAGATAACAAAAAGCAGCTAACTCAATTGAGTAGCTGCTTTTTTGCGTGGGATATCCCCATATATATTTAGTTTTGAGCCACATAGTCCAAAGCTCTAACTGGACTATCAATTTTTTTAGCTGGCACTTTTAATACTGTACCAGGTACAAGTGCACCAGAATCGCTAATATTGTTAAGTTCCTTCATGGCATATACCATTTCACGAACATCCATATCTTTATGAGCTGTACGTGCTGCAATGTCCCACATTGTATCTCCTATTTGAACCTTTACCTCACGTACATTATGTGTATTTACCTCTGTTGCAGGATTTGACATATTATAACCAAATAATACTGTTAAGCACATTCCTACCATCATCAATATATTTTTCATCTCATACCTCACATTTACATCGAACATAATATCTGAGAACATTTGTTTGTTTACATGTTTATAATAGCACACGAACGAATGTTCGGTCAAGTGTTTAAGAACAAATGTTTGCAAAAACTTTCAAAATTTCCTATAATAGGGATATAAGTTAAATAAATACCTTATGTTTTTATTATATAGTATGATATGAGTTATTTTTTACGCATAGAAATGTTAACATTATTTTTACATTAGATTGGCTTTGGAGGTTTATCGTGAGACGCCCTGCTACAGATATCAATACAAAACAGCGCCGTATATTAGAATTTATAAAAGATTCATTACATAATGAATATCGTTGTCCTACAGTTCGTGAAATCTGTACACATGTAGGGCTAAGTTCTACTTCCACCGTTCAATCTCACTTAAATACTTTAGAAAAATTTGGTTATATTAAACGTGATCCCAATAAAAATCGTGCTATTACTGTATTAGAAGATACTAAACCTTCTATTTCAGTAGCCGGTAATGAAACGTCTAGCTCTGATAACTTTGAGTTTTTAGGGGCTGGACTTAAACAAGTACCTCTTATCGGCACTGTACAAGCAGGTATGCCTATTACTGCAGTAGAAAACCTAGAGTCCACGCTTACATTGCCAGTTCAATTGACTGGTGATTCCGATTGTTTCTTGCTTCGTGTTCAAGGCGAATCTATGATGAATATCGGTATGTATGAAGGTGATATGCTCATCGTGCGCCATCAAAATACTGCTAATAACGGTGATGTTGTTGTTGCTCGCATTGATGATGAGGCTACCGTAAAACGTTTTTATAAAGAAAATGGTCATATTCGTTTACAACCTGAAAATGATGATTTTGCTCCAATCATTGTAGATGATTGTCATATTGAGGGCCTTGTAATCGGTCTTGTACGAGATAGAATATAAGCAACAAAAAAAACGGCAACATATTGTTGCCGTTTTTTTGTTGCATGTATAAAGTTTATTTTTAATGTAAACTATTTTCTCTCCGTAGAGTAGCAAAAATAGCACCTGATATATTATGCCATACACTAAAAATAGCCCCTACTAGCGTTGCTAATGGATTTAATGCAAAATTTGTTGCTGCCAATGTTACGGCTAAACCACTATTTTGCATTCCTACCTCTATTGCTAGCGCTGTAGTTTTATCATATCTTAATTTAAGCAGTGCTCCTACACCTAATCCTAGTAGTAGACCTAGTATATTATGTATACCAACAACAATAAGTGTTTCAAGCCCAGAAATCAATAGTTTCTCTTTGTTAATAGCAATAATGGCTGCTATTAACAGTATAATAGCAATCATTGAGAAGATTGGACTAATGCTGGTTAAAGTATTGATATGTGATTTACATACATATTGGATTACTGCGCCCAATAAGATTGGCACAATAATAACTTTTACCATGGTAATCATCATAGGTAGTACTTGAACATCTACCCATGCGCCACCGATATATAAGATTAATAATGGTGTAACTATGGGAGCTATTAATGTTGAAGTAATTGTCATTCCTACAGATAAAGGGACATCACCATTGGCAATATAGGTTATAACATTACTGGCTGTCCCACCGGGACAACAACCTACTAATATTACACCAATAACAATATCCGGTGATAAGGTAAATATATGGCAAATTCCCCAAGCTAATAGAGGCATTATCGTATATTGTGCAAGTACACCAATACAAATATCTTTTGGATGCCTAAGGATACTACATAAGCTTTCAAACTTAATAGTAAGCCCCATTCCAAACATGGCTATACCAAGTAAAAATGGTGTATAAGCGATTGCCCAAGTAAAGTATTCTGGTACTATATAGGCAATACATGAAAAGCCTAGGATTATAAAAATTAAGTATTTGGAAAGAACGTTGTTGAGTGCAAGTAAATGATTCATAACTTCTCTCCTTAATTTGGATCGTATGAGAAGTTATCGATAAGTCGTGTAGAACCAATATATATAGCCATAGCCACTAATACTGGGGCAGTAACCTCTTGTACAGGTTGCATAGTCTTAGCATCAACAACTGAAATATAATCTATTTTAGCAAGCGGTTCGGTTTGTATTGTTTCTGTCATAGTATCAATGATACATTTAGCAGGACAACCATATTGTATAGTTTGTTTTCCCAATTGAATAGCTTTATACAATATGGTAGCGGCTTTCCGTTCTTCACAAGATAAATATGTATTACGAGAAGATTTTGCTAAACCATCTTCTTCACGAACAATGGGAACGCCAATAATATTAACAGGAAAATTTAAATCAAAGACCATTTTACGTATAATTGCTAATTGCTGTGCGTCTTTTTCACCAAAATACGCATTTGTTGGTTGAATAATATTAAAGAATTTTGCCACCACAGTGCAAACGCCTTTAAAGTGAATTGGTCTGCGAATACCACACAATGTATCAGATAAATCCGTAATATTTACAAATGCTTTTTTATCTTGGTACATTTCCTCCGGATTTGGAGCAAAAATAAGATCGACACCATGTGATTCACATAACTTTTTATCGCTATTAATATCACGAGGGTAAGTACTTAAGTCTTCATTTTCTCCAAATTGAATAGGATTTACAAATATAGAGACAATGACCTTATCGTTATTTTTTCTAGCTTGATCTATTAATGCAGCATGTCCTTCATGTAAGAATCCCATGGTTGGTACAAAACCAATTGTGTAACCTTCTTTTCTCCAGCTATTTACTGTATTCCGTACATTTTCGATAGTTGTTATAAATTCCATTATATTCCTCCGTTATATTGTAAATACGAAGATAGTCTCCTATACAGTCTACTGTAATTCGATCAATGACAATTATTTTTGATCAACTAATAAACCATGTTTCTCATAGTTTTTTATATGACTTATCTTGTTATTGTTATCTACAAATACAACGAGAGGCTTATGGCCCTCAACTTCGCTTTCATCAAGCTGTGCATAACACATGATAATTATCTTATCATGTACTTGTACATGTCGTGCGGCAGCACCATTTAAACATATAACACCACTACCTGCTTCTCCGGCAATAGTATATGTACTAAAACGTGCTCCATTATTGATATTTACAATTTGAACTTGTTCATATTCTCGTATTCCGGATGCATTCAATAAATCTGTATCAATTGTAATGCTCCCTACATAATCAAGCTCTGCTTGTGTCACAGTAGCTCTGTGAATTTTACCTTTTAACATTGTTAGTATCATGCTAAACTCCTTGTGTTTTAAATGTACCCGCCATATTGGTCGGTTCGAACTTTCACAATTTGTCTGTTTATCATGAATTAACAGTAGACTAGAGTATAGTTAAAAATACTATCTCCAGAGAAATTATACCATAATTATAAATTTTTACATTAAAATACAATTAATATAATACAAATAATGTCACTCTAATCAAAAATAACAGTAAGATTGTATTATAAAATAAAAACCAGTAGCTACAATGTAGTTACTGGTTTTTATTTTATACTGATATTTTATTTTAGATATTCTGCTAATGCTTTATCAATATATGCTGCTTCATCAGACGTCGGTTCACACATTGGTAAATTAAATTTTCCCACAGGTAAGCCAATTTTACGGGCTGCATATTTAACAGGAATCGGATTTGTGGTAATGAACATCGCTTTTATAATTTCTGATAAAGCTTGATGAATACGAATCGCTTCGTAGTTATGGCCAAATTCATAAGCTTGAATCATAGCATTCATATCTTTGCCTGCTACATGAGATACTACAGATACGACTCCACATCCTCCAATAGATAACATCGGTAATGTAAGACCATCGTCCCCACTATATACCATGAAATCATCTCCAGGCATTAAACGCTTAATTTCAGAAGCAATCATTAAATTACCACTTGCCTCTTTGATAGCACAAATATGTGGATATTCGTTATGTAGTTGTACTAAGGTAGTTGGGAAAATACCTGTCCCCACACGACTTGGTACATTATACACCATAATTGGCAATGTAGTAGCTTCTGCAATAGTTTTAAAATGCAAATATTGGCCTTGTTGGTTAGGTTTATTGTAATAAGGTACTACAACTAGCAAACCATCGATACCATCGATTTTAGAGACTTCCTTTACAAAGTCTGCAGAAGCTTTTGTATCGTTACTGCCTACATTGGCAATAATCGAACCTTTATGTCCACATTCTTTTGCAATCGCATTAAATAGAGCTAATTTTTCGTCTCTAGACATAGTTGGGTTTTCACCCGTTGTACCACAAACTACAAGACCATCAGAGCCATTATCTAACAGATAATTGGCGATATCTATACAATTTTCAATATTTACAGATCCATCACTATTAAAGGATGTCACCATAGCTGTTAACACTCGACCAAAGGTTTTCATATATATCCTCCCCTTGATAGACTAAAATGCCTGTTTTTCCACCAAGTACTCAGCAATTTGCAACGCGTTAAGAGCTGCACCTTTACGAATTTGATCCCCTACAATCCAGAAGTTCATACCTTTGTCATTATATAAGTCTTTACGAATACGACCAATTTCACAGTCGTTTTGATTAGATGTATACAATGGCATAGGATAAATTTGTTCAGCAGGATTATCTTTAACTTGTAAACCAGGGAATTTTTCACATGCTGCTTTGAAAGCCTCCACAGATACAGGTTCTGCTGTTTCTACCAAAACGGATTCCGAATGGGAGCGATATACAGGAACACGAACTGTAGTTGGAACTACTTGAATTGTTTCATCATGAAGAATTTTTTGCGTTTCGTAAACCATCTTCATTTCTTCTTTAGTATAATCGTTTTCTAAGAACACATCAATTTGTGGCAATAGGTTAAACGCTACCGGATAGTGTTTAGGAGCTGAGCCTGTTGGTAATAAATTTGCTGTCATTTCTTCGCCTGCAGTATATTGTTTTACTTGATTTTCAAGTTCTTCAATACCTTCTTTACCTGCCCCTGATACAGCTTGATATGTACTTACAACTACACGTTTAATTGGAGAAATATCATGAAGAGGTTTTAATCCTAAACTCATTATAATTGTAGAGCAGTTAGGATTTGCAATGATACCTTTATGTTTCAAAATATCCTCAGGATTAACTTCTGGTACTACGAGTGGAACTTCAGGATCCATACGAAAAGCACTAGAGTTATCGATTACAATAGCACCGCGTTTAGCAGCTTCTGGCGCTAATGTCTTAGATATAGAGCCACCTGCGAATAACGCAATATCAATATTATCAAAAGACTCAGGTTTTGCTTCTTCTACAATATATGTTTTACCATTCACAGTAAGTTCTGTACCTGCAGAACGAGCGGAAGCTAATAGTTTTAAGTTTTCATAAGGAAAGTTACGTTCTTCAATAAGTGTAATAAATTCAGCACCTACTGCACCAGTAGCACCTAGAATTGCAACATTAGGTTTTTTCATTGATACATCTCCTTGCACAAATATTATAAATAATGTTCTAAACCGTATGTTAAGCCAGTTTTAGAACTAATTTTTTTACATGCTAATACTACGCCTGGCATAAAAGATAAACGGCTTAAGCTATCATGACGTATGGTTAATGTTTCATCATAACCACCAAATAATACTTCTTGATGAGCCACATAACCTGGAAGGCGTACACTATGAATTGTTACATCGTCAACCTTAGCACCACGAGCACCTGGTAAGCTTTCACGAGTCAAATCCTCATCAGCAGTTACCTTAGCAGCTTGTTTAGCATCGTTAATCAATTTAGCTGTTAAAATAGCTGTGCCAGAAGGCGCATCGTATTTGTGATTATGATGTAATTCTATAATTTCTACATTAGGGAAATATGGAGCGAGCTCTGCAGACACTTTCATCATCATTACCGCCCCAAGAGAAAAGTTTGGCGCCACTAAGCAATTCGCTTGATTGGAACGACCTATTGTATCAAGTTCATCACGTTGTTCTGCGGTCAATCCTGTAGTACCGATGACTACATGAATACCAGCGGATAACATTTTCTTCGCGTTTTCATAAATAACTGCAGGATTAGTGAAATCTACAATCACATCAGGTTTATTTGTATCTAATACCTCATCAATGGAGGCATTCATCTTGATACCTAATTGTTCGATTCCTGCTACAGAGCCTACATCTTCCCCTGCCTTAGTCGGATCAATACCACCAACTAATGTTAAATCAGGATCGTTATGTACTGCTTTGACCACTTCACGACCCATTTTGCCGCCAGCGCCATTTACCATTACTCGAATCATATATACCTCCAAAAAAGCCAGTGGATGCATCCACTGGCCTTATAGATTATATAGCTATATATACTCTTATGAAAAGCTCAATGATAGCACTCCACCAATACAAGATTGATGACAGTTGTCTATCTATTAAATAGACAACCAGAACGATGAGTCGCAATCATCGAACTTCGGCAAGCATCCCTTTTATCATGGATCAATGCATGCCTACTCCTCATGATTACTCTTAATACTCGCACCTCTATCAACATATTCATTTAATACTATTAGTATAAGTAATTATGCGATTTTAGTCAATTAAAATGGTCAATAAGTTCTTTCGCCGCCGCAAGTGCTGTAGCAGACATTCCCTTACCAGACATCATAGACGCGATTTGTGTTACTCGTTCGTCCTCATTTAAGACTACTAATGTAGAGATTGTACGATCATCTTGCTCGATTTTAGATAGATGATAGTGTTGTTTCGCAATACTTGCAGTTTGAGGCAAATGAGTAATACAAAATACTTGATTTGTTCTAGATAAATTAAGTATTTTTTCTGCCACCTTAAGTGCTATATCACCACTGATACCAACGTCAATTTCGTCAAATACCATCGTTTTAAAAGCGTCACTACGGAATACTGATTTAAAGGCTAATGCAATGCGAGCTAACTCACCGCCAGATGCTACTTTATGTAGAGGTAATAACTGTTCCCCTTTATTCGCAGAGAATAACATTTCAATAGACTTTGCACCTAATGAGGATAACTCAGTCCCCTCTTCAATATGAAAACGAATATCCCCTTTGGGCATCCCTAGATCCACTAATTCTTGATGTAAGGCCGTAGCAATCTCTTTTGCATTTTTTTGACGTACCTCGTGTAAAACTGTTAACGCTTCTTCTGCTACCTTTTTTGCTTCTTCAAGACGTGTTTCTAATTCATCTTGAGCAAATACAAGGCCTTCTAGTTCTTCTAAACGAGATTGCGCCTTTTCTTCGTATGCTAGAATATCTTCTACGGTTTCACCATATTTTTTCTTTAAGCTATAAATTGTGGTATCTCTGTCTTGGCAATACTTATAACGCTCTTCATCGTAGCTGATAGTATCCCTGTAACGATCTAAAGATTGTGCAGCTTCTTCTAGTTGGAAATAAGCAGAGTCCACCATTTCTGAGACTTCTTTTAACTCGCTGTCATATTTTACTAGATCATTAACCTCTACCTTAATCGAGTTAATCGTATCAAGTAATGGTTGACGTCCATTATAAAAGACATCATAACAAGAACCTAATACCTTATCGATATGTTCAAAACTGTCAAGACGCTTAAGTTCTTCAGCAATAGTTACATCTTCACCAACACTCAGACTAGCATCTTCAATTTCGTCGATTTGGTATCTAAGCATATCAAGCTCCCGGGCTCGCTCAGACATATTTTCTTGTAAATGATCTACATCTTGTTTTGCTTGCTTATACATTTTATACGCATCAATATAAGCTTTATAGGCTTCTTTTCCTTCTTTATTAAAAGTATCTAAATATTCATGATGTGTATCAGCGTCTAGTAAACGTTGGTTGCTATATTGTCCGTGAATATCTGCTAAGTATTGACCAATCTCCTTTAAAGCTTTTAAAGGTATTGGTTGATCATTAGCCAATATACTAGATTTGCCATTACGGTTAAAGGATCTTGATAGAATTAACTGGCCTTCTTCTATCATGATATTTTTAGACTCTAATAGGTCTTGAATACTTTGGTGATTAGCAATATCAAATATTCCATCAATAACAAAACTATCTTTACCGTGACGAATAAACTCGCTACTTGCGCGTTCTCCTAATAGGATACTAAAGGCATCCATAAGAATGGATTTCCCTGCCCCAGTTTCGCCGGTAAAGATAGTAATGCCATCATTAAATGAAATATTCATTTGCTCAATCAACGCAAAGTTGCGAATGCTCATTTGCGTTAACATATTATTAGTCCTTCATTAAATCTTGAATTTTCGCTAAAATTGCTGGAACTTCAGCTTCGGATTTTGCAATTAACAAAATAGTATCGTCCCCTGCTAATGTACCAATAATTTCAGTCCATTTTGCATGGTCGATAGAAAATGCTACAGATTGAGCAGAACCAGGGATTGTATGTAATACAACTTGGTTTAAACTGTGATCAACCTTAATCAAAGAATCTTGGAATAATCGGTTAATACGACTACGAGATAAAACTACATTTTCCTCTGGAGATAATGCATAACGATAATGTCCATCGCCTGTAGGAATTTTGATTAACATTAATTCCTTAATATCACGAGAAACTGTAGCTTGTGTAACTTCAATACCTTCTTCTAGTAAAGCCGCAGCTAATTCCTCTTGTGTTTCAATCGCCTTGGACTGCACGATCTCTTTAATTTTGTTATAGCGATAGCGTTTCATTTTGAACTCCCTTTTTTAAACCTTGCACATAAAAGAGAATAGTATCTTTCTGATAATATTATACCATATATTCATAATTAATATATGGTATAAATCGCATATATTATACGTCTTATGCATATTATATTAATATTTAAAATATTGTTAATATTCTATATATTGATAACGTGTAAATTCATAGCTCATAAGGTTCATCTATTTATAGGGAATTATAGGGAATTAATAATTTAAAAATAAAAAAATATACATGTATAATTAAAATCCCCTATAAAGGGGGTTTTACTAACTGAGTATGAGTTTTATTCATAATGAATAAAGATATATTTCGTTTTATCGTTTTTGCAATATAAATAACTCAGGTGGATTATGTATTTGGTTCATCGGATGCCAATGACATACATTATATATTTTCTGATCTAAATCTGATAAATACGTTTTAAGAGACTGCATTTCTTCAAATCCCTCTGTTGTTCCAGGGTAAGCAACTATTGTGATAACTCCAGACTTGGAAAGTTTGTGTAAACCTTCATTTATGGCATCAATGGTTTGATGCGGTTTTGTTACAACTTGGTGATTTCCTCCAGGTAAATATCCTAGGTTAAAAATCATTAAATCAATAACTTCATCCTTTAATTGATGAGCTACCGCCAAATCATGAGAGTCATGAATAAACGTTAAACTCACTTCTGGCGCAATATCATTTGATTGTAAAAGCTCCTTGCTAGTTTTAATAGCTTTCATTTGAATATCAATTCCATATAGATGGCATGCTTTTTGTGCCCGTTTAGAAAGGTATAAAAGATCATGTCCATTACCACATGTAGCATCTACTACCACTTTGGCATTTTCCATACATCTATCCCAGATTAAATGTTGGAATTGAACAGCATTGTTAATGTTAATCACAAAACCACCCCACTTGAGATTTGGTTATAACAATTCATCTCGACGAGATGCTAACTTTTTAAATAGTGTACCAAAGAAACATTGATCCTTGAATCGTACAAATAAACAATATACAGGGTTAGAGCTTATATGTAAGGTTTCTTTATTTGTAAAAGTATAGTCAAATGTACCATCAATACAAATATGTAATTGTGGTTCTCTTTCCGGCATTGTAATTTGAATCGTATCATGTTCCTCTAAAACAAGGCTTACACCTTGAATTAAATGTGGTGCTACTGGGGTGACAATGATAGATCGATTATCTGGTTTCATGATTGGACCACCAGCCGATAGATTATAGCCGGTAGAACCTGTAGCAGAGGAAATAATTAAACCATCCGATGGATACATTTGCGTATGTTGATTATTTATGGACATATTAATTCGAGCCATTTTAGCAGGTTCAGCACGAGTGATAACAATTTCGTTAATGATAGGAACTAGTTCTTCCTCTTTACCCTCATGACGTTCGATATAAGCATATAAATGTCCGCGCTTTTCAATATTATAATCACCATTAGCAATACGTTTAATATGACTTTGCATTTGATGAATTTCAATTTGATTTAAAAAACCTAGTTCGCCAAGATTAATACCACAAACAGGTACATTATATGGATAAATTTGTCTTGCAAGATGGATGATGGTACCATCACCACCAAAACTAAAGGCAATATCTATTTGTTTGAAGATTTCTGGGCGACTTAAAATATGAGTTTCAGGAATCTTAAGTACTCGTGCAGGTGCATCTGATTCGAGATCATCTGGCAAAAATACTTCGATACCTTCATCTTTACAAATATGTGCAGCCATTTTTAAAACTGCCATAATATTGCTTTTCCCCATATTGGGGAAGAATCCGATACGCATAGTAATCTCCTATAATGAATGGGCTTCTGCAACCACTGTATCAATCAAAGTATCATCAATGGTTAAGGCCCCTTCTTCGTACTTTTTAAAATAACCTAAAAACTCTATATTACCTTCCATACCTTTAATTGGTGAGAAAGTTAAGCCATGTGTATACAATCCACAATCATACGCAACATGTAGAATACGATGTAATACTTCTTTATGGATTTCACTATCTCGCACTATACCGCCCTTACCAACATTTTCTTTACCAGCCTCAAATTGTGGTTTTATTAAGGCCACAAGTGAGCCCGTATCTTTTAATAAATTAGTAGCTACTGGTAAAACTTTGTCTAAAGAAATAAATGCTACATCAATAGAAATAAAATCAACAAGTTCACCTATTTGTTCAGCAGTAACAGTACGGATATTTTGTTTCTCCATATTAATTACACGTGAATCTTGGCGTAATTTCCAAGCTAATTGATTATATCCTACATCGATGGCAAAGACCTTAGACGCACCGTTTTGTAATGCGCAATCTGTAAAACCACCTGTACTAGCTCCTATATCAATCATCACAGCCCCATGTAAATCGATAGGATAAGTTTGAATAGCCTTTTCTAATTTAAGTCCTCCACGGCTTACATAAGGTAGGGTATTGCCTTTTACAATAATATTAGCATCCGCAGGAATCTTGGTGCCTGCTTTATCTATGCGCGTAGTATCCATAAATATAAGGCCCGCCATAATAGCTGCTTTTGCTTTTTCTCTACTTTCAAAAAGGCCTCGATTAACGAGGAGTATATCTAATCGTTCTTTATTGTTCATATTACACCATGATAAATACAATAAAACTGAATAAAGGCCACAAGAATACCGAGAATTAAACCACCAAATACTTCGATAGGTGTATGTCCCAACAACTCTTTTAATGCTTCTTTACGTGTAATGACAACAGGTATATTCTTTTTGGTAAAATAATCTACAATTTGATTAAGTATTTGAGCTTGTCGTCCTGCCTCTAATCGTACACCAGACGCATCATACATAACAACAATTGAAAATACTAAGGATAATATAAATAGATCCGTTACACCATTTTTAAGGTAAATTGCTGTTGTTGTAGCAATTACAAATGATGTATGTGAACTTGGAAAACCACCAGATCCAACAAGGCGCTCTGGTCGGAATTTACCATGTCTTAAGAGTTGCCATACAAATTTGATAGCTTGAGCCGTAAACCAGCCCCAAAATGCAGCTTGTGCGATATAATTATGTGCTATTTGTGGTAATATATCAATCATTGTTTATACCTTCTACAGGTAATACCCATTAATTCGTACGTTTTAAAAGATAATCAATTAATGCTGATAGTATAGTTGTATCATAAGAAACCAAGTTTAACGCATCATGAGCTTGGCTACCTACTAAGTAGGCTTGATGTTTTGCTTGCTCTAAACCTAGTAAAGATACATAGGTAGATTTATGTTGGCGAATATCACTACCAGGTGTTTTCCCTAATTCTTCAATAGTACCGGTTACATCTAAAATATCATCAGTAATTTGGAATAATAATCCCAGGCAATTAGAATATTCCATAAGGAATGTTCGCGTAGTATTATTAGCACTTCCAAGAATAAGACCTAATTCTACAGAAGCGTTAAATAGTGCACCTGTTTTACCAGTATGTAAAACCTTTAATTCTTCTAAAGGAATATGTTTATCTTCACTGAGCAAATCAAAGGCTTGTCCCCCAACCATACCTTCTGGACCAGCCGCAGTAGCAACACATTTTATAGCATCTAGTTTTTGCTGTGCACTAGCAACTGTATTTGATGTCATCAATTGAAAAGCATATGTTAATAACCCATCACCGGCTAAAATAGCAAGTCCCTCACCGTATACTTTGTGATTGGTCAAATTACCTCTGCGATAATCATCATTATCCATAGCTGGTAAATCATCATGAACTAATGAATACGTATGGATACACTCCATAGCACATAGAAATTCCTTATAATCAGCTGGCTCTTTATGAAGCATTTCCAACACAGCCTTAGTTAAAATAGGTCGTATTCGTTTGCCACCTTGCATTAAACTATAATTCATAGATTCATAAAGTTGTTCAAATTCTTGATTTGGGCTATTAAGTACTTCGCCTAACCATTGTTCAATATTTTGTTTGCTAGATGCTAAATAATCTTTGAACATAGAATCTCCTTATTCGCTGATGCGGACTTCTTCGATAATTTGTTGTACTTCATCTTCAATAGAATCGAGCATTTCAGCACATTCTTTTACCAAAGTTAAGCCCTTTTTATATTGTGATAAAAGCTCAGAAATGGTCATATTCCCATCATCTAATTGCTTAACAATATCTTCTAAGGCCTTATATTTTTTCTCATAACTTTTTAGTGATGCGGCCATCCTTGTGCGCCTCCTTTACCGTAGCAGTAATATAACCATCAGCTAGTGTAACTCGTATATCGTCATTTGCTTGTAATTGGGCAACCGAAGTAATAGGTTTGTTATCATGCTCAACCTTTGCAAAACCTTTAATGATCATTTGTAATGGATTTAGCGACTCTAACTGTTGTGCCAATAATACTAAGCTATGTCTCTCTGCATTACATCGTTCTTTAGTTGCATTCGTTAGAGTTTGTGAAAGCTCTTGTAAGTGTGATTTTTGCTTATGTAAAAATTGCAGAGCTGGAATGCCAAGTTTTCGATTAAAGAGCAATGTTAAATCTGTACGTTTTTGTTGTAGTGTATAGCGTATATATTCGTGTAAATACTCTTCTTTTTCTGTCAACTGATCTTGTAATGTAGTAATTGGAAGCACTGCCATTTCTGCAGCATGGCTAGGCGTAGCACCACGTACATCAGCTACATAATCACATAAGGTGTAATCTGTTTCATGACCTACCGCCGAAATAATCGGTGTATGAGCATTATAAATTGCCTCTACAACAGCTCTATCATTGAAACACCACAAGTCCTCCATAGATCCACCACCACGACCAACGATGATGACATCAATATCTGGATCAGCATCTGCCGTAGCAATTCCTTTTGCTATAATTGGGCCTGCGGTACTACCTTGTACAGGAACGAAAAACAATTTAAATTGAACTAGTGGATTGCGTTGTTTACTAACATGTAGAATATCATGTAATACAGCACCAGATTGGGATGTAACAATACCAATGCAACTCGCCATATAGGGTAAACCTACTTTATGGCTATCATCAAAGTACCCCAAAGCAGTTAACTCTCGTTTTAGAGCGTCAAATTCGAGCTGTAACGGACTTTTAGCACCTATTTGCATATCTGATGCAATGAGATTTAAACGGCCCATTTTATTGTAAAAGTTAACAGATGCTTTTACAGTTACTAATAAACCATTTTGAATGGCATTAGCTAGTCCCTTTTGCATGACTGTACTAGACCACATTGTCACATCAATAGCAGATTCCTCATCTTTTAAAGAAAAATACATATGACCACTGCTATGACGTTTTGCATTAATAATGGTACCACTTACATATACATTCTTTAATAGATATTCACGATCTAAGGTACGTTTTATGAGATTGTTTAATTGTGTAATGGTTAATACATTCACGATTATCCTCTAGATTCTTGTAAATAAGCAGCACCAAAAGCATTACCTGTGGCATTATCAACAGAGAATTGTGGTTGCGCCACATGTAATTGGAGATGATTTCGTTTACAATAGGTTTCCATCCGCTTACGAAGTAAACTATTACTCATCACACCACCTACAGCAATGAGTGCACGTACAGGTTTCTCTTTAGTATAATAAGTAATCATTTTTTCTAGAGCATTTCCAATGGAAGTAAAAACAGCTCTAGCTAACTTAGATTTATCTATATCACTCATAGCGTTATTTATACGCCGCATAGCAGCACTACAAGGACCGGCAAAGCTAATCCATCCGTCTTTTACAGATGATGGCAATGGTTCATATTCTGTAGTTTGTAATGCTAATACCTCTAAATGTTTACCTGCAGGAAATGGTAAGCTCAACGCGACACCTATGCGATCAACATATTGCCCCCCTTGTAAATCTTTAGAACCACCAACGATGTGAGATTCAAAAATACCGTTTCCTTGATAATGGCAATATACTAGTTCTGTCGTGCCACCTGATAGATGTAATGCCAAAAATGGCTCATTAGGAATATTTTTTAAATCCCTCAAAGCTGCTAATATATGATTCTCTTGATGTGCAAAAATATGTAAAGGCACATTCAAAAGATGACTCAAGGTTTGCCCCTGTCCTAACCCGACCATAAAGGCAGGCATATAAGAGCGTTCTTCACGGCGCGGAAAGCCACTAACACCTATACCGCTAATTGGTACCTGAGGCAACTCTGACATTAACTTAGGCAATGCCTTTGTATGCTGAAAGACCATATTTGATTGTTGTAGTCCTCGCTCACCTAGTTTTACCTCTAAGATTTTACGTGCTTCCCCTACTATGTGAAAGTCGCTATCTACAATGGCACAACTTGTAGTGTAACAACTCGTATCAATGCCTAAGTAATATCGTTTCATTATTTACTCTTATTATATGCGTCTAAGATTGCATTAATTAATTTATAAGATGCATCAGAGCCAAACTCTTTAGCTAATTGAATGGCTTCATTAATAGCAATAGATGGCTCTAAAGGTTCCACTTTATTAGTCATTTCCCAAACAGCAATACGTAAGATAGAACGATCCACCTTATCTAAATTTGCTACTTTACGAGATTTACAGAATGGCTGTAATGTGGCATCAATTGCTTCAACATTTGATAGTACACCCTCTATAATACTATTTGCATATGCTTTATCCATTGCTTTATGAATGTTTCCTTCGGGAAATTGAACATCATTTTGATCAGTATGAAATTCATTGGCATATAACATTTGGAATGCGTATTGACGAGCCTCTCGCCGATTTCGCTTAGTTACCATGTAAAACTGGCTCCTTTTCTTTTACAATACCTTCAATATGCACATCAACCTTAATATGATCAAGATCTAGCATATTTTTTAAGGTTTGTTTGATTTCTAATTGCAATTGTTTCGATAATTCAATGAGATTATATCCATACAATGCTTTAATATAAATGTTAATTTCAATAAAACCTTTACGATGCTTTACATTGATACCAGGTAAGCTACGCTGACCAAAAGCATGGGTAATACCCTCTACCAACTCATCGTAAAAGCGTGGGCTTAAAGAATGAATACCAGGAATGGTTCCTAAAGTTTTTGTTGCTACATCAATGATGACAGAATCTGCAATATCAATGGTATCCGTGTCTAAACCATAATTTAATTGATTATCTGAACTCATAGAGATACCTCCTATGGCTGTTGAGGTGTTACTAAATCATCAAAAATAATGTCTTGTACAACTACATCAATAGTTTGAACCTCAATTTCTGTATAAGAGACTAAAGCAGTTTTAATGCGCTCTTGTAGACGTAAAACAACATCAGGAATACGATATCCATACTGAATGCACACATATAGTGTAACTGATATTGCTCCTTCATCGTTAAAGGATATCTTAACACCTTCATGATCGGATTTACGTCTAAAAAAAGTGTTAACGCCATCATTAAAGGTGGAACTCATATGATGAATTCCCTTTGTGTCAAGCGCTGTCATTGTTACAATTGTAGCATATACATCATCGTTAATCTTAATCTTACCCGACTCTAGTTCAGTATTTTTCTTGGTCATACTGGCCTCTTTCAAAAAAAGCACCTGTCCCTATATATAATTACATAGACGACAAGTGCTTAAAGTGCAAATGTTACGATATATGGGGAATAAGATTCCTTAAAAAGATCTTGCCCCAATACATATCAATGAGTATTAGGCACGTTCGATGTATTGTCCTGTACGAGTATCAATACGAAGTACATCATCTACTTCAATGAAGAGAGGTACTTTTACAGTGTAGCCTGTTTCTAATACGGCTGGTTTATTACCACCAGTCGCAGTATCGCCACGGATACCAGGATCTGTTTCAACTACGCGAAGTTCAACAGCTACAGGTAAATCGATACCGATTACGATACCTTGGAAAAACATGATGGATACTTCCATATTTTCAAGAAGGAAGTTTTTAGCATCACCTAATTGTTCAAGGGTAAGTTCAACTTGATCATAAGTTTCGTTATCCATGAATGTATAAGAGCCATCAGATTCATATAAGTATTGCATACGACGACGATCAACATGTGCTTTAGGCACTTTTTCACCTGCATTAAATGTACGCTCAACTACAGAACCAGTTTGCAAGTTTTTCATTTTAGTACGTACGAATGCAGCACCTTTACCTGGTTTAACGTGTTGAAAATCAACTACTTGCCATACATTACCGTCAATTTCAACGGTTACACCTGGACGAAAATCATTACTGGAAATCATCTAACTCTTCTCCTTCTAAATACCTATTTCAATTAACTCTTTTGGACTATGTGTCAACACCTCATAGCCGTCAGATTTGACGATGACACTATCCTCTATTCTCAATCCGATAGTACCTGTTATATAAATGCCAGGTTCTACCGTAATGATCATATTTTCTGTAAATACCGTATCGGATTTAGTATTGGCTACTGGTTCTTCGTGAATCTCAAGACCTACGCCATGCCCAGTACCATGATTAAATTCCTTGGTATATCCATGTTCTTTAATATAATCACGACAAACTGCATCAAGTTCTTTACCAGTAATACCAGCCCGAACTGCAGCTACGCCACGTTTTTGTGCTTCTAAAACTATACCATACAGGTTCTTTTGTAATTCAGAGGCAGGCCCCATTACAATAGTTCTAGTCATATCAGAATGATAACCCTTATATACTGCACCAAAGTCAAAGGTAACAAAATCACCTGCTTCAATGACCTTATCACTGGCTACACCATGAGGCATACTAGAACGATTACCAGAAGCAACAATGGTTGCAAAGGAAGGTTCCTCTGATCCACGTTTTAACATTTCTGATTCTAATATAATGCGCGCTTCGTTTTCTGTCATCCCTACCTTTAGTTGTGGTAGCAAGGCAGCAAAAGCACCATCACCAATTTTAGCAGCTTTACGCAATAAGTCTAATTCATCTTCACGCTTAACCGCACGTAGTTTTGCAAAATTGATAGATGTAAAATTAAAGCGTTCATCTAATGTATCACATAAAGTTTCATACGTATCCACAGGCATTTGTTTGCCTTCTATACCGAATAAACCTTCGTGAATATGATGTTCATTGAATATATCTATAAGAGTGTCCATAACAGTTGTTTCATATTGAATAACTGTGTACCCTTCACATTGTTTTGTTGCTTGTTCAGTATATCTGAAATCAGTAATCATAAAGGCTTTATCTTGAGTAATGATAGCAAAGCCTGTAGTACCAGTAAAGCCTGCAAAATAATGTAGATTTATAGGGCTTATTAAAATGACGCCTGTTAATTCTTGCTCTTTAATATACTGTTGTAGCAGATTTAATCCATTCATAATCTTGCTCCTAGTCTATAAAGTACAATTAATCTTACCATAAAATACCTATATTGAATAGAATTTTATGCTATTTTTTAAAGCCCTCTATCTGTTCAACGGTCAATTCCATTGCAGAACCAACCTCTTCAATGCCACTTAAATCAATATGACCAATCGTAAGACGTTTCAAATATGTTACAGTACCACCTGCAGCACCAATCATGCGCTTAACTTGATGATACTTACCTTCTTCAATTGTTACATGTACTGAATGTAACGATACAAATTCAATTTCTGCCGGTTTACATTGCGTACCATCTCCAAGAAGAATTCCCTCTTTAATACGTTGTATACCTTCATCAGATAGCGTTCCTTCAAATTCTACGTAATAAACCTTAGGCACATGTTTATTACCATTGATGATAGAATGTCCCCACACACCATCATTAGTTAATAGTAAAAGTCCTTCTGTATCCTTATCTAATCTGCCTACTGGAACTACTCCCATTTTTATGAATTCTGGAGGGAGTAAATCCATAACAACAGGGTGACTAGAATCTTCTACGGCGGTAACATAGCCCTTTGGCTTATGAAATTTTACATAATATAGTTGAGTAGTACTAACAATCTTACCATCAACAGCAACTATATCAACATCAATATCAATATGAGTATCTTTTTTCGTTGTTATACTACCATTGATGGTAACCCTTCTATCTTTTATGATTTGATGGACTTCTTTTCGACTACCATAAGCTTTATTGGCTAATAATTTATCTAGTCGCATTATGCATGACCTTGTAATACATCTACGTGTGCTGTATCATTGAGCAAGTTTAAAATATTATGATCAAATTCTCCCATGCCATTATAGAATATACGATTTATTGCTGTATTACCTTGACTAAAATTCCAACAATGACTAATGGAAATATCTAATAATTTACACAATAATGTTCGTATAGTTCCACCATGACAAGCAATGAGAAGTGTTTCCTCCTCATTATTAACATTGATGAATTCCTCTAGACCTGCCCATGCACGGTCTTGTAAATTCTTAAAGCTTTCACCATTAGGAACCTTAACTAGATGTGGTCGCAAATACATTTCATCTATCAAACCAGGCCAACGATCTTCGATATCTGAAAATAACATAGCTTCCCAATCACCAAAATTAAGTTCTCGTAAGCGTTTATCTACCGTAATAGGAGTAGTACGTTCACCGCGAATGACTTCAGCTGTAACTAAAGCACGACTCAAATCACTAGATAATATGCGATCAAATTTAACATCTTTAAGAGCCTGACCACATGCCTTTGCTTGATTTAAACCATTTTCATTAAGTGGAACATCTGTGATGCCTTGGTATTTTCCCATTTTGTTCCAATCAGTTTCACCATGGCGCACAATATACAATGTTTTCATAGTCTTCCTATACTTTCAAAATATCTGTTAATTTTTCTACTAACTTAACATTAGTATCATGATCTTTTATTGCAACGCGAACCCATTGATTATTTAATCCCATATAAGAATCACAGTTGCGAACAATCATATTATATTTTTTAAGCGCTTCATTAATCGACTCTGCTGTTATTCCTTCTTGTTCAATGTGGAACAATATAAAATTAGCTGAAGGCGGATATACAGTAATACCATTTATAGTATCTAATGAGTTATACATAAAAAGTTGCTCTTCATGTAATACTTGTTTTGTTCGTTTCACATACTCTACATCATTCAAAGCCGCCT
>NZ_KQ960806.1:0-87495 GCF_001553335.1 Veillonella parvula | reverse complement strand
TGTATAGGATTGAGCTAATGTGTTAACAGACCAAGTTGGAATAAAACTATTTAGTTGCTCAATGATAAGAGGATTGCTGAAAGCAGCACCAATTCGTAGCCCTGGCACGGCATAGAATTTTGTAAAAGAATGAACCACGATAATATTATCAAACTCGTTAACTAGGGAGCGCATGGAGTATTCATTATCTTGTAATGTGTCGTTACCAACAAAATCGATAAAGGACTCATCTATAACAAGTAAACTATTAGCATCTTTCAGCATGCTTGCAATAGTACGAATATGGTTCTTATCAAGTAACGTACCATCTGGATTATTGGGATTACCTAGAAATACAATAATACGACCATCTTGCCCTTTTAACTCGGCTGCAAAAGTTTCTAATGCTAAATAAGGAACCTCAAAATAAGGTTTTCCATGTTCATCTTCCCGTGGTCTATAATAAATATCGCGTACTGGAATTCTACTTGCTTCTAAAGCAGCTTTATATTCAGAAAAACCTGGTGCGGGAACAAAAGCGCCCGTATAGCCAGGTAACCGACAAATTGCATATAATAGCTCTGCCGCTCCATTGCCAACTACAATTTGATTTTTATTCATACCATAGATATCAGCAATGGCATTTAATATATCATCATTTGTAGCATCCGGATAATGTGATATATATCGCAATTGAGGTTCTAATGCAGATAAGCCACGTTGGCTAGGGCCTAGTGGATTGATATTAGCACTAAAGTCAATAACCTCATATGGTTCAATTCGTTGTTCATGGGCAAACTGAAAGATATTGCCCCCATGTATTTTAGACATACTATTCTCTTTCTATGAAATACTTTATCGTTTGATATAAGTTAATCCTTCATTCGTAGTTTCAACCGTATCTACATAGGATAATTGTGGCAACTTACGCAAAATCTCATTCTTACAATCATTAATACGACCATAATCAACGGGGAATAATAGTCCCATAATGGTTCCGCTATGAGCGATGATTGTTCCTACACTATTATAAGAATTACCTACATCGTGAAAGTCATATAAATTAGGTTTATATAAAATACGCTGATTGCCAAAGGCACTCAATGTAGCAGCTTGGCCTATGAGCTTTATATCATGCGTTGTAAGACCTTGTTTAAACAAATCAAAGGATTCTTGTATAATAGATTCTTTTTCTAAAATTTTATTTTGTAAATCTGCTTGTTTATTAAAGCTAACTGTATCAATGCTACCGCCTTCATCAAAAACGAGGATTTTTAAAGGTGGGCACATACCTAATGGTTTAGAGATAGTCCCTTTAATATAATCAAACTGAGTTACACCTTGATAAAAAGAGGCATCTGTAGGCTCTACAGATAGACAAATTTGCTCAAGTTCTTTTAATGATAAATCATAGTCCATGGCCAAAGCTGTAGCCATAGCTGTTACAGAAATATCTGCCGAACTTGAAGCCATGCCTTTTCCTTGTAGAATATCGGATCTTACATACACAGGCGGGCAAATTTGATTTTTCTTTTTTTCTTGGACCAACTCTTGTACTAATTTACGAGCTTGTGCCGATTTTGGTTGAAGTGCACAAAATTCTTTAGAAAAAGGTTGTATTACATTACTCAATGCGTAGGAGTATCGATTAATTGGACATGTCACTAAAAATGACTGACCATCAATAGAACCTTGTAGAAATTCCCCACATGTACCTGGGGCTCTTACATAATAGGTCACATTAAACTCCTTTCACATCAAATAAAGTATACGTTCTAAAAATATTAAAACTTTGAAAATCAAAAATTTAGAGTTAGAACATAGTTGGATTATTAACTACTGTAGCTGATAGTATAGATAAAATTATGCTATATACCAGTATCAATAATACTTCAGTTACTTCCACAACAAATCCATATGTATCACCAGTAGTGCCACCTAACGCTTTTACAATATAGCGGTTTAATAATCGGTTAATAATATACGTAATAATCATGCTAACAATATTGATTTGGAAAATACCTATAGTAGCATATACTAACACACCTAATCCTACCAAATATCCTACATCAGGTGCTGATAAAATTGCATAAGCACCATATAAAAGTGTATATAATACTAAACCGATTAATAGTAATAGAATAGGCATAAAGAACGTAGATATGGTGTTATAAGTAGTAACATGTTTAGGTGCTAAATTAGCAAATGCTGCCCCCATCCCCTGTTCTCTAGCATATGGATAGGATCGAATACTAAAAACCATAGACCAACGGCTCATTAAAGGCATCATAATGAGTGCCATAGGAATAAATTCAGCCGATGGAATCGAAGCTAATAATTGCCATTTCAAAAGTGTAACAAATACAAAAGCAACAACTCCAAAGGAGCCTATACGACTATCTTTCATGATTTCTAGTTTACGTTCTCTTTCACGGCCGGAAAACAAACCATCGCTTGTATCCATCAAACCATCAGCATGAAGGCCACCAGTTATTAAAAACTCAGCCACAACGATAATTAACATCAATGGCATAATCGGAATAAATGGCGATAATACGCCATATAATATAGCCAATATGAGACCAATAATAAGGCCCACATAAGGAAAGGCTACAACAGATTTACCAAAGTCCTCTACAGACCATTCAGTTTGATTTACAATTTTTAAACGCGTTAAAAATTGTAGTGCTATAAAAAAAGGTGTCATTATACATTCATCCCATAGGTAATGACTGTACTAATGATGACCATTAGTATAGTCGTAACATACATCATATAAATTGTTCGAGTAATATGGTTACGGTTTAGCTTTTCAATAGGATCACCCATATATTCACGGAAGGTCATTTTTTTGAAATACTGATTGTAACCACCTAAACGGATATGTAAGGCCCCTGCCACAGGTGCTTCTGCATACCCCCCATTAGGACTAGGATGTTTTTTTGCATCACGTAAACCGATTTCTATTGCCTTTTTAGCATCAAAGCGTAAAAAGAATGCAGAAATTACAAATAATACAAAGGTAATTCGGGCAGGAATCCAATTTAATATGTCATCAAAGCGTGCAGCTACGCGACCAAAGTACAAGTACTTTTGATTCTTATAGCCTAACATAGAATCCATAGTATTAGCAGTTCTATAAAGAATAGCCCCCATAGGGCCACCGATAATAAAAAAGAAAAAAGGCGCAATAATACCATCTACCGTATTTTCCGCAATCGTTTCCACTGTAGCCCGAGTGATTTCGCTTTCATCTAAGTCTTCCGTATCTCGTCCCACAATCCATGATAAACGTTTGCGAGCATCTACGATATTACCTTGTTTTATTAACTGACTAATGGTAAAACCTGCGCCAGCCAATGAACGTGGAGAAATGGCAATGTAGAGGATCACTACTTCGAAAGCATAGTATACCCATTCGTCTACTACTCCACCTAGCCATAACAATAAAGATACTATGATATATACCGATATAAGAATTAAACCTACTGCAATACCACCGTACCACAATTTCTTCGTATCATTATCAGTGTCTTTATAAAGAACAGCTTCAAAAAAAGATATTATACGTCCAATAATGGCCACTGGATGATATTTACTATTGGGATCTCCAATAATTAAATCCAATAAAAATGCTAAAACTGGTATGCACACAAAGTTATACTTTGAAAACCAGTGAAAAATTGCTAAATGTTCCATATATCTCCTCTACTATCCCAAGGTAGACATAATATAATCCATATCTAGATGTTCCTCCACAATATCAGCTAAGCGATTATATGCCGCATTTTTATGGTCAAAATAATGGAATACTACATCTAATGGTTGTAATCCCTTGCGTTCACGTAATTGATTGATAATAAAACGTCTAAACTCGTCATTATCAAATACACCGTGAATATATGTACCCATTACTTGATGATTACCATCAATAAAACCATCAATAACATTGACAGCCTCTTCACTGCGACTTGTAATTGTAAAGCAACGAGACACCGAATCTGCTAGTGGCGTAGTATCCCCCATATGAATTTCATAGCCTACTAATTTTTCACCCCTGAAAGTACCATTTAAAAACTGTAAATTAGATACATTGAATTGTACTTGATGGGTAGTTTTTTGAGCCTTCATAGTCGTGGATGATTCAACAAGGCCAAGTCCTTCAATTTCCTCGATATCACCTTCCATATGATGCGGATCATAAATAGTTTTACCTAACATTTGGTTACCGCCACAAACACCGATAACAGGTGTACCTTGAACAGCCAATCTTTTGATTTCATCAGCAAAGCCTGTATCACGTAAATATGTTAAGTCAGCCAATGTATTTTTAGAACCAGGTAATATAATTAAATCTGGCGTACCGATAACATCTCCAGGGCCTACAAAACGGACAGATACATCTGGCTCATAATTAAGTGCATCAAAGTCTGTGAAATTAGAGATTTTAGGTGTTTGCATAACTACGACCTGAATATCTTTAGTACCACTATTGCGTTTGTTCTCTAATGCAACAGAATCTTCTTCATCAATATCGAGGTTCTCAATGGCAGGAATAACACCTACCACTTTTTTACCTGTTTTTTCTTCAATAAATGTAAGAGCTGGTTCTAATAGTTTGATATCACCACGGAATTTATTGATAACGATACCTTTAATAAGATCGCGTTCTTCTGGTTCTAATAATTCTAAGGTACCAACAATGGACGCAATAGCACCACCTCGGTCAATATCTGCAATGAGAAAAACTGGAGCTTGAGTCATCTTGGCAATACGCATATTTACAATATCATTTGCTTTTAAGTTAACTTCTGCAGGACTACCGGCACCTTCGATAACCATCATATCAAAATTTGAGTCTAAGAAATCAATAGATTCTTTAACCTTATCTAAAGCGGTTAGTGAATATTTTGTATGATATTCTTTGGCACTATATACGCCAACAGGTTTCCCCATCAATACAACTTGAGACGATTGATTTCCTGTAGGTTTTAATAACACAGGATTCATTTGAACAATTGGATCAATGCCAGCGGCTTCGGCTTGAGCGACTTGAGCACGACCAATTTCATCGCCCCATTTTGTCACATAAGAATTGAGGGCCATATTTTGTGCTTTAAAAGGAACGGTCTTAAAACCTTTTCTATAAAAAATACGGCATAATGCAGTACAAAGAATACTTTTACCTACATTAGAACTCGTTCCTTGAAACATGATTTTCTTAGCCATTTATATGAACCTCCTGTGATTTCAATTCAATGGTAACACCACTAATTGTTAAATAGAGTTTATCTGCAACAGAAGCTACTGCTCGATTCACACGACCAGCAATATCTCTAAAATATCTAGCCAGTTTATTATCCGGCACAATACCTAACCCAATTTCATTGGTCACAAATATAACTGTTTTACCTTCACATGATTGTATCGAGTCTAATAAAGTGTCTAATTCTGAAAGTATTGTCTGTTCTAATCTATTAGCATCTTCTTGACCACGAATGGAGCCATAAGCCATCATGTGATTGGTAGTGAACATGGTTAAACAATCTATAAGAATTACATCTGCTGATTGACTGATATTTTCCCATTCATCAGCTAAATGTAAAGGTACTTCAAAATTATTCCATATTTTTCCTCGTCGCTCTTGATGTTTTTTGATGCGATCCACCATTTCCTCATCAAAAGCTTGGCCCGTAGCTACATAAGCTTTTGTCCCCTTTGTAGCCAATGCTAAACGTTCAGCAAATTCACTTTTTCCACTGCGTGCCCCACCGGAACACAATATAATTTGTGATTTCATAATGCACCTATACAAGAATTTATAATTTCAGTATCATTATAAGTATAACAAAGGAGCGATACTATGGAAATTATGAATATGAAACTAAAAATGATGGCTACGCTATGGGATAATACATATCGTGTTGCCATCGATGACGAACAAGGTAAATATATTGGTACTGCACGAGTAGTAGTGAATGTTCCTCTACCACCAGAAGCTTTACCTGAAAACGCACCGCAAGTTGAAGCACAGCTATTAGTATTGGTTGAAGACTTTGATTTCGGCGCTGATAAAATTATAAACTTTGAAACAACATTAGCCGATTTATTAAGAGAAAAATTCCGTTATGAAATTCCTCATATCTTCTTTTACTATCCTAGCCCTCAAGATGTTTTAAACCAAACAATTTCACAATAGGTCTATAACGAGCAAAAAGCTATGTAAAATACATAGCTTTTTTTGTTCATTCAGCTCCAAGTTCTTCCTCTACACGACACAAGATAAAGCAAAGGTCGGATAGACGATTTAAGTATTTTAAATTAGATTCGTGAACACTTTCACCAGCGTCTAATACTCGCCATAAAGCGCGTTCCGCACGTCGAGTAATCGTTCTAGCTACATGTAAATAAGCAGAAGATTGTTTTTCACCGGGAATGACAAAACTAGATAAAGGTTCTAACTTTGCATCAAAGCGATCAATAACTTTTTCTAAATGCTTTACATATTGCTCAGTTATTACCGGAGCAGTATTTAAACTTGCAATATCAGCCATTAATGTCCATAAGTTTCGCTCAATATCGTATAATTCAGCAGCAACACGTGGATTTTCAGCATAAGCGCGAGCCAAGCCTAAAAAAGCTTGTAATTCATCGATTGTACCATAAGCTTCTACGCGTAAAGATGATTTTTGGACACGTTCTCCCGTGTATAAACCAGTTGTACCAGCATCACCTGTTTTTGTATAAACACTACTTGCCATATGATTACCTCCTATAGATATACATGGATGTAGAAATAAAAGCTAAATGATCCCAACCTTGAGATTATTTGTATTCAGGGAACCAAAGATGAATTTCACGAGCAGCAGCTTCTGGAGAATCAGAAGCATGTACTACGTTAGCATCCATTGTTAGGGCATAGTCACCACGAATACTACCAGGGGCAGCATCTACAGGATTTGTTGCTCCGTTTAAAGCACGTACGGATACAATTGCGTTCTCACCAGCTAAAACAAAAGCAAGAACTGGGCCTGATGTAATAAAATCAACTAATTCACCAAAGAATGGCTTTTCCTTATGTTCTGCATAGTGTTCTTCCGCTAATTCACGAGGTACTTGTAAGAGTTTTAATGCTTTAATAACAAGGCCTTTACGTTCATAACGGCTAAGGATTTCACCACTTAATTGACGTTTAACTGCATCTGGTTTAATTAAAACTAATGTTTCTTGCATGATACCCTCCAGTAAATACTAATTATAATATTGCCTTTTCTTTATACTTTGGATTCATAGCTTGTTTCTTTAACTTTTGAATACGTTCTTCCGTGCGAGGATGTGTACTAAAAAGATTGCTCAAGCTTTCACCAATTCCCATCATAGGATTAATAATAAACATATGGGCTGTAGCATTACTTGCATTAGGCAATGCACCATGTTTAGAGTAGTAGTCAATTTTTGCAAGTGCAGAAGCCAATGCTAATGGATTGCGACACATATCTCCGCCCCCCTCATCAGCTAAAAACTCACGTGTACGGGAAATACTCATCTGAATAAGACCAGCTGCGATAGGTGCAATAATGATTGTACCAATAAGCGCCAAAGGGTTAGCGCCTTCTCGATCATCGGAACGCCCAAATATGGCAGTAAATTGAAGTATATTGGCTATCATAGAAATAGCACCAGCCATCATAGCTGCAATTGTACTAATCAATGTATCTCGATTCTTAACATGTGTTAATTCGTGTGCAAGCACACCTTCTAACTCTTCATCAGTTAATAGACGTTGGATACCTTCTGTAACAGCAACTGCTGCATGACTAGGGTTTCTACCTGTTGCAAATGCATTCGGTACTTCACTGGGAATGATATAAACCCTTGGCATTGGTAAATTACCATTTTTAGCCAATTTCTCTACCATTGCATATAGTTTTGGATTAGACTGTGCAGTAACAGGTTGAGCATTGTATTGGGCTAAAACGATTTTATCGCTGTACCAATAAGACATAAAATTCATACCCATAGATATGACAAACATCATAATCATACCGCTTCTGCCGCCAATCATATCACCAATAACCACTAAAATGGCCGTTAGCGTAGCTAACAAAAGTGTTGTTTTTATATTGTTCATAGTTTCCTCCAATTATTGTTATGGACTATGCCTAACACTATAATTATACCATAAACTATATAATTAACGCTCCAGTTGTATCAGCTTCTAAGCAATATATTTTATTTTCAATCTCATTTGCTGTGAATACAGCCCCCATAGCCTTTGCTACCTCTTGTACATGAGCTTTATCAACATATGCAATCAGAGTAGAACCCGATCCACTGATAGTAGCACCGTAAGCTCCAGCAATTTTTGCGGCTTCAAAAACTTCATCACAATGAGGAATCAATGTCTTACGATAAGGTACATGCAAGTTATCATCTAAGGCAACAGATAAATTACTTAATTGATGCGTAATTAAGCTTGTTACAAATAATGAAGCATGACTTACATTTTGCACAGCTTCTTTAAATGGAATATGATTTGGTAGCACAGAACGAGCATATTCAGTAGATACCATGACTTCTGGTACTACAACAGCAAAATGTAGCTCCGGAGGAATAGAAATGACCGTGTTTAGCACCTTATTTTTTAAACCTGTAGCACAACATAAATTTCCGTAAATAGCTGGCGCCACATTATCTGGATGACCTTCCATACGATTTGCTATAACTAGTAACTCTTCTTTTGAAAGTGGATGCTTTACTAATGCGTTCGCCAGTAAAAGTCCCCCTACTATCGCCGTACTACTGCTACCTAGTCCACGAGAGGGAGGAATCAAGGTTTCAGAAGTTATATGACCATATCGAATTGGTTCTTGAGCAGTAGCAAAAACTTGATCCATAGCAAAGCCAATTAGATTCTTTTTAGGATCTTCAGCGCGTAGAATATCCGCACCAAAACCTTCAAAAGTATATGTATATTCTGTAGCATTTTCATCTGGTGTAAAGCTGAATATATTATAAAGATTTAGTGCTAATCCTAAGCAATCAAAACCTGGGCCACAGTTTGCACTAGTGGCAGGTACTTGTACACGAACAGTATTCATAATTAAGCTTCCATAATACGAATAACACTATTAACAGCCTTAACGGAGCGCAAGCTATTAAAAGAGTCTATAAGATTTAAAATATAAGATCTTGGGCATTTAGATGTAACAATGGCAAGAACTGCAGTTTCTGGATCCATATTTCGTTGAACGATGGATAAAACAGAAATTTTTTGTTCTGCTAATTTTGCAGAGATTTTTGCTAGAACACCTGTTTTATTATCCACTGCTAAACGCAAGTAGTAGCTAGATTGGATTTTACCTGGAGAATAAATATCTTTTTGATCATAATAGAACGGTTTCAAGCGCCCTGTTTCATTATAAGAGACATTCTTTGCCACTTCCATTATGTCAGATACTACAGAACTACCTGTCGGTAAGCTACCTGCACCACGACCATATAGCATGACATCATCGATACCATTGCCCTTAACATAAATTGCATTGTAGGATCCTCGAACAGATGCTAATGGATGTGTCGTAGGAATAAATGCAGGATATACATTTAAAGATAATCCTTGAGCAGTTTCTTTAGCAATACCTAATAATTTAATATTGTAACCAAACTCTTTCCCAAATTTTATATCTTCAGTATCAATACAAGTAATACCTTCTACAGTTACATCTTCAAAGAAAATACGACGGTTAAAGCTAATAGATGCAAGGATTGCCAATTTACGAGCTGCATCAAGGCCTTCTACATCAGCTGTAGGATCTGCCTCTGCATATCCTAAATCTTGTGCTTCTTTTAATACATCTTGGTAGCTTAAACCTTCTTCAGACATTTTAGTCAAAATAAAGTTTGTAGTACCATTCATAATACCAATGATTTCAGTAATACGATTACCGGCTAACGATTCATATAATGTGCGGATTATAGGAATACCACCTAGAACAGATGCTTCAAAACGTAGATCTACCCCATTTTTACTCGCTAAGTCTAATAAGTATGGACCAGCTTCTGCTAATAAGTCTTTATTGGCAGTTACCACATTCTTCTTAGCTTTTAAAGCTCCTTCTACGCAATCCTTAGCAAAGCTTGTACCACCCATCAATTCCACTACCATTTGGATGGAATCGTCTTTTAACACTTCATCAATATCAGTTACATATTTAGCTGTTTCTGGTAATGTAATATGACTATATTTTTCTGGATTTCGTACATAAATTTTTGAAATTTCAACATTGACACCTGTACGATTTTTAATTAATTCAGCATTGTCTTGCAATAAGTTAAAAGTACCTTGTGCAACAGTACCAAAACCTAATAAAGCAATTTTTATAGTGGTCATAATCGTCCTACTCTCTTAATTAGCCTATGCTTGGCCTAAAATTTCTACCTTGATAATACCCTTCATAGAGCGAATATCTAGCAATAAATCTTCTAATGAACCTTGTAAATCCTTGGTTTCAAAAGAAATGCTACTATTCGCAATGCCTTGTAATGGAATATCTTGATTAATCGTTAAAATACTACCGTTACGTTCAGCAATGGCTTTCAAAACGCTTGATAACATACCAGATTCATTTGACATAGAAACATAAATACTAACAATTTTCCCTTGAGCAATTTCAAAAAATGGAAAAACATAATCCTTGTATTTATAATACGCAGATCGACTTAAATCCATTTTTTCAACTGCTTCGTTAATTGTTTTAACCTCACCTAGTTTTAGAATTTCTTTTACTTTTATCGTCTTTTTTATAGCCTCTGGTAAAATATCTTCTTGAACCAGATAAAATTTATCTTTTTTTGGTTTAGACATAGAGCACACTCCCTTATTGTTCTCTTGAAGTTTCTTGGGCAACGAATTGTCGTCCATATAATGTTAATACTGCATACATACCGATGAAGAATGGCATATATTCAGCCACAACACGCCATCCTACAGCGATGATGCCCACTGTTCCATTAGGTACAAAGGCACTAAATAATACTACAAATAGACCTTCTGCAATGCCTGTTCCCCCTGGGGTTGGTGCAAAATACAAAATAAGATTTAATAAAATCATGCGATCTAAAATATCGATAATAGGAATATCTGGTGTGAAAGCATACATTAAAGCGGGTGCAATACAATATAAGCATAATAAACTCAAACCAGATTCAATAAAAACTATTAAAGATTGGACAGGTTGTTTATAAAGTAAACCAAGACCTTGATTTAATGTTTCTAATTTAGAAAGCCAATCTTTAGTGTTATGTGCTTTAAATCGTTGTGCTAGATTATAGACAAATTGACGCATATATTTAGTCTGTAATATATAAGTTCCCACTAAGGCCGCTATAACAGCAAGCACGGCAAAAATCAAAAGCATATCACGAGAGATATATGGAATTTCAATAGCATCTCGTAAGAATACTAATGGCAGCATAATGACCAAAAACATAATGGAAAATACGGTACGTATTAATACAATCGGTGTACCTTTAGATATAGGTACGCCATAACTTCTCAACACCAGTACTTGCGCGACAGCACCCCCGCTAGCTCCAGGTGTCAACATAGCCATAAAATAATTACTAAAAATAACTCGTAGCACTGCTCGTATCGATAACTTGTAACCACCAATTTTTACGAGCCTTTGAAGTCGTAATCCATCAAAATACATACCTGCTACTAAAGCAACTACAGCTAATAATAAGGAAATACTATTAAAAGATGATATGGCTTTCAATGCATCTAAATCAATAGTATAGTAAATGATACCAATTGATACAGCCAACAACAAGAGAAACATAAAGATGCCTCTCTTCATCATTTTACTCATACCAAGTCTCCATAATTAATGAGCTCTATATCATGTTGACTTATATATAATCGCGTATGACTGGAACAGAGTGCTTGCAACTCATCTTCCCAATGATAACCCCAATTATAAAGCTTACTAAGAATACTACTATTACTACCTGGGTGAACCATCAATTCATGGGTACCAGAATGTTTATTTACCGCTTTTAGGATACCCATTAGAGATTTCTGATTTATATGGCCTCCATTTACCATGCCCCAAAAATATTGGGTTGTAGTCATACAATTATTTCGTATGATTGGTCGCGCATTAGCCGCAACCGTTGATAAACCAACTTTACCAAGAAATCGAATTGGGGAATACATATAATTCATAAAACCAGTAGACTCATCGGGTATACGTATAGCATGTATACCAAAGGATTTTGCCTGTTCAATCACAATTGGCAATACCGTTGGTAGAACATGCATATGTTGATGTCCATCAATATGAGTTACCCTTAAGCCGGTATCCATTATTTGAGCTATTTGTCCATGAATCTCTTTACGTAATTCACTATAATTGATTTTGCCAGAGTAAATACGTTTAATAAATTCTACATAGTTCTCTGGAAATACACCTTCTGGTGTGAGAAGTGATGAAACTTCTGATGGATCACATACTGGTTTCACCCCACCTACCAAGGTAATATGAATACCAATGCCCAACTTAGGGTTTTGTTTTGCCATACTTACGGCTTCTGTAAAAGCTTCTCCTCCTGCCATTAAAGAGGTACTGGTAATAATACCCCTACGATGACCATCAATAATACCAGCATTAACTGCACTATGAAGGCCAAAATCGTCTGCATTTACAATTAATTTGGACATAGTTATCTTCCTTTTCATGAAAAAAAGGGAGAACTTTGTTCTCCCACAAAGGATATATGTTATTGTACCAAATACACAACTAAAAAATCAATACAAAAGCCCTCTACTTGTATACTAGTAGAGGACTTTTTATAAGGTCATAAATTTTTATCATATATACTAAGGCATCAATTGTTCTTGTACTTTATACATACATAATGCAGCAGCTACGCTTACATTTAAGGATTCCATATCACCATACATAGGAATCATAATACGATTTGTACATAGATTCATAACCTCTGGTGTTACGCCATTCCCTTCGTTTCCTAATACTAGCATAGTTCGCTTAGCATAACGTACAGTATGATAAGGATTGGAATGTTCTAAAGCAGTTACATAGGTAGTCATATTAGACTCAGTTACCATATCATGTAACAGAGATAAGGTAATATCCTCATATAAAGGTATTTTATGTAAGGCGCTCATAGTACTGCGCACTGTCTTGTCATTAAAAGGGTCCACAGTTCCTTTCATCAAAAATATACCTTTTACACCTGCTGCAACTGCTGTACGAATAATGGTACCTAGATTACCGGGATCTTGAACACCATCTAAAGTAATATATAGACCATCCACAATAGAAATTGATTCAATATCATATGTAGGCTTCGATACAATAGCAACTACACCTTGTCCATTTACGGTATTATCTACTTTATCAAACACTGGATCTTGTGCAATATATTTAGGTACAGATTGAACAGTGTCTAAGTCTAATAAATCTAATATATTTTTATCTTGCGCTTTAGATTCACGTATAACAATTGTTTTTACTGCACCCATAGCTGCAATATCTCGAATAGAGCGAATGCCTTCAACAATGTACTCTCCATTTTTTTGGCGATTTTTACGCTGCCCTAATGAGATAATTCGCTTAATAGTTTTATTATCTTTAGATTGGATACATTCCATACTAACTCCCACTGTGTTGATTATTCCATAGATTATAAAAGGCCCCTTTTAAGTTAATGAGTTCATCAAAAGATCCTTTTTCTATTATTTTACCATATTCCATATACACTATTTTATTGGCATCTTCCACTGTTGAAAGACGATGAGCAATACTTACGATTGTTTTACTACCTCGAATACTTTCAATACTTGCTTGAATTTGTTTCTCCGTATGACTATCGATATTAGCCGTTGCTTCATCTAGCAATAGAATAGGTGTTTTTTTAATCAAGGTACGGCCAAAAGCCAATAATTGTTTTTGTCCATCAGATAATAAGGAGCCTAAATAACCAACCGGTGTATCATACCCTTCCGGAAGTTGTTCAATCATAGCATCCAAATTAACTTGTTTTGCTGCATTGACAATTTCCTCATTGGATATTGATGTATCAAAAAGTGTTAAGTTATCTCTAATGGAGCCCTTAAATAGATAAGCTTGCTGAAAAACATACCCCATTAAATGACGAAGTACAGAACTGTCATATTTAGCAATATTTATGCCGTTAATATAGATTGCCCCTCTTGTTGGTTTGTAGACTCCCATCAACAATGATAAAAGTGTTGATTTACCACTACCAGAGGGACCTACAATCCCTATGAATTCTCCAGCCTTAATATTTAATGTAAAGTCTTCTAGCGCATAAATATCGTTATTATTATAGGAAAACCACACATGCTCAAATTCAATGGTCTCTATATGTTTAATTTCATCAGGAACTTCATCAGCCATCTGACGCTCTTCTTCCTCTAATAAGGGAACTAATCTTTCAGCACCAGCTAATGCACTTTGTAGTGAGTTATATTTATCTGCAATTTCCTTTAATGGTTGGAAGAATCGGTCCATATATTGGATAAAGGCAAATACTGTACCAGCGTCAGCTACAGAGTCTATTAAATTTGTAGTTGTAAAAATAACAATTAACGCAACAAAGAATAGACCATCTACGAGTGGTCTAAAAATAGAAAATGTAGTAACTTCAAAAAGACCTGCTTCTAAGAAACCTTTATTAACAGTATTATAACGTTCCTCAATGGCTTTTTCGCCACCATAGGATTTTACGATTACAATATAATTTAACAGTTCCTTGATACTCGCATTAGATGCAGCTACAGAGCGTCTTACCTGACGAAATGCTTTACGGGAAAACTTTTGAAACACCCAAATAATTCCACCCATTATAGGTAATAAAATTGTCATGATAATAGCTAGGGGTACATTAATAGCATACATAAATCCTAATATACCAATAATCATCAAACCGCTACTAGCTAAATTCAAAATTACATCTGTATATAATGTACGTAATGACTCTACATCATTAGTGATGCGAGTTACCCAATTACCGATTGGCAACTTATAGAATTCATCATGTGGTTTATTAAGAATCTTTTTAAAGACAATACTACGAATATTATAAATTATTTTTTGACCAAAACTTTTTAAAAAGTAATTCTCTACAAAAATAAATAAAACACTACCAATTATAGTAAGTCCATACATTAGAGCATAGTATTCAATAACAGCGATATCATTAGTGGCAAAGCCAAGATCGATGACTTGCTTTGTTATATACGGTCGTAAAAGTAATAATACTAAATTTCCTGCTAGCGCAACCGTTGCTAATAATAGAATACCTAAATAAGGCTTGATGTAGGCAGTTATATAGGAAAATAGAGCCCAGTCATTTCTTAGATTACGCTTCTTCATGATGGGCCTCTCCTTTCTGCGCTTCATATAAGGTGCGGTATAAACCATTGTTAGCTAATAATTCTTTATGAGTACCTTCTTCTACGATACGCCCCTCATCGAATACTAGAATTTTATCTGCTTTCTCTACAACCTCTAATCGCTGTGAAATACATAAAATTGTTTGTTCTTTTACATTATGTAATGTATTTAAAATAGTTGTAACTGTTACTGCATCTAAAGCAGAAAAACAATCATCTAGCAATAAATATGGTGCATTTTTATAAAAGCCGCGAGCCATATTGATTCGCTGCTTTTGTCCACCTGATAAATCATGACCTTCTTCAGCGAGCTCATGTAAATCATCATTTAACAAATCGCCTAAATCTCTATATAAGTCTGCCTTTTGTGCCGCAACCTCTACAGTTTCATGCATAGGTAAAATTTTACCAAATTTAATATTATCTGCAATGGTCGTACTTAAAAGGTAAGATTGTGTTGGCACATAAGCAATTGAGTTTCTAAGTTTTGATAAAGAAACAGCAGCTAAATCTTGATTACCAAAATAAATGGACTGTTTCGGACATTCTTGTAATCCAATAAGCAATTTAAACAATGTACTTTTACCAGAACCAGGTTTGCCAACCAAACCAATAAAAGAACCTTTCGGTATTGTCGTTGTCACTTGAGATAATGCATGCCCTTTAGAGTTTTCATAATTAAAATCTAAGTATCGAATGTGAATATCTTCAAGTGGCAATACCTCATCCGTATCATCTATTGTTTCAATGGGCAAATGCAAGAAATCCATGATACGATCTAAAGAAGCAAGACCTTTTTGTACAATAGAAATAAGGCCCCCAAAGCCTATTAAAGGCCCTACAATTAACATTATAAAAGAATTGATTGTAACAAATTCGCCTATAGTCATTTTACCTTCTACAGCTAAATGTCCACAAATAAAAATACTAATACTGATACAGATAAAGGGTGCAATCCTTGTTAACGGTGTTAATATTGCATCTAGTAGTGCAACATCCATATTCTTCTTATAATTAAGTTTATTTATTTTTTCAAAAGAATTAGATATAATGCTTTCACGATTAAAAGCGCGAATAACATCCATTCCTTGAAATAGCTCTTGTCCAAACTCTGTTAAATCGCTATAAGTAGCTTGTGCGCTACGTTGTTTAGTACGTAGCTTTCTGCCTAGTACAAATATAGCCACAATAATTAAGAATACAGGTGTCATAATTTTAAAAGCTAATACAGTATTAATCTTTTGAATTAATATTATGGAGCCCATAACGGAGTAGAAAATAATATCCACTACAATCATTACACCTAGACCAAGGGCAACACGTAACGATGTTACATCGTTAGTCATGAGCGCCATAACCTTACCAGGTCCATTAGCCTCATAGTACGTTGTTTTTACTTGTAATGCTTTACTACACAAAATCTCACGAAAAAGAAACTCCATGCGACGAATAGATCCTAATAGGGTTCTACGTGAAATAACTTTCAAAATAGTGATAATAATAAATAATAAAATAAAATAATAAATATAAGTAACTAAACCTTCCTTATTATTGCTCAATGTATCTATAGCATTGCCAATGAATTGAGGAACAAATAAAAAAGCCACATCAATTGCCATCAACATAGTTAAGCCAATGACATAGATCCAGCCTTCACGCCGGAAAAACTGCATAAATAAATCTATTGGTTTCATAGGACCTCTCTAATATATTCTATTAAGTCTAATTAAAATCATTGCCTATATAATCATTAGTATTATTATATTGTAATTGAATTTGAATCAATACTGTAAAAGCTAAATCAACAAACTTTATTATGTTAACTTTACTCTTTATAGTATACACATTTTTTATAATACATTAATACACCTATATGTATAATAGTTAGATTAAATATTTTTATCACAGCAGCAGTTGTATTTCAACAATATAAGTTAAATGACCTCTTTAAATTTTAATGGTAATCAATCTTAAAGTTTTTTCTAAATTAATACTATATCGAATTTTTTAGTTTACTTATAGTAATGTAAATGTTATACTATGCATATAAAGAAATTTTATCTTACATAATTAGAATTAAAACTCTTAGGAGGAATAAAACATGGAAAAACGTACTGGCGTAGTAACATTTGCAGGTGGCCCTATCACATTAGTTGGCCCAGAAATTAAAGTAGGTCAACAAGCTCCAGACTTCACTGTATTGAGCAATGACTTGCAAGCTAAAACTTTAAAAGACTTCGAAGGTAAAGTAAAAGTTATCTCCGTTGTTCCTTCCCTTGATACAGGTGTTTGTGATGCTCAAACTCGTTGGTTCAACCAAGATGCAACAGCACTTTCCGAAGATGTAGTCGTATTGACAATTTCTATGGACTTACCATTCGCTCAAAAACGTTGGTGTGGTGCTGCAGGCGTAGATAAAGTTGTTACTTTGTCTGACCACAAAGATGCTTCCTTCGGTGAAAACTATGGTTTCTTGATTGAAGAGCTTCGTCTTTTAACTCGTGGCGTTGTAGTAATCAACAAAGATAACAAAGTAACTTATGTTGAATATGTACCTGAAGTAACTCAAGCAGTTAACTTCGATGCTGCATTAGAAGCTATTAAAGCTGATATCTAATTCGTAGATATTCATTTGATTATAGTACAATGTAATCGAAAAAGACCGTACGGTGTACGGTCTTTTTTATGTAGTATAATATTTAGATTTTTATTGTAGGTGAATTATATATGTGGATTCGTATTTCTAAACTATTATTAACGATAAAAAATATAGCCCTTGTAGGCGTTGGTATTGCACTTTGTATTGCACTTATTAATACATTGATTAGTCTTGTCTATGTTACGTGGGCGAATATTCAAGGTTATAGTACATACTCTTTATTGATTGAAGAACTAATTACCTTCTTTCTATACTTTGAGTTTATTGCACTCATCGTTAAATACTTTAAAAATAACTTCCACTTTCCACTTAACTTCTTTTTATACATTGGCATAACTGCAATTGTAAGACTTCTAATTATCAATCATGAATCATCATTTGATAATTTAATTTGGTCTGTTGCAATTTTTGTACTTGTATGTAGCTTAGTATTAGTAGAAAAATTTATTGGACATAACGAATAAAATTTAAATCGTTTTGTTTGAATATATCTAATTTATTTAGATATATTTAAATGAAAAATGGCCTCTACCGTAGTAGAGGCCATTTTTATTAATAAATTGATTTTATTAGAAGATATTTTTAGCGTAGTTAGCGTATTTAGCTTCTAATTCTTCCATTTTATCATTCATTTCGATTTGTAATTGGGATGCTAAATCATATTCACCATCATTAAGTGCATCAATTAAACGAGTGAATAAGGATTTACGATCATCACTATCTTTAGCAAGGTAGAAACGTAAGTCATTAACTTCTGCAAAGCGTTTATCATCTACACTATTTCGGCTGTCAGTATGAATTGCAACCATGCTACGAACTGTATCCAAATTGTTTGGGATTAAGCGGTTAGCCAATACTAGTTTCCAGCGTTTAAGAATGGAGGCAATAAAGGAGTCCATTAAATCTTTAGCAAATGCATTGCCTTGAGCCAATGTTTCTACTAATTCAGGATTATTTTGGTAACCCTTTATGTTTTCCCATACAGTAGCTGGAGCAACACCAAACATTTGATTACGTTCTTCTTGTGTGAAATCATCAAACACATCTTTTTCAGTACGGTATGCACGATTTGTAGCAAGATAATCAGATGTTTCACCTACTTCTTTGGAAAGCTCTGCTTCCAATTGAGCTTGTGTTTTACCAGATGTAATGGCATATTTCATACCATCAAATGCAGAAATAAAGATCAACGCTAAAGCAGTATATGTATTGGTGTAAGGATTTGGAGAACGCAATTCATAACGTGTCGCCATAGGATTATCGATATCTCGAATTAAACCGCAAAGGATTGTACGGTTACGGCTAGGTTCAGATGGATCAGTACCTAAAGATGTAACAATACATACTGGCGCTTCAAACCCAGGTTTTAAACGGTTTAAAGAATCTGTTGTAGAGCTGATGAATGGATTAATGGCTTCATAGTGTTTTAAAAGTCCCATAATTGCACCAATGCCTAAAGAGCTAGCAGATTCTTTACGCATATCTTCTGGGCTAAATAAGTTAACAACTTTACCAGATTTTAATTTAGCCATAACACCAAAATGAGTATGTTCACCAGAACCAGCTACACCAATTATTGGTTTTGCATTAAATGTTACATCAAGACCATTTTCACGGAATACTTCACGAACAATGATACGAGCTTGTAATTCATTATCTGCTGTTTGTAATGGATTATTTGAGAATTTCCAGTCGATTTCTAATTGTTCTAATACAACGGCTTCATGACCATCTTCATCAAGTTTAGCTTTAACGCCACCTACTTCTTTATGACCCATTTCAGCAACCATACCATATCTATCAAGACGTTCAACAGCTTGTTCTAATGCAGTGCGAACTGTACCATGAGTACGTTGCCAGTATTGTTCTTGTAATTTTTGGGATACGGATAATTCTTTTTTGGTAACTGTTCTAGATGGAGTTTTTACCCAGAATTCTAGTTCTGTTGCAGATGTGAAAATGATATCTACAACTTCATCAGCTTTCACATGCGGCATACCAGGTAAACCATGTTCTTTAATCAAAGCCAATAATTCAGCACGTACATAGTCGCAGCTGCGTTTTAAAATAGAACGAGAATCTACATAGCGATAGTTATGCATCAAGAATGCAGGAATACGAAGTGTACCAGTTGGTAATCCTGTAACAGGATCAATATTTTCGTAGTTGTAATCAACAAACCAGTTTACACTTGGATCGCCCCACATATCTACACGAGCATTATTTAATGTAGCAATATTTGTAAGTACTACAGAGGAACCATCTGTTTGAACAGCACGACCTTCAAAGAAAGATTCGTAGTCATCGAAGAATGCTGACATAGGAATCTTTTCATCAGTATCATTACCTGCTAAGTCAATACCTACAAGAGATACGAACTTGATTTCAGGATGTTGTTCTAATAATGCAAGAACGCCTTCTTTCCCATATTGACCCGCCGGAATGTAATATAATAATTCGTTAGTTGTCGACATATTTGTTCCTCCTAAAAGAAAAAGACTCCAACAAATAAATATATAAATCTATATATCTAAAGTGGAGTCTTCGTTGACCAATTATTTTATTGAGTTCATATTATCATATGTTGAAAATATATGTCAATAACTTTCTATAGAATTTCATTATTCTTTTAAAGTTACATCTAACACATCCAATACTATCAACTTTAATCAATAACTGTATATAGAATGGTCGTTGATATCACTATATATTATCCAAGTAATTCTTTAACAATATTATTGACAACCTTACCATCTGCACGCCCTTTTGTTTTTGGCATTACATGTTTCATAACATTGCCCATATTTACGTTATCACCACATGCAGCAATGGCTTCTTGTACAATTGTACGAATTTCATCTTCTTTCAATTGCTCTGGTAAGTATTTTTGCAATACAGCCATTTCTTCTTTTACATGACTAATTAAGTCCTCACGTCCCGCTTTTTCAAATTCTGTTAAGGAATCTTGACGAGTTTTCATTTCTTTAGCTAAAATGCCAAGAATGCCAGCATCATCTAGCTCAATTTTGTCATTGATTTCTGTATTTTTTATGGCACTATTGACCATACGAATTACAGATAACGCTGTTTTACCTTCTTCACGAGCTTTCATAGCTGCTTTCATATCTTCCTTTAATTGATCTTTTAAACTCATATTTCCTCCTTATGTATATAATAAAGAAACCCTAATTCTGGATTTCATAAAGCCATGAAAAGGCAGAATTAGGGTAATCATCTTATGCTCTGAATTTGCGTTTTCTTGCTGCTTCAGATTTTTTCTTTCTTTTTACGCTTGGTTTTTCATAGTGTTCGCGTTTTCTTACTTCAGACAAAACACCCGCTTTTTGGCAGGAGCGTTTGAATCGACGAAGAGCACTTTCAAGCGTTTCGTTTTTACCGACTTTGATTTCAGACATCTATATCCCTCCCTCCAAAAATAATCTCGGGAAGTGCTGATAATTTACATACGCACATATAATATTATATGTATAGGTATAGATGTTGTCAATATTTTCAAGTATATTTTATAGGTTTTTTAATGAGTATTATAAAAAGAATGCATAATACTCAAAATTAGGCTTCTGGCCAGCCCATCTCTTCTCCACCTAAAAGGTGTGCATGCATATGGAATACAGTTTGGCCTGCTTTTTCACCAGTATTAAAAATTAAACGATATCCATCTTTAGAGATACCAAGCTCTTTTGCTACATCACGAACAAATGGCAGTAACCCTTCAACATAATCTGCATTCTTTTCATTAAGATGTGCAATATTAGACACGTGATTTTTAGGTACGATTAATACATGAACTTTTTTTACAGGTTGAATATCATAAAAAGCATAGAATTTATCATTTTCTAACACTTTTTTAGACGGAATTTCACCATTGATAATTTTGCAAAAAATGCAGTCACTCATAATCTAACTCCTTACTCAATAATTAAATAATTATCTTCTAAACCTACAACAGTTCCACCAACGAGATCACCAATTTTACGTGTCCCATCAGACTTAACTTTACCATTTATATATTCATTTGTTAAGCCCATATAGTATCCATTCTCTTCCTTTTCGATGAGAATCTCACCATGCTTACCAATGCGAGATTTTGCGTATCGTTCATAACCAGATTGGCTAAGGCCATTTAAAAGTGCTACACGAGTCTTCTTAACAGCTTCTGGTACTTGATCCGCCATGGTGGCTGCAGGTGTACCCTCACGAATGGAGTATGGGAAGGCATGAATGTGCGTAAATCCAATTTCACGTACTGTATTCAATGTTTCTTCGAAGTCTTCATCAGTTTCTTGAGGGAAACCAGCAATAATATCAGTTGTAATTGATAAATCTTTAATACGAGAACGTAAACTTGTAATTAAATCTTTATATTCTTGTAATGTATAATGGCGTTTCATCAACTTTAATACATGATCAGAACCAGCTTGTAATGGTAAATGTAAATGAGGACAAACACGTTTATTGGTAGCCATTAATTCTACTAACTCATCAGAAACCTCTACGGATTCAATGGACCCGAAACGAATGCGGTATAAATTAGGAATCTCTAATAAAGCTTTTACCACATCAGCTAATGTTGGACGACCTGGTAATTCGACACCGT
This sequence comes from Veillonella parvula, assembly GCF_001553335.1. Lineage (GTDB taxonomy): Bacteria > Bacillota > Negativicutes > Veillonellales > Veillonellaceae > Veillonella > Veillonella parvula_S. Next base: position 64,794 of record NZ_KQ960806.1, on the reverse strand, counting down.
AATTACCCAAATGTATACCAGTTAATACGATTTCATGGAATCCATGATCTACTAAACGTTTTGCCTCTTGTACAATATCATCAACTTTACGAGATTTTAATTTTCCTCGAGTATAAGGAATGATACAAAAGGCGCAATAGTTATTACAACCTTCTTGAATTTTCATGAACGCACGAGCTTTGTCAGATTCATTACCATATAACGGCATTTCCTCGAAGTTAGATTCCTTCATGATATCCCGAACAGCATTAATTTGTCGTTCTGTAGATTCTAATTGCTCTACTAATTCAACAATTTTAGAGCGATTATTTGTACCAATAACGAGATTAACACCATCTATAGCGGCAATCGCATCTGGATCAAGCTGAGCATAACAACCAGTTACAATAACATAGGCATCTTCATTTTGACGCTTTGCCTTGCGGATTAATTGACGGGATTTCTTTTCCCCCATATTCGTTACAGAACAGGTATTAATTACATATATATCAGCTTTTTCATCGAAGTCTACCGCTTCGTAATTATTTTGTAAAAATAAACCTTTCATGGCATCTGTATCATATTGGTTTACGCGACACCCTAAGGTTGTAAAAGCAACGGTTTTCATTGCACCTCTCTATTCTTATTTAATTTATAATTCTAATTCATATCGAATCATCGCTAACGATCCAATAGCAGCAGTTTCAGCCCGTAAAATTGTATTTCCCAGCGATACTGATTTTCCACCATATTTTATAATAGCATTGATTTCCTTCTCTTGATAGCCCCCTTCAGGACCTATACAAATTAAAACATCAGTTACAGACTTATCGGAATGTAAAGTTTTAAGTACATCTTTGATAGTCTGCCCTGCTTCATTTTCATAGGCTACCAATTTCAACGCCTCAGATTCAATGTCTAATGCTTGTAAAAGCGTCTCTCCTACTACGAGTGTAGGCAAGTGATTTCGTCCACATTGTTGAGCTGCTTCTAGCATTATTTTTTCCCAACGATTTACTTTTGATTGAAGCTTTTTTTCATCATATTTAGCTACGCAGTTAGCTGTGGGCACAAGATAAATTGTATCCACATTTAACTCCGTCGCCTTTTGTAACACCCATTCTAGCTTTTCACCTTTTAATAATGATTGAACTAGAATAGTACGATACGATGCTAGATTTGCATCTACATATTCAATCAGTTTTGCTTGAGCTTTACCGTCTACTTCTTCTGTAATTTGATATGTACCACAACGATTGTCACTACCTGTTACAGTTATAGGCTTCTCAATATTATGGCGAAATACATGTAGTACATGATGGGTCACATCTTTCGGCAATTCTATTATTTCATCTAATGGTGTAGGAATAAAAATCTTTTTCATCGTTTTTCTAGCGCAAATGTATGCCAAGGTCCTGCAACGCGCTCCTCAATAATATGCCAATGAGCCTCAATATATGGCATGATTTCATCATAACGATCATCAATAATGCCACTAATAATCAAAATGCCCTTATCATCCAGTTTCTTACCAATTTGAGGTAATAGTATTTTAAGGGGATCTACTGTTAAATTAGCTAAAATTAATTGGGCAGTACTATTGAAATCACTATCCAAATTACCACAAATGATTTCAGCAGATACATGATTATTCTCACAGTTAATTCGAGCTTGATTTGCAGCATACTCTTCTATATCTATACCAACTAAATTTTTAATACCTAAATGGGCTGCTACTAATAAAAGAATACCTGTGCCAGTACCAATATCCAAACAAGTAGCTGTATCAAGATCCATAGATTCACTATAGGATTTTAATAACTCTGCACAAGTCCGTGTTGTCTCATGAGACCCGGTACCAAAGGAAATATCTGAATCGATTATAATAATAGTTTTATTATCTACATTATTGTATTCCTGCCATGCTGGTTTAATGACTAAGTTAGGTAAAATTTCTGTAGGTTCAATATACTGTTGCCAAGAGTTTAACCAAGTTGACTCATCAAGAATATGTGTATCTATCGATATAATTCCAATATTTGCTTCTGTAAGACGTTTTTTCAAATCAGACTTAATCATATCGTCATCTAGTGATGGATCACTGTACATAGACAATTTTATTAAATTAGGCTGATCTTCAACATCTTCTTCTATAATTCCATTGTCTGCATAATTGTCAAAAAGAGTAGTCACCTCATCGGTGGCTACTCTTTCACAGACAACGGATATTTCTATCCATTGCATATATGCTCCTTTATAGGGAATGTGATGGAACAAACCATTCCTTCACATGAGCTGTTCATTTCGTTAAACAGTCCTTGATTTTTTCAAAGAGACTTTTGCTCACTTGTAAGTTATTTACATCTTCATTACTTTCATTTGCAAAGCGTAACAATAGCTCACGTTGAGTGTCTGTCAACTTCTTAGGCGTTTGGACGGTTACCACAATGTGTTGATCACCCCTTTGGTTAGGGTTACGCAAATATGGAATACCTTTGCCCTTTACGCGGAATGCCGTTCCCGTTTGAGTACCTTCCGGAATCTTTAACTCTACTTTACCATCTAAGGTGTTAACTTGTATAGTCGCACCAAGAGCAGCTTGAGCAAAGCTAATATTTACACGGCTAATAACGTCATTACCATTTCGTTCAAATTCCTTGTGAGGACGAACAAAGATATATACATAGAGATCCCCTTTAGGACCGCCTAAAATACCAGGTTCCCCTTCATTAGCTACACGTAAACGAGATCCGCTATCTACACCAGCTGGAATCTTAATGGAAATCTTCCGTTTAGCCAACATTTCACCAGTACCACGGCATTTAGAGCAAGGTTTTTCAATGCTTTTACCCGTACCATGACAGCGGGAACAAGTGCGAACGGACTGCATACGTCCAAATGGAGTATTTTGAATAACCGCTTCTTGACCAGAACCATGACAGTTTGGACAAGTATCGACACGAGAGCCTGGTTCACCACCAGTACCATGACAGTGATCACATTCTTCATGACGATGCACTTCAATTTCCATAGATTTACCAAAGGCTGCATCTTCAAAGGAAATATCGATATCTTCACGCAAGTCATTACCTTTTTGAGGGCCTTGTTGTTGGCGTCCACCACCAAACATGCCACCAAAAATGTCGCCAAAGATATCACCAAAGCCTCCAGCTTGACCACCGAAACCGCCAAAGCCGCCTTGGAAACCACCGGCACCAGCGCCGCCTCCTTGTTTGAAGGCGTCGTGGCCGAATTGGTCATATTGAGCTTTTTTAGTTTCATCAGACAAGACTTCATAAGCTTCGTTAGCTTCTTTAAACTTTGCTTCCGCTTCCTTTGGATTATCTTTATTTACATCTGGGTGGTATTGGCGTGCCTTTTTACGGAAGGCTTTTTTGATTTCATCTTGAGAGGCATTTTTACTAACCCCTAGGATGTCATAATAATCTCGTGCCATTCGTTACCAACCCTTCTTATTTCTTGTCATCATCCACTACTGTGTAATCAGCATCAACAACATTGTCATCAGCTTTTGTTTGTTGTTGACCTTGTTCAGCACCGCCAGCTGCTTGTTGAGCTTGTTGAGCTGCTGCATACATTTGTTCTGCTAATTTATGTAATGGTTGTTCCAAAGCTTCACTATCTTTTTTGATATCTTCGATATTGCCAGCTTCGATAGATTTTTTCAATTTATCTTTCGCTTCTTCTACTTCTTTCATCAAAGAAGCGTCGCCTTTACCTTCAAGGTCTTTCAATGCTTTCTCAGCTTGATATACTAGGGAGTCCGCATTATTTTTAATATCTAATTCTTCTTTTCTAGCTTTATCTTCCGCTGCATGAGCTTCAGCTTCTTTAACCATGCGATCAATTTCTTCTTCTTTCAAGCCGCTAGAAGAAGTAATAGTAATCTTTTGTTCCTTTTGAGTACCTAAATCTTTAGCTTTTACATGTACGATACCATTAGCATCGATGTCAAATGTTACTTCGATTTGAGGAACCCCACGAGGAGCAGCTGGGATACCATCCAAGTTGAAACGACCCAATGTTTTATTATCTGCTGCGAACTCACGTTCACCTTGCAATACATGAATATCTACAGATGGTTGATTATCTGCTGCAGTGGAGAATACTTGAGATTTAGATGTAGGAATTGTAGTATTACGATCAATAATACGTGTGAATACACCGCCCATTGTTTCGATACCAAGAGACAATGGAGTTACGTCAAGTAACAATACGTCTTTTACTTCACCTACTAATACGCCACCTTGAATAGCAGCACCGATAGCTACACATTCATCAGGGTTAACGTTTTTTGTTGGTTCCTTACCCAATACTTTTTTAATAGCTTCTTGTACAGCTGGGATACGACTAGAACCACCAACTAACAATACTTTATCGATATCGGATGCAGATAAACCAGCATCGCTCATAGCTTTACGAGTAGGTTCAATAGTCGCTTGTACCAAATCAGCAGTTAATTCTTCAAATTTAGCACGAGTCAATGTTACATCCAAATGTTTAGGACCAGTAGCATCAGCTGTGATAAATGGCAAGTTAATATTTGTGCTAGCTACACCAGACAATTCAATTTTTGCTTTTTCAGCAGCTTCTTTTAAACGTTGATCAGCTAATTTATCATTAGACAAATCGATACCAGTTTCTTTTTTGAATTCTTCGATAAGGTAGTTCATAATGCGTTGGTCGAAGTCATCCCCACCAAGGTGGTTATTACCAGATGTTGCCAATACTTCAAATACACCATCGCCAAGTTCAAGGATAGATACGTCGAATGTACCACCACCAAGGTCAAATACAAGAACTTTACCATCTTCATCTTTATCTACACCATATGCAAGAGCAGCAGCTGTAGGTTCGTTAATGATACGAAGCACTTCAAGACCTGCAATAGCGCCAGCGTCTTTTGTAGCTTGACGTTGAGCATCTGTAAAGTATGCAGGAACTGTAATAACAGCTTGTTTTACAGGTTCGCCCAAGTAAGCTTCTGCATCAGCTTTGATTTTTTGAAGAATCATTGCAGAAATTTCTTGAGGAGTATAAGATTTACCTTCTACAGTTACTTTGTAGTCTGTACCCATGTGACGTTTAATAGAAATGATTGTATTTTCTGGGTTGGATACAGCTTGACGTTTAGCCAATTGACCAACTAAACGTTCTCCATTTTTTGCAAACCCAACAACGGAAGGAGTTGTACGTGCACCTTCTTGATTTGTAATAACCGTAGGTTCGCCGCCTTCCATAACAGCAACACAAGAGTTTGTTGTCCCTAAATCAATACCAATTACCTTTGCCATAATATATACCTCCTAAAACTTTATAATCTATTCAACAACTTTTACCATTGCTGGGCGTATACAACGACCATCAACAGTATAACCAGTTTGCAAAACTTCACACACCGTATCGGATTCATATTCATCTGACGGTACACGCATAATCGCTTGATGGAAATTTGGATCAAATGGTTGACCCATAGCTTCAATAACAGCTAAACCATGTTTAGATAACATAGCCATCAAATTTTGATGAATCATAATGAATCCATCGAGGAATACTTTTGCTTCCCCTTCTGCAGGACTTTGAACGGCCCATTCAAAGTTATCCAATACAGGAAGAAGGTCCGTTAATACATCCCCTTTTACATATCCAGCAAGTTGCTCTTTTTCCTGGTTAGTACGACGTTTGAAATTTTCAAAGTCCGCTTGTAACCGTTTATAGCGATTATCAAAGTCGGCTTTAAGTTCTTCTAACACTTGAGCAGCATCAGCCACAGCTTCTTCAGTTTTTTCAACAGTTGGTTCCTCTACATTCGTAGTATCCTCTGTTTCCTCCACTGTTTCTTGTTTAATGTCTTGTTCTTCAGCCATTATTTGCCCTTTCTGTTTTGTTCTTTTACCATAGTTTCCATTATATGTTTCATATGGGACAACATGCCGATGATACGTCCGTATTCCATCCGCGTTGGACCAAGAATAGCAAGAGTTCCGATAGGCTGATCTTGATTCGTAAAATCAGCTTGTACCACACTCATTGAATGTAGCGCTTCAGTTTCATTCTCAATACCAATCTTGACCTTAACAGGTGTTGGAGAATCATCTTTTAATAACTGTCCTAATTGATTTTGTTCTTCCACTAAAGAAAGCAAGGGTTGTACCTTCTCAACAGACTTAAACTCTGGTTGATTTAACAACTCTGTGGTACCTACCGAATAGAACAACTTACGTTTATTAATAGCTCGTAATAATGTCTCCGAAAGGATTAATAAAATTCCCTGCGGTCCTTCCATATGGACCAATATAGATCCTAAAGCCTCAGCCGTTACATGACCAATACTTACATTCTGTAGTGCATTGCTAAATTGTATGGCTAAACTTTGTAAAAGCTCTGGTGAAACACTTTCACCAAAGTACATCAACTCATTATCGAGTGCTCCTGTTTCAGTAATAACTACCATAATGGCTTGATGACTATCTAGCGGTAATACATGAATGTATTTGATTAGTGCTCTATCATGGGCTGGTGCTAAGAATAAACTCATGCTATGACTTACCTGTGAAAGTAGTTTAGCCATATTTAGAAAGAGTTCACTCGTTGATCCATTGGAACGTTTCCATAACATTTCAATTTTTTCAGCATCCTGTAATGGAACAGGTTGTCGACTCAGCATAGAATCAACATATAAGCGATAGCCCTTAGCTGAAGGAATACGTCCAGCCGATGTATGAGGTTGCTCTAAATAGCCTAATTCCTCTAAATCGGACATTTCGTTCCGCACCGTAGCAGGACTGATGCCAAGATCATAATTTTTAGCAATCGTTCGAGATCCTACAGGTTCTGCGGACTTAACATAGTCTTCAATTATGGCTCGCAAGATGCGCTGTTTTCTTTCATCCATAATGACACCTCTTGTTAGCACTCATTAACTTTGAGTGCTAATCGCATGTATAATATTACCATATTAAAAAAAATTGTCAAGCTAAAAAATGCCAAAAAAGTCAAATAATATCTATTTAGTCAAAAAGACAATTCAATATTTTTGATTAATTAGTCAAAAAATCAAAGTGCAACAATAAGAAAACACTTATACCATCTACGTTTATGTCATATCCCAAAATTTTAATATTAGAATATGTTGGTCTAATAAAATTTATATTATTAAAACCTGAAATAGTATAAGTGTTTATATTTGTAATAATTTTATTGTAATTCTGTTATTAATAGACTCTTAGTTAGAATACTTTTTGGGCCCTAACTATTTACAGACTAAAACCATAAATCAATAAGTACTAAAAATATAATAATTTATAGTTCTACACCTTCTAATGGATTACCAAGACGCTCTAACAGTTTCCCCATACGTTCACGAGGTTCACCATATTTAGCATACCAATCAATCAAAATATCTACAGCTTTTTTGGATTGCTCTACAGTAAGATGTCTAGCCAAAATTTTGCCAGCTTCTGGTCTCATGCCTGTATTACCACCAACAGCCAACATAAAACCTTGAGATGTGCCAATAAAAGCAATATCCTTTACCATCGCATCAGGGCAGTTACGTCCACATCCACTGATGCCAATTTTGCACTTGTGAGATGTTTTTCGGCCGTAATGTTTTCTCTCTACATAATCAGCCAATTCTTTAGTTTCCATTTGTCCATTTTTACAATGACCTTTACCTACACAGGCAATTAAAGAATTAACACCTCTATGAATAACAGTTGTCACGCCATCAGGCAATTCAGAAATAAACTGTTCCTTATCATCTTTTTCAATACCTGTAATTTGTATACCTGTTACAACATGACGGAAGGATCCGCCATATTTTTCAACAAGTTCTATGCATGCTTTCATTTGATCTAAAGTAAATTCATTATGTAAACCGTGTAATATTACAGATGTCTTCATCGCTCCTCCTAAAATCTAGCATGCTTATTCACCATCATCCTATTTATACTAACATATTAGATTTTGAGAAACTGTGAGAAATTACTCACGAATAAATTGACTAAATACATAGTTCCCATGCTTGGCACCTTCAGCGGTTAAATGATAACTTCCATTTTGATACTTTAATAAACCTTTACTAACTAAATCCTCTAAAGCAGTACCAAATAGATCATGAACAGATACGCCAAATTTATCTTCAAATTTTTGCTCATCAAGGCCCCATTTAGTGCGAAGAGCTAAAAAGCAAAAATCCTCTTGAGCTCGTTCTAAAGTAATCGTCTCCGTATCGATAGTAGGCATAATATATCTGTCAACAGATTGTATATAGGGCATTACATTACGATTATTACTACGGCGAACTCCGTCATAGAAGGAATGAGCACCAGCACCAAAGCCTAAATAATCTACATAGTGCCAATATTTTAAATTATGACGGCTATAGGAATTAGCCTTGGCGAAATTTGAAATCTCATATCGTTCAAAGCCTAGTTCTTTTAATCCGTCCATCATCATGTCATACATGGTTTCATCAATGTTTTCACTAGGAATAGAAATAAGGTTCTTTTGTACTAAATGATATAGATACGTTCCTACCTCAACTTGAAGTCCATACGTTGAAATATGATTAATCGGTAAGTCTTTTACAATATCTAAATTATGTTGAATATCCTCTAATGTTTGTCGTGGCAGACCATAAATCAAATCAATATTAATATCAGCAAAGCCCGCCTTTTTAGCATCATAAACGGCTTGTTTTGCCTGTTCCTCGTTGTGACTGCGATGAAGCATGGTAAGTGCCTTATCGTCAAATGTTTGAACACCAAAGCTAATACGATTAAAACCAAGCTTAACTAATTTCGTTAAATAATGTAAATTTACTTCCCCAGGATTCGATTCAATAGTCATATGACAATCGTCCGTAATTGTAAAAGTATTTTTGATTTTATCAAGAATCATCTGTAGTTGTTGAATCGATAATTCTGTAGGCGTACCTCCACCAAAATAAATTGTATCAATAGCTTTAGATGTAGACTCTGGATGTTCAGAGACCCATAAATCGATTTCTTGTACTAAAGCATATACATAGGTTTCGTAATAATCTTGTAAATTTTGATAAGCAGGAAAATCACAGTACATACATTTCTGTTTACAAAAAGGGATATGGACATACAGCCCCATATCCCTCAGTGTAGACAGATTCAGAATATCAGAATCTGTTTTCATTTTATTAGTCCTCAACCTTGAGAATCGCCATGAATGCTTCTTGTGGAATCTCTACGGAACCGACGGACTTCATGCGTTTCTTACCGGCTTTTTGTTTTTCAAGTAATTTACGCTTACGAGAAATATCTCCACCGTAACATTTTGCCAAAACATCCTTACGCCAAGCTTTTACAGTTTCACGAGCCACAATTTTTGTCCCTACCGCCGCTTGAATAGGAATTTCAAACATTTGACGAGGAATCAATTCTTTCAATTTCTCAGCTAATGCACGACCACGTGTAGCTGCACGGTCTTTGTGTACAATAATGGACAATGCATCCACAGGATCTCCATTTAAGAGAATATCCATCTTAACCATTGGAGATTGTTTATATCCAATCAATTCGTAGTCAAGGGATGCATAACCCTTTGTAGCGGATTTTAATTTATCAAAGTAATCATAAATGATTTCACTCAATGGCAAGTGATAAACGACAGATACTCGTGTTTCATCCAAATATTCCATAGATTGATATTCACCGCGTTTATCTTGGGACAACTCCATAATAGTACCAACAAAATCTTTAGGTACAATTGTTGTAGCCTTTACATAAGGCTCTTCGATATAGTCAATTTCCGTTGGAGGTGGTAATTTAGCAGGATTATCGACTTCGAGCATTTCCCCATTTGTTTTGTACACTTTGTAATTTACAGATGGAGCCGTCGTAATAAGGGTCAAATTATATTCACGTTCTAAACGTTCTTGAATTACGTCCATATGCAAAAGGCCGAGAAACCCACAACGGAAACCAAACCCCAATGCCAATGATGTTTCTGCTTCATATTCTAAGGCAGCATCATTAAGCTGTAACTTTTCTAATGCATCCCGAAGGTTTTCATAGTCTTTAGACTCTGTTGGGTAAAGGCCACAGTACACCATAGATACAGCCTTACGATAACCAGGCAATGGCTCAGTTGCAGGATTATTAGCTAATGTTACAGTATCGCCTACATGGCAATCTTTTACATTTTTGATGCTAGCTGCAATACAACCTACTGAGCCACATTGTAATTCTTGCACAGGTACAAGATTGGGAGTAAAAATACCGAGTTCTGTAACATCAAAGTCCTTTTTATCATGCATCATGCGAATTGTATCTTTTGCTTTTATAGACCCTTCTTTTACGCGGACATAAGCAATAGCACCTTTATACGCGTCAAAACGGCTATCAAAAATCAAAGCTCTTGTTGGCTCATCAGATTTATCTGGTGGTGCAGGAACTTTATTTACAATAGCTTCTAAAATATCAGGAATACCGATACCTGATTTGGCAGAGCATAATACAGCATCAGATGCGTCTAAACCAATAATATCTTCAATTTCTTGTTTAACGCGATCAGGATCTGCTGACGGCAAATCAATCTTGTTAATAACAGGAATGATTTCAAGATCATGTTCTAAAGCGAGATATACATTTGCCAACGTTTGTGCTTCCACACCTTGTGCCGCATCGACTACGAGTAATGCCCCTTCACAGGCTGCAAGAGAACGAGATACTTCATAGCTGAAATCGACGTGGCCTGGAGTATCGATGAGATTCAAAATATATTCTTCACCGTCTTGCGCTTTATACAAAATACGAACAGATTGCGCTTTAATAGTAATGCCGCGTTCACGTTCAAGGTCCATGGAGTCCAAAACTTGAGCCTCCATTTCACGTTTTTGTAATGTACCAGTATATTCAATTAATCTATCAGCGATGGTTGATTTACCATGGTCGATATGAGCTATAATACAGAAGTTTCGAATCTTTTTCGTTGACATACTATGTAAACAAGTTCAAAGAACTTGCATTCTCCTTTCTAACATACGCGATCGATAACAGCACCTCCCAATAATTGAGTGCCATTATAAAAGGCTACAGACTGACCTGGGGTAATAGCCCGTTGTGGTTCTTCAAAAATAACCTCCATTGTATCGTCATCTAAAATACGTGCTGTGCAAGGAGAAGGGTTAGCTGCATAGCGAATTTTTCCTTCTGCCTTCAATTCCTTATGAATTGTATCATCTAAGAAGTTATAGAACTTACAAATCATACGATTTGTAAAGAGACGTTCATTAGGACCCACGATGACCTCATTACGATCCCCATTAAATCCAATAACATATAAAGGGTGTTTATAAGCAATACCAAGGCCTTTACGTTGACCAATCGTATAATTAAATAAGCCGTTGTGCTTACCTAATACCTCACCATCTTCGGTAACGATATTACCAGACTCTGGCTTACCCTTCATTTCTTCTACCACTAGCTTTTGATAATTCCCATGAGGCAAGAAACAAATATCTACGCTATCTGGTTTTTTAGCGACTGGCAAATCATATTCAGCAGCTAATTTACGTGTTTCAGTCTTACATTGACCACCTAATGGAAACATAAGATGACTCAAAATACGTTGGTTCATATTGTACATAACATAACTTTGGTCTTTTGTAGGATCAACACCTTTATGTAACTCATATAGACCTGTTTCTTCATTATAATTTACTTGTGCATAATGACCAGTTACCATATGTGTGGCACCTAATTCAAGAGCACGATTGAGCATCAAGTCAAACTTGATGTTCTTGTTACAAAATACACAAGGATTTGGCGTACGACCATAGGCATATTCTTTTACAAAGTAATCTACTACGTTTTCGTAGAATACATCACGAGCATCGATAACATGATGCTCGATACCAAGAAAATCACACATCTTCTTAGCATCAGTTACGGCAAGAGGCACCTCATCATAAGGCGTACCACTCACCCATAACCATAGGGTAATACCAAATACTTTATAGCCTTGTTTTAATAGCATTGCAGCAGTTAAAGAACTGTCTACGCCGCCACTCATAGCTACAGCGATAACTTTTTCCATACTTTCTCCTTTTAATGATCTCTTGATCATAAAACTAATCAGGGTGAAAGCCTGACGTGTAAAACACTAGTTCGGTGTAAAAGTCCGAGTAGTATTGCTATAAAATTATAGCAACTTATATTATAGCCTAGAAATAGGTATATTGAAAAGATTTGAAATAAAAAGAATCCCTTTCACAAAAGAAAGAGATTCTAAACATTATCTATGTTTTAATAGTTCTTCAGCAGCTCCTAAAATACCAAGCATGGAATGTTCAAACACTAGGCCACCCTGCATGAAAATTGTATATGGTGGACGTATAGGACCATCGGCACTGAGTTCAATAGAGGAACCTTGTACAAAGGTACCACCAGCCATGATGATTTTATCTTCGTACCCAGGCATATCCCCAGGAATAGGATGTACGTGAGCATCTACAGGAGAATAGGCTTGCATACCTACACAGAAATGCTCCATTTCTTCCCCATTTTTCAGATTAATGGCTTGAATCAAGTCATAGCGATCAGCATTTACCTTAGGGAATACATCATAGCCTAGTAACTCACCTACAGCAGCCGTATATACAGCACCTTTAAGAGCTTGTAATACTACGTGAGGTGCCATAAATAAACCTTGGAAGAACAAGCGATAACCAGGAGCATATGAACCCATATGATCACCAAGTCCAGGAGCTGTCAATTGATATGCTGCATCCTCTACAAGGTTTTCTCTACCAACAATATAACCACCAGTTGGTGCTAAACCGCCACCTGCATTTTTAATGAGAGAGCCAGCCATAATATCAGCACCAGCTTCTAATGGTTCTTGCAGCTCTGTAAATTCACCGTAACAATTATCTACGAAACAAATCGTTTTAGAATTTTTAGCTTTTACAGCATCAACAATAACCTTAATATCTGCAATAGATAAAGGTTCACGTGTGCTATAGCCTCGAGACCGTTGAATGACTACTACCCGCGTATTATCGTTAACAGCGTTAGCAATAGCTTCAACATCATAAGTATTATCTTTCAATGGTACCTCAGTATAGGTAAAGCCTTTTTCTACTAAAGAACCACGTACTTCACGAGCGGCACCGATAACAGATTGCATCGTATCATAAGGAGCCCCTACGGCATAGATAAACTCTGTCCCTTTAGAGCCATTTCCCATCAAAGAAATTAATGTAGTAGCTAACGCATGTGTACCAGAAACAAAATGAGGACGAACGATAGCCTTTTCACCTTTAAATACATAGGCAAATACTTCATCTAATTTCTCACGCCCTACGTCGTTATATCCATAACCAGTAGTACCAGTGAAATGATAATCAGATACTTGGCATTCCTTAAAGGCTTCTAATACTTTTTTTGTATTGGCCAATGCAATAGGTTCAAATTTCTTAAATTCTGGTTCAGCCATTTCTAGGGCTTTACTACGTATTTCTTCTAATGTCATGCTAATCCTTCTCTACGGATTAAATCCATAGCTTTATTAAATATAAAATCTTTAGATGTATTGCTATCAATATGTATCCATTCTATATATGGCATACGTTTATACCATGTAATTTGGCGCTTAGCAAAGTGACGTGTATTCTTCTTAATTAAGTCACGACACTCATCTAATGTTATATTGCCATTTATATAGTCTACAACCTCTTTATAGCCAATACCTTTAAAAGCTTGGCAATCTGGATTCACTCCAGATTTTATGAGTTGTTCCACCTCTTCAATTAAACCCACATCAAACATCATATCAACGCGTAAATTGATACGTTCATATAATTTATCACGATCTCTCATGAGACCGATGACAGGCCCTTTATAGGATACACCATCTTTTGTCTGATTTCGCAACGAATCTACATCACCATGATGCAATATCTCAATAGCTCGATACAAACGATGTTTGTCGCTATATTGTATCTCTATATTATGCTCTTTACCTAATGTGAAAGCATAGTCTCGTAAGCCTTCAATACCTTTTGTACTATAGAGCTCATCAAGTTCTGCTCGCAAATATTCGTCAGGTTTAACATCATTAAAGTTGTAGTTCTCCAATAATGATTGGACATACAGTCCTGTACCACCAGACAGAATAGGAAGAATATTTCTATCTTTTAATCTTGCAATTATTTCTTTAGCTTGATCTTGAAAAATAGATACCGAATATGAATCATTGGGTTCCAGTATATCGATGAGATGATGTTTCACCCGATTAAGTTCATCCACCGATGGTTTAGCGGTACCAATATTGAATTGTTTATAAACCTGGTAAGCATCACCAGAAATAACCTCAGCATGTAGCTGTTCTGCTAAGTCCAAGGTAAGATCTGTTTTGCCTACCGCAGTAGGTCCAACGATGGTTATTAAGGGATTCACAATAACTCCTTCATATATACTCCATAACCTATACGGCTATATTTCCCCCCCACCCATTGGTGAGGTGGATATTTCTGAAAGACAGAACTAAATGGTCGTTCTTTAATGATAACACCATAAGAGGCAACACGCATAGCTTCCTCCATAATTTTATCATCAATACGACTTTCCACAGTATGTCCACGAAGTGGTTTAAATTGAGGACTATCCTCTACAGGGACCTCAAACATAGGATCAAAATAAATAATATCTATACTTTCATCTGGTAGATTAGGTACATAGTTTTCAAAGGTATCATAACTTACCTCAATACGACGTAATGCGTCCGTCACACTTTTCACATTATGCGAATAATGAGCTAAACCATAAGATGTGGCAAGCCATATAGGTAAAGAACCTTCTAGACCTTTTATTTTAGCCTGAAGAAAAGCATAGCTTACGACGATACTGTCACTACCAAGACCAATTGTACAATCAAGAAACGAAAATTCTTCTTTATCAGTTATTTCATTAGTACTTAGTATTTTCTGAACAGCATTAATTAAATAATCTCCTTCTCCACGTTGCAAACGTAGTATACGTAATTGAGCCATGGATAAATGAAAGCTATGTTGCTGATTATCAGGAAAATGAATAGTTAAGCCATTACCAGAAAGAACAGCAATAAAATCACATGGATGAGCATTAAATAATGCTGGTATAGATAATTTTCCTCTTTTTATATAGGCCATATGCATAGAGGAAGCCAAAGCTTTGGCTTCCTCTTGAATGGCCTCATTAGATTTTTGAGCTGTAGTTAATATATTCATATTAAGACCGTAAGAATAATTTACCTAATTCATCAGGTGTAAATTTGATAATCGTAGGACGACCATGAGGACATACATATGGTTTTTCGGTACTAAATAAGTCCTCAATTAAGGTAGTCATTTGATACATATTTAAATTATGACCTGCCTTGATGGCCCCTCTACAAGATGCATAAGCTAACATTTCATGTCGTAATTGGGCCTTAGTAGGCTGTTGATGATCATGTAAGTAAGAGAATATATATTGCAGAATTTCAAATGCTTTTGACTCTACTAAATCTACTGGAGCCCCTACTAATTTTATCTTAGTAGGACCACCTAACTCTACATCAAATCCAAGATCAAGTAATGTTTCTCGTTCTTCCTCTACTAAATTCATTTCATCATCTGTGGCCTCACTATACTGAGGAACCAAAATAGATTGCATAGGAATCGATTCAGAAGACTTACACAACTTATCATAACGCACACGCTCATGTGCAGCATGTTGATCTATGATATATAGATCATCACCTTTTTTAGCTAATATATAACAAGATGCAACTTGACCCATTGGTAAAAAGCCCGAGTTTTGAATTGTACGATCTTCTATCTCTTCGTTACGAATATCGTGAGACAAGGATTTAAACTTCTCTACATCTTCCGAAGTATAACTAGTGTAAGCAGTAGGAACAGCTTCAAAACTTTTATCTACAAAAGAGGATTGTTCATAAGTAGCCTTAGGTGCAGGTGGTGTATACCCCTTTGTTTTAAGGTTTTCCACAAACTGCGAAGTTTCACCGCGCATGACTTCATAGCCTTTTGTACGGCGTCCACAAAAAACCTTATCATAATCTATAGCTGTTGCTATATGTTCAGCAGACTGCATTGAATCGTGTACAACAGTAGGTACTTGATAAGAATCATAAGTAGTATTACCAGCTAAGGATGTACTATTAGAACTAAACTTCTTAATATCACTATTACTATTACTAGCAATATCATTACCATATTTATCGGATATGTTAGCAACTGTACCAGTCATATAAGATGATGACTCTCGTTCGTATCTCTCATGGAGTGGATTATTTAAAGCATTTAAGATACCGTGATATACGGCTTTAAATATAATCTTATCATCTGAGAATTTAACTTCACTCTTGCGAGGATGTACGTTTATATCAACCATTCTCGCAGGCACAGTAATATTTAGTACCACTAAAGGATGACCATTTTTCGGCAATAGTGCATGGTATGCATTATCGATAGCCTTCATTATGGTTTTATCAGAAATCACGCGATTATTGACGATAATGGTCTGCCATATCCTTGTACTTTTAAGAAGTGTGGGCTTACTCACTACGCCATCGATATAGATAGAATCACTTTCATAAGCAACAGTAAAAATATCATCTTTGGTTTTATATCCATATAGCGCAGCTACAGTATCACTAATATCGCCATTTCCTGGTGTGATAATAGCTACCCGATCATCTATGATAAGCTTAAAAGAAATATGTGGATTACTTAGAGCTAATTTCCCTACAATATCTTGAATTTTAGAGGCTTCTGTACGCTCCGTTTTTAAGAATTTACGACGAGCCGGCGTATTATAAAATAAATCTTTAATTTCGATAGTTGTACCAGGTGCCGCACCATAAGGAATGCAATCGGTAAAAGTGCCGCCATCAACAGTAATACGAGTCCCCAAATCAGAGTCTGCTTTACGAGTAGTCAAAGAGAAATGAGATACAGAGGCAATACTAGCCAAAGCCTCCCCACGGAAGCCTAGGGACGCAATATCAAAGAGGTCCTCTACTTGTTGAATTTTAGAGGTTGCATGACGTAGAATCGCCAAACGAGCATCTTCCTCCGTCATACCGATACCATTATCAGTAATCCGCATATAGGCCACACCGCCTTCACCAATTTCAACCTCAATATTAGTGGCAGACGCATCAATAGAGTTTTCAATGAGCTCTTTAATAACTGATGCGGGACGTTCAACGACTTCACCGGCAGCTATCTTATTGATTGTCGTTTCATCCAATACGTGAATGGTTGCCATTATTTCCCGCCTCCTTTACGAGCCTCCTCTTGTAGTTCATATAATTTATTTAATGCTTCAATTGGAGTCATGCTCATTACATCGACTTCCAGTAAGCTATCTACTACGGAATGGCTAAATAAATTGCCTAGTGGAGAATCACTAACTTGCTTAACCGCTGGTTTTGCCACATTAGTAAGTTGAGCACCCATAACTCGATTATTTAAGTCACTTGCATCATGACTTTGATCTTCCAAGGATTCTAAAATCACTTCAGCTCGTTTTAATACAGAGTTAGGTAGGCCCGCCAGTCTGGCAACATGGATACCATAACTGCGATCTGCACCACCTTTAATGATACGACGCAAGAAAGCAACATCTTTCCCTTTTTCTTTAACTGCAACGGTATAATTTTTTAATTTACTATAGCTTTCTTCTAAGCAAATCAATTCATGGTAGTGCGTTGCAAATAAAGTCTTGCTATGAATATGCTTACAAATATGTTCCACTACGGCTTGTGCGATACTCAAACCATCAAAGGTACTCGTACCCCGACCAATTTCATCGAGAATAATTAAACTATTATGGGTAGCATTTTCTAAAATATACGCTACCTCTTTCATTTCTACCATGAACGTGCTTTGACCAGTAGAAATATCGTCGCTAGCACCGACACGTGTAAAAATACGATCCACAGGTGAGATAGATGCCTCACGAGCAGGGATAAAGGAACCAATCTGTGCCATAATCATTAAGATAGCCGCTTGACGCATGTAAGTAGATTTACCTGCCATATTAGGGCCTGTAATGAGTAAGAATTCCTCATCATCATGATTTAGAACGATATCATTTGGTACAAATACCTCTCGTTTTAAAAACTTTTCAATAACTGGATGACGACCATCACGAATATTGATTTGACCATTCATCACAATAGTTGGACAAATATAGTTTTCTTCGTATCCAACTAATGCTAATGAGCATAATACATCAAGGTCTGCAAGAGCACGAGCCGTTTCTTGCACATCTTTGATAACGAGTTTAATATCATTACGCAATTGTTGATATAGTTCGTGCTCTAAAGCGATGATTTTATCTTTTGCGCTGAGAATTTTAATTTCAAACTCTTTTAACTCAGGCGTAATATAGCGTTCAGCATTGGCCAGGGTTTGTTTTCGTATGAAATAGTCTGGTACTTGTTCTGATTTACTATGGGATACCTCGAAATAGTAGCCAAACACTTTATTATAACCAGTCTTAATTTTTGAAAGCCCTGTAGCTTCTTTAATATCCGCTTCCATCTTAGCAAGCCATTGCTCGCTATTAGTCGCTAAAGAACGTAGCTCATCTAAATCAGCATTAAATCCATCTTTAATAACACGACCGTCTTTTAATGTCAACGCTGGTTGCTCTGCAATAGCTCGACATAATAAGTCATAAATATCTTTATGATTTTGCATGCGCTCATTAATAGATGTTAAAGCTAGACTTGAACATGTACCTAATACATTCTTAATATCAGGTAGAACTGCTAATGACTCACGAAGAGCCGTTAAATCTCTGGGAGACACAGATCCGGTTTCAACACGACCAACGATGCGTTCAAAATCGTAAATACAATCTAAAAAGTTACGAATATGAGAACGTTCAGCACCGCGTGTAATAAGTTCTGAAACGGCTGCTTGACGACGTTGTATTTGATTTATATCAGTTAATGGACTTTCAAGCCATTGTTTTAAAAGGCGTGCCCCCATTGGTGTCAACGTACGATCTAGTACATCCAGTAAAGTACCTTTTTGCCCACCATCGCGTAAATTATGAGTAATTTCAAGGTGCCGCAAAGAAGATGTATCAAGAATAAGGCGATTACCTACACTTAATTGATGTACATAGTTGATATGAGAAATTTCAGATTTAATGATATCCTCTAAGTACAAAAGCATATAACCTAATGCTTCCCATACATCCTCTTCCATAAGGCCTAAATCACCGAAATGAGTTACAGCTTTTTCAGCTACTTCACGTTGTGTATAGTATGTAGAAAAAGGAGAAAATACGACATTACTAAATTGATTTTCAATAAAATCCTGAATATCTTGCGGTAATATCGTTCCTTCAGGCAATATGATTTCACTTGGTCTATACATGCTGAGTGCATCGTACATATCACTGCGTTTTTCACAATCAGTGATGCGGTGCCAAATAACTTCCCCTGTAGATACATCAGAAAACACAAGAATCCACGTATCTTTTACCATATAAAATAATGATAAAAAGTTATTTGACCTTGCATCGTTGCCATTTTCTGTCATCACTGTACCAGGAGTAACAACTTTAATGACATCGCGCTTAACAATGCCTTTAACTGCTTTAGGATCTTCTAGTTGTTCGCAGATAGCAACTTTATATCCTTTTTTTACAAGCGTTTCTATGTAGCTTTCAGCCGCATGAAAAGGAACGCCACACATCGGTGTGCGTTCCTCATCTCCTGTAGGACGACCTGTTAAGGTAATATTAAGTTCACGTGATGCGACTAAAGCATCCTCATTAAATAATTCATAAAAATCACCTAATCGAAAGAACAATAATTCTTCAGAGTATCTAGATTTAATATCTAAATACTGCTCCATCATAGGTGTTTGCTTTTTACTCATATTCACCTCATATATTATGAGTCATATCACAGATTCCGCTTATATTCATATATTCCCATACGATTATTAAACAAATATATAAACGGGTATAATAATTTATAAACAATAGGTGCTAAGGATAACATACTTCCTGTAAAATTAATCAGTCCAGTCTGTTTAAGCTTAGGATTCATAACTACAATTTCATGACCGTCCTTAGTTCCCCACTGAAAAGAAACATTCATTTTACTAAGCATATCATGTTGTTTAGTGCGTTTCGCCACATATGGAGAAATCATATCAAGATATAACGTAAATTCTTCAAACGAATCTGTCAGTAAACCTAAAAACTGCTTCATTTCATCCAGTGTAAGATACATAACTACACCTTCACTAACAAGCAATAGTTTTCGTCCATTTACCTCAATATTTTTAGTCCACAATTCATCAGTTATAGAACTCACTAAATTATGGACTCGTTCATGAGGCTCAAAAAAATGTGTACGTGCCTCAATCACTCCAGCAAAATCGATATTATACCAATCAATATAACCGTTGTCGACTCGATAAAACATAGTATCTAAACCGGCACCTAATGATACGACGATACAATCTGGATATAGAGATATAAACTTTCGTATCTCATCATCGATTACTTTTGCTCGTCCTAAAATTCCATAATAAGACATCTTAACATCTTTAAATTGATCAAAATCATAATCAATATGCTTTAAAATATCCCAGGATTTCTGATCCTTTAATACAGATTGATCTGACTCATAATCTTTCGCTCTTGCATATAGTGTCAATAATGCCGTTTCGCCTACAGCGTTTAAATCAAGTTTCATAGTTACACCTTCTTTGTAAAAATACAAAATGTAAATGGTGTTCATACCTATGAATATCTTCAATATACAACTTTTATATTATTCTATTATTATAACACATATAATTTCTAATCAGCATCTATGGTAAAAAAGAACATCGCCACCACATGTTTAGCAAACTAATTTTAGATAAAAAATCTAACCTTAGAGTTAACATAATAGTGACGAGTTCTTTTTGATTCTAATAGTTTATTTTACAATACTACCATAACAAACCCATGTTTGAGCTTTATCGATATGAGCTGGTACAGTTTGACCAATTGATAAGGAGTCATCCTTAGGGAATAAAACCATTTTATTACCAGATGTACGACCGAACCACATGTCTTCATCACGAGGACTTGGTCCCTCTACAATAATATCAAATACTTGTCCTTCCATAGGTTTATTTAATTCATAAGAGATTTCATTTTGTACATCCATCAATGTTTGTAAGCGAACGCGCTTAATCTCTTCTGGAATTTGATCATCCATAGTTGCTGCTGGCGTTCCGGAGCGCTTAGAGTAGATAAACGTATACGCCATGTCATAGCGCACATCTTTTAATAATTGTAATGTAGCTTGAAAATCTTCCTCAGTTTCTCCTGGGAAACCTACAATGATATCCGTAGTCACCACCACATCTTTTATTTTTTCACGGCAATAAGAAAGTAATTCTTTATAATGCTCTACCGTGTAATGACGATTCATTTTCTTTAAAATACGATTGGAACCAGATTGAATAGGTAAATGTAAATGCGTCACAATATTGGATGACCTACCAAGAGCATCAATCATAGACTTACTCATATCTTGAGGATGACTTGTCATATAGCGAATACGTTCTATACCAGGAATACCATCAAGAGCATCAACTAATGTACCAAAATCTGTACCATCTTTAAAATCTAGGCCATAAGAGTTTACATTTTGCCCCAATAAAGTGATCTCTTTAAATCCTTTAACCCCTAGGTCTGTAACCTCTTTAACAATGGCCTCTACAGGACGGCTAATCTCTCTACCACGTACATGGGGAACAATACAATAGGTGCAAAATTTATTACATCCATTCATAATAGGTACCCATGCATAAAAAG
This sequence comes from Veillonella parvula, assembly GCF_001553335.1. GTDB lineage: Bacteria > Bacillota > Negativicutes > Veillonellales > Veillonellaceae > Veillonella > Veillonella parvula_S. The sequence goes on along the minus strand of NZ_KQ960806.1, from coordinate 42,925 downwards.
AGCCATTTGGTTTTGCCTCTAATTCAGGCAATACAGAGTTATCCATATCTACGCTGATTTGATGCGTATGTCCATGTTGTACTTCTTCAATCATCTCGTTAATATGTTGAATATTATGAGTACCCAATACAATATCAATATGAGGAGCTCGTTTAAACATTTCTGCTTGATTTTTTTGAGCCATACATCCTGTGACGGCGATAATCAAGTTTTTATTATTACGTTTTAGTCTTTTTAGCTCACCTATGCGCCCATAAACTTTAGTTTCTGCATTTTCACGCACTGCACAAGTATTTAGCAGAATTAAATCTGCAGTTTCAACATTCTCTGTTGGTATATACCCAACAGATTCAAGCTGATGCGATAATCGCTCAGAGTCGGCGGTATTCATTTGACAACCATAGGTGTAAATATAATAAGACTTCATTCTAACTCCTACACTTTAACAATCTTACGTTTTGTTTCAATAATATTCTTAACTTTAATGGACATGCGTTCAATAGACATGCCGGTAATATATTCAATTTCATTGCGAACAGATTTTTGTACCTGTTGCATCAACGGTTTAACAGGATATCCATGTTCAATAACTACAGCCATATCAACAACAAGACCGTTTTGACCTTTGTCGCTTTTTTTAAAAGAAATTATACTGGTCTCATCGACACCAGCTACTTTTTTTAACCCATTTCTAATCAATTTAATAATTACTTCATCGTCAAAAGTGAGTCGACCATAATAGCTAAAAGCAGGCCGTACAACAGAACGTTCAAATCCTTCAGAACCAATTTGACCTAAGGTATCTTGATCTTGTTTTTTCAAAGTCCTGCGGCGCCACATGGTTTTGATTGGATCAATCAAATACCCCCTAAAGTGTGGCTTTAATTCCATAGTCGGCACAGGAATTATATGTTTACCCTCTTTAAGACGTGCATGTTGTGCCTTTTCAATTTCCTTAGGTGTTGCAACATCTTCTATACGAATATATCGATCAGGTTCTTGTAAGCCTAAAGCTTTAGTAATCTTCTTAACCATATTATCAGAAGTGCCGATAATCATAAGCTTATTAGGTTTAATCTTATCTAATTGTTCTCGTACGGATTTAACTTGTACTTCGTCTTGAAAAATAGCACGACGAACAGCTTTTAAACGACTAGACTCTTTTTTTGCAGAAAAGCCAGCTACAATTTTATTATCATGAATCAAAATACCATCATCGATGATACATTCAATTTTATTTTCATGAGCAACTACGAGGGCACGATGACTTTTACCTGTGCCACTACTACCTACAAATGCAACGACTTCCATAGCCTACCTCGTCATTTATAACAAACTAATAAATTCTGATACATCCTTACCAGATACTAAGTAATCACCAAATCTATCAGGTTTCTTGCCTACAATACCATGGTAATCAGAACCACCAGTAATAAATAGCTTATGCTTTTTAGCGAATTCTTTATATCGCTCCACATCATCATCATTATGCTTTGAGTGATATACCTCCATACCATCAAAATCATAATTTAACATTTCCAACACATATTCATCACTGGTAACCAATTTAGGATGAGCCATAACAGCAAGTCCTCCAGCTTTATGTATAATATCAATAATATAAGGAACCTCTACTTTTACCTTAGGAACATAGCAAGGACTATCTTTTCGAAGAATACCTTTAAATACATCATTAATATCCTTGGCATAACCACCATCAATTAAAAGTTTACCAATATGTGGGCGACCATAAGCTTTAGTATCAGGAAATTGTTTAATGAGCTCTTCTTTTGTAATATAATATCCTTCATTGTTACAACGACGGATAATTTCATCGATACGTTCTTCACGTTTTCCTTTAAAAAACGTAATAAAATCGATTAAATCTTTATTATTTTCATCAAAACAATATCCTAAAATATGAATTGACTTATCTTTATAATCAGCACTAAATTCACAGCCATTTACGATTTTAATAGATTCATTAGGATCTAACTCTTTTTGAGCAGCACGCAATGCTTGAATGCCGTCTATTTCATCATGATCGGTTAAAGCCATCATAGATACATTACAGTCTATGGCATGTTGCAATAGATCTTTAGGTGTTTCAACACCATCTGAAAAGATGGAATGCATATGAAAATCTACAAGCATATAGCACCTCCATTCCAAATATTCTATCATTTAATTATGACTTATTTAATCTATTAATTCAAGTTTAGAAAGAAAAATTGCGACCCTAATGAACATTCACTAGAATCGCAATTCTATTATAAGTTTTGAAGCAATTCTGTTACTTTATCAGCTACAGAATCAATAGCACATGGAAGAGTTTCTCCAGACTTACGGATTTGAATTTCTACTTCGTTATTCTCAAGAGTATTTTTACTTACTGTAATGCGAAGTGGATAACCAATCAAATCAGCATCTTTGAACTTAACACCTGCACGATCTTTACGATCATCTAACAATACATCTACACCAGCATTTTGTAATGCAGTATAAATAGTTTGACTAGTAGACATTAATGCTTCGTCTTTTGCATTAATTGGAACAATAACTGCTTCAAATGGAGCGATAGAACGTGGCCAAATAATACCATTTTCATCGTGATATTGCTCAATAGCAGCAGCTAGTGTACGAGATACACCGATACCATAGCACCCCATAATCATTGGATTAGGACGACCATTTTGATCTAAGAATGTAGCTTGTAATGCTTCAGAATATTTTGTACCCAATTTAAATACTTGACCTACTTCAATGCCTTTAGCATGTTCTAAAGCACCACCACATTTAGGACACACATCGTCCTTCGTGATCAAACGAATTGGAGCAACAATAATGTCTTCTACATTAAAGTCCCGTTTTGGATTAATATTAACGTAGTGAGCATCTTTTTTATTAGCGCCACCACAAACATTGTAAGTTTCCATAACAGATTCATCAACAACAATAGCAAATTCTTCTGTTTGTTTTAAACCAATAGGACTGATGAAACCAGCTGTTAAACCTACTTTTTCTAATTCTTCAGGGGTAGCCATCTCAGGCTCTACAGCACCAAGAACGGCATGTTGTACAGCAACTTCATTTACTTCATGGTCACCACGAACAATGGCTAATACCACTTTACCATCAATAGAAAATACTACCGCTTTGATAGTTTTATGTAATGGTAAATTTAACATGTCTGCCACAGCTTCAATAGAACTTGCATTTGGTGTATCCACAACAGATAACTCATGAAGAACTTCTTCGTCTTGCTTCATGATACCAGGCTTGCCGATTTCAATGTTAGCTGCATAATCACACTTAGTACAATATACGATATCAGCTTCACCAGCTTCGGCAATGGCCATGAACTCATGCGTACCACTACCACCTATTGCACCACTATCAGCCTCTACTGGGCGGAATGTAAGACCACAACGTGTAAAAATACGTGTATATGCATCGTACATAGATTTATAGGACTCATCTAAACCGGCTTCATCTACATCAAAAGAATAAGCATCTTTCATAATGAATTCTCGGCTACGCATCAAGCCATAACGTGGACGACGCTCATCACGGAATTTACTTTGAATTTGATATAAGTTAACTGGTAATTGACGATATGAGTTAATCTCATTTTTAACGAGGGTTGTAATCATCTCTTCATGTGTTGGTCCTAGACAGAATTCATTATCATGACGATCATTGATACGCATCATTTCTGCGCCATATGCGTTCCAACGGCCAGACTCTTTCCAAATTTCTGCAGGCTGTAAAATTGGCATCATAATTTCTTGAGCACTAGCACAATCCATTTCTTCACGTACAATGGCTTCAATCTTTTTGATACTTCTCCAACCCAATGGTAAAAAACTATATAAACCATTTGCAGTTTTACGCATAAAACCAGCGCGAAGCATAAGCTGTTGGCTTACTACATCAGCGTCAGATGGAACCTCACGCAATGTAGGTGCATATAATTTAGTGGCTAACATAAAGACTCCTCATCTAAATTTTCTAAATATTGGTCAATTTCTCTAAACAATGTATCTACTAATTCGGCTTCTGGTACAGTCTTAATAACTTTCCCTTTACGGAAAATAATACCTTGACCATCACCACCAGCAATACCAAAGTCGGCCTCACGCGCTTCCCCTGGACCATTTACAACACACCCCATAACGGCAACCTTAATAGGCGCTTTTATGGATGCTAGACGTTCTTCTACAATACCAGCCATATCAAATAAATTTACTTGGCAACGGCCACATGTAGGACAAGATATCATAGTGGCCCCAAAATTTCTTAATCCTAAACTACTTAAAATACTTCTACCTACTTCAATTTCGTGAATTGGATCTCCAGTTAAGGATACCCGTAATGTATCACCAATGCCATCGAGCAATAATGCACCAATCCCCATAGCAGATTTAATAGTGCCTTGTTTAATAGTACCAGCTTCTGTTACACCTAAATGTAACGGATAAGGAATCTTATCAGATAACTTACGATATGCTTCCACCATTAGAGGTACTTCCGTTGCTTTAATAGATAATTTCATTTGACGATAATCGAGTTTTTCTAAAATTCTTACGTGTTCTAAAGCTGTTTCAACCATACCATCCGCTGTAGGATGTCCTCCATGAGCATCGAGAATATGCTTTGGTAAAGAGCCTGCATTAACACCAATGCGAATTGGGATTTGTTTAGGTTTTGCCTTTTCAATAACGGCTAAAACCTTATCTTCACCACCAATATTTCCTGGATTAATGCGCAATCCATCAACATTATTTTCAATAGCTTCTAAAGCTAATCTATAATCAAAGTGAATATCGGCGATCAAGGGAATTGAAATGCCCGCTCTAACAGCCTTTAAAGCCTTTGCAGATGCCATTGTAGGAACGGCGACACGAACCAGTTCACAACCAGCCTCTGCTAAATGATTAATTTCTGCAATTGCCTTCTCTGTATGTACTGGATCCGTAGTAATCATAGATTGAATACTTACCGGTGCATAATCGCCGATTTTAACTGTACCTACATAGATACCATTTGTTGGTTTACGTACAATCATTGTAATCTCCCATCTGTCTTATAGTAAACGGAAAATATCCTGCGTTGTTACATATAAGAATAATGCTACCATTAAGGCAACCCCAACCATTTGTATATACATAAGAGCTTTAGCAGGTAATCTACGACCTGTTATAGCTTCCGCCAAGATAATAATCAAGTGACCACCATCTAAAACAGGTAATGGTAAAAGATTAATAACCCCTAAGTTAATACTAAGGAATGCAGCAAAACTTAATAGTGGTGCAAATCCTGATTGTGCAATAGTACCTGCCATTTGGGAAATTCCTACTGGACCAGATAATTCGGCTGCTTGTGTGCCACGAATCATATCATAAATCCCACTGACCATAGCAACAATAGTTTGCCCCGTCCGACTAACAGCAAGGCTCAAAGATTCACCAATACTATAAGTTTCACGAGTAAAGCTAGGATAGATGCCAATCTTAGGACTATCTTGTTCCATTTTAGGTATTACTGTAGTCTCTATAGTTTGTCCTTCACGCTCTACAACAACAGTTACACCATGGTTTGCTGTGCCTTGTAAGCTAGGACGAATATCATCCCAAGTACTAATTTTTTTACCATCAATCGTAATAATTCTATCGTTAGCTTCTAAATGAGCCTGTTCTGCAGAACTACCCACAATAATGTTACCAATTACAGGTTCATTTGTATATGTAAGATTTCCTACAGTCACATTTAGGCCAAAGAAAAGTACAATGGCTAATATAAAGTTAAATACAGCCCCTGCAGAAATAACAATAAATTTTTTCCACGCAGGTTTATTATAAAAGGAGCGCTCATTAAGAGGCTCGTCAGGTGTCATACCAGCAATACGATTAAATCCTCCAAGAGGAATTATACGAATAGAATATAAAGTTTCCCCTTTTTGTACTTTAAATATGGCTGGACCAAAACCTATAGCAAATTCATCAACTTGCATACCTGACATCTTAGCTGTAATAAAATGGCCTAATTCATGAATAAACACAATTAAACCAAATACAAATATTGTGGCTAATGCCGTAATCATATATTCTCCTATAACATCAACGATGTTGCCTTTTCACGGGCCCATCTATCGATGGATAATAAATTATCTAATGTAAAATCATCTTCTGGTCCCATAGATTCAAGAACAGAAGTAACGACTTTATAAATATCACCAAAGGCGATTTTATCTTCTAAAAAGGCATATACTGCCGTTTCATTAGCTGCATTAAATACAGCAGGTTTAAATCCACTAGCACGTCCCACCTCATACGCAAGTCGAAGTGCAGGAAAATCGTCATACCGTGGAGGTAAAAACTCCAAATGTAGTGCTTGACTAAAATCAAGATGATTCATACTTAAAACTTCACGTTTGGGATACGTCAAAGCATATTGAATGGGCTCGCGCATATCTGGATTACCCATTTGCGCTAATATCGCACCATCCTTCATACGTATCATAGAATGAACAATACTTTGAGGATGTACTACTACATCAATATGATCAAAATCAAAACCAAATAACCAATGAGCTTCTATTACCTCTAAGCCTTTATTGAATAAAGAGGCAGAGTCTATAGTTATTTTATTACCCATATTCCAGGTAGGATGTCGCAAACAATCTGCAGCAGTTGCAGTTTGAATTTTACTAGAATCCCATGTGCGTAAAGGTCCACCAGAAGCAGTGACAATTAAAGAATCAACATTGTCACGTTTCTGTCCTTCTAAGCACTGAAATATAGCACTATGTTCACTATCGATAGGTAGGATTTGCACGCCATGTTCTTTAGCTAAAGCCGTAATTAATGGACCTCCAGCAACAAGAGTTTCTTTATTAGCAAGACCTATAGTCTTCCCTTGTTTTATAGCTTCCACTGTAGGCTCAATTCCCGCAGCACCTACAATAGCAGTAACAATCATTGTTGCTTCTTGAATTGTAGCTGCTGCAATGAGGGCTTCCTTACCACCTATCAATTTTGTAGGACCTGTATAGCGTGCTTGTAATTCTTTAAAAGCACCTTCATCTACAAGACCAGCCACCAAAGGTTTATATTCTTTAATCTGATGTTCTAAGAGGTCAATATTATGATGTGCCACTAAGGCAACCACCTTGAATTGATCTGGATGTTGAGACACCACATCAAGCGTCTGTGTACCGATTGAGCCAGTACTGCCGATAATACTTAGGTATTTCATAAGTGTACCTCTATAAAATTAGTACGAAAATAGCAATATATATACTAATGTAATGGGAGCCGCAAATAATAAACTATCAAAGCGATCCAATACACCGCCATGACCTGGTAATAATGTACCAGAATCTTTTACATTACATAGTCGTTTAATCTTTGATTCAAACAAATCACCTAATGGTGCTAATATACCGCTAATCATACCTACATGGATTCCCATCCACCAAGGAATGCCAACGATATACGAAAATACTGCACCTGTAAGGATACAGCCGATAAATCCACCAATAAAACCTTCTAGTGTTTTATTAGGACTAATGGATGGTACTATTTTACGTTTACCAAGAGCTCGACCTGAAAAGTATGCAAAGGTATCGCTAGCCCAAGTAGTAAACAATAATAACCAAAGTGTAATAGTGCCCCAGTTATATAGTTCAAAAGGCATTGATAAATCCATGTAAATTGAGTCATGACGAATCAAGAGTAATGAAGTCATACCCATACCAATATATAATAAACCAAATACACTAAAGGATACACTAGACATCGAGTACTTACTTTCACCAAATGTACACAACATATAATTGGCAAATAAACTTAATACTAAAATAGCTATAGCTATAATATACTGATGACATGCAAGAGCAATCATTAGCAATAAAATGCTAATATATCCCCATATAATGGATATCCGAACACGTTTAGCTTTACCAAGTAATACAAACTCACGCCACCCTAATAAAGCTAAAAGTGTAATTAGCACATCATATACTAATCCACCAAATGTAATGGCCCCTAAGGCAATAATAAAACCAATAACAGCGGTAATAACACGTGTTTTTAACATTTTTTATTCCTCATCACATAAGCCACCAAATCGGCGTTCTCGTTTCTGATATGCCGCCACAGCTTCAAGTAAAGTTTCCTTAGTAAAATCTGGCCAATGCAAATCGGTAAACCAAAATTCAGCATACGCTAGTTGCCATAACAAAAAATTACTAATTCTAAAATCACTACTAGGACGAATTAATAAATCTACATCACTAAACTCTTTAGTGAATAATTGAGAACTTACATATTCTTCAGTAATTTTGTCCATTGTAATAACGCCATCCGCAACGGATTTTACAATGTCGCGGATAGTTCTAACTATTTCATCACGCCCACCATAGTTAATCGCTAACTGTAATGTGAGGCCTGTATTATTCTGAGTTAATAATTCTGCATCTTGAATGATTTTTTGTAGGTTTTCTGAAAGCCCTCCAATAAAACCAATAAATCGAATGCGTACATTATGTTCATGCATATACTTAACATTATTATTTAAGTATTCTTTTATGAGAGACATAAGTAAAGAAACTTCCTGTTCAGGACGTTTCCAGTTCTCCGTGGAGAAACCATATACCGTAAGAGCTCTAATTCCGATCTCATCTGCGGCCATAACAATTTCTTTTAATACATCTGCACCAGCACGATGCCCCATGGAGCGCGGCATGCCTCTGCGTTTAGCCCATCGTCCATTACCATCCATAATAATAGCAACATGTTGTGGAATTATATTACGATCAATGACAGGCGTATCAGAACGTTTACGGTTAAATAATTTCTTTAGCATAGTCTACCTCGATAGAATTTCCGAAGTCGCTGGCAATCATTGGTCTATATAGTAGTATATGTAAGCACTCATCAACCTTTGTAATACGTGCCACATAAAATCCTTTATCTGAAATTTCAAAGAAGCGATTAAAGGATCCACCAATCATTACCTTAAAAGGAATATGGGCAGCCTGCAAACGAGACTTTGCAAGCTGCCATGGTATTCCAATAAGGCTATTAGAATCAAACATTATACTTCTAATACGTCCTTTTCTTTTACTACTTTTAACTCATCGATTTGCTTAACTTTAGCATCGGTAAGCTTTTGGATTTGATCTAAACCGTCTTTAGCATCATCTTCAGTAATCGTTTTAGCTTTCTCTTCTTTTTTTAATGCTTCATTTACATCACGACGAATATTGCGCACTGCAACTTTTGCATCTTCAGCCTTTTTATGAACTACTTTAACGATTTCTTTACGACGTTCCTCAGTTAATTGAGGAATACTTAAACGAATTTGTGCACCATCATTACCAGGGTTCAAACCTAAATCAGATTGTAAAATTGCTTTTTCAATAGCACCAATCATTGTTTTATCCCAAGGTGCAATCACAATCATGCGAGGTTCAGGCACGGAGATATTCGCAACTTGATTAATGGGTGATGGACTTCCATAGTAATCAACCATTACTTTATCAAGTAGTGCTACACTAGCACGGCCTGTACGAATAGATGCGAATTCATGTTTTAAAGCCTCAATAGACTTATTCATGCGGTCTTCTGCTTGTTGTAACAATTCTTTAATTTCCATATGAATTATTCTCCTCGAACAATGGTCCCTATTTCTTCACCTTTAGCAGCTTTTGTAATATTACCAGGAATATCCATGCTAAATACAATAATAGGAATATTGTTATCTTTACATAAAGTTGTAGATGTAGCATCCATTACTTTTAATTCTTTTGTGATAATCTCGTTATATGTTAATTCATCAAATTTAACAGCATTAGGATTTGTCTTAGGGTCAGAATCATATACGCCATCTGCAAATTTCTTTGCCATTAAAATAGCATCGGCTTCAATTTCAGCGGCCCGTAATGCAGCTGTTGTATCTGTAGAGAAGTAAGGTTTACCAAGGCCAGCACCGAAGATAACGATACGTTTTTTTTCTAAATGACGAATAGCGCGACGACGAATATAAGGTTCTGCAATTTCTTGCATTTCAATAGCTGTTTGAACACGTGTATCTACACCAGCTTGCTCTAATGCATCTTGCAATGCTAAGGAGTTCATCACTGTTGCTAGCATCCCCATATAGTCAGCAGTAGCACGATCCATACCTTGATTGCTACCAGCTAAACCTCTCCATAGGTTACCGCCACCAACAACAATCGCGATTTCTAAATCAGTGGATTTTGCTAAAGCAGCAATTTCTTTTGCAAATTCTTCAACAACATCAGGATTAATACCAAAACCTTGTTCACCTGCTAATGCTTCACCACTCAACTTTAAAACAATACGTCGAAACTTTCTTTTTGCCATATTTTTACTCCTCTATTGCAAAATAAGAGAACACTGTACGGTGTTCTCTTATTGTTTATTAATTATTTACCAACAGATGCCATTACTTCTGCTACGAAGTCATCTTGGCGTTTTTCAATGCCTTCACCTAAACCATAGCGAACAAAACGACGTACGTTGATGTTTTCACCGATTTTTGCAATACTTTCATTAATGATGTCTGTAACAGTTTTATCGCCATCTTTAATGAATACTTGTTCTAATAGGCAATTTTCTTTATAGAATTTTTCAATACGACCTGCAACCATTTTTTCTAAAACAGCTTCAGGTTTTGGTTTACGACCAGCTTTAACGTCTTCTTCAGCTTCTACTTTAGCTTGTTCCAATAATACTTGTTTTTCGTGTTCAATTACTTCAGTAGGAACTTCTTCACGGTTCAAGTATGTAGGATTTACAGCTGCAATTTGCATTGCGATGTCGCGTGCTAAATTTTGGAAATCATCAGTTTTTGCAACGAAGTCAGTTTCACAGTTAACTTCCACTAAAACACCGATACGACCACCAGCATGAATGTAGGATTGTACTACACCTTCAGCTGCAATACGACCAGCTTTTTTAGCTGCCGCAGCCAAACCTTTTTCACGAAGAAGGTCAACCGCTTTATCGATATTACCGTCAGTTTCAACCAATGCTTTTTTAGCGTCCATCATACCTGCGCCAGTCATGTCGCGCAATTCTTTTACCAAAGCAGCAGTAATTGCCATTATTTTGTTCCTCCTAGTATTAATTAAGGTAAGGATATAGTCCTTACCCCAATTATATATGTTATAGATTTATCTTTCAAATGCTAATACGACAACGATTAAGCTTTACCGTCTCGAACCATTTCTGCGGAATCAGCTACCATGTTATCTAATGCTTCTTCAAAGGATTCGCCTTGACGACCTTCAAGAACAGCGTCAGCCATTTTACCAGCCAACAATTTAACAGCGCGAATAGCGTCATCATTTGCTGGGATTGGGAAATCAACTTCGTCTGGGTCGCAGTTAGTGTCAACTGTTGCAACTACAGGAATACCCAATTTTTTAGCTTCTGCAATAGCGATTTTTTCTTTTTTAGGATCTACTACGAAAAGAGCACCTGGCATTTTAGGCATATCTTTGATACCGCCAAGGTATTTTTCCAATTTATCCATTTCATGACGAAGACCGATAACTTCTTTTTTAGGCAATACTTCGAAAGTACCGTCTTCTGCCATAGCTTCCAATTGTTTTAAACGTTTAATACGAGTTTCAATTGTTTTGAAGTTAGTCAACATACCGCCCAACCAACGTTCGTTAACGAAGAACATGTTAGCACGGATAGCTTCTTCTTTAATAGCTTCTTGAGCTTGTTTTTTAGTACCTACGAACAAGATTACTTCGCCTTGGGAAGCAACTTCACGCAAGAAATTGTAAGCTTCTTCTACTTTTTTAACTGTTTTAGACAAATCAATGATATAAATACCATTGCGTTCAGTGAAGATGAATTTCGCCATTTTAGGGTTCCATCTTCTAGTCTGATGACCAAAGTGTACACCAGCCTCTAATAATTGTTTCATTGATACTACTGCCATTGTGGCACCTCCTGTTAATTAACCTCCGCCGCTTCATCCTTCGGGTCACCCAAAATTAGGCACAGTACCGAAGTCCACTGACGTGCTTATTTTTCATACCTAATAATTTTAACAAAAAATCATAGCAAAAGCAAGCAAGGAGTGAGGAATTCTTTAAGTATTCCTCACTCCTTATTTTAAATACATTCTCTTTCTTATTGATGTACGATCTTATGTTCAAATTTGAATTATAGAATATTATGAAACTATTTATTTAATTATTGCGAATGGAGTCAATCATACTTGCACGATTTTCTGCTCCAAACACTGCAGAACCAGCAACTAAAACTGTAGCCCCCGCTCTTTTAATCGGTACACAAGTAATATCGTTAATACCACCGTCCACCTCAATGACTGCCGTTGAATTGTCTACTTCTTCTAACAATATCTTAGCTTGTTTAACTTTTTTTATGGCATTCTTAATAAAAGATTGTCCTCCAAATCCTGGATTCACAGACATAATTAAAATCATATCTAAATCTGCAGCTACATCTTCTAGTAGAGATACAGGTGTACTAGGATTCAATGCTACACCAGCCTTCATCCCACACTGCTTGATATGTTGAATCAAACGATGCATATGAGGTACAGTTTCTTGATGAAAAGTAAAATATTCTACACCAATTTTTGCAAATTCTTCTACATAATCACCAGGATTAGTAACCATCAAATGCACATCAAATGGTAATTTTGTATATGGACGAATGGCTTTCACAATGGGAGCACCAAAGGTTAGATTCGGAACAAAGTGTCCATCCATGATGTCGATATGTAATAAGTCAGCCCCCGCTGCTTCAATAGATTTTAATTCTTCGCTTAACACCGCAAAATTTGCGGAAAGCATAGATGGTGCAATTTTTATCATATTAAAACCTCTTTCGTTGACTTTCTATATCATTACGTATAGACATATAAGCATCATATCGTCCTTGATGAATATGACCAGCTTCTAGAGCAGCTTTAATCCCACAAATGGGTTCATGTTCATGATAGCAAGGATTAAATTTACAAGTATCAACATATTCACCAAATTCTGGGAATAATGTAGGCAATCTTTCAAGGGAAACATCATTAAATTCAATAGCACTAAATCCAGGTGTATCCATGATAAAAGAATCTGCATCTAAACTATATAAAGAAGCATGACGAGTAGTATGTTTGCCACGTTTAATCTTATCACTTACCTCCCCAGTCTGAAAGGCAAATTTTGGGTCTACCGCATTTAAAAGACTACTTTTACCAACACCAGATGGTCCTGCAAAAGCCGTTACCTTATGTTGAAGCACATGACGTAAATCATCAATGCCTGTCATATTATATGTGGATGTCATCAAAACCTCATAGCCGATTGATTTATAAAGATCAACCATAGTTTCCGTCTCTAAATCCATCAAGTCACATTTATTGATACATAGTACGATAGGGATATCCGCATGTTCAATCATAACGAGCATTTTATTGAGTAATAACTCATTAATATCTGGTTCATGAGCAGCCACAACTAATACAACTTGGTCAATATTAGCTACTGCAGGGCGAACCATCGAATTATGACGTTCATGGATGGATTCAACGAACCCATCCTCCGAAATCGTAACGCGGTCCCCTACAAGTAAACTATAGCGTCCTTGCTTAAGTCTGCCACGAACCTTACATTCATGAATAGTACCTATATCATCTTGTACATAAAAGTACCCATTCATATTTTTGACAACAATGCCTGTAATCATAGTACCTCTTATAATGCAGTTTCTTGCACTAATGCACCATTGAGGTACACCTCAATACGTACATTACCTACACCAGACACTTTTTTAACAACACGATCTCCAGGTTTATTCGTATCATCATAGATTACGGCAGAACCTTCATCATCTTTTACGACAATTTTAAGTTCTTGATTTTTAGAACCAGCTGGTACAGTAACATCTATAGTACCAGTTGTTTTATTACCACTATTTCCTTCTTTTTTATCGGATTTCTTTTTATCATCTTTGAACTCAGTCGTAAGATTTAATGTGGAACCTTCGTCAATTTCATCACCAGCTTTAATGCTTTGCTCTATAACCACAGATTTTTCTTCCACAGATCCAGATACTTGGTTTACACCTAGTTGAATATTACTCAATGTATCACGAGCATCTTTTAATGTCATACCAACAAGATTAGGTACTTTGACTTTCTTAGCCTTCGCTTTATTTACTACGAGATCAATTGTTGTCCCTTTAGACACTTTAGAATCTCCTGAAGGACTCTGAGCAATAATTACACCATCTTTTTTACCATCTACAGATTGCTGTGTTATTTTCCCCACAACTAAACCTAAATCTTTAAGTCGTTGACGGGCTTGATCGACAGTTAAATCAGTTAAATCTGGCACCGTAATATCGCCTACACCTTTAGAAACTACAAGGTGAATCGTCCGTTGCTCTTTAACCTTTTCTCCAGCCCCAGGTGTTTGAGAAATAACTTGACCAGCTGGCACATCAGGATTCGTAACTTCACTTGTAGACACACGCAAATGTTTATCTTCTAAGATATTTTTTGCTACAGAAACTTGTTTGCCTACCACATTAGGTACATCTACTGTTGTATTACTCCAGAAATTTCCATAGCTTAAGAAAGCACCTAAAAATGCTACTAAGAAAATGACAGCAGCACCTAGAACGATGTATTTTTGTGGAATCGATGCAATTTTACTTAACATACTCTTCTTTTTACCCTCGTCTTTACGTTCTTCTTGAATAGTACTTAGATCTTCAAGTGCTTCAGGATCAACCGCAGGAATCATTTGTGTAGCAAAATCATATGGTTCATGACGTTGTGTTTTCCCCATTGTAAAACCTTGAGATAACCGCAAATCACTGATCATATCAGAGATAGAATCAAAACGATCTGCAGGATTTTTAGATAATGCTTTCATAACAACAGCTTCTAAAAGCGGAGGAATTGATGGATTATATCGAGTTGGAGGTTCTACCTTCTCACGAACGTGTTTTAATGCTACTGCAATTGGCGTTTCCCCTTCAAATGGCACACGACCTGTAAGCATTTCATACAATACAACACCCAATGAGTAGATATCTGTATTTCCATCTACCGGTTTACCACTAGCTTGCTCTGGTGATAAATAGTGTGCAGAACCCAAAATCGAATTCGTATACATAACTGTGTTAGTTGCATTTATTGCACGAGCAATACCAAAGTCAGTTACTTTAACGCGCCCAGTATTGGTAATAATAACATTATGTGGTTTTATATCACAATGAACAATACCCATTGTATGAGCGTGTTCTAAGCCTTCAGCTATGGCGATAGTAAATTTAACAGCCTCATCTATAGACAGTCTTCCATGACGAGTTATATATTTTTTTAAGGTTTCACCATCTACATATTCCATAACAATGTAATGTAAATTTTGGTCAAAACCTACATCATACATATTTACAATATTGGGATGATTTAATTTACCTGCCGCTTGTGCTTCTCGTTTAAATCGAGTCACAAATTCATCATCATTTGCAAAATTAGCATGCAATACTTTTATTGCTACTTGTCTACCTAGTAAGGTATCTTCTCCAAGGTATACATCAGCCATTCCACCAACGCCAATTTTATCAACAATACGGTAGCGGTTATCTAGAAGTATGCCTTTTATATTCATAGTACTCATTATTTCTCCATTTCTAGATTAGATTGTTCCCACCACAATGGTCACATTATCTCCTGCTCCGACTTCATATACAGCTTCCATCAATGATTCAATAACCAACATATCATCATCCGTTGATTGTAATGCAGAGGCAATTACATCATCAGATACATAGCCACTTAATCCATCAGTGCAAAGTAAAATACGATCACCGGGAAGAATAGACTCTACACCACTATCAACCTCTAAGATTTCATCAACACCGACTGCACGGGTTAATAAATTACGTTGAGGGTGATTTAGCATTTCATCCTTTGTAATCTCTCCAGCTGTTAATAATTCTTGTACCATAGAATGATCCGTAGTAATTTGTCGTAAATGACCATCTCTATATACATACAAACGACTATCACCAACACTTGCCCAGTAAAGTTGATTACCATTTATAGCTGTAACTACAGCGGTAGTACCCATACCAGCAAGTCGTTCTTCACAAGCAACGCGATTTACAATACGTTGATTAGCGTGAATGATAGCATCACATAAGTCTTGTTGACCTATCGTTTCAAGGGAGGACAAATATTCTTTTATTTCATCTACAGCATAGGTACTTGCGATTTCACCACCGCTATAACCACCCATGCCATCAGTAACAGCACAAATATGGCCATCAATGAAAAAACGGTCCTCGTTACGCTGGCGTACAAGCCCAATTTTACTTAAACCAACAAAATTATTCATGATTCTCCTTTTTCCGACCATGAGCAGCCTTTAACTGTCCACATGCGGCTTGGATTGCATCGCCCATTTCCTTTCGTACCGTTACTGATACGCCATAGGAACTAACGATGTCTTTAAATGTATTCATATTCGTAATAGATGGTTTATATAATTCAATATGTTCATTGCCATTAACTGGGATCAAGTTAACATGACAATTTGGGAAATCTTTACAGATTTTCCCCAAAGCATGAGCATCATCTATAGATGCATTTACAGAATCTATAAGAATATACTCAAAGGTAACACGACGCTGTGTCGTATTATAATAGTATTTTACCGCATCTAAGACTTCCGTCAATTCATAACGTGCCCCAATGGGCATAATACTACGACGAACTTCATTATTTGTAGCATGTAATGAAAGTGCTAAGGTTATTGGCAAACCTTCATTAGCTAATTTATAAATATTAGGAACCCAACCACAAGTGGAAATCGTCATCTTACGATAACTAATATTACAAATCATAGGATCATGTAGTAGTTGTAATGCTTGTAATACATTATCATAATTTTGTAACGGCTCCCCTGCGCCCATAACGACAACAGAGTGTATTTCCTCTTTAGTAAGAGCCCCAAATATGACAACTTGTCCAATAATCTCAACGACTGTTAAATCTCTGTATAAGCCACCTTGTGTAGAAGCACAGAATACACATCCCATAGCACACCCCACTTGAGAGGAAACACATACAGAATACCCATAGTGTTGTTCCATCAAAACTGCTTCCACACGACTTTGATCTGACATCTCTACAAGTATTTTGCGAGTCTTTCCATCAGGGGCAATAGACTCTGTAATTAATGTAGGTAAAGAAATAACACAATTGTCACCTAGCCATTGACGTAAGTCTTTCGGAAATTGTGTCATGTCTTCAAAATCAAAAATATATCTATGATAGATATAGTCAATTAATTGTTTCGCTCGAAACTTTTGTATATTATGGGTCTTAAAGATAGATTGTAATTCTTCTAAAGACTTACCCAATAATTCTATCATGGTGCTCCATTTCTTATATTATGATAAGCGTTTCATGCGAGCCATAAAGAAACCATCCATATGATCTCGCGGTGGATAGGTTGTAATCATACCATCTATAGCTTGTGGTGCCCCTTTATATGATACAGGATCGATGATAAAGTTCTTATGAATTGCCAAGAATTTATTTAGAACAGCTTCATTTTCACCACTATTCATAGTACATGTGGAATATACTAAATATCCATTAACCTTAACCATTTCAGAGGCTTTTTCTAATATTTCAAGTTGTAACGGCGGCAACTCAATAAGTAAAGACTCTGTTTTACGCCAACGCATGTCTAATTTCTTTTGTAATATACCTAGACCAGAACAAGGAGCATCAACTAAGACGCGATCAAATTGTTCTTTCCAATTATCAGGAAGATAACGACCATCTTGAAGCTTAGTAGAAATAATAGATACACCTAATCGCTCAGCATTTTGATTAATCAGTTCTAATTTATGGTCGTAAATATCACAACTCATAATAGCTCCTGTATTATTCATAAGACTTGCCATATGCATAGACTTGCCACCTGGTGCAGCACAACAGTCTAAGATATGCTCTCCTGGTTGAGGATCTACCACATGGGCTACTAACATAGATGCTTTATCCATAAAAGTAATATGACCTTCTAAAACAGGTTTAGCTTTTTCTAAATGACCTTGATGTCCATCAATATAAACTACTTCAGGAATATATGTATCCTGTTCTACAATCCAATCTAAATCTTCTAATTCTTTTAAACAATCCTCAATAGATACTTTCACTGTATTTATGCGAGCCGTCAAACGAGGTTGTTCATTAAACCAAGAACAAAGATCTACGGTCTTATCTTTTCCCATTTCTTTTATCCATAAGTTGACAAGCCATAATGGTTGATTGTAGATAAAGGAAATTTCTTCAGCTTCGGACTTAGCTAGTTCACCGATAGAAATGCTATCACTTTCACGTAAAACCGAACGCAAAACAGCATTTACAAAACCAGATAAACCTCTAGTTAGCTTTTTGGCGAGTTTAACAGATTCGTTAACAGCCGCACTTTCAGGAACCTTATCCATATAGATAATTTGATAAATACCAAGTCTAAGGATTTCCACAACCATAGAAGATAGTTTCTTTAAGGGTCGCTTTGCAAAGTGAACAATAATAGCATCCAAGTAATTTTTTCTACGAATGACCCCATACACAAGTTCAGTAAAGAATCTTCGATCTAAATCGGATAGATGATATTTCTGTAAATACTCTTGCAACTTTATATTTGCATAAGCACCATTGCGATTAATTTCACTCAATGCTTTTACAGCGAGCAATCGAATATTTTGTTGTTGATTAGTCTTTACCTCTATCATTACTATTCCTACCAATCAATTGTTCTACTACTGCTCGAACACGTTCAGAATCGACTGTTGTATTACAACATGGCCCATTAGGACGTTCATTTAATACCCCAATAACTGGGATGGGAAATACATCAGCCATTCCACTTGCTAAATCTCGTTCGCAAGCTATTGCTACAATAGCTTTTGGCCGTGCTTCCTTTACCTTCATCCGCGCTAAGGTGCCTCCAGTGACAACTATAAATTGACAACCATAGTCCTTAGCCACTTGCAACAAATTACCAACCTGGCATCGCCCACACTGCTTACAATTATATACATCATGTGTAACCTTATGAACACACGAACTTTCTTGTAAACAGTGAGGAGTTAATAATAATATACGTTCTGGATCTACCGTATACATATCTAGCATTACTAAATGATTGATTAAATCAATCATAGACTGGCGGAGTTGATCCTTAGTAACCCCTCTCACCTTACCAATCGCCAAAGTTAATGGAAATAATCCATAAATAAACTGATTGGCTAGTCTTAAAACAATAGGATGTAACCGTATAATACCTGTGCTAGCAACAATTAAAGATAAGCACAAAATCCATATAATAGCAATAAGTATAGATATAACTACACTACTTATAATTGATGCAAATGGATGCAATTGTAAAAGTCCTGGTTCTAATATATACATTAGAAAGGCTAGTACTGCTGTGAGCAAAGCACATGTAATAGTTGATAAAATCAAGTATAACGGATACGTTTCGTACTGCTTATATTGAGTCCCCAAAAACGATACCTTCCTTTATTTGATGACCATTTATAAAATCAATTGCAGAAATGCGTTTTTTATTTTCTGGTTGGACTTCTGTTAATAGAATTATATTTCCATCACCACAAAATACACCTAAACCGGCTATTTTAGATACGATTGTACCAGGCACAGTTGTGGCTGATATAGCAATTGGTACATGTTTACCATGGACATCTATCAAACAGTGAGTCGTATCACTGGGAACCACTTCTCCAGACCATACTTTTAAACGTTTTCCATCGAGATATGTATAACATCCAGGTGCTGGATTAAGTCCTCTAATGAGATTTGCAATTTCATTAGCCGGCTTAGACCAGTCGATCTGCCCCATTTCCTTTGTAATCTTAGTAGTATGTGTAGCCATTGAATCATCTTGTGGTGTAGCCACAATTTCTCCATTAACCCAACGAGTTAATACAGGCACTATAGTTTCACCCCCCAGTACAGCTATACGTTCAAATAACTGTCCTGTCGTTTCACCGGGTAAAATATCTATCTCCACAATGTCAATGATATCACCTGTATCAAGTCCATCATCCATATGCATTATGGTAACACCCGTTTTAGAGTCTCCATTAAGAATTGCATAATGAATTGGCGCAGCGCCTCTATAACTAGGTAAAATAGAGGCATGAACATTAATACAACCATATTGCGGCAATCGAATAAGCCAAGGAGGTAAAATTTTACCATACGCAATAACAATCACTACATCTGGTTGTAATGCTTCTAATTCGGCTCTCACTTGTTCATCACGCAAAGTGACTGGTTGATATACAGGCAAGTCATGCTCTAAAGCAGCTACTTTTACAGGGGGCATTTGAACTTGTTTACCACGCCCTTTTTGTTTATCAGGCTGGCAATACACACCGACAATAGAATGACCAGCTTGAATCAAAGCCTCTAAGGTAGGCACAGAAAAGTCTGGTGTCCCCATAAAAACGATGCGTAATTGTTTATTATCAGACAATTTCTTTCTCCTCTGGATGATCAGTAATTAATCGTAAGTTAGTTGCTTTTTCAATAAACAAATGACCTTCCAAGTGATCAATTTCATGTTGGAAAATACGCGCCAAAAAACCTTCAGCTTTTATAGTTACTTTCTTATTATGTGGATCAATACCTTTAACGGTGACTTTATTAAATCGTTCCACATCTCCGAAATATCCTGGCACACTTAAGCATCCTTCAGGTCCAACTTGAGAACCTTCAGCATGAGTGATTTCAGGGTTAATTAGCGCAATAAGACCACTACCAGATTGGTCATCTACAACGATAATACGTTTAGCTACAGCCACTTGAGGTGCTGCAAGACCAACCCCTTCAGTCTTATACATAGTTTCAGCCATATCATCGATAAGGGCTCTAAGTTTTTTATTAACATGTTCTACAGGTTCCGCCACTTGTTTTAAAACGGGATGACCTGCTTTCACAACATCTAATACAGCCATTGATACTCCTACACTACACGGGATCCACGTCAATCAGCAGTCCTTCTTGCGTGAAAATCCATGAGTTATATATATATTCTTTCAAATTCGTTAAATCTGTACCGCGAATCATAATAGCTAAACGATACATATCGCGCACTTTTTTTATAGGCGCTTCATAAGGACCATTAATCAAAATATCCTGATTTCCTTTATAAGACTCCAAGTCATCGACAATACGATTTGCTATAGACTCTAATGTTTTCATATCTTGATGACGAACAACCATATGAATCATTTCGCGAAATGGAGGATATCCTAAAGCTTTACGGTTTTGAATTTCTTCATTGTAAAAGCCTATATAATCATGAGCCTTACTCTTTATTATAGCATAATTTAAAGGATTATATGTTTGTATTACAACGCTACCCGGTTTTTCACCCCTACCGGCACGTCCAGACGTTTGAGTAAGTAAATCAAAAGTTCGTTCTGAAGCTGTATAAACGGGAATATTCAAAACTGAATCGGCTGTTAAAATACCAACAGCTGTTACATCTTTAAAGTCATGTCCTTTAGATACCATTTGTGTTCCCAACAAAATATCATATTTATGAGCCCCAAAATCATGTAAAATATCTTCTGCTAATTGCTTATTTTTTGTCACATCTTGATCAAGACGAGCAATGCGGGCCGATTTAAAGTGACGACGTAACTCTTCCTCTACCTTTTGTGTGCCTGAACCAAAAAACTTAATCCTCTTACTATTACATTTGGGACAAACAGTTGGAATTGGTTCATGATGTTCACAATAATGACAACGCAATTCTTCACCAGCTTGGTGATAAACCATAGCTACATCACAATGAGGACACATAATAGTTTCCCCACAATCCCGGCACATAACAAAAGTACTATAACCGCGTCTATTTAACAGAATAATCATTTGATTATGCTCATCTAATGTATGTTGAATTAAGCGACTCATGGCATCAGAAAAAACGGAGTAATTCCCATGAAGAATTTCTTCCTTCATATCTACTATAGTAACCTTCGGCATAGGTTGCTCAAAAATGCGATTTGGCAACTCTAGTAAATGATACTCCCCTTGCTTAGCTTTATAGTACGAAGTAACAGATGGTGTAGCAGAACCTAAAATAACGGGACAACCATGTGCCTCAGCACGCCACAATGCCACGTTACGTGCATGATATCGAACCATATCCTCTTGTTTATAAGATGGATCATGTTCTTCATCGACCACAATAAGGCCGATATCCTCAGCTGGCGCAAATACGGCAGAACGAGCACCAATAATAATGTGACTATCCTTACGGCGCAAACGCTCCCAATTATTGTTCCGTTGTTGTACCGTCAATTTACTATGAAATACTACGACTTCGTCACCAAAAGTTTCTACAAATCGTCTCACAATTTGATCAGTCAATATAATTTCAGGTACTAAAATAATAGCCGTCTTATCCTGACTAATACATCTTGCTGTAGCACGTAAATATAATTGAGTCTTACCACTACCAGTGACACCATGAAGTAAAAAGGTTTTATATTCATGGCTATTCATTGTATCTTGTATTGGTCCATATACAGCTTGTTGAGATTCAGTAAGAGGAATATTAACTTCTTCTGTTAAAAGCTCATCAAATGTTGTTTTTGTGGCTTTAAAACGAGCTTCAACGACAATACCTTTAGCTTCACTCACTTGTTTAATGACCATACGAGAATAGCCTTTAGCTAGCAGTAATGCCTTAGATGCTCCGCCCACTTCAAGTAAGTATTTTGCTAATTCTCGTTGCTTCTTTTTCCGTTCACTAAATTGTGCCACCGAAAATTCTGGCATGACTACTAACCATTCTTCCTTTGGTGCCTCGTAAGATTTTAATGTCTTATTCACTGTAAACAATCGCAATGCATCGCCATAAGAGAATAAATAATACTCATTTAGACGGCGGGCCGTATCCATCATTTCCGGTGTAAACCAAGGTTCGCTATCTAATACTTGCACAATATTTCGTAAAGTGAACTCTGGTGGCTCAACTAACTCGTCGTAACCAATAAGAATGCCTTCTTCACGACTATGTCCTAAAGGAATGAGTACGCGCGTACCAGGTAAAACATTACCAAACTTTTCAGGCATTAAATAGCTCAAAGGTTTATGAAGTTGTTTGGCTGGTCTGTTAATTATAACTTGTGCTACGCGCATACATTATTTCCTTTCGTTTATTATAAAAGGTCTCAGTAGAAATTCTACCAAGACCTTTTGTATTATAAGCCAGCTTCTTCTTTTAGGATTTGTGCTTTATCTGTACGTTCCCAAGGTAAATCCACATCAGTTCTACCAAAGTGACCATACGCTGCAGTTTTGCGATAATGAGGCTTTAACAAATCAAGCATTTCAATGATTCCTGCTGGACGAAGGTCGAAATGTTTTTTAACAAGCTCTTGAATTTTTGTTTCCTCTATGCGACCTGTACCAAAAGTATCAACTAAAATAGATACAGGATGAGCAACCCCAATTGCATAAGCAACTTGCACTTCACATTTATCAGCAAGACCTGCTGCTACAACATTTTTAGCTACATAACGCGCTGCGTATGCTGCAGAACGGTCCACTTTAGATGGATCCTTACCAGAAAATGCACCGCCACCATGACGGGCCATACCACCGTATGTATCTACAATAATTTTACGGCCAGTTAAACCAGCATCACCATGAGGGCCTCCAATTACGAAACGACCAGTTGGATTGATGAAGTATTTAGTATTTTCATCAACGAATTCAGCAGGCAACGCTGCGTCAATTACATAACGCTTCAAATCGGCTTTAATTTGTTCTTGGGTCACTTCAGGGCTATGTTGCGTAGAAATAACAATTGTATCAATGCGCTTAGGTTTACCATCAACATATTCTACAGTAACTTGAGTTTTACCGTCTGGACGTAAGTAAGTTAAAGTCCCATCCTTACGAACTTCTGTAAGTCGACGAGATAAACGATGTGCCAAGGAAATTGGCAAAGGCATGAGTTCAGGTGTTTCATTAGATGCATAGCCAAACATCATACCTTGGTCACCAGCACCGATTTTATCAAGCACTTCACCATTGCCATCTTTTGATTCAAGTGCTTCATCAACGCCCATGGCGATATCCGCAGATTGTTCATCGATGGATACAAGTACACCACAAGTATCACAATCAAAACCAAATTTTGCACGAGTATAACCAATTTCACGAATTGTATCACGTACGATGCGAGGAATATCAACATATGTGTGAGTAGAAATTTCACCTACTACATGAACTAAACCAGTAGTAACTAAAGTTTCACAAGCCACACGAGCAGTTGGATCCTTTTCAATAATCGCATCCAAAACAGCATCAGAAATTTGGTCAGCTATTTTATCTGGATGGCCTTCAGTAACAGATTCAGAAGTAAAAAACATATGTTTTTCAGCCATTTTATCCTCCTAATACGAAAAAAAGTCTCTCATGCACTCATGAGAGACCCTCCCATCTAACGACATTTGTCATAGGAATTAGCACCTTTTCCGCTTGGAATGGTTGCTGTAGCTTCACAGGGCCTATCCCTCCACTACTCTTGATGAGTTACAAAAATATTATAGTGTATTTACAGTGAGAAAGCAAGTCATTATTATACCTCTCTTGCCTCTTTTAAAGCTAAATCATGTTCGGCCTTATGAAGGGCACTTTCAAACTGACGATACATATGATGACGGCCCAGAATATCCAAGAAATCAGATTTATACATCTCTCTACGTATATCGTAACTCACATCACTAAGCAAAACTTCTATGCCTCTTTTTTGAAGTTCTTCAATAATACCTCGTAAAATACGTAAACCCGTTAAATCTACAAATGGTACTTTTACAAAACGAATGATTAAATATTTAGGATCTTTATGTATAGAGTTTAACGCTCTATCAAATGCACTTATAGCGCCAAAGAATAATGGGCCATCTACAGTGTATACCATTATTTCTGGATGGATTGTAATCTCATGCCTAATCTGAGCTGATAATTCGGCACTACTTGCTTCATGCACATCAATTGTATTAACCATTTTACGCATAAACTGCAACACTGCAAGTACTACACCTACATTTACAGCTACTACTAAATCCGTAAAAATAGTCAGGAAAAAGGTAAGCAATAATATTATTTGATCTGGACGAGGTGCGAGAACAAGCATTCGTATAAAACGTGGTACATCACTCATATTGTAGGCTACTACAAATAATATGGCTGCCATAGATGCCAACGGAATATACACTGCATATGGGGCTAAAAATAAAAGAATGGCACCTAATGTAATGGCATGAACAATACCTGCCACCGGAGAATTACCACCTTGACGAATATTTGTGGCAGTTCGCGCAATAGCACCGGTTGATGCAATTCCACCAAACAATGGCGCAAATATATTAGCTAATCCTTGTCCAAATAATTCAGTATTAGATTCATGCTTGGTTCCACTCATACCATCAGCAACAACTGCAGACAATAAGGATTCAATAGCGCCTAGCATGGCAATTGTAAAAGCCGGCCCGATTAAGGATAAGATTTTATCAAAACTCAATTTTGGTACAGAAAATTCTGGCAAACCTTGAGGTATGCCACCAAATGCACTACCAATGGTTAAAACCGTAGGAAATTGGTAGATGGCTTGAATAACCGTAGCAACAATCATAGCTACAATGGGAGCTGGAACTTTATTAATATATGGGATTCTAGGTAAAACTAACAGTAGACTTAAGCTTAAGATCGCAATCCCCAATGTAGGTAAGTCAGAGTATGGTAAGGACTGAATCATAGCCCATAATTTTTCATGGAAATGAGCCATATAAGGCAACGGTGGAAATCCAAAGAAATATGGCCATTGCCCCACCCAAATTGTAACACCAATACCCGCTGTAAAACCCATAATAACAGGTGTGGGTATAAACCGAATGACTGTCCCTAACTTTGCAACACTCATTAAAACCAGAATAACTCCTGCCATCATGGTCGCAATTTGTAAACCTTCAAAGCCATAATTGACAACGATACTGCTCAATAGAACGATAAATGCCCCTGTAGGGCCCGCAATCTGAACAGGGGAGCCACCAAACAAGGATACAAATATACCTGCAATGATTGCCGTATAAATGCCCGCTTGCGGTGTAACTCCACTAGCAATAGCAAAGGCCATTGCTAAAGGCAGAGCCACAACCCCTACGACCAATCCGGCGATAATATTATTACTCCATTTTCCTTTTCCTAATGAGCCGTCTAAATATGCTTTTTGTATAGCAAACATGTAAGAAAAACACACCCTTTTTAAAACAACACACACAAGAATTAATTTATATCAGCTCTGTTTGCTACTAAATCAATAACTTCTCTAAGGATATGTCGAGCAAGGTCAGATTTTTTCATATTAGGCATTTCTTTAGGCTCTTTATCAGGATATAAAAAATAGCCTTCATTCGTATCTACATTAAAACCTGCATTCGATTTGCTTACATCATTGGCTACAAGCATATCTAGATTTTTTTTAGCCACTTTATCCTGACCATACTTGATTACATGTTCTGTTTCTGCCGCAAAACCAACAAGAATTTGATGACTTTTTTTAGAGCCCAACCCTTGTAGAATATCTGGATTTTTTACAAGTTCTATGGTCATAGACTCCATTTTTTTTATTTTTTGCTCTGCTTTATGAAGGACTCTAAAGTCAGAAACAGCGGCAGCCATAATAACTACATTAACATCATTATAACGAGCTTCAACAGCCTCCTGCATGGATAATGCAGAATCTACAGAAACAAAGTCTACGCCACTTGGTACAGGTAAAGATGTGGGAGCGCTTACTAAAATCACCTGAGCCCCCATGCGTGCAGCTTGATCTGCAATAGCATATCCCATCTTACCACTAGAGCGATTTCCGATATACCGAACAGGATCGATATTCTCCTGTGTTCCACCAGCTGTAACGAGTATAGTAGTACCTTCAAGCTCATTGGTACTGAACATTTTAGATTCTAGCCACTCCACAATTGCTTCTGGTTCCGGTAAACGCCCTACACCAGTAATGCCACAGGCTAACCAACCTTCTGCAGGGTCCATAATATGGTAGCCCAGAGAACGTAATCCTTCTAAATTGCGTTGTGTAATAGGATTATTATACATTTCTGTATTCATAGCAGGACAAAGATACTTAGGTGCTGTAGTGGCCATAATAGTTGTAGTTAACATATCATCAGCAATGCCTGCATAAATTTTTCCGATCACATTTGCTGTTGCAGGCACAACTACATATGCATCTGCCCAGGTGGCCAGTGCAATATGTTCTACATCCCACTGATGGACTTGTTCAAACATGTCTAGAGCTACAGGATGTCCACTGATTTCGCCAAACGTTAAAGGTGACGCAATATGCGTTGCATTTTGTGTCATTACAACCTTTACTTCAGCCCCTTTTTTACGAAGTCTGCTTACCACTTCAATTGCCTTATACGCTGCAATACCTGCAGATACTGCGACAATGATATGTTTTCCGCGCATGTTCTTCTCCTTTTAAAAATTCCTTGTATCATTGATACAAGGAATTGATTTTTTATTTAATGCCTTCTTTAGTGCGTTTATATGTCACTTCACCTTCAGCAATTTCATAAAATGCCAAAGATACAGGCTTGTCAGTCGCATGTGTAGATTCTGCTAAGCAAGGTTCGCCATCTGTTAATTCGCGAGCGCGTTTAGCCGCTAAAGTCACCAATGTATATTTGCTATCTACTTGGCTTTCCAATTTTTTTAATGGAGGTTTTACCATCATACTATCACTTCTCCTTAGACTCTTGATATTGTTTATAAATATATTGAATTTGCTCTTTATTACGACTAATCTTACAAGACTCAGCTCGCAAGATAGAGGCAACCTTTTCAGAAGCCTCTGCTAAATCATCATTTACGACGATATAGTCATAACGATGAGCTAAGGCTAATTCTGAACAAGCCAATGACAATCGTTTATCAATGACTTCTTTAGCATCTGTGCCACGATTATGTAAACGTTCAGATAACTCCGATAGTGACGGCGGTACAATGTAAATAAATACAGCATCGCTAAAACGTTCCTTAACCTGCATAGCGCCTTGAATATCGATTTCTAATAGTACACTTTTCCCATCATCTAATAAATCCATTACATGCTGTTTTGGAGTACCATAGTAATTATCATATACCTTAGCATATTCTAAGAATGCGTCTTCACTAAGCAAAGACTCAAATTCCTCTTTAGAGCGGAAGAAATAGTTAATTCCTTCCCTTTCACCCACACGTGGAGCACGGGTTGTCATAGAAACGGAATAAACTAAATTAGGCATTTCTTTACGAATATTCGCACAAATCGTACCTTTACCTGCGCCAGATGGCCCGGATATAACGATTAATAATCCTCTGTCTGACATATGCACTCCTATGATTCCACTGTATCTACATCCACATCATGTTGCACAAGTCGATGTGCTACGGTTTCAGGTTGAATTGCAGATAATACAATTTGACCACTATCCATAACTAATACAGCACGTGTCTTACGACCATATGTGGCATCAATGAGCAATCCCTTATCTCTAGCATCTTGAACCATCCGCTTTATAGGGGCGGATTCAGGACTAATAATAGCCATAACACGGTTAGCAGATACCATATTACCAAAGCCTATATTCAGTAATTGAATACTCATTCATAGACCTCCTATTACTCTACATTCTGTACTTGTTCTCTAATTTTCTCTAACTCACATTTAAGTTGAACCACAAACTCAGTAATAATCGAATCCATTGCTTTGGAGCCGATTGTATTTACCTCACGATTCATTTCTTGCAAAATAAAATCAATCTTACGACCGATTGAATTTGTATCTGCAAGTGTATTTTTTAATTGTACCACATGAGAGGTAAATCGGACAATCTCTTCCGTAATATCCGTCTTATCAGCTAATAGAGCAATTTCTTGTATAAAACGATCTTCACTAATACTCGCTTCTAAAGAAATTAAATATTCCTGAATCTTAGTTTTTATATGCTCCCGATATGCTTCTACAGCACCAGCTTTATTAGTGTCTATTTTAGTAATTATATATTCAAGTGTTCCGATACGTTCTAATAAATCCTGATTGATATGTTGACCTTCCGCAGTTCGCATTGCTATTAAAGCATCTAATGCTTGAGTAGTTGCTTCTTTTACAATATCTGAAAGTACCTCTTCAGCAATTAGTGTATCTTGTTGTTGAATCCATTCGTTAGAAATCGAATTTACAGCTTGTAAAGGTACCTTTTTGGGGTTATCATAGAACTCCTCTTGTACTAATAACTCTTGTATCTGCTTTCTCAATACACTATTAATAGTGAAAGTTTTAGGTCGCTCTCCTGCATCTAGAATAGAAACTGATACCTCAACCTTACCACGAGTAATGCGATTTTGTATCATTCCACGAATAATACTTTCAAAAGGATTCATTTGTTTTGGACTACGAATAAATAGATCCAAGAAGCGTGCATTTACGGACTTAATTTCTACAGTACAGGTAATACCATCTTTGGTTGCTGTGCCAGAACCAAAACCGGTCATACTTTTCATAAGTCATCCTCCTTAGTAGTTTTTATTATTGTACCACGAATTACACAATCCGTGTTAAATACTAAGAATTATATGTACACTATGGTATACTAAACTATACTTCTAAATATATTTGAAAGGAGTACTATGAATTTAGACGGACTCACCATGTCTGTACTTGCTAAAGAAATAAACGAGCGATTACAAACAGGTCAAATACAAAAACTATATCAAATAGATAAAACTACATTATTATTTAAAATTCGAGCACTCAACGAAGACCAAAACTTGATCATTACCGTAGGTGCTACACCAGCAATGTATCTTAGTCAACCACTGCAAGATTTACCAAAAGAACCAAGCTCACTTTGTATGTTCTTACGAAAGCATATTGAAGGTAGCCGCATTGTAAAGGTGGAACAAATCAATGGCGACCGAATCATGTGCATCCAAACGGATAAACTTGAAATGGACGGTTCCATTACGAGTACATATATTTATGTTGAATTAATGGGCAAATATTCCAATTGTATTTTTGTACAAGACGGTATTATTTTAGAATCTTTAATTCACGTCTCTCCACTCATGAACCGTGAACGTTCTATTAGTCCAAAGCTACAGTATGATTTACCACCAAATGCTAATCGCGTAAGTTTAATGGACTTTGATAATAATGAAATAAAAAATCTACTTACTTCCTTTGGTAATGGTTCTGTGCAGCAATCTATTCGAGCTATCTTTAACGGTTTTGGTAAACCTTTATTGGATGAACTTTTATATATTTCCAAATTAAGTGGTGAAGAAATCATAACTGATTTAGATACTTCTCAACTAGATACACTTGCTAAAGCCTTGTACGACCTCAAGGTAAAACTCGAAAATAGCAAAGGTTTGTTTACTTTAGTCAACGATAACAATAAAAAAGCTTACGCAAGTATTTTATTACATAACTATAAGGTATTAAAAGAATACAACACTATTTCTGAAGCCTTAGAAGAATCCATTCATAATACAAAAGCAATTCATACAGCTGATAAAGAGTTAGAAAAAATCTTAACAGCAGCCATCAAAAAGGAAGAAGGTCGCCATCAAAAGATTAAAGATGAATTAGAAGATACTAAGAAAATGGAAACCTATAAATTATATGGTGATCTTCTAATGATAAATGCACACCTTCAAGTGCAATATGAGCCTTCTATTGAATTGCAAAATCTTCTTTCCGAAGAAAACGAAATCTTAACGATTCCTTTAAAGCCAAACTTAACGATTGTGGAAAATGCACAATGGTATTATAAGCTTTATACAAAACTAAAAAATCGTATGGTTAGCGGCGAGTACCAACTCAATGCTAGTACTACAAAACTAGCATACTTACAATCCATTCTGTACAGTATCTCTTTAGCCACCACTCGTGAAAGTTTAGAAGAAATACGCAAAGAATGTATGGATGCAGGCATTATAAAAAAATCAAAAAAACCATTATCTTACAAACTAGGTAAATCTAACTACATTCACTTAACAATTGATGAAGGTGAAATATTCATCGGTCGTAACAATCAGCAAAACGAATATTTAACACACCGATTTGCAAAGCCAACTGACATTTGGTTCCATACACAAGATATCCAAGGTTCCCACCTTATTTTGAGACTCAATATTGAGCCAGACGATATGATTTTATCTAAAGTAGCACAATATGCAGCCTACTTTAGTAAAGCTCGTGATACTAGTAAGGTCCCGGTAGATTATACATACATTAAAAATATCAAAAAGCCACCTGGATCTCCTTTGGGATTTGTTATTTTTAATACCCATCAAACTATGATTGTGGAGCCTAAAAAACCAGAAAACTATAGAGAATGATAAAAGCGAAGGTATCCCTTCGCTTTTATTTTTGGCTTATTATTTTGCTCACATTATTTTTTACATATTGATCTGAAATTTGATATTACTTATCTTAAGTTTTCTATGGAATTAAAATATAAAAAGAGGCTAGATATAATATGATATCTAGCCTTTGTTTAAACTATTGGTTTTCTTCTGTACGTTGTTCAGTTTGTTTCAAACTTTCACGATTTTGACGCAAGCTTTCCAATGTTTTCTCCAAGTTGTTTTCAACATATTTAAGAACATCACCAGCATATTGAATAGAGCTAGCTTTCAGCTCATCAGAGGATTGATTTGCTGCATTAATAATTTGATTAGCTTGTTCCTGAGCTTGTTTTACAAGTTCACTTTCAGCTGTCAATTTAGCAATGTAGTCTTTAGCTTGATCGATCAAAGTTTCAGCCTGACGTTGAGCATCAGCTAACACTTTATCTTTATCTGCTACAATACGACGAGATTCTTCAAGTTCCAAAGGTAAGGATTCCTGAATAGAATCAATAATACGCATAATTTCGTCTTCCTCAACCATACGTTTAGTAGTCATAGGAATACGGCTGCTAGATTCAATAAGAACCTCTAAATCTTCTAATAATTTTTCTGTTTTCATACAATTCACCCCTATTTATTATGGACCGTATTAAAGCGTTCTTCAAGTTTTTCCTTAACATCATCCGGAACAAGACCATCTAGCTTACCACCAAATTTAGCTAGTTCACGAATACCCGTGGAGCTGACAAAAGAGTATTTGTTATTTGTCATAATAAATACTGTTTCAATGTCATCATCCAAATATTTTGCAAATAATGCGCGCTGAAATTCATATTCAAAGTCGCTCAATGCACGTAATCCTCGAATAATAATAGTAGCATTCTTGGATTTAACATACTCATTGAGCAAGCCACCTGTACAATCAATTTCAACATTAGGAATATGTTTGACAGAATTTCGAATCATCTCAACCCGTTCTTCCATAGAAAATAAGGAATTTTTATTCGGATTTGAGCTGACAGCAATGATTAATTTATCAACCAATCGGCTGCCCCGTTCAAAAATATCAACATGTCCATTAGTAACTGGGTCAAAACTACCCGGACATACACCTATACGCACAGGTTTAGCTCCTTTCGGCTGTCTTTACAAAATAGGAAACTACCGTATAACCAAATTTCTGTTCTTTTATACATTCCCATAATTCTGGTAAGGTAAAAACCTCATCCTTATGATGTTCTAATAATAAAACACCTTCAGGTTTTAACAAATCATAGTTTACAACCAAATCTATGGTATCTTGTATAAATCCATTTTCATATGGCGGGTCAGAAAATATATAATCGAACTGTCGCCCTACCATATAATTTTTTAATTGTGAAAGTTTCCTCGGAATAATTTCTAACCGATCATCCACACGACAATGTTTAGCATTCTCTAAAATTAGTTTTCCCGTTTTAAAGTCCACTGCTACTGCATGTGCTGCACCACGACTTAAGGATTCAATTGCTACTGCACCAGTGCCAGAAAATATATCTAGTACATCAGAACCAAATATACCTCTATTTGCTAATACATTAAATACACTTTCACGAACACGATCAAGTGTAGGTCTAGTATCTAATCCTTTAGGTGCTTTTATAACATGTCCCTTAGCAGTTCCGCCAATAATTCGCATACAACCCTCACAAGATTATACTCATTAATTATAGTATATAAATAACCAAATTAAAAGTATCTTTTATTTATGATACTTCAATTTTAATATCACGCCCCATCAACTCAGCTAATGCTATGGATGGAGATTTTTTTTCGTATAAAACCTCATATAAAGCCTTCGTTATAGGCATTTCAATTTGATGTTTACAAGCCATTTTATAAATAATTTCTGTTGCGAAAAATCCTTCTACAACCATATTAGTATGATTAACAATAAAATCCATCGTCTTACCCTCGGCTAGTTTTTGACCAGCCGCACGGTTACGACCATGTGGGCTCATACAAGTAGCAATCAAATCCCCCATACCAGCAAGACCAGCATAAGTTTCTTTTTGGGCCCCTAAGGCCACCCCAAAGCGAGTCATCTCATGAAGACCACGTGTTAATAGTAAAGCCTTACAATTATCCCCTAAAGCTAAACCATCTGCAATACCCGCTGCAAGGGCAATGATGTTTTTCGTGGCTCCTGCTAGTTCAACACCAATCATATCAGTATTTGCATAAATTCTAAAGTTTTGACTACATAATGCCTTTTGCAATGTTGTAGCCACTTCTAGATTCTCTGTACTCAACACAGAGGCAGCAGGCAAATTACGCCCAATCTCTTCTGCATGATTAGGTCCAGACAAAACCGCTAAATTACACCCTATGGTAGCAAAAACCTCTTTCATCACAGTCGTCAAAAGTTTCCCACTGCTTCGTTCTACACCTTTTGAACATAGAATATAGGCTTGATTTTTATGAGCATACGGTTTAATAGCCTCTAAACTGGTACGTACATGTACAGAAGGAGTAACCATTAATACCACTTCAGCATTACTAATACAAGCCTCTAAATCAGAACTATATTGTAATTCTTCTGGAAGTTTTACACCTGGTAAATAGTCTTTATTCTCTAAGTCTTTTGCAAGTTTATCCGCAAATTCTGGACGACGACAATATATAGTTGTAGTATTTCCAGCTAAAACGGATTTAATAGCAAGGGCCGTCCCCCAACTACCAGAGCCGATAACAACAACATTCATTCTTTAATCCTTTTTAATGCGCTCTACTTTTAACTCGTTTCCAGCAAGTAGACGCTTAATATTATCCCAGTGACGTACAATGACAAACAAAGCTGCTAATCCGCCAAAGCCAACAAACCAGAAGGATTCTCCAGTGAAATACATCAGTACTGGTACTAATGCAGCGGCAATGATAGAGCCTAAAGATACAAGTTTAGTGAAGTATACGATAACACCCCATACCAAAAAGCAAATCAATGCTACTATTGGTGAAAGAGCAATAAGTACACCTAAACCCGTAGCAACGCCACGACCACCTTTAAAGCCCAGAAAAACAGACCAGTTATGCCCCATCATTCCAAGAATACCACCTAAGATCATAAACATAGGCCCATAGGGTGAGAGTAGCACTACTCCTACTGACCCTTTTAAAGCATCACATAGAAATACAGGTAAGGCTGCTTTAAGACCTATAACACGATATGTATTAGTAGCGCCAATATTTTTAGAGCCATATTGCCGTACATCTGTATTAAAGAAAAACTTACCTATAATTAATCCACTAGGAATCGAACCGATAAGATATGATAATACAGCATATACAATAATCATAATATCCATTAGTCTTCATCATCCCGTTTCTTGCCACGTAATACTAAACGAATCGGTGTTCCTTCAAAACCAAAGGATTCACGCAATCGATTCTCTAAGAAACGCATATAAGAGAAGTGAATTAGCTCTGGTTCATTTACAAATAAAATGAATGTAGGCGGCTTAACACTAGCTTGCGTCATATAATAGATTTTTGGAATTCTACCATTGCGAGACGGCACAGGATTTACGGTTTGTGCATCTTGTAATAATTGATTTAACGTCCCTGTAGATACACGACGGTATTGTTGTTCAGATACGAACTTCAACATATCAGCTAAACGATGAATACGTTGCTTAGTTAAAGCAGAAGCAAACAGGATAGGTGCAAACTGCAAGAAACCTAATTCATCATAAATATCTTCAGTAAAACGCAATGTTGTTTTGTCATCTTTTTCAACAAGATCCCATTTATTTACAACAATCACTACACCCTTGCCAGCTTCGTAAGCGTAACCTGCAATTTTTTTATCTTGTTCTGTAACACCATCTTGAGCATCTAGTACAAGGACTACAATATCAGCACGATCTACTGATCGCAAAGAACGAACAATACTATATCGTTCAACGGCTTCTTCGATTTTAGACTTACGACGCATACCTGCTGTATCAATAAGTACAAACTTTTGATTCTCATGAGTCCAATACGTATCAATAGAGTCTCGAGTAGTACCTGCTACATCAGATACAATTACACGATCTTGTCCTAACAATGCGTTAGTCAAAGAAGATTTACCCACATTTGGACGACCTATAATAGCAACATGAATAGTATCTTCATCATCTACATTAGTACCTACTGGAGGAAAATGTTTTACAGTATCATCCAATAGATCACCTAAATTCATAAGATTTTTAGCGGAAATACCAATGGGGTCCCCCAAACCAAGATTGTAAAATTCATAAATATTCGGTTCTTGATTTACACTATCAATCTTATTAACTACGAGTACAACAGGTTTTCCACTAGCTCTAAGAATATTTGCGACCTCTTCATCAGCAGGTACAATACCTTGTTTACCATCAACGACAAATAGAATTACATCTGCTTCTTCAATTGCTAATTCCGCTTGTAGTCGCATCATCTTAGGAATAACATGACTATTGTCAGTAATGAACTCGATACCACCAGTATCGATCATTGTAAACTCACGATTTAACCACTCTGCATCGAAGTAAATACGGTCCCTTGTCACACCAGGAATATCTTCAACGATAGAGATACGTTTATTAACAATGGCATTAAAAAGTGTAGATTTACCTACGTTTGGACGGCCTACAACAGCCACTAATGGTTTTGCCATAGTTTCACCTCATTATCTAATCTAATACATTACTATATTTTATCATATACTAAGTAAAGTACGCAAAAAGGCTAACCAAGGAAACCTTGGCTAGCCTTATATTAGACAATGAATTATTCAGCGTCTTCTGCAGTTTCTTTTGATTCCATCAATTCAGTCAAAGCCAAACCCAATTTCTTTTCATCTTTGTTAAGAGAAATGATTTTAACTTCAACTTCTTGACCACGATTCAAGTAATCTTCAACTTTCGCATTACGTTGTTTTGTAATTTGAGAAATGTGAAGTAAACCTTGGATGTCGTCATTAACAGCTACGAATGCACCGTAAGCTACTAAACGAACAACTTTGCCTTTAATAACATCGCCAACATGCAATGTTTCTTCAGCAACGTCCCATGGGCTCTTAGATAAAGCTTTTAAGGACAAGGATAATTTATTGCTTTCAGCGTCGAAAGATTGTAATTTAACTTCGATTTCTTGGCCAACGGAAAGAACATCTTCCACTTTTTTGATTTTTTGCCAAGAAATATCGGAAATGTGAAGTAAACCTTCAATACCGCCGATATCTACGAATGCACCATAAGGCATAATTTTACGAACGATACCTTTATAGTTTTCGCCAACGTTGATATTTTTCAATGCTTCAGCTAATTTAGCTTGACGTTCCACTTCCAATACTGCACGACGAGAAAGAACCAAACGGTTTTTCTTTTCATCGATTTCAAGTACTTTAGCTTCAAATTCTGTACCAACCAAGTTGTCCAAGGATTTCACGAAATGAACATCACCTTGGGACAATGGAATGAAACCACGAAGAGATTTAACTGTTACTACTAAACCTGCTGGGATAGCATCAATACCTTTACATACGATAGCTTCATCTTTTTCTTGTGCTTCGATAACATATTGCCAATCTTCATCTTTAGCCAAGCGAGTCATGGAAAGATAAATAGGATTATCTTCTTTGATGTGATTCATGATAACTGCTTTAATTTCATCACCATTTTTTAACACATCTTTGGCAGATTCTGGTGCTGGATAAGAAATTTCAGTTCTGTTCAAAATGGCTTCAGTTTTGTAGCCAAAAGATACATAAGCTCGTTCATCTTCGACTTGAACTACTGTACCTTCTACAACGTTCCCTTTCTTAAATTCTTCTTGACCTTCGGCTGCTAATAATTCTGCAAAATCTTTCATTGTCTCAATGACCTCCTTAATAATCCAGTCGGGAGTCGATGCTCCTGCTGTTACTCCTACCGTCTGTACTCGGTTAAACCATTCCAGTTGTAATTCAGTAGAAGTTTCAATGTGATACGTTGTACATCCAACGTCACGACAAACCTCTGCCAATCGGTTTGTGTTGCCGCTGTTCTTACCGCCTATCACTATCATAAGATCTACATTACGTGCTAAATCAACGGCAGAATTCTGTCGTTCTTGCGTTGCATTGCATATCGTTTTGAAAACCTTAAGATTCTTAGATTTTTTCTCTAATATGTCTATTATACTGTTAAATTTGAATTGTGAAAAGGTTGTTTGTACAACAACGCCCATTTTTTCCACAACTTGTAGTTTTTGGGCGGATTCTTCATCTTCGATGATTATTCCTTCGTTATTTGCCCATAAATTAATGCTTTTGACCTCAGGATGGTTTTTTTCTCCCAAAATCACCAAAGTCATACCTTCATCTATAACAGACTTTGCATCTTGCTGTGCCTTTTTTACATGTGGACATGTGGCATCCACAACATGTAATCCTTTTTCTTCTGCCTCTTCATAAATAGCAGGTCCTACACCATGAGAGCGAATAATCATTGTGCCTTCAGCGATATCAGACACTTCTTGAACAGGGCTTACCCCTTTATCTTCAAGACGACCTACAACTTGAGGATTGTGAATAATAGGTCCTAATGTATAGCTTTTACCATCGCTATTTGCAGCTTCATTTGCCATTTCGACAGCCCGTTTTACACCATAGCAAAAACCATGGTTTTCAGCCAAAATTATTTCCATAAAGTCTCCTCTATACAATTGTTATGATAAGAATCTATCATTCGTTGGATTTCACTTTTAACACTATCATTTACTTTTTGAATTGCTTCTGGAGTCGCTTTAGCTTTTTCAACTGGGATTGGTTTACCAATAATACAAGCCACTTTATTACGTTCCATATTGTGAGAGCCAATGATAGCAACAGGCACTATGCTAACACCTGTTCTAAGAGCAATTGATGCTGCACCATCATGGAATCTACCAAGTTTACCACTTTTTTGACGGTTTCCTTCTGCAAATATGCCTAAAACCTTATTGTCTTTAAGTAGTCCCATGGCATGACGAATAGCAACTTTATCAATAGCACCGCGATTTAACGGAAATGCACCAAGCCATGTACAAAAAAAACATGAAATGGGATTCACAAATAATTCTTGTTTAGCCATAAAGTGTACATGTCTAGGCAAAGCATAGCCGCAGATAGGGGGATCGTTATTACTTAAATGATTAGGCACCACGATAACAGGCCCTTCCATTGGAAAATTATCGCGACCATATACTTTCAACCCATACCCTACCTTATAGCGAAGCCAAAAAGCGGTACGCCATAACCAGGTAGAAAATTTATTCATGATTGATTGTCTCCTGTACTAAATTCAATATATATGCCACAGTTTCATCGAAATTCATATTACTAGAGTCTACAACTACTGCATCTTCAACGCATACAAGTGGAGACTCTTCACGATTTTTATCCATTTCATCACGACTAACAACATTCTTTTTAATTTCATCTAGTGTTTGCTCGTTTGATGTACCTTGTACTTCTAACCATCTACGTTTTGCACGCGCATCTACAGAAGCGGTTAAATAAATTTTTAGCTCTGCATTAGGTAATACGACAGAACCGATATCACGTCCATCTAATATAACTCCCCCAACGGCGGCCATCTCTTGTTGGCGTTCTACCAAATATTGTCGAACCCCTTTATAAGAAGCTATAGTCGATACATTATCATTAATTTGCTGCTGGCGAATTAATGATGTAACATCTTTCCCTTTAATATAGACCTTGCATGCTGTTGCAGTAGGCTCTAAAGTCAAATTTAAAGAAGGTAATAAAGCTTCTACAGCAGCTTGATCCTTAACATCGATTTGACTATCAAGAACTGCCCATGTAACACCGCGATACATGGAACCTGTATCGATATATAAATACCCTAATTCATTGGCCACTACTTTAGAAATGCTACTTTTACCAGCCCCAGCAGGACCATCAATAGCAATGGCAATTTTTTTAGTGTTCATAACAACCTCTATTCTTTATCACCGTGTACGGCATGCATAGCCGCCACATAGCCTGTGGAAAAGGCAGCTTGTAAATTATAGCCTCCTGTAAAAGCATCTATGTCTAGTACTTCACCAGCACCATATAAACCACCAATCAATTTAGACTCCATAGTTTTAGGATTAAATTCTTTTAATGAAATACCACCTGCTGTAACAATAGCTTCCGCTACAGGTCGTAATTCCTTAACAGTTACTGTCATATGTTGCAATACATGGCATAAGCGCAAACGCTCTTCCTTTGTAATTTGATTAATTGGTTTAGCCGGATTTAACTCAGCAAGCTTTATAACAATGGGAATAAGATTAACAGGTAGTAAATCCTTCATCCCATTAGACAATTGTTTTTTAGAGTATAAATCAAAATCCTTTTGCAAGCGCTTATCCAATACTTCTGCAGTTAAAGCAGGTTTAAGATTAATTTCAATGGTAACTTGAGGATTTTTCTTACGAAGCAACTTACCTACCGTGTGACTTAATGATAAAATTGTAGGCCCCGTAAGACCAAAATGAGTAAACATCATTTCCCCAAATTGTTTTGCTTGTACCTTACTTTTAGAAATTACGGAAACCTCAACATTACGAAGACTAAGCCCCATAATTTCCTTTACCCACGTTTCGTTTGTAACGATAGGAACCAAGGATGGACGAATATCAGTAATAGTATGTCCCACTTTTTCGGCTAAAACGTAACCATCACCAGTAGAGCCTGTCAATGGATAAGATGCACCACCAGTACAAATAATAGCAGCATCACAAGCATATTGTTCCTTATCCGTTGTAACACCAACTACACGATTTTCCTGTACAGTAATCGATGTAACAGGTTCATTTAAATGAACTTGAACATTATACTTTTTTAGGATTTTCATAAAGATATTGCGAACTTCTAATGCAGAATCGGATTCAGGAAACACTCGTCCCCCACGTTCTACTTTAGTTTTTAACCCCCAGCTATGCAAAAGGTCCAGAAGATCTTCATTACTAAAGCGTTCATAGGCACCGTACAAGAACTTACCATTACCAGGCGTATTTTTTATAAATTCGGTCATATCTGCACTATTCGTAATATTACAGCGACCTTTACCGGTAATGCCCATTTTCTTGCCAACCATATTCATTTTTTCCAATAAGATGACGCGTGCTCCTTCACGGCCTGCTATAACAGCTGCCATTAGACCTGCCGCACCACCGCCAATGACTATGATTTGCTTCATGCCTTATCTGTCCCCAATGCTTTTAGCGCTTTTACTTCACGAATTGTTAGTTGACGAGAAGCGCCTCGTTTCACACCACCTAAAGTAAGACCAGCATACGCAATACGTTTTAAATTATGAATACGATAGCCAAAGTGTTCAAACATACGACGAACTTGACGATTACGACCTTCATGAATTGTAATTTCTACTTCATGTACACCATTATGATCATCAAAACCTAAATCTACAATTGTCGCAGGTGCAGTTATACCATCTTCAAGCTCTACACCATTTGCAATAATTTGTAAATCATCATCGCGAACACGACCTTTGATGCGAACTTCATAAGTCTTTTCCACGCCTTTAGATGGGTGCGTTAGATTTTGTGCCAACTCTCCATCATTCGTAAGCAGTAACAAACCTTCTGTATATAAATCGAGACGACCAATAGGGTAAATTCGTTTCGTTTCATTTTTTATATAATCTAAAACTGTTTCTCGACCTTGAGGGTCAGACACAGATGTAATGACACCCTTTGGTTTATTTAACAAATAATATACTGGTTTCTCTTGAGCCAATAATTGGCCATTAACCTTAACCTTATCTTTTTGT
Source organism: Veillonella parvula (assembly GCF_001553335.1). GTDB lineage: Bacteria > Bacillota > Negativicutes > Veillonellales > Veillonellaceae > Veillonella > Veillonella parvula_S. The sequence continues at coordinate 1,532 of NZ_KQ960806.1, read as the reverse complement.
GGATTAATTTTGACCCCTAATTCGGTTACCTTGCGACCATTGACCTGTACTTTACCTTCTGTAATTAGTTCTTCTGCCTTACGCCGTGATGCAATACCACAACTGGCAATATATTTTTGTAATCGTTCCATGCTATCCTTCTGTTTCCGAAACTTCTTGATGTAAGGCTTCTATCGATTCTACACCAGCACTTCTCAAAAATTCATCAGTCGTGCCATATAGAATCGGTCTACCTACAGTATCCTTATGACCTAATTCAGCTATAAGAGATCGAGTTAATAATTGTTTTATAATTTTATCGCTATTTACACCGCGCACCTCTTCGATTTCAGCCTTTGTAATAGGCTGCTTATAGGCGATAACAGCTAATGTTTCCATAGCCGCATTAGATAATTTATCTTCTCTTTTACGAATATGCCCAACATAATCAGCACATTCAACAGCGCTTACTAATTCAACACCAGCTCCAGATATACGTATTCGAATACCTCGATTCTGTTCTTCTAGTTCTCGTTGTAATTCTTCTATATATTTTTGTGTCGCCTCTGTGGAAAGCCCAAACACTTCTGCTAACATATCTATCGATATAGGCTTTGCCGATGAAAACAAAACGGCTTCTAAATGCATCGTTGGTAAGCTCATATGGCCCCCTTTCTACACGGCCCTCTCTAAGGTAGCAGTGAATATAATATCATCATCTTCATAGCGCATTTCCATAACTTGTTGTTTTAATAATTCTAAAACAGCCATAAAGATAGTTACCATACCACTTTTCGTATCAATTGCTACTAATAACTCCCTAAAATATAGACATTCGCCACGATGTATACGACTAGACAAGGATATAATCATGTCCTCTAAACTATACGTATCCTTTTCAACCTTTACCTCACGAATTGTCTCTTCTTCTGGTAACTCTTTAGCCCGTTTTATAGTTTGATAAAAAATTTGATATAACTGTGAAAGTTCCAAATTATATACACTATCTAATCCAAGCACACTCGTTTCTTCAGGACGACTAAATATATTCGCAGATACAGCGGTACGCTCCATTAATAGAGATGTAATATCCTTAATTTTCTTAAATTCTACTAATTTTGCTACCAACTCGTCACGTGGATCCTCTGCTTCATCAGGCTCAGGTTCAGCCTTAGGTAATAACATGCGTGATTTAATCTGTAATAAGGTAGATGCCATAACAAGAAATTCACTACTATAATGAATATCAAAATGGTTCCAATTGTCTAGATATGCCAAGTATTGACTCGTTATTTCAACGATAGGAATATCGGTAATTTCTATTTTATGTTTTTCAATGAGATGCAAGAGCAGATCAAGGGGACCTTCAAAAACGTCCAACTTGTAGTTATAATCTCCCATAAAACCCAATCCTCAGAAAAAATGTTTTTAACTATATAATTATAAAGCATTTATAGTAGTACTTTCAAATAATTGTTTTTTTTACACTCATCTGCTATCTTTATTATTGTAATTATTTTATATGATGAATTGTAAAATATATTGCGACAAAT
>NZ_KQ960805.1:0-55209 GCF_001553335.1 Veillonella parvula | reverse complement strand
AGTTTTGTATCCTAAAGTGTATTTAGCCAAACAGACTGCTAAATCTATGGATGCAATGGGGGGTATTATAAGTGGCAAAGCTATCGTTAGCAATACTAATACAGATATTCTAAATCAAGGCATTATGACTGCAGATACAATTGTATTAGGGGCTAATGATGTAGAAAATACAGGCCGTATAGATGGACGTAAAGTGACTATTAAGGCATCTCAAGACGTAATAAATACTGGTAATATTCATGGTGAGAAACAGGTTAATATTAATGCTGGTCGTGATATTAATGTAGGTGCTCATGTAAATAGATTACAACATCACGATATTGTTGGTCGCCAAGGAACTATAGGTGTAGGAGAAAAAGGCGATTTAGTTTTATCTGCTAAACGAGATGTTAACCTTAAAGGTGCTATTGTTCATACTGGAGATAATTCTAAAGCAACGATTGAGGCTGGTCAGAATATTAATTTAACAACAGAGGCATTATCCGCTAAAAAGGATATGACTGTTAATAGTGAGAATTATAATCGCACAGATCGTCGTACTGAATTAGGTACAGCTATTTTAAGTGATAGTAATGTTACTTTACGAGCAGGAAATGATGTAAATATCCGCAATGGTATTGTTAATAGTGAACATGGTGTCACATCTGTTGAAGCCGGAAATGATGTTACTATTACAAATGGGCAAAGTTATAGTCGTGATGAATATGGTCTAAAATACAAAGAAAAGAGTTTACTATCTCGTACAATTAATATCATACGTACAGATCATGAACGCACAGGTGTTTTATCTTCAACAATTGGTGGAGATACGATTAATGTGAAAGCTAATCGCAATGTTTCGGTAACAGGTTCTAATATTTTGGGAACAAAAGATGTATCCGTATCTTCAGGTAATGACGTGCGTACGGATTCGGGTGAAGAAACTCATCGTGATGATGTTTATCAATATAGTAAAAAATCTGGGTTAATGGGCGCTGGTATAGGATTTACTATTGGTAGTAAGAAAGTGACTGATACAACAGATGGAACATATAAAAATCAAGTTGCTACCAATATTTCTTCCTCTAAGGGCGAGATAAATGTTAGTGCTGGTAATTCAATTCACAGTACAACAACAAACTATTTTAGTAATAAACCGATAGACTTATCTGCTCAAAATGTAACGGTTGATGGAAAACATAATACTGCACATGTAGTTCAAAGTCACGAAGAAAAGCGTTCAGGTTTTACTGTAAGTGTTGGTGGTCAAATTGTTAATGAATTGAATGCTGTTCAGCAATTTGGTAAGCGTGCTAACTCTAGAAAAAATAGCAACTTATCAACATTAGAGTATCTTGAGGCTGCAAATACTTTAAAACATGCTTATAATGATGGGACTTCTTATAAAAATGCTAAGATAGAAAAACTTGTAGAAAAAGAAAAAGATATACTTGCTAAGGCTGATGAACTTAATAAAGTATATCAGGCAGAACATCCTGAAGAGAGCAATGCTATGCATCCAGATGTAAGAACAGCGATTAATAATGTAAATAATAGAATTAAAAAAGATCGTTTACTCAATATACAAGTAGGTATTGGTTCAAGTAAATTTAAACAGCATAGTGAACTTAATCAAGAAAATTATATAGGTAGTTCTATAGGGAGCAAAAATAATGTAAGTATTACTGCAGATAGTGATAGTAGTGACAAAGGAAATATTCATATTAAAGGTAGTATTGTAGAGGCTCCAAAGGTTAATCTAAATGCATCAAATAACTTAAGTATAGATGCAGGAACGAACTCTTTAGTACAACGCGATACATATACAAGCTCAGGATGGTCTGTTGGTGCCACAGTTAGTCCTCACGGTAATGGTGTTATTGGTTTAGATGCTAATGTGTATAAAGGTAAAGAAAATGCATTAGAGACAACTAAGACGCATACTGGAACTGTTATTCGTGGTAAACAAGTCAATACTGTCTCTGGAAATGATACAGAAATTATTGGTTCTAAGGTCATCGGTGAAAGTGTGACCACAAAAGTTGGACATAATTTGAATATTGAAAGTTTACAAGATACGAATGACTACCATAAAATAAGTAAAAATAAAGGTATATCTGTATCTTATGGAATGAGTGGACCTGTAAGAGTTGGGTTTGATAATTCTAGAGGCACTACAGACAGTCATTATGCAAGTGTCACAGACCAAGCTGGTATATACGCAGGTGATAGCGGATATAATGTACAGGTAAATAATTCAACTACACTTAAAGGTGGTATAATTAAAGGGAGTCCTGATAAATCCAAGAATAACTTATCCTCTAATTCTTTAAAAATGAATGATATTCATAATGAAGCATCCTATTCAGCAAAGACATCTGGATATAGTTTATCTACCACTAAACGCTCTAAAAATAATCCGATAGGTATTACTGGCAGCCCTAAAATGGGAATTCCTGTGAAAGGTAATTCTAAATCAACTACACATTCAGCTATAAGTGAAGGTATCATTGAAATTGCTGAGAAAGAATCCTTAGATAAAATTAATCATGATACAGAACAAGTACTCAATAAATTAGCACCAATTTTTGATAAGAAAACAGTAGAAGAAAAACAAATTCTTTTATCTAAAATTTCTGACCATGGATATAAGCTAATTGGTGATGTAGCTTTAAAAAAATCTCGCGAACTAACAATTAAAGCAATTTTAGCTAGTCAAGAAGGTAAAGAAGATTTAGCGCAAAAATATATTAAAGAATCTAAAAAATGGAATGAAAATGGGGTGTATAGAATTGCTTTACATGCTGGTTTTGCTGGGGCAATATCATCAGTGTCAGGGGACAATATTTTAAATGGTATAAAAGGTGCTACAGTTAATAGTACAATTAATAATACGTTAAAAAATATTAAGGACCCTGGAATTAGAAAGATAGCTAGTATTACCTTATTAAAAGCTTTTTCTATAAATGATACTGGACAAAGTGTTTCATTGTCTGCAACAAATAATAACTGGTTGACACATGAAGAACAGCAACAAATGTTATCAGAATTACAAGGCGCATTTACTTATGAAGAGGGGTATGCAAGAAACCATAGAATATCTGAGATTATTGGTAAGTGGGCTGGATTAAGTAATTATAGAACGGTACATCGTTTAGGAGATGAGAATGATCAAAAGGAAATTGTAGATGGTAGTGTCGCATATGCTTTATCGTCCTGGCTACCTGATGAAAGTATATTAGATGGTGGGATGAATTATACATTAATGTATTTGGCAGAATTAAACAGTACTTCTGCAGATGCTGCCTATGCTACACGTTCAAATTTAGAACGTGGTAATTCTAATTGGGAACCTAATGCATGGATATCTTCAATTTATTCGTCTGATGATACACATTATGCAAATAATAGTCCTTATGCTAGAGTTTATGATAATTATGGTGATAAACTAGTTGATAATGGTCATAAAGCTATTACTTTATCAGATGGTACTAATGCAGTGTATGATGTTAATACAGGGGCGTTTGAGTATACTAATAAACCAGCGGTCTATTCTTTTTCAGAATTTGGAGATTATATGGCTGATAATGGATATGAGGTACATCCTGCTAATGGAATTATGACTATGAATTATATAATTTTTGAGGGGAAAGCATTTGCTGCGAATAGAGCTTCATCATATAATTTAGCGGCACCGATGTATAATCGAGCGACAAGCTTTGAAGGAAAAGTAGCTTCAGAGCTTCCAAAAGGCACTGAAATTAGTTCGAGCCTTATAGGTTATGGCGCACTTAGGAATGATTCTGTCAATGGAGTAACAGGGGCCTTAGGATTAGATATAGGTGTAAGAGATATAATAAAAAATCCGTTTGAAAAAACGTCGAAAGCAGAGGGGAAAGACTCGTTGTTTACGTTGCCTAAAAAGCCATCTTTGGCTGTTTCCGATAATAATTCTTTTTCAGTTGATTTTAAACGGCCACATTTAAAAGTGTATTATAAAACTATTACGATTGATAAAGGACCATTACGTACTGGTGTGTTAGATGTGATAGATTATCGATTTGATCAATCACTCTATAATGATTTATTGTCTAAAAAACTCCCTAAAAACAATGTTCGTCAAAGACCATTCGCTTATGGTGAAGGAATTACTGATATCCGGATACGTCTTTCACAAGATATAAAAGTACCTAGTGTTAATACACCTGAAATGAATGAAATGATTAAAGAGCGGTATGGATATCAAAATAGATTAAGTCAGATGGCTATAGCATATCATAAATTACATCCTAACGAAGGTCGTCTTTACTATTCAAATAATGATCCTGGATATATTTATTTTATTCGTGAGAAAACGAATGGAGGAAAAGAGATACTAATTGATAAAGAAAAGTTTCAACATATTCCAAATGATATTTTTAATCAATATTTTAATGAAATTCAGAGGTCCTATTAGTGAGTTTATCAAAAGAGTGGCAATTATTAAAAAAAAATATATATTGTTTAGTTATAAATAAACGTATGGGACGGGCACCCTATATTTTTGCGGTTCTTGGAACCATAATAAATATATATATTTTTTTATTTCTTATAGCATTTTTAGGAAGTGATAAGAGTAGTTTCTTTGTGAAAATACTTCCATATCTTTTGGTTATAATTGGTATGTTTGTTATAATCGGATCTTTAGTTAGAAGAGTGAATGATATAGGATTATCACGCTGGGGAATAGTTTTAATTTTAGTCATTTGTAGTATTTTAAAATTATTATTTAACAGCTATGAGTTAGATATAACATCGACTTTTCAAATTTTTTCAATTTTCGACATAACTTTAGAAAACTTCTTTATAACTCTTATATTATTATTATTTTCTTTACCCTTAGGTGAAGATGTTAATAATAATTATGGATATGCTCATGGTATTAATAAGTTTGATGATTACTTTATTGCTTATGGTAATTGTCCTTTGATAAATAGTGGAGTAAACAAAGATAAAGAGAGTTTTTTTGATAACGTATATAAAGTATATTTTTCTAAATTGTTTTATATAAGTGGTCGAGCAAATAGGAGAGAATACATTGCAGGTGTGATTGGGGCAAATTTTGTTGTATCTATTTTGCTCTTCTTATTCACTTCAATTTCTAAGTTTAGTATTGATTTTTTTGGTGTATCTTTAATAAACGGTGCTAATCTCTTAATAATATATATATGGCCAAGCATAGGGATTATTACATTATCAATAAGACGTCTTCATGATTGCTTATTAAGTTCATTATGGCTTGTTGGCTTGATACTACCGTTTATTAATCTATTTGTAATTTATCATTTAGTTTTTAAAAGGTCTTGGTATCTAACCATAGATCCTAATGGACGATAAGATACCAAATGTAGTAGCATTTGCTAGATTTGGCCTATATAGAACCAAATAAGTTATGACCTAGTTATTATCTGCTTGATATAGGCTTACTATTTATGTTGTTAGAGCTCAAAAATTTTCATGTGAAATATTTAATAGGGCTTATTTTTACTTTCACTTTAAACGATTATTAAACCTTTATTCTCTGAGTACAATAATATGCTTTAAATAAGGTTATATCGAATGATTATATAAATTAATGCTTAGTATAAGAAAGTTTTTGTTGTCTGTGGTATGTCGCTATTAGATAGTACTAATTTAACTAATGGAACAAGAGAAGATGTTGAATGATTAGTAAATTTATTGTTAAGATTTTTCGTAGAAGCTAATAATGTATCTAATTATTATGGAGAGATAATAGTCTGTATTCATAATAACTTCTTTTATGGTAATTTGGTATGTTTGAAAATATTGTAATTGGTCTATTTGGCTTATTAATGGTAAATTATTTAGTCATCATAGCTAGACAGCGAATAGTTAAAGTTGTAATTGGTATCTTAGGGAATTGTTTCTTCGGACTTACATTATTTAGTGGTTATATTGCGTTGCCTAGTTATATGATAGATTTGAAGTATATTTTAATAATAATTCTTTGTATTGCTTGTGTATATAATTTATGGCGACGTAATCGCAGTGGTACGATCACAGCTGGTGACAAGAGAATGTATGATATCTTTGTAAGTCGAATTAGTTTCATTATTATATTTTTTGTAGTGTAGCATCGGCTATACATTATTTTTGTTGATTTTGATATTTTTTCTCATTGACTTCTATAGATTAATTTTGTACTATTATTACATAGTAGTTGATAACAATTTTCAATTGTGAAAGTTGTTTCATGTATGAGTAATATGGAGGTCACATATGAAAGGCATAATTATTGCATCCTTTGGATCAATTTACCAAGATGCTGTGGAGAAATCCATTGGCAGTATAGAGAAAAAAGTACGTTCCATGTATAGTGATATGGAGGTACGCCGTGTATTCTTATCTGATGCATTAGTAGAGAAGTGGAATGAGAAGTACGAGGATAAGATTTCTTCTTTCACAGAGGCTATGCAAGATTTCGCTCGTATGGGTATCGATGAGGTGTACATTCAACCTATTACATTGGTGGCAGATCAGTGCTACCAACAAATGCGCAAACAAGCATTAAAATTTTTACATAGCAATGAATATGGTTTTAGTCAGGTTAATATTGGTAAACCATTGCTTACCTCTTTAGGTGTAAAAAATTATGCCGATGATTATGAAGCAACATTAGAAAGCATTGTTCGTCATGTTAATACAAAAGCACTTAATAAATCTGTTGTACTCATGGCGAATGGTCAAAATCAATTAGAGTTCAGTACTTTGCAATTAAAGGCTATGTATGGAGCAGCGCCAAACGTAGTAGTATTTACTACAAATGGTTTCCCTACCTTCAAACAAGCTCTTACTTTCTTGGATCGTATGGGGCATAAAGATTTGTTAGTTGTACCATTGGCTCTCATTGGTTCTACACATTTAATGGATTACCTTGGCGGGGAACGCTCCGATTCCATTTATGCTTTACTCGCTGAGGAAGGTTACAATGTAGATATCTGGAATGAAGGACTTGGGGAAAACCCATATGTACAAGATTTGTTCTTGAAACATTTAGGTCAAGCTATCCGTATGTCTGATCGGAAGCGCCCCATGCCTCGTGAATCTGTAAAACCCGTTATGACAAATTCTCGTTTAGAAGCGCAAGGTTTGATTTCTTGATATTTGCTATTACATAATTAAACATACATTACTCTACTCCTTCACATTAATAAAAATCCTCCTTGTTGGATATCCAATGAGGAGGATTTTTACTTTCACCATGAAAGATAAGAATAATTTCTATTTTATACGTACCACGGTATGCCCCTAAAGGATGGTCTATGGTATGATTAAGATACATTATTAGTTAATATAAGGAGACTTTCATGAAACAAGCTATCTTAGTTGTTGCTTTTGGATCCACTGTGGACAGTGCTCGTGAACATAATATCGATTCCGTAGTAGAACATATTCGTAAATCGTATCCAGATTATACAGTGGAATTAGCTTTTTCGTCTCGTATCATCGTTAAGCGATTACGTGATCGTGGTATTGAGATTCCTACTGAACAAGGGGCGTTAGAAAAACTGATTCAAGAAGGTTATACACATGTATATGTGCAGCCATTCCATTTCACCGGTGGTGAGGAGTTCGATAAATTGAAAAATAATATTCTTGCTCATGAGGGTGAAGGACAACTTGAAGTGTTGCGTGTAGGTAGACCTCTCGTATACTACATGGGACAAGAAGAGCATCCAGATGATTATCAAATCTTGATTGACCGTTTCATTAAATCTCTTAATATTTCTAAGGATGACGGTTTGTTAATGGTTGGTCATGGAGGTCTTGGCTCTGGAAACTCCTCGTATGGTAATTTACAGTTCAAATTGATTCGTGCTGGTCTTACGAATGTACGTATCGCTGTGCTAGAGAATGCTCCTTATGTGGCCGACGTAGCAACACCTTGGGAGTGGCTCGATGGTAAGCGCCCAAATACGATTTATTTACATCCATTATTATTAGTCCTTGGTGATCATGCGCAAAATGATCTCTTTGGCGATGAAGAGGATAGTATAGTGAATGAACTCGCTGAAGCAGGTTATGAGGTTAAACCAATCAATGCTGGTTTAGGTGAGTACGAAGTAATTCAAGATATCTTCCGTCAGCATTTACAAGATTGTATCGATGATTTGTATGGCAAACGTAGTGCTCATCGTCCTACAATACCAAATATTAAATAGTGCCTTTGTATATATTGCATAAATTAGTTATAATAAAAGATATTGCAATTATAAATAGAGTGTAGCTATAAGAAGAGGAGATACCCATGAAAGGTAAATTATATGGTATTGGCGTAGGCCCTGGCGATTCTGAATTGATGACTGTGAAAGCTGCTCGCATCGTAGGTGAAGCAGATATTATTATCACACCTAAAACAGAAAAGAAAGATGGTTCCGTAGCCCTTGATATTGCATCCCCATATATACAAGAACATACAGAAATCGTTCCCGTTGTATTCCCAATGGTGTTGGATGATTCTACGCAAGAGGAAGGCTGGCAAGAGGCTAAACGCGTTATCTTGTCTTACTTAGATGAAGGTAAAAGTGTTGTATTCTTAACATTAGGTGACCCGATGTTCTATAGTACATATATGTATGTATATCGTTTGATTGAAAATACAGGTCATGAAATTGAAACAATTCCTGGTGTGACTGCATTCTGTGCTATCGGATCTCACCTTGGCTATCCAATTGTAGAGAAGGAAGAGGTATTGGCCATCGTTCCAGCTACAGCGCCTAAAGAAAAAATCGATGCTGTATTAGCTGTTGCAGATGATGCAGTTATCATGAAGGTATATAAAAACTTTGATGAAGTACAAGAAACCTTGATTAAACATAATATGGCAGATGATGCGGTTATGATTAGCCGTGTAGGCTTGCCTGATGAGCAAGTATTTATAGGTTTAGATAATATGCCAAAAGATACTAAACTCAACTACTTATCTACAATTCTTGCAAAACGCAAGGATCGTTAACAAACACATCGTATTACGAGGTAATATCTATGAACACAGTACAGATTCCACGTGTTGTCATTGCTGGCACTAATTCTGGTGTTGGTAAAACAACTATCGTAGCTGGCTTATTGGCCGCTTATGCAAATGGTGGACGTACGGTGCAATCTTTTAAAGTGGGCCCGGATTATATTGATCCGGGCTTTCATAAAATTGCATCCGGCCGTGACAGCTATAATTTAGATACATGGCTCGTGCCACCTCATAAATTGACTCCTTTTTTTGCTACAATGGCACATGATGTAGACCTTGCCATTATTGAAGGTGTTATGGGCCTTTACGATGGTGGTCGAGAAGGTGTGAGTTCTACTGCTCAAATTGCTAAACAGTTAAATGCACCAGTGGTGCTTGTTATCGATTGTAAGGCTATGGGTGAAAGTGCGGCTGCTATTGCTAAGGGTTTCCGTGATTATGACCCAGAGGTAAATTTTGGTGGTGTCATCTTAAACCGCTTAGGCTCTGCTAATCATGAGCGTATGGTTCGTGAAGGAATGGATAAAATTGGCGTACCCGTTATTGGTGCTATTTACCGTGATGATCGTATGCATTCACCAGAGCGTCATTTAGGACTTACACCAGTTACTGAAATCGATCCAACAGAGGCGATTAATACGATTCGAGAAGCTGTCGAGAAGATGGTAAACCTCGATGCACTATTGGAAATTGCTACCAATGCACCAACTATCGAACTACCAGATGCTATAGATGTTAAAACCATTGAAAAACGTGTGAAAATCGGTGTAGCTTATGATGAGGCATTCTCTTTTTATTATCCTGCTAGTCTTGCTGCGTTAGAGGAAAAAGGGGCTGAGCTTGTTTATTTTAGTCCGCTTAATGATTCGGTAATTCCTGATGTAGACGGACTTGTATTCGGTGGTGGCTTCCCAGAAATGTTTTTATTCCAGTTATCTAGCAATGAGTCTATGAAGGAATCTATCCGCCAAGCTAATGCACAAGGTATGCCTATTTATGCCGAATGTGGTGGCCTTATGTATCTTTGTGAAAGCATTCATGACTTTGAAGGTTCTGTATATAAAACTGTAGGTATTGTACCTGCCAATTGTGTGATGCAACAAAAGCTTCAAAAGGTGGGCTATGTTACAGCAACTGCAAAGAGAGATACTTTGCTAGGTGCTATGAATACAGCTATACGTGGTCATGAGTTCCATTTCTCTACAATGGAGCCAACTATAGATGACTTCCCATGGGCTTTTCATTTAGAAGGAGGCCGTAAACCTCAATCGTATGACGGCGGCTATGCAACAAAAAATGTATTAGCTTCTTACTTACATTTGAACTTTGCTGGCTCTGATGAAGGGGCACAACACTTTGTTGATACATGTGCTGCTTATAAAGCCCAAAAGTTATAGATGTGTAGATGTATTAGTTCGTATTAAAGGAGCTATTATGGAAGAACGTGGATTAATTCTAGTTAATACAGGCAATGGTAAAGGTAAAACAACAGCGGCATTGGGTGTTGTTTTACGTGCTGTTGGACAAGGTTTTAAAGTTCTTATATTACAATTTATTAAGAGTGGTAATGGCTATGGTGAATTGGCAGGTCTTGCCAAACTAGGTGATCAAGTTGAAATTCGTTCCATGGGAAAAGGCTTTATTTACTATAACCGTAATGAAGTAGGGGAAGCTGAGCTTGCTCGCCACAAAGAAGCAGCACAAGCCGCTTGGCGTACATTGGTAGAGGAAGTAAACTCCGACAAATGGGATTTAATTGTTATGGATGAAATAAATAATGCTATTAATTATGAGCTTATTGATGTGAATTCTGTAGTGGAAATGCTAAAAAATAAGCCTAAAAGACTTCATGTTGTTTTGACGGGGCGTTATGCTAAACCTGAAATCATTGATATGGCGGATACTGTAACAGAAATGAAGGTAGTAAAGCATGCTTATGAAAAGGGCATAAAAGCTGCTAAAGGAATAGAATTTTGATTTAATTCAAAAAAATCGAAAAAAATCGAAAAAGACCTTGCTAAAACTATATCGAAAATGTATAATATAGTTATAAGCACAGAGGTGCTCAATATTCTTGACATTAAGTATGTATATAAGACTAACCAGGAGGTTAACTATGGCTGTACATGATTACATTAAATCTGGCGATTTCGCTACTGAAAAACACGTTCCTGTTATCGAAACAGTTGATACTGTAAAAGCAGGTGAAACATTCCACGTTACTTTATCCGTAGGTAAAGATATTGCACATCCAAACACTGTAGAACATCACATTGAATGGATTAAATTATACTTTGTAGCTGAAGGTACTCAATTGCCATTTGAAGTTGGTGAAATTTCCTTCAACGTACATGGTGATGGTGCAACTGCAAACGAAGGCCCAGTACATGCAATTTCTGAAGGTACATTGGCAGTTTCCTTGAAAAAATCTGGTAAATTGATTGCTGTATCTTACTGCAATATCCATGGTTTATGGGAATCCGAAAAAGATATCGTAGTTGCTTAATTAACTATTACAACTAATAAAGACCAGTCCTAGGGCTGGTCTTTTTGTATATCTATATGTTTCTTATCGTGTGATAAGAACGTAATTTAAACTATCAATAATAGATACTTAATAGTGTTATGCATAATATGAGATATGACTATTTAATGTATACTCATTAAATTATAGACATATTATTTTATTTTTAATGTCCGCATAAAAAAGAGTTTTGTATCACTCCAGTGGATTAATTGCTGTGCATCCCTTTACAGTGCTATTTGTTTGTGGTAAAGTATATGCATATTGATATTTAGTAAACATAGTTAAATGAGGGATTATTGTGGCCTTAATCGTTAAAAAATTTGGTGGTAGTTCCGTAGCTACACCAGAAAAAATATTTAATATTGTTGATCGCGTTCTTCGTGAGAAGCAAGCTGACGATAAAATCGTTCTTGTTGTATCCGCTATGGGTGATACAACTGATGACTTGGTGGCCTTAGCTAAACAAGTTACATCCAAACCGTATGGTCGTGAAATGGACCGCTTGTTATCTACAGGTGAACAAGTGACAATTGCATTGATGGCAATGGCTTTTAACGAACGTGGTCAGGAATCTATATCCTTAACAGGTGATCAAGCGGGTATTACAAGTAGTGATACATTTAATAAAGGCCGTATTTTGGGCGTTGATCCTAATCGTGTATTTGAAGCTTTGGATGAAGGTAAAATAGTAGTAGTTGCTGGTTTCCAAGGTATAACTGAATATGGTGATATGGTGACATTAGGTCGTGGTGGCTCTGATACAACAGCTGTTGCATTGGCAGGTGCTATGAAAGCGGATGTATGTGAGATTTTTACGGATGTAGACGGCGTATATTCTACAGATCCTCGCGTAGCAAAGGAAGCTTTCAAATTAGAAGAAGTAACGTATGGCGAAATGCTTGAAATGGCGCGCCTTGGTGCAGGTGTAATGCAGCCTCGTGCCGTAGAAATGGGGTTCCGTTATGGTGTACCGATTCATGTGCGTTCTACATTTAGTGATAAACCAGGTACTATTATTCGGGAGGATTATACTGTGGAAGCAAATAAACACGTAATTACTGGCGTAGCTGATGACACAAATACAGCAAAAGTGGCCCTTGTAGGCGTTGAAAATAAACCAGGTGTTGCAGCGACTGTATTCAAAGCATTAGCTGCTAGAAACGTTGATGTAGATATGATTGTTCAATCTATCCGTTCCGTGGGAGAGCCAAAAACTGATCTTATCTTTACAGTAGCTATGGATGATGTAGTATTGGCTCGAGAAGTATTAGACGAATTACAAAAAGCAGTAGATATTGAAGCTGTTAATATTGACGAAAAAATGGCTAAAGTTTCTATTATTGGTGCAGGTATGTTAGGACAGCCTGGTGTAGCTGCGCAAATGTTTGATATTTTGAGCCAAGAAGGTATCAATATTGAAATCATTTCTACTTCTGAAATTAGTATTTCTTGTCTTGTTGCTGAAGATCGCGTAAAAGATGCTGTTCGTGTAATTCATAATGGCTTATTGTTAGATCAACGAGGTTAATCATTGCATGGATAGTCTACGTAGTTTTATGGATGAAATGCTCAATGACCAAGGTCGTAAGGAAGGTTTCATTAGCGATCTACTAGGAAATCTAAAAAATCAGCCTATTCCAACATTGGAACAAGCTCAAACTGGTTACACAACAATGAGTAATTTACATGGTATCTTCTATGATTACGATAAGTCTGAGGTTACTATTACTTACAAGGTTGTACCAGATATGTATCAACCATATACATTGAGTTTTATACAATTCGAAGCCGTGTTAGAAGGCTTATTAACCTTGCGTCGCAATCAAAAGTGGCAGATGCAACATAATAAATAATATGAACCCCATGGGAATACTTGCCTATGGGGTTTTATAATTCGATAATTATTCTTAACATCTATATATAGAGTCATCGATATGATATAATAAATTATTCAGAGAGAAATCATTATATTAGTATAGAAAGAAGGGACAGCATGGAAATAAATAAGGTTTATTCTGGCTTTCGCCTTGACCGCATTGAGCGCATTGATGAGATCAATGGTACCGCTTATGAAATGAAACATGAAAAGTCTGGTGCTCGTTTAATTTATATTGATTCACCAGATTCTAATAAAGTATTCAATATCGCTTTTAGAACAACACCACATAATAGTACTGGTGTTGCACATATTATGGAACATTCCGTTTTATGTGGTTCTCGTAAGTTTCCTTTAAAAGAGCCATTTGTTGAGCTTGTTAAGGGATCTTTAAATACGTTCTTAAACGCTATGACTTACCCTGATAAAACAATGTATCCTGTAGCTAGCAAGAATGATAAAGACTTCCACAACTTAATGGACGTATATCTTGATGCTGTATTGTATCCACGAGTTCGTGAAGATGCGGAAATCGTAATGCAAGAAGGTTGGCATTATGAATTAGATCGTGCGGACGATGAACTTACCTATAAAGGCGTTGTCTTCAATGAGATGAAGGGGGTTTATTCCTCTCCAGATTCCGTTCTAGAACGCCAAATGATGCGTGAACTTTTCCCAGATACCACTTATGGTGTTGATTCTGGTGGAGATCCTGACCATATTACAGACTTAACTTATGAAGAGTTCCAAGAGTTCTATCGAGTTCATTATCATCCGTCCAATAGTTATATCTTCCTTTATGGTGATATGAATATTGAAGAGCAATTGGCATTCTTGAATGATGAGTACTTAAGTCATTTTGATGCTATTGAGGTTAATACAGAGGTTGGTATACAAACGCCATTTACGGAAGGTAAAGTGGTAAGTTATCCATATAGCGTAGGTTCTGAAGAGCCAACCGACAACCGAACTTTACATTCCTTTGCCTATGTTTTACCTGATGTAACACCTGAGCATAGCTTGGCTTTTGAGGTATTAACACATGCATTGTTGACATCTCCTGCGGCTCCTCTTAAACAGGCTTTGGTGAAAGCCGGTATCGGCTCTGATGTGAGTGGTTATTATCTTGATAGCATTCGTCAACCTTTGTGGACCGTGCAAGCAACTGGTTCTAATCTCGATAAACAAGCTGACTTGCAGCGTATTGTGGAATCTACATTGCAAGAACTTTGTGATAACGGTTTAGATAAAGAATTATTAGAAGCTTCTTTGAATAGCATTGAGTTTGCTCTTCGTGAAAGCGACTTTGGTGGTCGCCCAATTGGTCTTGCTTATGTTATCCGTATGATGGATAATTGGCTATATGACAATGACCCACTTGAGTTATTACACTACGAAGAAGCATTAGTGAATATTCGCAAGGGCTTATCCGGTACGTACTTTGAAGATTTAATTCGTCAATCTATCTTAAATAACAATCATAAAGTGCTTGTTTCTATTTATCCTGAACGTGGTCTTCAAGAGCGCAAGGATGCAGAGGTTAAAGAATATTTAGCTTCTGTAAAAGCTAAGATGACTCCAGAAGAAATCGAAGCGATTGTAGAGCAAACAAAACGACTTAAACTTCGTCAAGAGGCTCCAGATAGCGACGAAGCATTAGCGTCGATTCCATTGCTTGAATTATCAGATTTAAATCCTAATATTGAAGAAGTAGAACGTCGTGAAAGTAAAATTGGCAATACTACAGTACATTTTGTACCTACTTTCACAAAAGGCATCAACTATGTAGGTCTTTACTTTAATTTAAGTTGTCTTACAGAAGATGAGTTGTTCTATGCCGATATTCTAAGTGATATTATCGGTCGTATCAACACATCTGAACGTGGCTACGAAGCATTGGCGAAAGATATCAATATGAATCTTGGTGGTTTAAGCTCAGATATTACGGCTATTAGCAAAGATGGTAAGCGTGATGAATTTACGCCTCTCATGATTGTTCGAGCTAAATCCTTGCATTCTAAATTACCTGACTTATGCCGTTTGATTAACGAAGTAGTACAAAAAGCAGATTATAGTGACCATAGACGCTTGACCGAACTTGTTCAAGAAAGCAAAGCTATTTGGGATAATGAAGCGTTTCGTCGTGGCAACTCCATTGTAAGTCAACGTGTTATGGCACAAGTATCTGCAGTTGGTAAATTTAGAGATAATGGTAACTTTGGTTACTATCAAAAGATTAGCGAATTGGCTTCTAATCCTGCGGCATTACCATTATTGCCGGAAAAATTAGCTGATGTGGCTCGTAAGATTTTCCGCGCTAATAATGTGGATATCATGTTCGTTGGTGAAGAAGGAGAATTAGAAGCCTTTGAAAATCTCATGAAACCATTGATTGAAACCTGGGATACTACTGACTTAAGTAATGATACATTAAAAATTACACGTTTGTCTGGTAATGATGGTATCGTTACAGCTGGTAAGGTTCAATACGTAGCTCAAGGTGGTAACTTTATAGACCATGGGTATAAACACGTAGGCCCAATGAGTGTATTGGAAACGATTTTACGTTATGAGTATCTTTGGATTCGTATTCGTGTACAAGGCGGTGCTTACGGTGCCTTCGCAAACTTCTATGACGATGGTAATATGATTTTCTGTAGCTATCGCGATCCAAACTTGGTAGAAACATTAAATGTATATAAAGAATTACCTCAATACCTTCGTGAGTTTACGTTGACTGATCGTGAGATGCGTAAATATATTATCGGTACTATGAGCTCCTTGGACTTGCCTATGACTCCTGCCTTGCGTGGTCCACGTGCGATGGGAATGTATTTTAGCGGTGCTAAACTAGAGGATAAGGTAGAGTTTCGTAAACAAGTTATCGCTTGTAAGCCAGAGGATATCGTTGCTTTAGCAGATGTGGTTGAACCAGTATTGAAGGACAATCATATTTGTACAATGGGGAACGAACAAAAAATTAAAGACGCTGGTAAGGTATTCGATAACATTATTTCTCTAGGATAATCGTTTTATATCATGTATAGTGGCATATTCTGTGTAAGTTTACGGGATATGCCACTTGTTTTGTACTGTAGGAGGGCATCATGAAAGGTCGATTTGCTCCAAGCCCCACAGGATATATCCATCTCGGAAATGTATGGATAGCCCTCTTATCTTATATTTCTACGAAGCAACAAAAAGGGCAGTATGTTGTGCGAATGGAGGATATAGACATCCAACGCTCTAAACGTGAGTTAGGGGAAGCTCTATTAGATGATTTAGAGTGGCTAGGATTTGAATGGGATGAAGGACCTCGCGTTGGTGGACCAGAATCAACATATTGGCAAAGTGAACGACAAACATATTATGGAGACGTATTAGAACATCTTGCATCAGAAAAACTAATTTATCCTTGCTTTTGTAATCGCACAAGATTGCATTCTATTGCTTCGGCGCCCCATGTAGGAGAGGTAGTACATCGATATGATGGTCATTGCCGTCATCTAGAGGATAAATTGATAAAAGAGTTTATGATGTCTAAGGAGCCATCTTTTCGTTTAGCCGTTAATTCCTGTGATATAGATTTTGTAGATCGTTGGCAAGGCTTTCAACATATTCATTTGGAAGGTGAATTAGATGATTATGTATTGCGTCGTGGTGACGGTATGTATGCTTATAATTTAGCTGTCGTACTGGATGATATTGCTATGGGGATAACGGAGGTCATTCGTGGAGATGATTTACTAGAGACTACGGGGCAGCAAATATATTTATATAAAACATTACAAACCAGTTTCAATTCTAAAAATATACAAATACCTTCTTATGGGCATGCTCCATTATTAATTGATTCTGAAGGACATAGATTGTCTAAGCGACAAAAGAGTATTACTATTCGAGAATTGCGTGAAAATCAGTGGTCTCCTAATAGAATTTTAGGTGAGCTGGCTATTGTAGGGGGCTTAGTTGAAGCTCATACATTAAGTCGTAGAGAAATCAGTTTATCTGAATTAATTGAGATTGATTTAAATTTACCTAGTCTTAGTCAGAAAACGATTGAGATACAAATCAAAGAATAACGTAAGAAAATAGTATTGCTTTATGTTATAGAATGTTTGCTAAAAGAGAATAATTCTTTAACTATATAATTCGATATAATATATTGACAATGTTCGATATTCATTTATAATAGTATATAAGAGGTGGTCGAAATGACAATTCAACAAGCTTTAGATCAAAAAGTATGGGCCGTTATTGGAGCTACCCATAAAACCGAAAAGTTCGGTTATAAGATTTATAAATGTCTTAAAGATCACGGATATGAAGTATATCCAGTCAATCCTAATATTGCAGAAATAGATGGAGACACTTGTTACTCTAGTCTTTCTGCACTTCCCGTTGTGCCTGCTGTGGTAGATTTTGTTGTACCAGAAGCAGTAGGGTTAGCTGCACTTGATGAATGCAAAGAACTTGGCATTCCTGTTGTGTGGTTGCAACCGGGGGCGGATAAACCATCTGTTGTTGAAAAAGCACATGCTTTAGATCTGCATGTCATTCAAGATTGTGTATTAGTTCAATTACCGTAGGAGGGTA
This sequence comes from Veillonella parvula, assembly GCF_001553335.1. GTDB lineage: Bacteria > Bacillota > Negativicutes > Veillonellales > Veillonellaceae > Veillonella > Veillonella parvula_S. The sequence goes on along the minus strand of NZ_KQ960805.1, from coordinate 37,203 downwards.
CAATGAGCGAATTAAAAGATTTAAAAACTGCTGAATATCAAGATTTAGTAAACCAAGGTGGTGTTACTGTTGTTGACTTCTGGGCTCCATGGTGCGGTTATTGCGTACGTATGATGCCAATCATTGAAGAAATTGCAGGTGAGCTTGAAGGTAAAGCTAACTTTGTAAAAGTAAACGCTGATGAAGAACCAGAATTAGCACGTAACTTACAAGTTGAAGTATTGCCTACATTCGTTATCTTAAAAGATGGTGAAGTAGTAGACCGTAAAATTGGTTTCTTGCCTAAAGGCGATCTTCAAGCGGCTATCGAATCTAAATTCTAATATTATAGATCAAAACTATATAAATAGAGGCAAAACCTCATCAATGTATTGTTGTACATTGATGAGGTTTTTTTGTGCTTTTTTAATATAGACCTAAATATATTTAACGTTTATGAATTACTAAACATAATACATTGAGTTGCTAAACATAATACATCTAAAAGTGGGGTTTATGTCCATTTAAGGCGTGGTATTTCATCATTGTGGTAGAGAGTGGTTTAAATTGATTAGTTTTAAATATTTAATCGAACATATGTATTGTAGAAAAGTGGAGAAAAATAGAGATTAAACAAGAAAAATATAAAAAAGTGGGATAAAAATGGATTTTTTGTTGTAGAAGGTGGGGAATTGTGGTAGAATTTACCATATAGTGGTGGATAAGAAATAGAGAAAGGCGGTGATACGTATGTTCATGGGTGAATATAATCACACCATTGATACAAAAGGGCGGATGATTATACCTGCGAAAATACGTGAACAACTAGGCGATTTGTGCATCGTTACAAAAGGCCTAGATAACTGCTTGGCTATTTACACCGAAGAGGCATGGAAGAAAATTTCCACTGCTTTACAATCACAATCTTCCACTAAAGCTAGCGTGCGTGCCTTAAAACGTTTTGTTTTTGGTAGTGCTGCTGAGCTTGAATATGATAAACAAGGTCGTGTCCTCATTCCTGTACCACTACGTGAATATGCAAGCCTCGATAAACAGGCTGTTATTGTAGGTGCTGGAGACCACGTTGAAATTTGGAGCCGTGAAAAATACGATTTCTATGATGAGCAAGTGGCTGAAAGCATGGAAGAATTAGTTGAAGGGCTTGAAGGGATTATGTTATAGGAGGCTATGATGGAATTTAATCATACTAGCGTACTTTTACGTGAAACGGTGGACTCTGTCGTAACTAATCCAAAAGGCATTTATGTGGACTGTACCCTCGGTGGGGCAGGACATGCTCACGCAGTGGGTGAGATGCTAGATCCAGAAGGCATGATTATAGGTTTAGATCAAGATGAAGATGCTTTGAGTGTAGCTCGACAGCGTTTATCTGATTTGAAATGTCAGGTGTTAACGATACCTACAAACTTTTCTAACTTAAAAGAAGCCCTCCAAAATGCAGGCATTTATGAAGTCGATGGCTTTATATTTGATCTTGGTGTATCCAGCTATCAACTAGATACTCCTGAACGAGGTTTTTCATATATGAATGATGGACCTCTTGATATGCGAATGGATAAAGATGCACCTCTCACGGCAGAGGAAATTGTCAATGAATATGACAGTGAACAATTACTGCAAATTATCCGTGATTATGGGGAGGAACGATGGGCTAAACGAATTGTCGAGTTTATTGTTGAAGCACGTCAAGAAAAAAGAATTACTACTACTGGTGAGTTAGTTAGAATTATTAAGAATGCAATACCTGCAAAGGCGCGACAAGATGGACCTCATCCGGCAAAACGGACGTTTCAGGCCATACGTATTGAAGTAAATAGAGAATTAGCAATTTTGCATGATAGTTTTGTAGATGCTGTATCGATGTTAAAACCAAAGGGAATGATTGGAGTTATTACATTCCACTCCTTGGAAGATCGAATTACAAAGCAAACTTTTAAAGAGTTAAGTACTGCATGTATATGTCCTCCACAATTGCCTGTGTGTGTTTGTAATCACAAGGCAGTTGTAAAGGCAAAGAATAAGGCTATAGAGCCAAGTATAGGGGAGATTGAAGTTAATCCGAGAGCTAGAAGCGCTAAATTGCGCGTAGCAGTAAAGTTGTAGATTTGGAAGGGGTTAAGTGTTATGTTAGCGAGAAAGGCTGTTGTGGGCCAAGTAAAAGGTGATATGTTGGTTATTGCACAAGGGAGAAGACGTAGTGCAAACGTAGCTTTAGATTTAAGTCCTATGATGTGGCAAGTTGTATATGGTATTGCTGCATTAGTTGCATGTTTGCTTATTATGATGGTTATGAATGCATACAGTACAAAGTTGGGCTATGAGGTAGTTAAAACACAGCAAGCTGTAGTACAATTAACAAAAGATAACGATGCATTGGACGTTGAAGTGGCTTCCTTGAAGTCTCCTGTACGTATCCAACAAATCGCAGAAGAACAACTAGGAATGGTTTTGCCTGATTCTTTTGTTTATAGCACAAAAAGCGCTGTTACTGAACGTAATGTACAAGAGAAACAGCAAATTATAGACTAGCAGGCGAAGCAGCTCGTATTGGGCTGCTTTCCTTTGCGTGTAAAGGAGATTGTATATGAAACACTTACAAGATATAGTAAAAACCTTACATGCACCGCATGTAGAAGGTAATACAGCTATTGAAATTTTAGATGTTACCGCTGATTCTCGTGCTGTAAAAGCAGGTAGTTTATTTATTGCTTTAGATGGTGCTACTGTCGATGGACATGATTATGTTAATAAAGCTGTTGAGGCTGGGGCAGTAGCTGTATTAGTATCTAAACCTGTTGAGATAAGTAGTGATGTTTGTGTTATCACTGTTGAAGATACACGTGCGGCTATGATGTCTTGTGTGCCATACTTTTTTGATTATCCAGCCAATTCCATGCGCATGATTGGTGTTACTGGTACTAATGGTAAAACGACTACAACTCATATGATTCGTCATATTTTGAAAGCTCAAGGTCATAAGGTCGGTGTGATTGGTACGGTTCATATCATGATTGGCGATACATCATATCCGATTCATAACACGACCCCTGACGTAGTAGATTTACAACATATTTTGCATCAAATGGTGGAAGAGGGCGTTACACATTGTGTAATGGAAGTATCTTCCCATGCATTGGCTTTGGGACGCGTATCTGGTGTTGAGTATGATACGGCTATATTCACAAATCTTACACAAGATCATTTAGACTTTCACAAAACATTTGAAAATTACTTGGCAGCTAAATGTAAACTATTTGAACAGGTTAGCAAACCAAACCAGATAAAATCTGGTAAGGGTGCTGTCATCAATATTGATGATGCCTATGGACATCGGGTTGTTGAAAAAACTACAGCCCCTATCATTACCTATAGTATTGAGGGTAGCGGCACATTGAATGCTCATGACGTTAATATGACGCCAAAGTCTAGCTGTTACACGGTATCTTATGATGGTCATGATTATACAGTTGCAATGAATACGACTGGCTTGTTTAATGTGTATAATACATTAGCAGCTATTGGTGCCTGCCTATTAGAAGGTATTTCCATGGAAGACATCGATAAAGCGTTGAAAACATTTAGTGCTGTACCTGGTCGTTTTGAATTGATTGAAGAAGGTCAACCATTTGCTGTTGTTGTAGACTATGCACATACACCAGATGGGTTAGAAAATATTTTACAAACAGCAAAGGCTATTCAAGAAAATCGTATTATTGTAGTCTTTGGCTGTGGCGGTGACCGAGATGCAACCAAACGTCCTATTATGGGACGCATTGCGGCACAATACGGTGATGTTGTGTATGTTACATCTGATAATCCACGTACAGAGGATCCTGTACAAATTGTTAAAGATGTGGAAGTCGGCGTTAAAGACGGCCTTCGAGAAGGAACTCACTATGAAGTTATCGTTGATCGTAGGGAAGCGATTCAACATGCAATACAACATGCAAAACCTGGGGATATTGTACTCATTGCAGGTAAGGGGCATGAGGATTACCAAATCTTAAAGGATAAAACGATCCATTTTGATGATCGTGAAGAGGCGCGAGCAGCCCTCAAGGAGATCTAATATGGCAGAATTTACATTGTCTCAAGTACTGGAGGCCACACAGGGGACGAGTGCACATACCGACAATATTAAGTTTTTAGATGTGTCTACTGATACAAGAACTATTGAATCAGGCTTTTTATTTGTAGCCTTAAAAGGTGATACTTTTGATGGTCATGATTTTATCAATGCGGCTATCGAAAAAGGTGCTACAGGGGCTATCGTTGAAAAAGGACGTTCTGTAGAAGGTATTGCTTGTATCGAGGTAGACAATACTTTGGTAGCATATCAAAACTTAGCACGATATCATCGTCGCCGCTTTGATATTCCTGTAGTTGCTATTACTGGTTCCTCTGGTAAGACAACGACAAAAGAAATGGTGGCAGCCGTACTTGGCACAGAATTTAATGTATTAAAAACTGAGAAAAATTTTAATAATGAAATTGGCTTGCCAAAAACCTTGTTACGTTTGACCGCTGAGCATGAAGCCTGTGTTGTTGAAATGGGTATGCGTGGGCTCGGACAAATCGAAGAATTGGCCTTGATTGCAGAACCAACGATGGGGATTATTACTAATGTTGGTACTAGTCATATCGAGCTTTTAGGTTCTCGAGAAGCCATTGCCGAAGCGAAAGGTGAATTGATTCGTTGCTTGCCTGAAAACAGCGTGGCTATCCTTAATGAAGATGATCCATATGTAAAAGCTATGGATCGTTTAGCTAAGGGTAAAACAATTACCTATGGTATTGAACGGAATGCTACTTGTATTGGTAGCCATTTGCGCTATAAAAAAGACGGTATTAAGTTCACTTGTAAGTGTTATGATGAAGTTTTTGATATCTTCTTACCTATGATTGGTGAACACAATGTATATGATGCATTGGCGGCTATCGTTGCAGGTCGAGTGCTAGGCATTAAATCTAACACAATTCGCAAAGGTTTGAGTGAGTTTAGTGGAACTCCAATGCGTCAAGAAATCGTCCCATTTGAAGATATTGTTATCTTAAATGATGCTTATAATGCAAACCCTTCATCCATGGCAGAAGCTATTAAAGCACTTGGCCAATTAGAAGGTAAGCGTAAAATTGCGATGCTAGGCGATATGCTCGAGCTCGGCGACTTCTCTGAAGAAGCACATCGTGAAATCGGTCATTTGCTTGCTGAAGAGGGTTATAGTATTGTATTCACCTTTGGTGATGCTGCTGCCTTCATTGCAAAGGAAGCAAAAAAGGCAGGTTTAACTACATTCCGTTGTAACAGCCATTTAGAAATGGCCAACGCATATAGTGATATTCGTGAAAAAGGGGATGTTATCCTTGTGAAAGGTTCTCGAGGTTTACGAATGGAGCGCGTTGTTGAAGAATTAAAGGATCGAGAATAATAGGTAACGGCTAGTTATATCTAGCCGTCCTATTTATTAATAAGTAGAGGATTCATATGATAAATCACATTCTATTAGCCTTCGTAGCGACTTTCATCATTACGGTAGTGCTAGGTAAAATTGCTATTCCTATGTTGCGTTCTTTGCACGCACAACAAAGTATTCGTGAAGAAGGCCCTGAAAGTCATCAAGCAAAAGCCGGTACGCCAACAATGGGTGGTGCTTTCATGATGGTGGCCCTTATTATTGGCGTGGCATTGTTTGCACCATGGAATGTGGGCACAGGAATGTTATTATTCTTAACACTGGGGCATTGTTTATTAGGTTTTTTTGATGATTTTGTAAAAGCTGTGAAAAAACGCAATCTTGGTTTAACAGCGAAGCAAAAATTACTTGGACAATTTATATTGGCAGCCGTATTCTGTTATTGCATTACTGAGATTATGGTTGTTCCTACCACATTATGGATTCCTGTTGTAGATATACAATTACAATTGGGATGGGGTTATTATGTATTGGCATTTTTGATTATTGTAGGAGCTACAAATGCAGTAAATTTGACAGATGGTCTTGATGGTCTTGCTGGTGGTACATCAGCAGTGGCGGCGATAGCATTCTCTGTTATTGGTCTGATGGCTGCATCGATGACAAATTCTATCGGTGCTGAAAGTGTTGCGTACTTCGGCGCTATAATAGCAGCTGTATGTCTTGGCTTTTTGGTATATAATGTGAACCCTGCAAAAGTATTCATGGGAGATACAGGCTCTTTGGCATTAGGTGGTGCCTTTGCAGCAATGGCTATTTTAACTAAAACAGAATTGCTACTTGTGGTGATTGGTGGCATTTTTGTTATGGAAGCATTATCTGTTATTATTCAAGTTATTTCTTTCAAAACACGTGGTGTGCGTGTATTTAAGATGAGTCCTATTCATCACCATTTTGAACTTTCCGGATGGGCAGAACAAACAGTTGTTAATCGTTTCTGGTTTGGTGGAGCTGTTTTAGCCATTATTGGTGTACTTTTAGCGACTATAACTTTATAAGATAATACTTAACGGAAATTGTAAATAATGGTATGCTTATTAGATAGGATACATTAATTTTATAAATAATTTAGGTGATATAGATGGAATATGGAGATAAACATATACTTGTTCTTGGCGCTGGAGCCAGCGGTATAGGTGCATCTTGGGTATTAGCCCAAGTGGGTGCGCATGTTGTGTTAAATGATTATAAGCCTATGACACTGCCTACGGCTGAGGAGAAACGACTTGTTGCGGCAGGGGTAAATATTATTACAGGACGTCAAGATGAATCCTTGCTAGATGGCGTGGACCGTATCGTTATTTCTCCAGGTATTTCTTTAGATATTCCGATTGTAAAATCAGCACATGCCCGTGGTATTGACGTGGTCAGCGAAGTAGAATTAGCTTATGAAGTATCTAAATCACCTATCGTAGCTGTTACTGGTACAAATGGTAAGACTACGACAACAACCTTATTAACTAAAGTACTAGAAGGCTCTGGAAAACCAGTTCACGTCGGTGGAAATATTGGTGATTCCCTTAGTGAAGTGGCGTATTCTATGCCTGCAGACGGTTTTTTGGTAGCTGAATTATCTAGTTATCAATTAGAGACAATCAAGCATTTTAGGTCTATTGGGGCTATTATGCTCAATATTACTCCAGATCACTTAGCTCGTCATAAGACGATGGAAAACTATATTGCTGCGAAGGAACGCATCTTTGAAAATCAATTAAGTACAGATTATTTAGTGTTGAATATAGATGATCCCGTTGTAGCTGATATGGAACATCGTGCGCCTAGTCATATTTTAAAAATTAGTCAAAAAAAAGCCGTAGAGAATGGCGCTTATTATGCTGATGGGCAATGTTATATTGCTAAAGATGGGGTAGCAAAATTTGTTATTGCAGATGAAGATATTCATATTCCAGGCAGTCATAATATTGAAAACATATTGACCGTTATTGCTTTATCTCATGCATTGGGCGTACCTGTAGAAACAATTCATCGTATTATTAATGAGTTCCATGGCGTTGAACATCGTTTAGAACGCGTTAAGACGATTGATGGTATTACATTTTATAATGATTCTAAAGCGACTAATGTAGATTCTGTGGTTAAAGCATTAGAATCCTTTGATCAACAAGTTATTCTATTAGCTGGTGGTCATGATAAAATGACGCCTTTAGAAGACTTCATGGAGTTAGTTAAGGAGAAGACTAAAGCTGTTATTTTCATGGGGGAAGCAGCAGATCGTTTTGAGACGGCTGCAAAAGAGGCTGGTGTGAAGCCGATTTATCGTGCTTTATCCATGAAAGAAGCCGTAGAACAAGGCTATAAATTGGCAGAGACTGGCGATATTGTGCTATTATCTCCGGCTTGCTCAAGCTTTGATTGGTACAGCTGTTTTGAAGAGCGTGGAGATGACTTTAAACGTTGTGTTCATATGTTGCAAGAGGGAGGACACCATTAATGAAACGTGTTATTATTTCAGGTGGTGGCACTGGTGGACATATATATCCAGCAATAACTATATATAAGGAAATTATGAAACAAAATCCTGATGCAAAGGTGTTATATGTTGGTACCAAGCAAGGTCTCGAGGCTACATTAGTTCCTAAAGAGGGGATAGAGTTTACTACGATTTCTGTGCAAGGCTTGCAGCGTCAATTATCGTTAGGTACATTAGTCACATTAGGTAAAACTGCTTTAGGCATTGTAAAAGCTAATGCTATAGTTTGTAAGTTTAAACCTGATGTGGTTATTGGTACTGGTGGTTATGTATGTGGGCCTGTTCTCTTGGCTGCAGCATTACATAATATTCCTACTATAATTCAAGAACAGAATGTCATAGCAGGTATTACTAATAAAATTCTGAGCCGTTTTGTTGATGTGGTAGCCTTAGGCTATAAGGATGCAGAAACATCGTTTTCTAAAGCAAAGCGCGTAGTCTATACAGGGAATCCTGTTCGTCCAGATGTGCTAGTTGATTCGAGAACAGTGGGACGTAACTATTTCAACTTAAGTGATGATACCTTTACAGTACTCATAGCTGGAGGTTCTCGAGGGGCGAGAACTATTAACAATGCTATGATAGATGTACATAAACACTTCCAAGGTGTGAAAGGTATTAAATTAATCCATATTACGGGAAACGGAGAATATGAATCTGTTTTATCCCAATTGGGCATTACCGATGGGGATGGTTTAGGTAGTTCATCTTTGATTTTGCCGTATTTACATGATATGCCAAAAGCACTAGCAGCAGCCGATTTAGCAGTATTTAGATCTGGTGCTATAGGTCTTGCAGAATTAGCAGTTCGCGGTATTCCATCCGTATTGATACCGTATCCATACGCAGCGGAAGATCATCAAACCTATAATGCACGTATCTTTGTACAAGAAGGGGCGGCGCATATGATTGTAGATAAAATGTTGAGTGCTCACGATTTAATAGGGGAAATCGAGATGTTTATGGCCAACCGTGATTTGTTGGCACAAATGGGAGACCGAGCATTGCAATTGGGAAAACCGAATGCGGCTCACGATATTGCAAAATTAGCTTTATCTATTGCAAAGTAACAAGGAGAGGTTTTATGTTAGACGGTATTCACAAAATTCACCTTATCGGTATTGGTGGATCTGGTATGCGTGCGATAGCGAATATTTTGATTCAAAAAGGTTATGATGTATCTGGTTCAGATATTGCTGAATCTGCAGTGATTTCTAAGTTTAGAGATATGGGTGCCACGGTGCATATCGGTCATAATAAAGAATATGTAAATGGTGTTGATGCCATAGTTCGTTCTACAGCGATTCGTGAAGACAATCCTGAAATTGTTGCCGCTAAAGAGCAAGGGATTACCATTTTACATCGTTCTGATATTGTAAAGGCTGTATTAGATGTAACAGATGGTATCGCAGTAGCTGGTGCGCATGGTAAAACATCTACAACTTCAATGATTGGACAAATTTTAGTGGAGGCTAATGCGGACCCTACGGTAATTATCGGTGGCGAAGTAGATTATCTCAAAGGTAGCAGTTGCCTTGGGAAAGGCCATTTTTCAGTTGTGGAAGCGGATGAGAGCGATGGTTCATTTTTAAAATTGCATCCACATACTATCGTTATAACTAATATTGAAGATGATCATATGGATCATTATAAGACTATGGATAACTTGTTAAACGCTTTCTGTGAGTTCGTCGAAACGTTACCAGAAGCAGGCAAGGCTATCGTATGTGGTGATAATGAAAATATTCGTTATGTTATGAGCCGCGTAAAACGTACTTTTATTACATATGGCTTAGAGGATAATAATGATTATGTAGCAAAAAATATTCATTATGTGGACTCTTCCTTGGTATATGATGTATATCATAAAGGTATTAATATAAGCCGTATCAGCTTGCGCGTGCCTGGAGAACATAATGTATTAAACTCATTGGCAGCCTTTATTGTGGCTCATGAATGTTGCGGTGTAGAAAATCGCTTTATTACAAAAGCGTTAGGTAAATTTATCGGTGCAAAACGACGTTTTGAAACAAAAGGTCATGTTGCTGGCGTCTGGGTTGTCGATGATTATGCACATCATCCAACAGAAATTAAAGCGACCTTAAGAGCAGCAAAAGAACTTGAAAAACATCGCGTTATTTGTGTGTTTCAACCGCATCGGTATACACGTACAAGCTTGTTGAAAGATGAATTTGCCACTGCTTTTACAAGTGCTGATGAAATATATATGACAGATATTTACAGTTCTGGTGAAGATCCGATTGCAGGTATCGATGGACGTACTATTCCTGACGCTGTTGAAGCTGCTACACATAAGGTTGTACATTATGTACCATCTGTTGATGATATACCGGCTGTATTGGCAAAAATTGTGCGACCTAACGATCTGGTTATCACAATGGGGGCTGGTTCTATTAATCAATATGGACCAAAATTATTAGCTATATTGGAGGAAGGCTTACAATGAAAGATAGAAAAATAATTGTATTGATGGGTGGCCCTTCCAAAGAGGCTGAAGTATCTCGCCGTACTGGCGCTGCTATTGCGGAAGCACTCGAAAGTAAAGGGTATAATGCCCAAACATTAGAACTTAATCCTCGTACGGTTTTAAAAGACATTGAATCCTTAGGTGGAGAGATTGTATTTAATGCAATTCACGGTCGTTATGGTGAAGATGGTGCATTACAAGGCTTACTTGAAATGGCTGAAATTCCATATACTGGATCGGGCATCATGGCTCATGCGGTAGGAATGAATAAAAAAGTAAGCAAAGATGTTTTCAAAGGGGCTAATATTCCAACAGCTACTTCTGAATCCTTTAATGGTAATTTAGAATCTGCAGAAGCTATTATAGGACATATTCGTAAACAGTTTACGATTCCTGTAGTGGTGAAATCTGCTACTCAAGGCTCTAGTATTGGCGTTACCATCGTTCGTGATGAGGCACAATTGGAGGCTGCTGTTACAGAAGCGCTAAAATATGATCCGATTCTTGTAGTAGAGCAATTTCTTGATGGTCGCGAATTTACAGTATCCGTTCTTGACGGAAAGGCATTGTCAGTAATTGAAATCCGTCCACATTCTGGGGAGTATGACTATACCAGTAAATATACTGTAGGTGCTACAGAATATTTAGTACCTGCGCCTATTAGTGAAGAAATGACTGCTGAGATGCAACGCATAGGGGAACTTGTGTATCGCGAAGTACAAGGCAGTGGGGTTATTCGTGTTGATATTATGACAGATCATGCAGATAATATGTATGTTCTAGAATACAATACTGTGCCAGGTATGACGGCAACGTCTTTAGTACCAAAGGCAGCTAAAGAAATGGGTATTGACTTCCCAACATTATGTGAAAAGATTTTATTAACAGCTAGTATAGGGAAATTTTAAGGGCTGAATAGAATATAAGGAGTTATCTATGGATGATAAGCAATACCATCCATCCAACTCTGGGGAGATGCAGTCTTCTACACCTGTTCAAGATGAACGGGCTGTATTTAGAAAACGAGTGTTAAAAATCGGTGGTGCAGTTACTCTCGTGTTGGTGGGATTGTTTACACTACCTATTCCTTTTGGATCCTTAAAAATTGTAGGATCGGATAAGGTAACTGTACAAGATGTAATGGTAGCAGGGGATATTCATGAACCTGTAAATATATTGCAAATTAGTACAGAGAAATTAAAAACTAGATTGGCGAAAGACTTACGGGTTGAAGAGGCTCAAATTAGTTATCAATTGCCATTTACAATGGTCGTACGTGTCATAGAACGCAAAGCTGTTGCAGTTGTACCAGCTCAGTTTGGCTATCTAACACTTGATAGTAAAGGTCAAGTGATTGCATCAGAGCCTGCTATACAAGATACGTCGGTACCAATGATATCAGGAGTTAAGGCGGGAAATATTTTATTAGGTGATACCGTTGTGGATAAACCTATTTTAGCGGCTCTTGAATACTTGAACTCTCTTGATGAAAGCACCTTCAAGAATATTGCAGAAGTCAATATAGGAGACCCTGATGCAATAATGGCGTATACCGTATCGGGGGTACAAATTCGATTAGGAGATAGTAAAGACTTACCTAAAAAAGCCGAGTTAACTCAGTCTATGTTACAAGATATTAAGACAACACATAGCAATGTACAATATATAGATGTTAATGTTTCATCGCCATATATAAAAACTGATGTAATACCGGAAGTTAAAAAGCATCAGTCTGGAACAAAGAATACAGAAGATTCATCTACTAAGAAGGATGATACAAAACAAGATAAACAAGGTCATGTTGAAGATAAAAGGTAGATGATTGTCGTGAGACACGAACGGTGGGCAATAGCCTTAGTCAGCTGTATATTGGGCTTCATGGTTGTTACTCAATATAAGATGACTCAAGATAATATAGAAGAAAATATCCGTTTACAACGGGCTGGTGATTTAGCCGTACAATTGCGAGAGGCTCAAAGTGAACGTGATGCATTGTTAAAACAAATAGAAGAACTTAAACAGTCTGGTGCTACTGGCAATGTTAAAGCAGATGAACAGTTGATGATGAAAGCAGCTTTAACTAATGTTAAAGGTACGGGTGTTAGTGTATTAATTGAGGATAGCTTAAAGCCAATTCAAAGTGGTGAAAATCCTAATTTATATGTAATTCATGATGAGGATATTTTACGTATTGTTAATGAATTGCGAGCTGGTGGGGCTGAGGCGATAGCTATCAATGACCAACGTCTCATAGGGACTTCTGAAATACGATGCTCTGGTCCGACTATTACTGTGAATGGTAAGGTTTTTGGGGCTCCTTTTACAGTTAAAGCGATTGGTGATCCAAAAACATTAAATTCTGCGCTCACTATGCGAGGCGGTGTGGTGGATTCCTTGAAACACTGGGGCATAAAGGTAACCATAAAGGAAGAAAATGAAATAGCTATTCCAGCTTTTACAGGAACCTTTAGAGAAGAGCATATAAAGCCTAATGAAACAGGAGGTAAAGAATGAATATTTATATCTTTGCCATTGTTGGTTTAATTGTAGGTACTACATTAGGGTGGCTTTCACCATTTCATATACCTATAAGTTATGCGAACTACACATCAGTTGCTGTTCTGGCTGCACTAGATGCTGTATTTGGTGGTAGCCGTGCTGCATTGGAACGAACCTTTGATCTTAGTAATTTTGTGCTTGGGTTCTTTTCAAATGTTGTGTTAGCTGTTATTCTTGTATATGTAGGTGACCTCATAGGAATTAACCTATATTACGTAGCTCTTATTGGCTTTGGATTGCATGTATTTATTAATGTAGGCGCTATACGAAAGATTATTATGACTAAGCGATTCTAATAAATCACATTCTATATAGTGGAAAGTTTTTAAATTTTAGTGTAAAATAAATGTAATTGTTATAAGATTGTCAGTATATAAATCGATACATTGGGACGTATATTGATACGATAGATAACGATAAGAGGAGGAAGTTCAATGTCTGATTTTGCAAATATTAAAGTTATCGGTGTTGGTGGCGGCGGTAATAACGCTGTTAATCGCATGGTAGATAGCGATCTTAAAGGTGTTCAATTTTTATCCGCTAATACTGAAAGCCAAGTGCTTGAATTATCTAAAGCGGATGTAACGATTCAAATTGGCGAGAAGGTTACAAAAGGTCTTGGTGCAGGCGCAAATCCACAAATCGGTGAAGAGGCTGCTCAAGAAAGCCGCGAAGAAATTATAAAAGCTCTTGAAGGTGCTGATATGGTATTCGTAACTGCTGGTATGGGTGGTGGTACTGGTACAGGTGCTGCTCCTATCGTTGCAGAATGTGCTAAAGAAATCGGTGCATTGACAGTCGGCGTCGTTACTAAACCGTTCGCATTTGAAGGTAAACGCCGTCGTGCACAAGCGGAAAAAGGCATTGAATTCTTGACTCAAAAAGTAGATACTATTATCGTTATTCCTAATGATAAATTGTTGCAAGTTGTAGATAAAAAATGTTCCTTAAGCGATGCATTCCGTACAGCTGATGATGTACTTCGCCAAGGTATCAAGGGCATTTCAGACTTGATTCAAGTTCCTGGCTTGATCAATCTTGACTTTGCAGATGTTAAAACTATCATGACTGAACAAGGCGAAGCATTGATGGGGATTGGCGTTGGCGAAGGTGAAAACCGCGCTGCTGACGCAGCTAAAATGGCTATTAATAGCCCATTGTTGGAAACATCTATCGATGGTGCAAAAGGCATCTTACTCAATATTTCCGGTAGTGCTAACTTAAGCTTGTTTGAAATTAATGAAGCTGCCGAAATTATTTCTGAAGCGGCGGATCCTGATGCAAATATTATCTTCGGTTCCGTTATCGATGAAAGCTTAGGCGATACAGTTCAAATTACTGTTGTGGCAACTGGTTTTAATTCAAATACTAAGAATGTACCTGAATTCGGTAAAACAACAACTACATCCCGTCCGGCATCCACTACAAATACTAACAGTGGTATCCCTGATATCCCTGTATTCATGAAACGCTAATTTATAGATTGTATAATTACTATACCTATCGATTAGTAACTTATTAAGACATACCGTTGGTATGTGTATAGGAGGTAAAAATGAAGAAATTAGTATTATTAACTTTAGCAGCTACAGTTGTAGCCGGTAGTGCATTTGCTGCAGCTCCTGTAACGAAAATTAGTGATGGATCCACTAAGGTACAAGCTGATTATGCTTTTAAACAACACGTATCTAATGGTGGTGGCAATAGTAATGATGGTTTCGGTGTTTCTTTACAACACGACCTTTCCAATAAAGCCGCATTACAATACTCTTACGATAAATTAAATGCAAAAAATGGTGATATTAAAGATCATCAATTAGCATTGGTTTATAAAGTACATCCAAATGTAAATTTATATGGTGCAGGTACTGCGATTCGTACAAATGATACTGAACTTGGTTTCCAAGCTGGTGTTATCGGTCATGTACCTTTGACTAATAAAGTAAACGGCTTTGCTAAGGCTGGTTGGGGTAATGATATTAAGCAAACTTATCAAGTAGGTGCTCAATATGAAGTACGCCCTGATGTAGATTTGAATGTATACTATGGCTATGATAAATATAGTGTAGATAGCAATGATAAAACTGCAAAAGGTTTACACGCTGGTGTAGGCTATTCCTTCTAAGGATGATGATGACCACTCTTTTGAGTGGTCTTTTTTTATATATTTACTGTTTTATTGTATATTTGTTAATTATTTTTCCTAAATAAGGTACTTAATATATTCTATATATATTTAATAAGTGGTGAGTTACTAATAGTTAGTTAAATCTTCTATGTATACAATATATTTACTGAATATACGTTGTATATTTAAATTAGTTTAGGTATGATAAATATGTAATATTCATTTCAGATAGGATGGTGCTAGTTATGACAAGTGTTGCTGCAAAGCATGCAAAAGGAAAAAAATTAAAAGACGTAATCTTCGTAACTGCTGGCCAAGCTCAAGCCGATGCTAAAGAAAATGGCCGTGAGAATGTTGTAAATGGTACTTTGGGTGCTATTCATGATGAAGAGGGAAACTTAGTTTTTCTTAAGACCGTTAAAGAAGAATATTTGAGTCTTTCGGATTCTGAACATGTTGGTTATGCACCAATTGCGGGCATTCCAGATTTTTTGTGTGCTGCTGAAAAAGAATGTTTTGGTAATTTCCGCCCAGAAGGACATATTCGTAGCATTGCTACCGCAGGTGGCACTGGTGGCATTCATCATTTGATTCATAACTATACAGAGCCTGGTGATGAAGTATTAACAGCGGATTGGTACTGGGGTGCATACCGTGTTATTTGTAGTGATACTGGACGTACACTAGTTACGTATTCCTTATTTGATGAACATAATAACTTTAATCATGAAGCATTCCAAAATCGTGTAAACGAATTGGCGGCTAAACAAACAAATGTGGTTGTTATCTTTAATACACCTGGTAATAACCCAACCGGCTACTCTATTGAGGATAAAGATTGGGATTCTATCCTTAATTTCCTGAAGGATTTAGTTGCTATTGGTCGAAATAATGTGATTATTGGTATTGATGTAGCATATCTTGATTACTCTGGTGAAAAAGATGAGGTACGTGCGTTCTTCAATAAATTTAGTCATTTACCAAAAGAAATTCTCACCTGTGTGTGTTATAGCTTATCTAAAGGATTTACTATGTATGGTCAGCGTGTTGGTGCGATGATTGGGATTTCTGACGATGAAGAAATAGCTGATGAGTTTTTCGAAGTTAACAAATCTACAAGTCGTGCCACATGGTCCAATATTTGTCGTCCTGCAATGCGTGCAATGGCTAATATTGTGGCTGATTCAGCTAAGTTTAAGGAATATGAAGCTGAACGCAATTGCTATTATCAATTAATTCGCAATCGTGCTGATATCTTTAAACAAGAAGCAGCACAAGTGGGTCTTCCCATGTTACCTTACCGTGGTGGGTTCTTTATTACAATCCCTACAGACTCTGCAAATGCTATCTGTGAAGAGTTGAAGAAAGAGCATATCTATGTAATTGCATTAGCAAATGGTATTCGTATAGCTGCCTGTGGTATTCCTAAAAAGCAAATGACAGGACTCGCAGGAAAAATTTATACTGCTATGAAACGTCTTGGTAAATTATAATCGATAAGTAAAACTTATACTAAAAGCTGCTTGATCCATATATCAAGTGGCTTTTTTCTATACATATATCATTAAAACTAATTATTCTTAATATATAAAATCTTGTATAGTTAAAGGTAGCATATATGAAGTTTTTGTTTGTTGAGGTATTTTATGCAACATTATATACGGACAATGGGTATAACATTAGTTATATGTATTGGTATTTTTCTGGCCTCTCTCGTTATAGGTCGTTTTTTCATTCCTATAGATCAGGTAACTAATATTTTATTATCTAAATTTTTAGTATTACCCATCACTTGGGATGCATCTATGTACAATGTGGTTATGGAGATACGATTGCCCCGTGTATTAGGGGCTATTGCTGTAGGTATTGCATTAGCCGTTTCTGGTGCCGCCTACCAAGGGGTATTCCGTAACGATTTAGTATCTCCAGATTTATTAGGTGTATCACATGGCGCTAGTGTAGGTGCATGTATAGGCATACTATTACACTTTTCGTTATATGGCGTTGCCATACTAGCCTTTATGGGTGGTATTTTGGCGGTTTGTTTAACCTTGTTATTGCCTAAATTGATTCAGAATCAATCGCGTATCGTTCTAGTATTATGTGGTATTATCGTTTCTGGATTTATGGCTGCTATAATTGGTTTGCTTAAATATATTGCAGATCCTGATACAGAGTTACAAGATATTGTTTATTGGCAGTTGGGAAGCCTAGCAAAGGTTACGTGGGATAATTTACTTTATGTATTGCCTATTATTATCATAGGCACAATCGCAGTATTAGCTTTAAGATGGAGACTTAATATTTTGTCTCTTTCTGATCAAGAGGCTCAAAGTTTGGGCGTTAATGTCAATCGAGAGCGACTAGTTATTATTGGAATCTCTACATTACTTACAGCTGCTGCTGTATGTCTTAGCGGCACTATTGGCTGGGTTGGTCTTGTTATACCACATTTATCTAGAATGTTAGTAGGTAATGATCATAAAAAATTAATTCCTGCTACGATTTTAGTGAGTGCTTCTTTTTTGATGATTGCTGATTTATTTGCTCGTTCCTTAACAACTGCAGAGATTCCACTTGGGATTTTATGTGGTTTTATTGGAACACCGTTCTTTGCATGGGTATTATATAAACAACGGAGGTACTTCTAATGGATTCATTTGAACTCGTCGTTGATTCTATATCATTTGCCTATGATAAGAACCAACCTAATATTTTTAGTGATTTATCCTTCTCTGTAAAAGCTGGTGATGCATTGGCGTTACTAGGTAGGAATGGGGTAGGCAAATCTACCTTATTAAGCTGTTTAATGTGCTTTAATCATGTTCAACAAGGACATATTTATTGTAGTGGTGTAGACTTAATGACTGCATCAATCAAGGAACGGGCCAAGCTAATTGCTTTTGTACCACAGATTATTGGGGCTGATATAGCTTATACGGTACGAGATTATATCTCCTTTGGTGCTACCTTGCGAACGGGCATGTTCTCATCTCCAGGTAAAGAGGAATTTGAAAAAACAGATTCTATTATGGACATGCTTGGTATTACGGCGTTAAAGGACAAACCATGCCGTGATTTAAGTGGTGGTCAACGGCAATTAGTTGCTATAGGTCGTGCCTTGTTACAAGATACACGCTTATTACTTATGGATGAGCCTACATCTGCTTTAGATATACGTAATCAGGTTATTGTTTTAGAAACAATTGATCAATTACGCGCCCAAGGATATGCTATTATTTTCACTACACATTTACCGGAACAGGCGTTGTTGTTAAATAGCCGTGTTGGTTTATGTCGTGGTGGAACTATAGATTTTTATAATTCTGTTAGTGATGTGACCTTAGAAGCGCTCGAGGAGATTTATAAGACTAAGCTAAGCTTATTCTATAGCGATACAGTTAATCGTACTGTATGTGTTATCCCTCAATTAGGTCAGAAAGGAATGTAAGTATGAAGCGTATTATTGTATTTTTATTAGCCCTTATGACGGCTCTATTCATGTTAGCTGGATGTGGCACAGAGAATGCATCACAAGGTAATCAATCTGCTACGCGTGTAGTAAAGGATATCGATGGAACAGATGTAACAATTCCTAAAGATATAACAAAGGTTGCCGATTTATGGCATGCCAATAATCAAGTTGTATTGATGCTTGGTGGTGCGGATAAATTAGTGTCTACCACAACTTCTGTTCAAGGCTTGCCTTGGTTCGCTAAAGTGTACCCACGCATTAAAGAAATTCCAGCACCTGTAAAAGGTACTGATGTACAAATGGAAGAAATCCAAAAATTAAAACCTCAAGTTGTATTAGCAAGTAATAAGAATCAAATTGAAATGGCGCGTAATGCAGGGATTCCAGCAGTTCGTGTAAACTTCCAAGACTATGATGGATTACGTAAAGTTATTAATATTACAGCTGAAGTATTAGGTGATAAAGCCCCTGAAATGGCAAAACAATACCTAGCTTACTTAGATGGTAAAATTAAATTTGCTGAAGATAGAACAAAAAGTATTGATGATGCTAACCGTCCATCTGTATTACATATTGTAGGTGGAGACAACTTATTAAAGGTTGATGGCGACAAAACAATTATCAATGAATGGATTCGTTACGCTGGTGGTAAAAATGCCATCACTACTAAAGGTTCTCAAATTACTGTAACAATGGAAGAAATCGTTAAAGCTAACCCTGATATTATCATTATTGGTGGTACACAATCACGCAAAGGTATTGAAGCGATTAAGAATGATCCACAATGGGCAAGCCTTAAAGCAGTACAAAACGGTCGTATTTATAGCAATCCTGTAGGTACTTTCAACTGGGATCGTTACAGTGCTGAGTCTGCATTACAAATCTTATGGGCAGGTCAAATCATACAACCTCAATTATTTAATGATATTGATTTAGTGAAAGAAACAAAATTATTCTATAAGACTTTCTTACACTATGATTTATCTGATGCTGAGGCACAACGTATTATTGCTGGAGAAGGACCTCAATAGAAATATTGATACTAGTCTAGTAATATATTTTATTTATTTAGAAGCGAAAATAGTAAAAATAAAAATCAAAAGCGTACGCATTAGGAAATATCCTTCATGCGTACGCTTTTGTAGTCTTAGTGAATATCTTTATGTTCTTTAATATCTTGGTCAGCTTCTTTAGCTAAATCTTCTAGAGCTCGTTTAGGAGCGGTCCTTTCACCTGTTTCTGGGTCTACAAATTCAACGCGATCCAAGGTGCTTGTAATTTGACCACGAATGAAGCTTAAGTAGATTTCGTATAATTCTTTTTTTTCTGCTAATTCCTCTGGTGTTAATTCTTGCCCAGATTTTTTCTTTGCAGCTAGTTCATTTATTCGTTTTAATGTATCGTTAATATGACTCATATGCGCCTCCTGTATTCTATATTAGAATAGCATGTTTTATTATAACATAGAACTTAATGAATACGTATGGTAAGATATAAGTTGTACGCGTCTGTACTTTCACAGGTGAGAAAGGAGAACTGTATGCGTGTAACAAAAGCGATAAAGGCAGAGCAGTTGAAACTGTTACAAGAGCATTATTTTGATGCAAAACCTGCCCTTGAGTATACAAATGAATTTGAATTATTAGTTGCTGTAGTTTTGTCTGCACAATGTACGGATGAACGAGTTAATATTGTTACTAAACGATTGTTCCCAGAACTTAATCATCCTGCAAAGATGCTTGCAATCGGAGTTGCTAAGTTAGAGACTCTCATTAAAGATTGCGGCCTTTATAAGTCCAAGGCAAAAAACTTAATTGCTACTTGTCAAATTTTAGTTGAACAATATCATGGAGAGGTGCCTCGTGAGTTTGATCAACTCGTTGAATTGCCTGGTGTGGGGCGTAAAACAGCAAATGTTGTGGTATCCGTTTTATTTGGTACACCAGCCATTGCGGTAGATACACATGTATTTCGCGTGTCTAACCGATTAAAATTAGGTATTGCTAAGACGCCGGAAGAGATGGAACAAAAGTTACAAAAGGCAATTCCAAAAAAGGACTGGGCTGCTGCACACCACTGGTTAATCTATCATGGCCGTAGAGTGTGTAAGGCTCGTAAGCCTTTGTGTAATGAATGTTTTTTAAATCATCTATGTCCTTCAGCCGGAAAGGTTTAATATGAAAGTAAATAACGAAGAATTTATTGCCCTTTGTGCTAATCATGGTATTGAGGGAATTGATATTGTAAATGAGTTAATGCGTTTTAAAGTGCTAGATCAATTGATTTCTAGTAATGCTAGCTCCCGTGAGTGGGGGGTAACGGCAGATGATTTATATGCGTTAGCAGAAAAATCCACAGTAGAATCCTTTGGTCCTGTACCATATGATTTGAATACATTCCAAGCTCTTTATGGACCATCCTTTAGAGTGGAATTGTTTGATTTTATTAGTGACACAGGCATTTTAGAAGGTCTAGATGTAGGCACTATTTGGGAAACTCCTGTTCGTGAAAGTATCGAAGCTCATAGTAAAACGGGAGAATTGGTTCTGTATGCTTATGTAGAAGAATATGCAGGCATGGTTGAAGAGATTCTTCAATCTTATGAAGATAAAAAAGTCGTTCTGTATACGGCATCTCCCGTGTGTTATAGCATTTTGACACGTTTATATCCGATGGCTCAAATCATTAATCAATGGCCTCATCGTAGCTATTTTGACCATATCTTTACAGGCACAGTTAGTATGTTCCAATCCTCTGAAGATATTGTAGAAGAGGTCGCTAACGGATTACATAACTTAGTTCCAGAAGGGACTGCTCAATTATTCTTACCTGCTACAATGGCACAAAATCAATTGGGCTTAAATAATATGGCGTTGCAATTTTTCTTGAACCAAAAACGAGTAGAAGCTATACGAGAATGGACTCCATTAGGGGCTTATGAAATCGTATATGGTAAATACGATGTAAAAAAAATGCGTGTTGGTCTTCGTGAACGTGTAGGGGATGAGTGGAAAACAATTAATTATATTTCATTACCTCATGGCGTATTTGCGCAATTGCCAGTATTTACGGTATTAAATTATGGCTTGTCCTTGCGCTCTATTTTGTTGCCCGGCGGTCAAACGGACGTAGCCTTAGGTCAAGATGGTATTTATTGCATTGATAGCCGTGTATCTGAATTAGGTCGCACTGCTCTTATTGAAAGTGGAGCTTATTTTCTTACTTTTAAACGTCATACTGATCATATTGATGTAGAGATTACGACAAAAGCGCCTGTAGATGATATGTACTGGATGTTCCCAGATGCTGAATTAGCATATATGTGGTATGCCTATTTCTGCAGCACTACGGGTCAAACATTGATTCAAGAAATCTCTATGCTCGTTCAAACAGATGAATCCTTTGGCTATATGCTTAGTAGCGTACGTCGTCGCGTATTAGATGTAAAGGATGAAGCCCAGCTAATTGAATCTGTACAGGCTGCTGACGAGGCGTATATCAAGGCTGTTACGGAGGCTACAAGGAGTTGGAAAGAGACCGTAGATTCATTAGGTGCACAAGTTATGCCACCTACAGCTTCTATTGATATTGAAGATTATAGTGACTATAAAAAAGAATTGTAAATCATATAATTTTGGTTTAAAATATATCGTATCCTAAAAAATATAAACTACTAAATATAGTAGATACGAAACATAGCATATGAATATGTAAGAAAGGAGGATCTATGGCAGTTATTAATTTTGAAATCTTCAAGGTTATTGGTACTTTATCTGAAGATAAAGATGGTTGGAAAAAACAATTAACATGTACTAGTTGGGGAAAATACAATCCTAAGTTTGATCTTCGTGCTTGGGATAGTGAATATACAAGCATGAAAAAAGGTATTACCCTTTCTTTAGAGGAGCTTATTGCATTGCGTGACATCCTCAACGAAAGTGACTTGGAAGCTATTTTAGCTGAGGCTATTGAAGAAAAGCAAGCGTCCAAGGAATAGTATTGGTTACTTGCATTTGTGCAGGTGTCATGCTATAATCTATAAGAATAATATTGATTGCTGGAAAGAGGTGTATAGAATGAAACAAGGTATTCATCCAGACTATAAAGAAGCTACAGTAACTTGCGGTTGTGGCAACACATTCAAAACTGGCTCTGTAAAAGAAGACCTTCGTGTAGACGTTTGCTCCAAATGCCATCCGTTCTTCACTGGTCAACAACGTGCGGCTCAAGCTCGTGGTCGTATTGAACAATTTAACAAACGTTACGGCAAATAAATAATTTGTTTTGTAATGTAACATGTATTGGCAGGGCTGTTGGCTCTGCCTATATTTGTTTATGAGAGGAGATCTTGTGAACAGAGAACGTATAAAAAAGTTTGTCGGAGGACAGGCTGTGATCGAAGGTGTCATGATGAGAGGACCTGGCTATACGGCAACTGCCGTACGTGAGCCTGCAGGAACTATTGTAGTTCAAAAAGAGGCTACAAAGTCCATTGCTGACACATATCCAATCTTGAAAAAACCATTTCTTCGTGGCTGTGTAGCTCTCTATGAATCTCTAGTGATAGGCATGAAGGCTTTATCCTTCTCAGCTAAGGCCGCTGGTGATGAAGAGGAAGAAATGTCTAATAGTGAAATTGCCATTACCATGGTTATTTCTACACTATTTGCGATAGCAGTATTTTTGGCATTGCCTACATTTATCGTAAAGTTCATTCCTGGTGTACAGGATAATCATATAGTATTAAATCTCATTGAAGGTATCATTCGTTTAGTACTTTTCTTACTTTATATTTGGGGGATTGGTCTTACGAAGGATATTCAACGAGTTTTCCAATATCATGGGGCAGAGCATAAAACGATTCATACTTATGAATTAGATTTGCCTTTAACTGTAGAAAACGTTCGCCAACAAAGTCGTTTGCATGCGCGATGTGGTACAAATTTCTTACTTATTGTTATGGTAGTTAGTATCTTTGTATTTGCTTTCTTGGGTTGGCCCAATTTGTTGGAACGTATCGTGAGCCGCGTACTCCTTATGCCTGTAGTAGCTGGTATTGCGTACGAGGTAATTCGTCTTGCTGGACGTAGCGATCATTCTTTTGTAAAAGCTCTTATTAAACCAGGTCTTGCGTTACAATATATGACAACGCGTGAACCAGAGGATGATCAAATTGAAGTTGCTATACGAGCTTTAGAAGAGGTCCGTCCGCCTGAGAGTGACGCATATGAAGAGGAATAAACATGTTAGTTGATAAATTACAAGTTATTGAAGATAAATTTATGGATCTTGAGCAGCGCATTAGTGACCCAGAGGTCATTGCTCGCCAAGATGAATGGCGTAAATTGACCCGTCAACATGCTCAATTATCTGAAACCGTTGAAACGTTCCGTACTTACAAAAAAGTTTTATCTGGTATTGATGAAGCTATGGAAGTTATTGAAGATAAATCCATGGACGAAGAATTCCGAGAAATGGCACAAGAGGAATTGAAAGAGTTAAAACCTCAAAAAGAGGAATTGGAAGAAAAGTTGCAAGTTCTATTATTGCCTAAGGGTCCTAATGATGATAAAAATATTATCATCGAAATTCGCGGGGGCGCTGGCGGTGATGAAGCTGCATTATTTGCAGGCGACTTGTTCCGAATGTACACAAAATATGCGGAAAGCCAAGGCTGGCGTTGTGAGATTATCGATGCTAATGAACCAGAGCTTGGTGGCTTTAAAGAGGTTATTTTCTCTGTGGATGGTGAAAATGTATACTCTAAGATGAAATTTGAATCTGGTGTACATCGTGTACAACGTGTACCGGCTACAGAAACACAAGGCCGTGTACATACATCTACAGTTACAGTAGCCGTATTGCCAGAGATGGAAGATGTTGATATTGAAGTTAATGAAAAAGATTTGAAAATCGACACCTATCGTGCGAGTGGTGCCGGTGGTCAGCATATCAATAAAACTGAGTCTGCTGTTCGTATTACACACTTACCATCTGGTATCGTTGTAGCGTGTCAAGATCAACGATCTCAGTTACAAAATCGTGAAAAAGCTATGCGTGTATTACGCGCTAAATTGCAAGACCAAGCTGAACAAGAGGCCATTTCTAGCATGGCTGCAGACCGTAAGAGTCAAGTTGGCACAGGTGATCGTAGTGAACGTATTCGCACTTATAACTACCCACAAGGACGCGTCACAGATCATCGTATTAATTTAACATTATATAAATTAGATGCTATTTTAAATGGCGATCTTGATGAAATTATTCAAGCCTTAAATGCTGCAGACCAAGCGGCAAAAATGCAGGAGGCTAATACAAATGCATAAGGAGATTTGGACAATCGGTCGTATTCTCCAGTGGACAGAGCAGTACTTTCAAAGCAAGGAGATGGATACACCTCGACTTGATGGGGAAGTACTGCTTTCTCACGTTTTAGGTAAAGATCGGATTTATCTATATACCCATTATGACCAACCGCTTATTCAAGACGAGCTCGATGCCTTTAGGCCTCTCGTTCAACGACGGGCTAAGGGGCATTGTGTAGCGGCTATCATTGGGGAAAAGGACTTTATGGGGTTGACCTTTAAGGTGAATGATAAGGTATTGATTCCACGACCTGATACGGAAACCTTGATTGAGCATGTACTAGGTACTTCTCCAAAAGATAGTAATGTGCGTATTCTTGATGTATGCACAGGCCCTGGTACGATATTGTTAAGTTTACTACACTATTTGCCGAATGCGTGTGGTGTAGGTCTTGAAATATCTACCGATGCTTTGTTAGTGGCTGAGGAGAACGGTGAAAGATTCAACTTAAATGATCGTGTTCAATTTTTAGAGTCCGATATGTTTTCTGCCTTGGCTGGTAACGCTGAAAAGTTTGACCTCATCGTATCAAATCCACCATATATTCGTACGGGAGATGCTAAATTATTGTCTCAAGACGTGTTAAATGAGCCGCATATTGCCTTGTTTGGTGGTGAAGATGGTTTAGAATTCTATCGTATTTTAGCTAAAGAATGTAGAAATTATTTAAACGCTAATGGCCGTGTGGCGTTTGAAGTAGGCTTTGACCAAGCAAAAGAGGTAGGTGCTTTATTGCAAGAAACAGGTCAATATTCGAATATTCAATTTATAGCTGACCTCGGTGGTCATAACCGGGTAGTGACAGCTGTATATGAGGGCTAATATGGATACTAAAATCATTACAAATCCATCAGAACAAGATATAGATACGTTAGCCCGTGCTTTGCGCAATGG
This sequence comes from Veillonella parvula, assembly GCF_001553335.1. Lineage (GTDB taxonomy): Bacteria > Bacillota > Negativicutes > Veillonellales > Veillonellaceae > Veillonella > Veillonella parvula_S. The sequence goes on along the minus strand of NZ_KQ960805.1, from coordinate 11,328 downwards.
TGAATTGGTGTCTATTCCTACAGAAACTGTATATGGATTAGGTGCAAATGGTCTAGATCCAGAGGCGATGGATAAAATCTATGCTGCCAAAGGACGGCCTTCTGATAATCCACTTATTTTGCATGTTCCTAATAGTGAAAGCATAAAACCTTTGGTAACAGAAATTTCTGCTACGGCGCAAGCCTTAATGGATACATTCTGGCCAGGGCCATTAACGATTACATTGCCTAAATCTGATTTAGTGCCAGATCGTGCAACAGGTGGTTTATCTCGTGTGGCGCTTCGGTGTCCTGATCATGAGGCATGTCGAGTATTATTAGAGCGTGCAGGCATACCTATAGCGGCACCTAGTGCCAATATTTCAGGGCGCCCAAGTCCAACTACTGCAGAAGATGTATATAATGATATGAATGGTCGCATTTCCTATATCTTAGATGCTGGTCCATGTACGATTGGTGTAGAGTCTACTGTTGTAGAAGTCCATGATGATAAGGTCATTATATTAAGACCTGGTGGAATTACAAAAGCACAGCTTGAACGTGTGGTGTCTACTGTTGAGTATGATACTGCGTTAGTTAATGCAACCACTATACCAAAGGCTCCTGGCATGAAGTATACGCATTATGCGCCTGATGCACCTATGACGGTTGTTGTAGGTAGTCCAGAAGGTGTAGCACACACTTTCAAAGAGCTTTCAGAAGGCATAGAAGGTCCCATAGGGTGTTTGGTAAGTCAAGAAACGTATAACTTAATTAAAGAGGATGGACGATTTATGTGCCATTGTTTTGGCCATCATGGAGATGCGTTAGCATTGGGGCACGACTTTTATAAAAGTCTATTACATTTTAATGAAAATCATGTTACGCTAATCCTAGCAGAAGGTGTTGATGATGATGGTTTCGGTGTTGCCATTATGAATCGAATGGAAAAAGCATCGAGTCATCATATCATTTATAAGTAAATTTAATAGCATAAAGATGTCCACTGATAATAGAAAAATGTCTTTACATATTGGATAGATTTGCTATAATGTATAAAGTAATCACAAAATGTGATTGAGTAAGGATGTTATTATGAATATTTTATTTGTATGTACCGGTAACACTTGCCGCAGCCCTATGGCTGAAGGTATTACACGGGCCCTTGCAGCGGAGAAACATAAGGATGTTACAACTGTATCGGCTGGTTTATTTGCCGCTTATGGAGCAAAACCAACTGAACAAGCCGTAGTAGCTGTCCGTTCCATTACAGATATTTCCAACCATGAATCGAGACCCTTAACGATGGAACTCGTAAATGCAGCAGATCTTATTCTTGGTATGACGAAAGATCACAAATCTGTACTACTTCGCCAATTCCCCTTTGAGGAAGGTAAAATTAAAACGATTTCCGAGTGGGGTGGTCAAGATGGTGATGTTACGGACCCATATGGATCTGATCAAACTGTATATAACGAATGTGCGGAACAGATTTATCACTTAATAGTGGAAGGCCTTAAATCAGCGCCTGAGAAAGCATAGGAGATGAAATTATGAAAGTTGCAATCGGTTGTGATCATGGCGGATTACATTTAAAAGCATCCGTTAAGGAATTATTAAATGCGTTGGGACATGAAGTAGAGGATTTTGGCTGTCATACAGCTGAGTCTTGCGACTATCCTGATATTGCAGTACCTGTAGCAAATGCAGTTGTATCTGGTCAAGCAGATCGCGGTATTTTGATTTGTGGTACGGGTATCGGTATCGGTATTGCAGCAAATAAGATAGCGGGCATTCGCGCTGCTCTTTGTCATGATACATTTTCTGCTCACGCATGTCGTGAACATAATGATGCGAACATCCTTACTATGGGTGAACGCGTTATTGGACCAGGCCTTGCTAACGATATTGTAACCATTTTTATGGAAACTGAGTTTGAAGATGGACGTCATGCACGTCGTGTAGAGAAAATAAAAGCATTAGAGAAATAATACATCATTACTTTATAGATAGTTGTTCTATATGAGGAGGATACTCATGAGTTTCTTAGAAAAACAAGACCCTAATATTCAAGCTGTTATCAACCAAGAGTTAGCACGCCAACGCGATAAATTAGAAATGATTGCTTCTGAAAATTTTGTTTCTCAAGCTGTAATGGAAGCTCAAGGTAGCGTATTGACTAACAAATATGCAGAAGGGTATCCTGGCAAACGCTATTATGGCGGTTGTGAAAATGTTGATGTTATTGAAACATTGGCTATCGAACGTGCAAAACGCCTGTTCGGTGCAGAACATGCTAATGTACAACCTCACTCTGGTTCTCAAGCAAACTTTGGCGTGTATTTCGCATTATTACAACCAGGTGATACTATTGTGGGTATGAACTTGTCCCACGGCGGTCATTTGACTCATGGTTCTCCAGTTAACGTATCTGGTACATATTTCAATGTAGTACCTTATGGTGTAGATGCTGAAACACAACAAATCGACTACGATGAGTTCCGTAAAATTGTATTAGAAGCAAAACCTAAGTTGATTATCGCTGGTGGTAGTGCTTATAGCCGTCAAATCGACTTTAAGAAAATGGCTGAAGTGGCACACGAAGTAGATGGTATTTTCATGGTAGATATGGCTCACTTTGCTGGACTTGTAGCAGCTGGTTTACATCCAAACCCTGTGGAATATGCAGATATCGTTACTACAACAACTCATAAAACATTGCGTGGCCCTCGTGGTGGTATGATTCTTTGCAAAGAAAAGTATGCTAAAGCAATCGATAAAGCTATCTTCCCTGGCATCCAAGGTGGTCCTTTGATGCATGTTATCGCTGCTAAAGCTGTAGCATTTGGTGAAGCTTTACAACCTGAGTTCAAAGTATATGCACAACAAGTCATCGACAATGCAAAAGCGCTGGCTGCAGCATTACAAGAAAAGGGCTTAACAATTGTTTCTGGCGGTACAGATACTCATGTTATGCTTGTAGATGTTCGTAATACTGGTTTAACTGGTAAAGAAGCTGAACACTTACTCGATGAAGTAGGTATTACATGTAATAAAAATACAATTCCATTTGATCCAGCTAGCCCATTTGTAACAAGTGGTATTCGCCTTGGTACGCCAGCTCTTACAACACGTGGTTTGCAAGTGAAAGATATGGAAGAAATTGCCGATATTATTGCAGTGGTTCTTAAAAATCCTGAGGATAAATCGCTCCATGAAGAAGCTAGTAAACGTGTTGCTGCACTTTGTGAAGCGTATCCATTGTACTAATCGATTGTATTAATATTAAATATATATTTATAGTCCTATAAGTTTATAGGTAGTGTAAAAGGGGTGTGCCATCGGCACATCCCTTTCAATATTTTTATGGCATGATTTTCTAATCTGTGATAGAGTAAATATGATAGTTAATCGCTAGAATGGGATATGTATATTGTTTTATAGGAGGACAGTCATGAAAGTTAATGTTATGACACATCCATTGATTCAACACAAAGTTACATTGATGCGTGACGTACAAACAGGCTCTAAAGATTTCAGAGAACTACTTGATGAAATTACTATGTTGATGGGGTATGAAATTACACGCAACTTACCACTTGAGGATGTGGAGGTAGAAACACCACTAACTAAAATGACTGGCAAACGAATTGCAGGTAAAAAACTGGGTATTATTCCAATTCTTCGCGCTGGTCTAGGTATGGTAAATGGTATGCTTAGTTTAATTCCAACTGCAAAAGTTGGTCATATTGGTTTGTACCGTGATCCTGAAACTTTGAAACCAGTAGAATACTACTGTAAACTACCATCTGACGTAGGAGAACGCGACTTCATCGTAACTGATCCAATGCTTGCTACTGGTGGTAGTGCAGCTGCAGCGATTACATTGCTAAAAGAAAAAGGTGCTAAACATATTAAATTAATGTGCTTAGTAGCTGCTCCTGAAGGGGTAGAAGCAGTAAATAAAGAACATCCAGATGTTCCTATTTATGTAGCAGCACTTGATGAAAAGCTTAATGATCATGGTTACATCTTGCCTGGCTTAGGGGATGCAGGTGACCGTATCTTCGGTACAAAATAAAATACAATAAAACGACATATTAGAATATAATAAGGGGACATGACGACATATTATTAGATTTGAAATAATAACAAATTATCTAAGGCGTATGTCGTTTTCTCTTATTTAGGGTTGAATAAAAATTACATAAGGTATACAATACAAGTGTAAAAGTATTTTTTTATTTTAGGTGGGACGGATTTTGTTCACATGGGACGAAAAACGATTCATGTAATCCCAACGGGTAAAGGAGGGACCCGATGAACGAATTTCTAATGATATGTGAACGTATTGTTCCTGAAATTGTTAGCGTATTGAAGGAGCGATACAAAATACTAAACCACCTTGTTTATGAAGAGCCTATAGGCCGTAGAACATTAGCTACCGCAACGGATCTTCCAGAGCGAACCGTAAGAAGTCATATTGAGTTAATGCGTGCTAATGGTCTTGTAGACATTTATAAACCAGGGATTTTTCTCACTGATGAGGGACATGCAATTGTTCCAAAGTTACGAAATTTTTTAAATGAGCTAGATCGTATTAACGAGCTAGAACATCGATTGACTGAAGCACTTCATATCGATAGAGTTGTTATTACACCTACAGAAGGAACCTTGATGGTTAAAAAGTTAGGCTTTACAGCGGCAAAGTTATTGCAAGACCTATTGAAACCTAATGCAGTAGTAGCCATCAGTGGCGGTAGCACCATGGCAGCAATAGCTGAAGAAATGCCTATCTTACCTTTCAATCCTACTGTGGTACCAGCCCGTGGTGGCGTTGGTGAAGTAGTGGAATACCAAGCTAATGTAATTGCTTCGGTGCTTGCTGAACGACTAAGTGGTTCCTATAAGATGCTCCATTTACCTGATGGACTTTCACAAGACTCATTACATATGCTCATGACTTGTGAACCACAAATTAAAGAAATTGGAGACCTCATTAGTAGGACTGACGTACTATTATTTGGTATTGGTACTGCAATGCGCATGGCGGATCAGCGCCATATTGCCGATGATGTGCGTAAGCAGTTGGTAGATAATCATGCGGTAGGTGAAGCACTTGGCCAATATTGTGACATTGAGGGTAAGTTAATTTATTCTACTAATAATATTGGTTTATCACTTCCCGATGTAGTAAAGGTTCCCAATGTTATTGCTGTAGCTGGCGGACAAGAAAAAGCGAGCGCTATTATAGGTGTGATGCGAGCTTGCCAGAAAGGGATACTTATCATTGATGAGCAAGCAGCCGAAGGTATGCGTCAATTGTTACAAATTTCTGCCTTATAGGCGAATTAGTAGTTATAAATTTTAGTTTGAATTTGGTTAGAATTTTTGTTATTAGGAGGATCTAACAATGGCAGTAAAAGTTGGTATTAACGGATTTGGTCGTATTGGTAAATGTGTAGTTCGCGCAGCGATTAATAATCCTGATGTGGATGTAGTGGCAATTAATGCAACTGGTGATAATGAAGGTACTGCATTATTGTTAAAATACGATTCCGTACACGGTACAATTCCTAATGAAGTAACATTTGATGAAGAAAATATCTACGTTGATGGTAAAAAAATCCGTGTATTCCATGACCGCGACGCTTCTAAATTACCATGGTCTGAAGAAGGCGTAGAAATTGTTATGGAATGTACTGGTAAATACCGTGATGCAGAGGAAGCAAAGGTTCATTTGAATCAACCTACTGTAAAAAAAGTATTAATCTCTGCACCTGGTAAAAACGAAGACTTAACTATGGTTATGGGTGTTAACCAAGATATGTATGATCCTGCAAAACATCACATTATCTCTAATGCATCTTGTACAACAAATTGCTTGGCTCCATTTGCTAAAGTATTATGTGATGAATTCGGTATCAAACGCGGTATGATGACTACAATTCATTCCTACACTAATGACCAAAAAATTCTTGATGCACGTCATAAAGACCCTCGCCGTGCTCGTGCTGCAGCAATGTCCATCATTCCTACAACAACTGGTGCAGCGAAAGCTGTTGCTAAAGTATTGCCTCAATTAAAAGGTAAATTAGATGGTTTTGCATTGCGCGTTCCTACTCCAGACGTATCTGCTACAGATCTTGTTTGCGAACTTGAAAAACCGGCTACTAAAGAAGAAATCAACGAAGCATTTCGCAAAGCAGCAGCCGGTGAATTAAAAGGTATTCTTGGTGTATCTGATGTACCATTGGTATCCTGTGATTTCAGCTCTGATCCTCGTAGCTCCATTGTTGATGCTGATTTGACAATGGTTATGGATGGCAACATGGTAAAAGTTGTTTCTTGGTATGACAACGAATGGGGTTACTCCGAACGTCTTATCGACATGGCCGCATTTGTAGCAAGCAAAGGCTTATAATCAGGAGGCTTTGATGAAACAAACAATTGAAGGTTTACAAGTAGCTAATAAAACAGTATTTGTTCGTGTTGATTTTAATGTTCCTATGAAAGACGGTGTCATCACTGATGACACTCGTATTCGTAGTGCATTACCTACTATCAATTACTTAATCGAAAAAGGGGCAAAGGTTATCCTTGCTTCTCACTTTGGTCGTCCTAAGGGAGAACGCAAACCAGAAATGTCTTTGGCACCATGTGCTAAGCATTTATCTGACCTTATCAACAAGCCTGTAGCATTCGTAGATGACTGTATTGGTCCTAAAGTTGAAGAAGCTGTAAAAGCATTACAATCTGGTGATGTATTGATGCTTGAAAATTTGCGTTACCACAATGAAGAAACTAAAAATGACCCTGAGTTTGCTAAGCAATTGGCATCTCTTGCAGATGTTGCTATCAATGATGCGTTTGGTGTATCTCACCGTAATGCGGCATCTGTAGTCGGTATTGCTGATTATATCCCTATGGCAGCAGGTTTCTTGCTCAAAAAAGAAATTGACGCATTAAGTGCAGCTATAGTACATCCCAAAACACCTATGGCAGCTATTATTGGTGGCGCGAAAGTTACAGATAAAATCTCCGTTATTTCTAACTTATTGCCTAAAGTTGATGTAATGATCATCGGCGGTGGTATGGCTAATGCGTTCATTAAAGCGCAAGGTTGCAATATTGGTAGCTCCTTATTTGAAGAAGGTCAAGAAGTTATCGCTACAGACCTTGTTATGGAAGCTCGTGTAGCAGGTGCTAAATTACTAACACCTATTGATGCTGTAGTAGCAGATGCTTTCAGCAACGATGCTAATACTAAAATCGTTGATGTTGATCAAATCGAAGATGGCTGGATGATATTAGATATTGGGCCTAAAACCCGCGAACTTTATGTAGAAGCATTGGCGCCAATGAAGACTATTATTTGGAATGGTCCTATGGGCGTATTTGAAATGGAAAACTTTGCAGCTGGTACAAATGCAGTAGCGAAAGCTGTAGCTGAATCTGATGCGATGACTATCGTTGGTGGTGGCGACTCTGTAGCAGCCATTGAAAAAAGTGGTTTAGCAGATAAAATTAGCCACATCTCCACAGGTGGCGGTGCATCTTTAGAATTCTTAGAAGGCAAAATCCTACCGGGTATTGCTGCATTGTCCGAGGCATAATATGAGAAAACCCATTATTGCAGGGAATTGGAAAATGAATGGCACCATTGCATCTGGATCAATTCTGATCGAAGCGTTTAACAGCGTGTTACAAGATATGGAATTGTCCTGTGATGTAGTTGTATGTCCGCCTTTTACAGCTATTGAACGTGCTGTAGTATTGACGAAAAATACAGCTATTGAAGTAGGTGCACAAACTATGGATTATCATGATGCTGGTGCGTTTACTGGTGAGATTTCACCACTTATGCTTACAGAAGTAGGCGTTAATTATGTAATCATCGGTCACTCTGAGCGCCGTGAATATTATGGCGAAACAGATGAGACCGTTAATGCAAAAATTAAAAGTGCATTTCATCATAATTTGAATCCTATTGTCTGTGTTGGTGAAAGTTTAGAACATCGTGAAACGGGTCATACACTTGACTGGATTACGTCTCAACTAAAAGGGGCTTTGGCTGATATTCCGAAAGAACAAGTCAGTCAATTAATCATTGCGTACGAACCAATTTGGGCTATTGGTACGGGCAAGACAGCAACGGCGGATCAAGCTGAAGAGGTATGCAAAGAAATCCGCAATTACATTCAATCTTTATATGATAATGAAACTGCCGATGCAGTACGCATCCAGTATGGTGGTAGCGTTAAATCAGAAAATGCACTAGAAATCCTTGGAGAGCCTAATATTGACGGTGCTCTCGTAGGTGGTGCATCACTTGTGGTCGATGAATTTATTGATATAATTAAAGCTGCAAACCAAGTAAGCGCTTAATATGAGGTTACAAATGGCTAAATTAGAGGCTCCCGTAATGCTAGTCATCCTAGATGGCTTTGGCTTGGGGGATAAATCAGACACAACCAATGCTGTAGTACAGGCGAAGCCGCTCTGTTTTAATCGATTATGGGATATGTATCCACATACAACATTAGAAGCATCAGGGCTTGCGGTAGGTCTTCCAGAAGGTCAAATGGGAAATTCTGAAGTTGGCCATTTAAATCTTGGCTCTGGTCGCATAGTGTATCAAGATTTGACTCGTATTACTAAAGATGTCGAGTCTGGTGAGTTTTATAATCGCCCTGTTATGAAGGAACTATACGAAGTAGCTAAGAAGCAAAGCTTACATCTTATAGGTCTAGTTTCAGATGGCAATGTGCATTGCTCCTTAGACCATATTAAGGCAGTCATCAAGGGGGCTCATGATAATGGAATCGAGCATGTGTATGTCCATGCTTTGCTCGATGGTCGTGATGTAGCTCCACAATGTGCACAAGGCTATTTAAAGGATTTAGAAACGTATATGGCTAATCTAAATTGTGGCAAAATTGCTACAGTTAGTGGTCGCTATTATGCAATGGACCGCGATAATCGTTGGGACCGCGTTGAATTGGCATATAATGCCATTGTGCATGGTCAAGGTGAAATAGCTACATCTGCATGTGAAGCGGTGCAACAGTCCTATGATAGAGATGCGACAGACGAGTTTGTACTTCCTACGGTGATTGATGCTGCAGGGACTATCAAAGATGGAGATGCGGTTATATTCTGTAATTTCCGCCCAGACCGTGGTCGTGAACTTACAAAGGCACTAGTGTTACCTGATTTTGATGGCTTTAAACGAGAGCCACTATCTATATATATGGCAACTATGACAAAATACGAGGATGGTTTGCCCGTACATATTGTGTATGAAAAGGATACATTATCTGAAACATTAGGTGAAGTTCTAAGTGCAGGTGGTTATCGCCAATTGCGTATTGCGGAAACAGAAAAGTATGCTCATGTTACATATTTCTTTAATGGCGGTGAAGAGGAACCCTTTGAAGGAGAGGATCGCATTCTTGTAAAATCCCCTCAAGTGGCCACCTATGATTTACAACCAGAAATGAGTGCTTATGAAGTGACCGATAAGGTTGTACAAGCGATACAAGATGAAACATATGACATGATTATTTTGAATTTTGCAAATCCAGATATGGTTGGTCATACTGGTAGCTTTGAAGCTGCCGTTAAAGCGGTTCAAGCAGTAGATACTTGTTTAGGTCGTATCGTGGAGGCTATTCGTAGCAAGAAAGGTCATCTGTTAGTTACAGCAGATCATGGTAATGCAGAGCTTATGGTTAATCATGAAACAGGTAAGGTACATACGGCACATACAACGAACTTGGTTCCTTTAATTTTAATGAGCGACAGTTTAAAAACAGCTACATTAGAAGCTGGTAAATTATGTGACATTGCTCCTACATTATTAGATTTAGCTGGGATACAACAACCAAAAGCTATGACAGGTCACAGCTTGGTACATAAAGCATAATATGGAGCTTTCACTATATTAGTAGTTAATTAGAGTTATAAGCCTATAAGGTTAAGCTTAATATATATATAATGGCTGTCAGATGGCAGTTATTCCATTAGATTTTATGAGGTGAAGAAATGGCAGTAATTGAACAAGTCATTGCAAGAGAGATTTTAGATTCCCGCGGTAATCCAACAGTTGAAGTTGAAGTATGTTTAGAAGATGGTACTATTGCAACAGCAGCAGTTCCATCTGGTGCTTCCACAGGTATGTTTGAAGCCGTAGAATTACGGGATGGAGATAAATCCCGTTACTCCGGTAAAGGTGTTTTAAAAGCTATCGATAATGTAAATGCTAAAATTGGTCCTGCACTTATCGGTTATGACGCTACAGAACAAGTGGCAATCGATAACTTGATGTTGCAACTTGACGGTATAGACAATAAATCTAACCTTGGTGCAAATGCAATTCTTGGCGTATCCATGGCAGTAGCTCGTGCGGCGGCTGAATCTTTGGACTTGCCATTATTTGTATATCTTGGTGGCTTCAATGCTAAAGAGTTGCCAGTTCCTATGATGAATATCTTGAATGGTGGCGCACATGCAGATAACAACGTAGATATTCAAGAATTCATGATCATGCCTGTAGGCGCAAAATCTTTTGCAGAAGCTCTTCGTAGCTGTGCAGAAGTATACCATACTTTGAAATCCGTACTTCACAATAAAGGTCTCAGTACTGCAGTAGGTGATGAAGGTGGTTTCGCACCTAACTTGTCATCTAATGAAGAAGCATTAGAAGTAATCTGTGAAGCTATTAAAGCTGCTGGTTATGAACCAGGAAAAGATTTTAAATTGGCACTTGATTCGGCATCATCTGAATTCTTTGAAGATGGTAAATATAATCTTGCTGGAGAAGGAAAAGTTAAAACAGCAACTGAAATGGTAGACTTTTACGAATACCTAGTAGGTAAATACCCAATTGTATCCATCGAAGATGGTCTTGCTGAAGAAGATTGGGAAGGCTGGAAATTGTTGACAGACCGCCTTGGTGATCGCGTACAACTTGTTGGTGATGATTTATTTGTAACTAACACAAAACGTTTGGCTCGTGGTATTGAGCTTGGTGTAGGTAATTCCATTCTTGTAAAAGTTAACCAAATCGGTACTCTCACTGAAGCTTTCGATGCTATGGAACTTGCTAAACGTGCTGGTTACACTTGCGTAGTATCTCACCGCTCTGGTGAAACTGAAGATACATTCATTGCTGATATCGCTGTAGCTGTAAATGCTGGTCAAATCAAGACTGGCGCACCGGCTCGTTCTGAACGTGTAGCGAAATATAATCAATTACTTCGCATTGAAGAAATGTTATACGAAACAGCTCAATATAAAGGTAATGACGTTTTTTATAACTTGAATTGCAATAAGTAATGCGACAAAA
>NZ_KQ960804.1:0-2192 GCF_001553335.1 Veillonella parvula | reverse complement strand
TGTCGCATTACTTATTGCAATTCAAGATATATAATGACTATAATTAATGTAGTTGGAGAGCTATATTTTTAAATCATACATAAGGAGAACAGAGAATGAAAATTTTACTTGTAGAAGACGAAGAAATGCTGAATGGTATCACGGCTAAATATTTACGTGCAGAAAATATGACAGTTGATACATGCTTCAATGGGCAACAAGCGATCGATTACGTTAACACATCTAGCTATGACGTTATCGTAATCGATATTATGATGCCAATCCTCGATGGTATCAGTGCTCTTGCACAAATGCGTAACGACGGTAATACAACACCTGTATTGCTTTTAACAGCAAAGGATTCCTTGCAAGATAAAGTTACAGGCCTTAACACTGGTGCAGATGATTATCTTGTAAAGCCTTTCGATCTTGAAGAGTTAACCGCTCGTATTTATGCATTGGCTCGTCGTAATGCGCGTCATGCACAAAACGATATCCATGTAGGTCCACTTACCATCAATGTTCCTCAACGTACTGTTAAACGCGACGGCGAAACAATTACATTGACTGCAAAAGAATTCGACCTATTATTCTATTTAGCAAGTAACGAAAATATCGTATTATCTCGTCAACAAATCCTTGACCATGTTTGGGAATACGATTATGAAAGCTACTCTAACCTTATCGACGTATACATTAAAGATTTGCGCAAGAAAATTGATACTGATGAGAATGTAAAACTCATTCAAACGGTTCGTGGAGTAGGGTATGTCCTCAAAACAGAAAACTAATGATCCTCACCGAGATCTAGATACCATGTCCGGGGCAGCCACCGATTTATTTAATCGGCTGCCCCTAACCTTTAAAATTATGTCGTGGTATACCATCTTTTTGCTTATCATTTTGATGGTTGCATCCGCATGGATTTACGCATATACACATGAATCTGATAACAAAGAAGTGCGCGAACGTTTACAGCAGCAAGCGATGATTATGGCTACGGATATCCGCAAGTTTAAACCGTACCAAGATAATACATTCTTCTTTGTATCAACTCAAGATGGCTATATTATTAAAGGCGCCTTGCCAGATGGGTTTCCAAACCAAACAATCCTTTCCTTAGGTCAAATTGGTGAAATTGCTGCTGGTGATGATACCTTCTACTACTACGATACACCGGTTAACGAACCAAATTATCGTGGTATTTTACGTGCTGTTACAAAAGTAAAAACAGCCTCTAAAAAGACGGAAAACCTTTTATATAGCTTACTATTAGGGAATATCATTTTCTTACTAATTTCCTCCCTAGGCGGTTATCTTTTCATCAAAAAAGGACTTAAACCGGTCCGAACTTTAACAAAAACAGCTAAAGTCATCGGTAAGAACAACGACTTGAGCCGTCGTATCGACATTCCCGCTCGCACAGCGAGAGATGAAATCTACGAACTAACTACAACATTTAACCGTATGATTTCAGGTCTTGAGGATTCTTCCAATCGTGAAAGACAATTTAGTTCTGACGTATCTCACGAGCTACGTACACCAATTGCCGTTATTAAAGCAGAAAGTGAATTTGCTTTAAAATACGGTCGTACGGAAGCAGATCTACGGGAAGGTTTAACACATATCTTAGAGCAAGCTAAGTTCATGACTAACCTCGTAAGCCAACTGCTTGATGTAGCCCGCCTTGAAAATGCACAAGGTCTAAGCTTTGCACCTGTCAATGTATCATTGATGTTATCCAATATGGTCCACGACTATACAAGACTCTGTACAGAAAATACAGATAAACAGATTACGATTACATCTCATATTGAATCTAATTTACATATGAATGCTCACGAAGTATCATTACGTCGAGCTATCACAAACCTAGTGGACAATGCCATTAAGTTTACAAACTCTACTATTGATATTTCGGCTAAACTCGTAGGCAGAGACTTAGTCATTACCGTAACAGATAATGGTATTGGCATCGAACCTGAAGCTCTGGATCATATTTGGGATCGAATGTATCAGACGGAACAATCGAGAAACAAAAAATCTAATCATGGCATCGGCCTAGGTCTATACTTTGTAAATAAAGTTATTAACTTACACCATGGCACAGTAACGGCCACCAGTGAACCACAAGTAAAAACTACATTTACCGTGCGATTGCCGTACAACACAACTGAAGAATCATAACCACCCGTAGAACGGGTGGTTTGCTC
>NZ_KQ960803.1:0-19144 GCF_001553335.1 Veillonella parvula | reverse complement strand
AGCAAACCACCCGTTCTACGGGTGGTTATGATTTTATTTGCGAGAGTTCGATTAAAGAGAATATATTTGTGAAAAAAGTATATTTTATGGTATAATGTAACAAAAATAGTTTTCTTGAAGGGATGTTGTTAAATGAAAAATTTTGATAATGAAAAATATCAAATATTGGCAAAAGATTTAATGGGGGATATTTTTTATTCGGAGACATCTAACCGAAATAAAATTGCTACCATTCGCCAGTATGCAGAAGTGATAGTGAGAAAAATTTTAGATATTAATCCAAGTAAAAAAATGACGATTGGCGCAAATGAAATATCTAAAAAAATTGATGCTCTCAATAATAGTGAGTTTTTAAAAGAAGTATTAGATAATATTAAACAAGATGGTAATAAATTTACACATACTGAGTATTTAGAAGAGGTTACATCTGATGAATTTGACAAAATCGTGGATAAGCTTTTGGATATGCTTTCATTCATGCTTATAAATTATTTTGAAACTTATGAATTTGGATCAAGAAGTGATGTTTTACGGTCATTTTCATTATTACCACCAATAGTGCGATATAAGGTGTTAATATTTTTATATAACAAATATCCAAATAACATTCATGTTATTGATAGATTGGCATTAGCTATTGATAAAGCATTTGATAAAGAAGAAGCAATCAGATGGATTGAAGCTGAAAAAAACAACTTGATTAATTTAGATATAATGTCAGATAAAGTATTTAATGAGATTGCAGAAAATAAAGGGATAGACTTTGCAAAGCTAATTAGATTTAATTCGCCTTATAAAAATATGTATGAGTTGTGTATTGATAAAATTATGAAAATTGGAAATGAAATAGATTCGAAAGGTCATTTGTATATTGACTTTGAAAGTGCATTGCCGTATTACAAGCAATATGGAATTATAGATGAGGATAGTGAAGAAATAAAAGAATTTAATGATATTATGGTTTTTTTATATCTTGGCAGAAGAACAAAATTAGATAATTTTATTAAACTAAAAGAGCCATATGTAACTCTAAATGTAATTACAGGGGATAATAATATAGATGAGAGTATTTAGCTATAAAAAATTGTTCAAAAAACTGATTGATTTAGATATGACAAACAACGAATTGATGGAAAAGGCAAAAATAAGTAAAAGCACATTTTACAAAATGAAGAATGGGCAAAATATAACGACGGATGTTTTACTTAGAATTTGCAATACTTTGGATTGTGGTATTGAAGAAATTATGGAGTGTAGTGATGAATATAGATAGTGAAGAATTTGAGCCAATATTTATGGACATTAAGGAACGATACCTATCAGGTGTAAATTTCCCTAAATTGATAGTTGGAACAGGGCTTTCTATTGCAACGAATATTCCGGGAATGTCGAAATTGGCTGAAAAATTGGAGAAGTCGTTTGAAAGTATCGGTGATTTAGAGTTACAAGAACAGTGGAACAAATATAAAGGGAAGATCAAAGATGAAGGATTGGAAGCAGCCTTATTAGATGTTTCAATAAGTGAAGAATCGTTTGTGGAAACAATTCGAGAGATAACGAGTGAATTTATTTTAGATGAAGAATATAATCAGCATTTTAATATATTAAATAAAATTTCTGGATTTGAAAAATTATTAAAGTACCTATTAGGAACTGTAAGTGTAAACAATCAAGTAATCGATATAATGACTCCTAATTATGACAGAATTATAGAACTAATTTGTGATAAATTAAAACTATCAACTACATTAGGGTTTTCGGGGAATATGTATCAATCTTTTAATGAAAATATACTAAAGCAACCTTATGATTTTTTTTCTAAGAGCGTTCCTTTAGTAAGATTATTTAAGCCACATGGATCAGTCAATTGGATAAAAAAGAATGATAGGGAATATCAGATTAATGATTATCAACTACTAAAAGATGACAAGCGGTATATAGATATTATTGCACCAGGCAGTATGAAATATAAGTCAGGAATGATTAACGGTATTTTCAGATGTCATAGAGAAATTTTTAATGAATTGATAACAGACTCTAAAAAGAATTTTTCTATATTTATTTATGGATATGGTTTTAATGACCAGCATTTTAATACAGTATTTGAGGATACTCAAAAGGATGTGGTTGTCTTGACAAGAACGATAAAAAAATCTTTTTTAGATAGAGCAATGAAAAATGAAAATTGGACTTTATTTTATAAATATGAAGAGAAAGAAAGCGGTACAGAAGAAGGAAGTTATATGGTATATAAAGGTAAAAAATATAATATAAATAAGGAATTATGGGATATAAATGTATTTTCGGAAACTTTTTTAGGATAGGAGAAAATTATGGAAGATATTCAAAATTATTTAAATCAAGAAGTTGGAGTTGTTCAAAATGTTGATACCAAGAAAGTATCTGTATCAGTAGAAAAGGAAGAAATTTTAAATAGGCTAAAAATAAATGATATAGTTGTTTTATCTGGAAATAATGCAGATGAAAAACTAATTGGAATAGTAACTAGGGTGAGCAAAAAGAGAATTGATATTGATGACGAAGAAACTGAAGAACAAGAGTATTCATATAACTTTTGCAATATAACTTTAGTAGGTACATTTTATAAAAAATTGTCTTCAACTAAACAAAATATTTTCAAAAGAGCAGTGAACACTTATCCTGAAATCAATAGCAAAGTTTATTTGGCAGATGGTAAAGCTCTCTCTATTATTATGAACTCTTTTGAAAATGAGATATCTTCAGAAAAAAGATTAATTATTGGCAAATATGCAAGTAATAAAACTGTTGAAGCTATTTTGGATGGAAATAGATTTTTTCAAAGACATGCAACAATAGTAGGAAGTACTGGAAGTGGAAAATCTTTTACTGTAGCAAATATTCTTGAAAAAGCAAATGAGTTGGAGCACGCTAATTTAATTGTTTTTGATTTGCATGGTGAATACAATGAATTAAGTTATGCTGAACAGATAAAAATTTGTGACTCTGAGGATGGGTTACATATTCCTCTGTGGTTTTTCAATTATGAGGAAATACATTCATTGTTTATTGAATCTTCTGAAGGGACATCTACAAATCAAAGGGCAGCAGTAATTAAATATATTTTAGAGCATAAGAAAAGGTATCTTGAAGAAAATATGACTGAATTTTCATCCGAAATAATTACAGCAGATACGCCGATTCCTTTTTCAGCAAAAGGGTTAAAAGCATATTTAGAGGATGAAAATATAAAGGAAGAAACAACAGGTGAAGTATATAAAACCGGAGATAAAAAAGGACAAGCAAAGACGAAACAAGGTCAATACTATGGGAAATTAACAAACCTTATTACGAGACTTCAGACAAAAATAGATGATAAAAAATATGGGTTTGTATTTAATGAAGATAATACTGTAAGAGCTGACTATCTGAAAGAATTTGTTGATAAAATAATGGGACTAGATAAAAAGATAAAAGTAATAGATTTATCAGAAGTCCCATCAGATATGTTACCTATAATAATAGGGATTGTTACAAGACTGGTATATGAAGTCCAATTTTGGATGTCGCCTAAAACAGATGAGACTAGGCATCCTATAGCCTTTATTTGCGATGAAGCACACTTATATATGCCGAGAGATACAACGAAATTGAAAGCGGTTGAGAATAAATCGCTGGAGATATTTGAAAAAATATCTAAAGAGGGGAGAAAATATGGTGTTTCA
Source organism: Veillonella parvula (assembly GCF_001553335.1). Taxonomy (GTDB): domain Bacteria; phylum Bacillota; class Negativicutes; order Veillonellales; family Veillonellaceae; genus Veillonella; species Veillonella parvula_S. The sequence goes on along the minus strand of NZ_KQ960803.1, from coordinate 15,440 downwards.
TTGGTGATTGTTTCTCAAAGACCTGCAGAATTAAATTCTACTATAATATCTCAATGCAATAATATTATAAGTTTAAAAATTACGAATGATAGAGATAAATCAGCAGTAGCAACTATGTTAACTGATTCGTTGGTAGGCTTGGTTGAAACATTACCAAATCTTGATGTTGGAGAATGTATTGTTATTGGAGATTCGATTAAGCTACCTACTAAAATTATTTTAGATAAACCTAAAGAAGAACCTAAAAGTTCAACTATTGATTTTTGGGATAGATGGATAGATAGAAAAGGTACAGTTTTCAATATTGATGAAGCAATTAAGTGCATGATCAAACAAACAAGGTAAGAGGAGAATATAGAAAAGCTACCTCTCCATCTCCTTACCCATATAAATCCCATAGTTTTTGCGTATCTTGTAAAGTTCGTCCATCGTGGTTTTCGAGGAAGAATACTCTTGCATGAGGGTATTCTTTTTTTCTTGCAATTTATCAAGTTTATCTAAAATGCACCTTGAATTTGGAAACTTGGAATAGGATTTTTTTAGCTCGGAAAGGGCATTTTCATATAGAATAATTTGAGATTTATACTCTTCAAAAAATGCCTTGTCAGACGGATTAGCCTTATATTCCTTGTAGTATTGCCTGTATTTTTTGAAAGTATGAACTTGTTTCATAGTGGCAGAAAGCTCCTGCATTTCTTTAGCAATAGCCTTAATTTTGTCCTGTAAATCTTGTCTTTCATCGGCTACTTTCTGGATGTAATCATCAAGCTGCTTAACAGATTTAATGCCTTGTTCTCTAAGGAAGATAACGGATTCTGCCATTGTATTAAGGTTATGTTTAGTTGCCCAATATGTAAATGATACTCTAAGAATGTACAAAAATGATGATATAAGAATGTACAATTTTGATTGTATCACCGATACTATAGTTGAGGTGATAACAACATGCAATACGTATACGCTATTAATAGTTCATTTACTGTAACATCATTATTAGACTTACCATTATTAAGAGACATTCTGGAGGCTTGCAATTTGAAACCTAATTATAGTTTACTAGGTCGTGAATTAGGCTATGATAGACGTACTATAAAATCTCATTATGAAAATGGAACGCCTAATCCACACCGTCATAAACCATCTATGATTGATACATTTTATGACATAATAGAGACTTTATTATCTGATGATACACCCCAACAATTTTATTATAAGCGTGTCTTGTGGCAATACTTGGTAGACAACCATGGACTCACAGCTGCTTACTCAACATTTCGTGGGTATATTTTAAAGATACCAGTATTTCAATCCTATTTTGATAGAAAACATACATCGCCTAGTACGCAGCATACGATTCGCTTTGAAACTGCACCAGCTGAATAGGCTCAAGTTGATTGGAAAGAGAATATTAAATTCTTATTACATGATGGCACACACATAACTTTTAATATATTGCTGATGACATTAGTCTATTCTCGATACAAATTAGCAAAGGTCACTTTCGATAGAACTACTGAAACACTACAAGATGCATTGGTAGAATTCTTTGAACAATTACAAGGTGTTCCGCATGTACTAGTTACACTGTAAAATATCCTGATAAGGAAATCACTACTCATTTAGGTTATAAAAAGACAGTACAAGATTATGATAAAGAGCCAACCGTTACACCTAATACATACTCAGATGCTAAATATAATCGTTTGGTGAAAGTAGCCGATGGCGTTGATGCACATGATGTAGCAACAGTAGGTCAATTGGAAAATGCTATTAGCCAAGTCCAATCGGTAGGTACAAATTTAGAATCTACAATTAATAAAGCAACTGCATCTAGCTATGCATTAGCTGCATTACAACCGAATTTCTCTGAAGGAGAAACTGGATTGGGTGTAGCCGTAGGATTTGGTCATTATCATGGAAAAACAGCTACTGCATTAGGCGCTTATTATCGTCCAAGCCGAAATGTACAATTTAATGTAGGTACTGTGGTAGGCAATGGCAACCAAGGGTTTAATGGTGGGCTTAGCTTTAAGGTGGGCCCTGAATCTAAATTAAATATAACATCCACTGATGAAAGAATCGCTCAATTAGAAAAACGTATTCAAGAATTAGAGCGTTCAAAGAGATAATTCTATCTACATTAAAGATTAAATAAGGATTATATAAATAGAGCCCTTTGCTTATGCGAAGGGCTTTTACTATACACTCATACTTATAAATGTAATATAATTAAACTAAATAGTTATGGTGGAACATTCATATATGTAGTTAATACGATAAAAATTACTTAAATGATAAATTTAAGAAATTCAGGGAGGGATTAACATGTTAGGAGCAATCATTGGTGATATAGTTGGTTCACGATTCGAATTTAATAATATTAGACGGAAGGACTTTGATTTCTTTACAGATCAATGTGTATTAACTGATGATAGTATTATGACACTTGCCGTAGCAAAGGCAATTCTTATAAGCCAACCGAATTATAAAAGTCTTTCACAGAATGCAGTAGAATGTATGCAGACGATCGGAAGATGTTATCCAGGTTATGGATATGGCGATCGGTTCTATAGATGGATTTTTGCAGAGAATCCAAAGCCATATAATAGTTATGGTAATGGCTCAGCTATGAGAGTTAGTGCTGCGGGATTTGCTGCACATACTTTGGACGAAGCAAAGCTTCTTTCTAAATTAGTTACAGAAGTGACTCATAACCATCCTGAAGGTATGAAGGGGGCGGAGGCAACTGTAGTTGCCATATACTTAGCTAAAACTGGTAAGGATATACTTGAAATCAGAGATTATATTAATCAGCATTACTACACCCTGGATTTCACATTGGATGAAATCAGAGATACCTATAGATTCAATGAAAGCTGTCAAGGAACAGTTCCACAAGCATTGCAAGCCTTCTTTGAATCCACTGATTTTGAAGATGCTATTCGCAATGCCATCTCAATAGGTGGTGACAGTGATACTGTTGCTGCTATTTGTGGTGGTGTAGCACAGGCCTACTATGGTGTTCCAAATAATATTAGAAAACAGGCCATATCGTTTTTAGATACTAAACTGCTAGGTATATTGAATGCCTTTGAAGAGAAGTTTATACCAGTTGTGGTATAAGTAAATATTTATATAGGAGAGAGGTACATGATACATCTTAAGGACTTGGGCAGTTTTGAATCTGTGCCAGATTTAGTGACACATATTATAAATGGAAATATAACCGCGCTTGAAAGCGCATTAAAAGCTGGTTGGGAGATAGATAAACCTATACAAATTGGTAAGTATAGTGAGTATACACCTTTACAATTAGCATTAGTGATGGAATGTTTGCCAAGTGTGAAATGGTTAGTTGAGCATGGCGCAGATCTAAATGATGAAGAAAATCCCAGTTTCTTGTTAGCTGTACGGTATGCTAATCGAGAGATAATAGACTATGTTGTGGAGCAAGGTGCTAATATTCATGCTTTGAACTCTGTAGACGTAGATGCTTTTCAAGCTGCCTTGTATGGTAAAAAATATGAGAACTTACAACTGATTCATGACTTAGGACATACAGTACAAAAATATGGCGGTAAAGCTTTCAGAAATGCTATTACAGATAGAAATTATGAAGTCCTAGATTTCTTTATCAATCATGGTGTAGATATTAATTACAATAAACCAGATTCGGTATATCCTTTTAAACCAACACCACTATGTGTAGCGGCTCGGTATGTTGATTTACAGATGTGCAAATATCTAGTAGAACATGGTGCCGATGTGACCATCACGGAAAAGGATGGTATGCGTCCCTATAGCATTGCTGTTGAAAAGGACGATATGGAAATGGCGGGGTATTTTAAAACATTAGAGCCTGCTGAGTACCATGATATACAAAATAAAATGGATCAATTGAAACCGTTTAAACTACCAAAAACATTAGTTGCATTTTTAGAGTCGGATAATCTTTATTTTGAATTGCCAGATTCTGATTTTATATCCATAGAATTTTTCCCTCTAATTGATACAATTCCATTTAAAGTAGGCCGCCGTAACCTATTGCGTTTATCTAAAGAGTTAGGTGAATATGATTATTGGCAAATTGTATGGGATCCTAGGTCTAAAAAGATTGGTTGTTATGATACCGAGCATCAAGAGTTACGAGAACTTTGCAAGTTTGATGAGTTTATGGCAGATATGGCAGGTCAATTAGAAAACTTATTCTAATGTATATTGTAAAGTTGAGGAGATACATATGGCAGATGCAGTTGAGAAAACTTATACAGACTGGTCAATTGATGTAGGTGACTATAAGTATGAAGGAATTACCTTGAATGAGGTTGAGCAAAATCTCTACGCTATTGAGGATCAAGAACAGGATTTTGTAGTTATATCACCATCAAAGGCAATTCCGATAGATAATAAAATGTATAACTTTGTACAAGTTTGTAGTGATCAAGATACCGATTTATTACATATAGAGCTTAGTGCAACTAATGATGGCGAACAGGGCTCTATTATATATGGTAAAAATGAGCTAGGACATCAAGAGGTATTACAGATCATAGAAGAATTTATTGCACATCATAAGGTACCATCGTTAGATGATTGGGAAATCGTGTTAGATTTAAGACCGAAGATGGAAAGCTATGTAAAGGGTACAAACGATGACTAATCCTGTAATATATGATGAACAGTTAAGGCAATATACCATATCCTACGAAGGAATACAGTTTTGCTGGGATGAGAAACCAACAGATACTAATTTAGATATGGCAAAGCTATTAGCCGTTAATTACCATAAAAATATAGATGCAATTGTAACTTTCATTTATAACGAAATACGAGATTGGTATGGTGATATAACTATTGATGAAGTGAAAACAAGCATTGGTATGCCTATTATTGAACCAGAACGTGATGCTGTAACCTATTGCGAGCAAACCTTTGATGATACCCATATCTTTTCTTTTACATTTTGGGATGATGAATTCAAAGATTTACATTATTTTGCCATAGATGGATGATATATTTTTAATTATTTTGCTATTATGACTTATATGTGGAGTCTATTATGTTATATACACCTAATAACATTTTGTATAAGTATATTCGCTATCGATTTAGATGGATTCAGATTCAGTGCAATATGTTATATGATATAGCACCAGAGGAAGAAGATGAGATTTGTCGTAATCTATTAAATAAGAGAGCGAAGATATTAATTCCCGTTGGCATATTATATTTTTTGCTTTTTGGGGTTATCTTCGCTTGGCTAGTAGGAACCAGTGAGGACTTAAATCCGTTAATGCAATGGGAATTAAGAGTCATAGACTATGTGATACCCATTTTAAATACTATAGATATTAAGTGGTATGCATATTCCCTAGATCTATTATGGGTAGCAATTATATTAGCGCCTATAGCGATTATAAATGCATCTCCTTATATCATTTTTTCTTATATTGTAGATACTATATTGATACAACATGAGGTAAAAGCTTTAATTAAAGAATATTCCATTGATGAGTAATTATGTGGTTAGATTATATCCATTTGGCTAGGAGAGAGTATTATGAGTGATCTAAAAGACTTTAATTGGACTGGATTTTGGAATGACTGTGATTATGCCTTTGAGTCCTATATTGGTAGAGATGTTACTGATGAGGATATTAAAGCAACTGAAGCAAATCTAGGGTATACATTGCCTGTAGCATATATTGAGCTACTTAAAAACCATAATGGTGGTGTAGTAAAGAAAAATTGTTTCATTAATGATGATGACGATTGTGTATACATAACAGGTATATATGGCATCGATAGAGATAAAAAATACTCTCTTTTAGGTGAGATGGGGAATGAATTTTGGATTTCGAAAGTAAAATATCCTCCTATCGGTGTCGTTGTAGCCGATACGATTTCTGGTGGGCATGATATGATTTTCTTTGATTATCGTGAGTGCGGTCCTACCGGTGAGCCTAAGGTTGTACGTGTAGACCAAGAAGGTGATTACTCAATTACTCCGTTAGCAGATAACTTTGGTGACTTTATTAAGAACTTATATTTCAGTATAGAAGAAATAACGGATGAAGAATTTCAAGAATTAAGTGATGCGGAAAAGGTTAAGTTCCTTAATGAACAAGAGGGCATTGATATCAAGCGTGCGATGGAACTGTTAAATAATATTGGCATCGATAATTTGTCCCCTATACTATTAAGCACCTTAGGACGTATGTATAACAATAATGGCCGCGCAGCAGAGGCTATCGATTTATTTAATCGTATAGATGAGGCACATCGCGATTGGTCTTGGTATTATCGTTGTGGCTATGCTCATGCATCTTTGGGATGTGGTGAAAGCTACGAATCTGAACATGTGCAGCAAGCATTACAGTTAATAGAAGCAGGTATGAAAATGGCGAAAGAGTCCCATTTAGATAAACAGCTGGGCTGGTGTTGCGAAGTTGTAAAATACTTATTAACTCAAATCAAGCCAAAAGATTACAAGGAGGATTACCCTATGATTTTTGATACCATTAAGAATCTCTTTGATAAGAAAAATAGTAAAATTACTACAGAAGGTAAAGCTACTGGAGACATTAATGAACGCGAAGAGGATAACTATCCTACATATGATGTAGTGCATTGGGTATTTAATAAGCAAACATATAGCAGAGAAGAGTTTACCAAAGAATACAATGAAAATGTAAAGAAATATGTAGATGATAAAGCAGATGACGACGATAGATTAGAAGAACCTGAAATTCTAGTAACCTATGAAGCTTGGATTGAAAGTGAAGACCAACTTTTTGATAATGAACATGTTACCGACGAAGAATTGCTGGAAGAAGATAAAGAAGATGGTATGTGGCAGGTAGAAATTATGGCTCATCTTGTAGCGGATAATGGTACATATTTTACTAGAGAAGAATTGCTTTTTAAATTACACAATTTAATGGCCAATAAAGAATTAGGAGATCACGTATTCTTTGAAGGTATTGAATACGAAGGTCATGAATGTGAAGGGGACGGACTTATAGATAATGAAGATGGTATACCTGTATTTTTTATTGTTTGTGGTAGCTAGATAGTATAGAACATTATAAGACGATAATAGATTAGCCCTTCGCTATGCGAGGGGCTTTTACTATACACATAGAATTTGTATACTTTTGTATTTTGGGCTATGCTATTTTATAGAGGATTAATCTAGAATATTGAGAAATATATTAGGAATAATGAAATCAAAGCATTGTTTAAAAGATTACAAGGAGGATTATATTATGATTTTTGAAATGATCAAAAACCTTTTTAACAAAAATGAGAACACGGAAAAGATTGAATATCTCGGTGTTGATAAAGATGGTAATAAAATATATGAAGGTTATTATCATGAGTTTAAGGGAATTCCTTGGGTTTTCAATAAAACTACCTATACTAGAGAAGAGTTTGATAAGGAGTTTTATACATGCTTAGAAGAGCATAAAGTTAATCCTGATAATTTACCACCATTAGTAGAGCCTGAAATTTTTGTAAGCTATGAAGCTTGGATTGAAAGCAAAAGTCAGCTTCACCCTAATGAACATTTATACGAGGTAGACGAATTACTAGAAGACGATAAAGAAGATGATATGTGGCAAGTTGAAATCTATGCTCGCCTTAAAGCAGATAATGGTCAGTACTTTACTACTGAAGAGCTTCTTTTCAAGATCCATAACTTAATGGCCAATAAAGAGCTCGGGGATCATGTATTCTTTGAAAATCTAGTGTATGATGATCACGAATTTGAAGCTGATGAAATTGAAGATATTGACGATAATGATGAAGGTACTCCTGTATTTGTTGTATGGCTTGGTAGCTAGTTGAAAAGCTGTTCTTTGGCATAATACACTATTTTATAATCAGTAGGTCATTGTTTTGTGTTATTATAATCTTAAGATGAGTTCATATATATATTGATAATATGAGGAGAAGTGTATTGTATGTCTATACCTGTTGAACAGTTTTTATCTTTTTCTGAAAGTGAGCAATTACAAACAGTTAAAGAACTTAATGATATTGGAAACGTAAAAACTATTATTGATGTGTTAACTAGTGTAGGCATAGAAAATTTATCTATACCTCTATTAGGTAAGCTTGGTAGAGCTTATAACAATAATGGCAATGAAAAAGAGGCAATAAAGGTATTAGAGTCTATTAATGAAGAGTATCGTGATGTGGTGTGGTATTATCGTTGTGCCTATGCGTATGGAGCTGTTGCTTTAGATAATAATGAATCGTATACATCAGATATTATGAAACAGATGCTAAGATTAGTAGATCAGGCCGTACGTTTAGTTCAGGAAAAGAATCTGGATGATATAAAATCGTATTGTTTTGAAGTCATTGATATGTGCTATATGCAGATGGACTTTGAACAGTGTGAAGCAGAGTATCCTGAGTTATGTAAAGCTTATAGCAATTATGTAGCAGAGAAAAAGAAGAAACGAGAAGGTGTACCTCGTCATCGGACCATTACTATTGAAGAAATCCAAGCTACAGATGATATGTGGACCATTAATGAGCCCATGTATTGGACTATCAATATTTATGGCTCTCATGATGATTATTTAGAATCTGCAAAAGGTTTTACCTTAGAGCAAAGATATCTCAATGCAATATGTTGGTATTTTGCTGAGGTTAATAATGGTGGTCATCATCAGTTTTTATATAACTCAACAGGCATTGTATGGGAAGACGCATTAACAGGTTTGCAACGATTTAAAATGGATGAGTTAGCAGATAATTTCCAAACTGTATTAGACTACTTTGGCGGTACAGTACCGTTTGATAGAGCGGAACGGTGGCACTTATTACAACAATCTGAGGATGATCCAGAGTTCTTTGAATTCTTAGATGAAAAAGATGATGCAGTATATACATATGATGGTATCTTGGAAGATGTATTTGTTCACGAGAATCCTCAATTATTTGTATTTGATGGAACCTATATGATTCCAGAATAAGCTTGGTGATATATTTAATAAGGTATAATTGGTACTTTCACTATGTCAATCGATTTTATTATGTAGTAACTTTTACCAAGTAGAAACGATGTATCAGAGGTATTACATGTTAGATAAACAAGGCGTATATGATTGTTTACGTGACCATCATATCGATTTTGAAATTACAGATCACGCACCATTATTTAGTATGGACGATAAGCCAAATGTGCAGTTGCCCTATCCTGAGTGGGATGCAAAGAATTTATTTATACGAGATCATAAACGAGAGCATTACTATTTAATTACCGTTCGTGGTTCAAAGCGTGTGGATCTAAAACAGTTCCGTAAGGACCATAAGTTGAAAAAGATTTCCTTTGGCTCTGAAGAAGAGCTATGGAATATATTGAAGATTAAACCAGGTCACGTATCTCCATTTTGCTTGCTCCATGATGAGGAACGCAAGGTCCATTACTATATTGACGCGGACTACGAGAATAATTTAATCGGCATACATCCGAACCAAAATGATGCGACTGTGTGGCTTCAAGGTAAAGAACTAGTTAAACTCATTGAAGAGCATGGTACAATAGTAGAATATATTACATTGTGATTTAGGAGTCTTTTATGAACAAAAATTTGTTAAAACGTATTGTACTAACATCTGCTATTGCCGTATTAGGTTTAAGCACATCTTTTGCAGCTCTTGTTATGGAGCGAGATCAATCTGTAGATACAGCACCTAGTGTAGGCATGTATCGTTTCGAAGTACCTGTAGAGTTACAAGGAACTTATAATAGTGCAGGTGTAGCTAATCTGACAGCATCTATGGAAAAAGAACCTAATACATTGTCCATGAATGTGGCGCATGTAAAAGGTAATCCTTCGGAGTCTTATGTAGTTGAAATCTATAAAGATTTAGCTGCTATTGAAACACATCGCAAATCTGACCATTATCAAGCATTTGTTAATGAAGTCGGTTCTAAATTAACAAATCGTAAGATGTACGATGTACAGTCTGTACTTTTATTTGAAAAGAAAGATGCATTATCTATCGTAAATGATGGTAAGGCAGTGGTGACCTTAACTGAGTTTACTGTTGATAGCAATGAAATCGATACGGTACAACGACAATATCAACTCGATATGGAACGTGCCGTTCGGGATGATGCGGGTTATAAGGCTGGTTATGTGCTTCGTGAAAGAAATGCAAAAAATCGTTGGTACGTCATTCAAATCTATAGCGATCAAGAAGCCCTTACTAAACACTTGAACAGCCCAGGTTATCGTTTTATGATGAGCCAAATCCAAGGTAGTCTACAAGGGGTTACTACTAAAGTATTAGATGGGGATATCCTTGTAAACCATGGTGGTCAATCATTTGTTAGACCTTAGTTTTTGATATAATACTAATCAGTAAAGTTACTGCTAGCATATTATGTGCTAGCAGTTTTTTGCTATATAATAGGTTATAATCTAGTTAATTCTATTTAGGAGTTATATATGACACAACAAGAACGATTGCGCTATCTTTTAGAGGGATTAGTAGCCGAATATAAAGAGAAATATAACGAACATATAGATATTCCCGTAAGTGAAGAAGAACAATTTACTCTATTTAGAGCACTATGTAATATTCGTCCTGCAGGAGCTATGTCCGCAGAGTGGATGAAGATAGAGGATGAATATTTAAATACATTGGCTCATGAAAAAGGCATCGTTACGATTAACGATATGGAAGAGCGAGAACCTCAGATATATTTGTGGCAAGGGGATATAACACGTCTAGCGGTAAAGGCTATAGTCAATGCAGCTAATGAGCAGTTGCTCGGTTGTTTTCTACCGAATCACAAATGTATTGATAATGCCATTCATACTTTTGCTGGTATTGAGTTACGTATGGCCTGTGCTAGGATGACTGAGTATATGGATATGCCTGAAAAGACAGGTGTAGCTCGTATGACCTATGGTTTTAATTTACCTGCCAGTCATGTTATCCATACGGTAGGGCCTATTGTTTATGATACTGTTACAGACTTAGAAAAAGAACAATTGTCATCGTGCTATAGATCTTGCTTGGAGCTAGCTAATGCTTATAGTTTGAAGTCCATTGCATTTTGCTGCATTTCTACAGGTGAGTTTAGATTTCCTAATGAATTGGCGGCCCAAATTGCTATCGATACGGTACGTAGGTATTTAAAAGAAACAAATAGTAAAATCCAAGTGGTATTTAACGTATTTAAGGATATAGATTATGACATCTACAACAAATTATTGGGATAATATAGAACGTGTAAAAGATTTTTTGAATACAGCTGATGCGGTACTCGTAGGTATTGGGGCCGGTATGTCTACTGCAGCGGGTCTGACCTATAGTGGTGAGCGTTTTCATAAATACTTTGATGACTTTCACAAAAAGTATGGTATTACAGATATGTATTCTGGTGGATTCTATTCATTTGAAAGCATGGAAGAATATTGGGCATGGTGGAGCCGTCATATCTACTATAATCGCTATGATATTTCAGCAGGTGAACCTTATATTCGGTTGATGGAGTTGTTACAAAATAAGAATTACTTTGTGATTACCACTAATGTAGATCATCAAATGCAATTTGCTGGAGTGGATAAAAATAGATTTTATTACATGCAAGGTGATTATGGCTTGTGGCAATGCTCTGAGCCATGTCATCAAAAGACTTATGATAATGAAGAACAAGTGCGTCGTATGGTGAAAGAACAAAAGGATATGAAAATTCCCACAGAATTAATTCCTCACTGTCCTAGATGTGGCGAACTAATGACGATGAATTTACGTGTCGACGGTGCCTTTGTGCAAGACGAAGGTTGGTATGCAGCTCAAAAACGATATGCAAGTTTTATAGAGAATTATAAAGATAAGAAAACCGTATTGTTAGAACTTGGTGTTGGCTATAATACGCCGATGATTATCAAATATCCATTTATGCGGATGGCACATGATAATATAGACACACTATATGTACCAGTTAATATTGAAAAACAATCGATTCCATTTGATATTCAGCAAAATACAGTATTATTTAATAATGACATACAAAAGGTATTGAATGATTTGTTATCTAAAGAAGGAGCTAATGTACTATGAACTATAAATACACCTATGAAAGTCCATTAGGAACTATGATTATGCTTGGTACATTATCATACTTAACAGATTTATTTTTTATTGATGAAGCTTATGCACCTAGTTATGATGATGCGGAGTATATAGAGCAACTAACAGGTCCATTTGAAGTAACAATTATGTGGCTAAATCAATACTTTAATGGTAAAAAGCCCTTTATTACACCTCCCATCCAGTTAGAAGGTACTGAGTTCCGTAAATCCGTATGGTCTATATTACAAACCATACCTTATGGTGAAACTACAACATATGGAGATATTGGTAAACAGATTGCACAGCAACAAGGTAAAGAGAAATTCTCTGCTCAAGCCGTAGGGGGGGCTGTAGGGCATAATCCAATTTCTATCATCGTTCCTTGTCACCGTGTTATTGGTAGTAATGGCCAGTTAACGGGCTATGCAGGGGGCATTGAACGCAAGAAATATATGCTAGACCTAGAGTCAGAGCATAAATAAAGTAATAGTAAATATAAAACATAGATAATAATAAAAGAGATTACTTCTATGTATAGTTAGACATACATAGAAGTAATCTTTTTTTGTGTTTAGATATATTTAGTTGTAATGTAAATAGATATCGTAATAATAAGAATACGAGCAAATACAATACTTTAACAATGTACTTATTTTAAATAAATTTGTTTTCTAAGGTACCAATACCACTTATGGAAACTGTAACAATATCTCCTGGTTTTAACCAAGAATACTTACTTTCATTTTTACCTAATACTACACCACTAGGCGTACCTGTAAAGATAATGTCACCTTCTTGGAGTGTCATATATGTTGATAAGAAGGCAATAATGTTATAAGGCTTAAAAATCATTTGTTCTAGCTTTGCTTGTTGACGTATTTCACCATTTACTGTTGTCGTAATAGTAGCACTTTCAAAGTCAAAATCATCAGGAGATACAATATTAGGACCAATAGGAGCAAAGTGATCAAGCGATTTGCCAAGAATCCATTGAGAACCTCTAAACTGTAATGTACGGGCAGATACGTCGTTACCAATGGTATAGCCTAAGATATGTTCCATTGCCTTTTCAGGAGATATGTTTTTACCAGATTTACCGATGATGATAACTAATTCTCCTTCATAATCGTAATGGAAAGTTTCGTCTTCAATAGTAATTGTATCATGATTACCTGCAAGAGCATTTGATGTTTTCATAAAGATTTCTGGAAAATCATGTGTAGCTAGACTAGTTTCAGCAATATGATCATCGTAGTTAAGGCCGATACAAATGATACTTTTAGGATTAGGAATTAAAAAATGTTTATTTTCGTTCATAATAGGGACCTCTAGTAAAATAGGATAATGTATATCTGAAATTATTATAATATAAATAGGGCGGTAGCTATACTGTAAAGAAACAATTTTTATATTCAACGATAGTATAGCTAGGGGCCTATTTGATAATATACATATCTATTAATATGTTACCTATGTATAGATGATATATCTTAATAGATACTATATCTGTATATATAATTTATCATCTCTATAGAATCTATTGAAAATACAAGATGATAGTGATAAGATTAAGTGTATATCAATATAAATGGAGGTTATTGTTATGAGCAAGAATATCGATTGGGATAATCTCGGTTTTGGTTATGTAGAAACCGACTACCGTTATTTGACTACATATAAAGATGGTAAATGGGACGAAGGTGGTCTAATTACTGATGCTAACGTTGTCCTTAATGAATGTGCTGGTGTATTCCAATACGCTCAAACTGTTTTTGAAGGTTTGAAAGCATACTATACGAAAGATGGTCACATCGTATGCTTCCGTCCAGATTTGAATGCAGAACGTTTGAATCAATCCTGTGAACGCCTTGTAATGCCTACATTACCTGAAGGTCGTTTCCTCGAAGCTGTAAAAGAAGTTGTAAAAGCAAATAAAGACTTTGTTCCTTCATATGGTCATGGTGCAAGCCTTTATATTCGCCCTTACATGATGGGTACAAACTCCGTTATCGGTGTAAAACCTGCTGATGAATATCAATTCCGTGTGTTTACAACACCAGTAGGCCCTTACTTTAAAGGTGGTGCTAAACCAATCAAAATTCGTATCACTGATTTTGACCGTGCAGCACCTCATGGTACTGGGCATATTAAAGCTGGCTTGAACTATGCTATGAGTTTGTATGCTATCACTGATGCTCATAACAAAGGCTATGCAGAAAATATGTATCTTGATGCGGCTACTCGTACACATGTAGAAGAAACTGGTGGTGCGAACTTCATCTTCATTACTAAAGATGGTAAATTAGTTACACCTAAATCTGATAGTATCTTGCCATCCATTACACGTCGTTCGTTGATGTATGTAGCAGAACACTACCTTAATATGACTGTAGAACATCGTCCTGTTCATAAAGATGAATTAAAAGACTTTGCTGAAATTGGTCTTTGTGGTACAGCGGCTGTTATTTCTCCAGTAGGTCAAATCGATACTCCAGAAGGCACTATTAATGTTCCTGCTGGCATGGATGATATGGGTCCTATCACTAAAAAATTATATGACACATTACTTGGCATTCAACATGGTGAAATCGAAGCTCCTGAAGGCTGGGTAGTTAAAATTTGCTAATTATTTAACTATGCAAATATGATTTAATTATGCAAACATGAAAGTATATAAAAATGGCATCTACCGTATGATAGATGCCGTTTTTTATTCTGCTAAAGATATTAGTAAACTAATGATTTTGATTGATAAATATTCTAGCTATATTTAGTTGTGTTTGCTCTACTATGCACTTTAGCCATAAATTTTTCGTTGTTAATGACAAAGCGTTCATGTGTACCACGACCGATAATACCAATGCCATCAGAAGCTTCAATATCAAAGGTTATTTTACGTCCTTCTACGGCGCTAACTGTAGCTTTAGCCGTTACTGTTGCACCAAGTGGAGTAGGGGCTTCGTGAGTAATGGAGAGGGAAATGCCTACGGTGCCTTCACCTTCTTCTAAGTATGGTTGTACTGCTGCTTGAGCCGCTTCTTCCATTAAAGCGCACATGGCTGGTGTGGCAAAGACATCTAAAGAACCAGATTTCATTGTTTTAGCAATATTAGATTCTGTAACTGTTACAGTAGCCGTAGCTGTTTGACCTGCTGATACCATATTATACCTTCTTTCATTAAGAAAATTCTCGTTATAATAGTATTATACATCTTTCGATAATTTTTATGCTAATGTAATGATACATATTTTATAGATATATGTATACACCTCTAATGCTATATCGGTTATCAATTTTAAATGATGAATTGTAAAATATATTGCGACAAATA
>NZ_KQ960802.1:0-3928 GCF_001553335.1 Veillonella parvula | reverse complement strand
TAAACCTCCTATGCTTATACTGTGGTGGTAACGGATATACATCCTCCCACTGGCAACCAAAATCGATTGCTCTTTTTAGAGTTATATTTATATATTAAAGAGCTTTCTCAACTTGAGAGAACTCTACCTCTACCTCGGTATCTCGATTGAACATTTCCACACTAAGTTTCAATGTTCCTTTTTCAGGGTTAAGTTCGGTAATAACACCTAGTTTATCTTCAAAGGCACCGGACGTAATGCGAACCGTTTCACCAACTTCTACATCAACGTTAATGGTTGGTTTCTTATCCAAGCCCTGAGACTTAAGTATATGTTCTACTTCGGAATCAGAAAGTGGAACTGGTTTTGTAGCAGAGCCAACGAAACCTGTTACACCTGGCGTGTTGCGTACAACATACCAAGAACGGTCATTAACTTCCATTTCCACCAATACATACCCAGGAAATATCTTGCGTTTTACTACTTTTTTAACCCCATCTTTTTCATCTATTTCATCTTCAAGAGGTACCAAAATTCGGCTGATCACATCTTGTAGCCCCATAGATTGAACTTTAAGTTCAAGAGTGGTTTTTACTTTATTTTCGTAGCCTGAATAGGTATGAATTACATACCACTTCTTATCTGCTTCCATGTAATGGCCCCCTTATCCAACAAAGTGCAACAACGTATTAAAAAGTTGGGCAAAGAGTCCATCAAGCACAGAAATAATCAAAGCGATGAATATGGTCACTAAGAATACTACTATTGTATAATTGATAAGCTCTTTTTTTGTTGGCCAGACTACTTTTTTTAGTTCAGCTTTCACACCGCGGAAGAATTTTCCAAATCCACCACGCTGCTGCACTGCTGAGTTAGACTTTGCCATTGTGTTTCACATCCTCAAATCAACAGGTAATGAATGATAAGAATTATTTTGTTTCACGGTGTAATGTATGTTTACCGCAGAATTTGCAATATTTCATCATTTCAATACGATCAGGATTGTTCTTTTTATTCTTGTTCGTTTGATAGTTGCGTTGTTTGCAATCTGTGCAAGCTAAAGTAATGGCATTACGCATCCGGATACACCTCGCTTTATATTTACTAATCTGTCTCTTGTACTCGAAAACGCTCGACTACATACTAAAAAACTATATCATACGTAGCAAGCGATGTCAAGAAATTAAGCAACTCAAAAAAGCCAGGCACGTATGCCTGACATGGATAGTATAACAGACAATGGCGCCCTTTGTCTACCCAAAGAACGCCATGTCATATTAGCTTATAGTTAGCTTATATGTCTATATATTATATTTACATATTTACTATTATTGCTTCGTTTATTACTGTTTCTTTGTGAAAGTTACTTTCACGATTTGCCAGAAGAAGGCCAATGCCCCCAATATCATGATGGTATCGCCAACCATGCGAAGCCAACGCAAATTTTGTAACAATGGTTGTTGCATAAAGTCTTCGCTGCGAGCGAGCCATAAGCCTTGTGTTACACTTGCCCAACTTTGAATCAAGCCAATTGGCAATAGGCTGATAAGAACCATTAACGCAAGGCCCCAGTTCAATGCCCAGAAGCCAAATTTCATCAACTTGTCATTAAATTCCACTTCAGGTCGAATATAACGAGCAATGAGGAATACAAAGCCTAAGCTTAAGAATCCATATACGCCAAACAACGCCGTATGAGCATGAACAGCTGTCGTATTTAGACCTTGAATGTAGAATAAGGAAACCGGCATATTAATTAAGAAACCAAAGATACCTGCGCCCACCAAGTTCCAGAAGGATACAGCAATGAAGCAGTATACAGGCCATTTTAGTCGATGCATCCAAGGAGCACTATGAAGGCGTGTATAATTTTCAAACGCTTCATATCCCAAGAGAACAAGAGGCACTACTTCCAATGCGGAGAACGATGCCCCTGTGGCCACGATAGTCGATGTAACACCGGTGAAATAAAGATGATGGAATGTACCAGGGATACCGCCGATAAGGTAAATAGCACCGGACGAAATCGCTGCTATGGTACCTGCACGATATGATACAAGACCAAGAGTTACGAAAATAAAGGCCATCAACGTAGTAGAGAATACTTCAAAGAAGCCTTCTACCCAAAGGTGAATAACCCACCAACGCCAGTATTCCATGATTGCCAAATGGCTGTGTTCCCCGTAGAAAAGACCTGGGCCATAGAAAATACCGACCATCACAACAGAGAAAATAAAGGCGGCAATAAGGTTTTTATCCCCTTTATTTTTGAAAGCACCAATGATGCTGCGCACCATGAGCACAAGCCAAAATAGAATGCCGATATATTCAATCCATTGCCATACGCGGCCCAACTCAATAAACTCGTAGCCTTGGTGACCCAAGTAGAAGTTTAGAGACGCCGGAATCTCATGAGCAACACCTAAATATGTACCTGTAAAGGAACCCACTACCAACACAACGAGTGCCCAGAACAAAATATCCACGCCCAATTTTTGGAACTTAGGATCTTTACCGCCATTAATAATCGGCGCCAAGAATAAACCGGCACTCAAGAATGCCATCGCAATCCAGAACAAGGATGCTTGAATATGCCAAGTACGAGCAATAGAATATGGGAAATACTGCGCCAATGGAATGCCATAGAAAGCCTGTCCTTCTACGGTGTAGTGCGCAATGATACCACCCATACCAAGTTGGAGTAAAAATAATGCCAAAATCGTAAATAAATATTTTCCTAAAGACCGTTGAGACGGTGTGAGATGCAATTTGGAAATTGGATCTTCCGCAGGCGGTGTTAATTCATGTTCATCTTGTTTGCGACCGAATGCCCACATCCATACGACAATACCAATACCACAAAGTAAAATAATAACACTCACAACAGACCAAGCTACGCTTTCCGGTGTTGGATTATGATCTAACAATGGCTCGTGAGGCCAATTGTTGGTGTATGTTGCATCTGTACCAGGACGTTGAGTCGATGCCATCCACGTAGTCCAGAAGAAGAATCGTGCCATATCAATACGATCTTTTAATTCTGGCAACGTATTGTCTTTCATCGCAAAATGATCGCGTGTTTCGGACAATTTAGGGTTATCACCATAAAGTTCAATAAAATATTGTCCGGTTAAATTCATCGCTGTAATACGTTCCGGTGAAAGCACAACAGTTCCATCTTCACGAACAGCACTGTTAAAGTACTCTGCTTTAACTGCTTCTTTAACAGCCGCTTTCTGCACATCACCTAACTGTTCATAAAGAACACCAAAAGCTTCTTGAGACTTGATATCAAGCATTACGGACACTTCTTTGTGCAACCAATCAGCTGTCCAATCCGGGGCTTGATATGCGCCATGACCTAGTACGGTCCCTACAGATTGACCACCTGTAGATTGCCAAGCCGATTGACCATGTAAGATATCATCCTTAGTGAACAAAACCTGTCCATCTTGAGATACATACGCAGTTGGTACTGGTGGCGCTTGATGATATACATCAGTACCCAAATAGCCAAGAATAGAGAATCCAATAATAAGAACTGCTACTACGGCTATCCAATACTTTTTGTATTCGCCCATCACATTACCTCCTTTTCTATAAAAGCACAAAAAGAGAGCCTATGCTCTCCTTATATATAATATACACTAATTTTATAAATAAAGTTGTATCTACGGTTACAATATATTAAAATTTCTTCTCAATTTGTATCAATAGTATGATTATCCTTTGAAGCCTGAATACAACGTATATGTCACATTACAAAATCATCATTGTTTCAATATATTAGCGATTCAATCCTATACTCTTAATCATCAATATATACAAAATAAAAGGGACCCATTGGGTCCCTTTTATTGAATCTAAAATTCAATTATATAGCTAATGTATCGATACATTGAGCTATAAACTTGTATTAACCTTCGATTTCTGTTACTACGCCAGCGCC
>NZ_KQ960801.1:0-72614 GCF_001553335.1 Veillonella parvula | reverse complement strand
TATTTGTCGCAATATATTTTACAATTCATCATTTCTAAAAATCATTCCATAAGTGCCCACACAAAACAACATTATTTTAATAATATCTGAGTTGATATATGGTCTATTAAAATAGTACTTTCCTAAATGCATAAGCATACACAGCCATAGCAAATAATAAAGAAAACATTGCAATAAGTCCCCGATTAAAGTATGCACTATCTCGCTTTTGGCAAACCCCTGTAAGCATTGTGAAAAAGAAGAAAAACAACCAAATACTACCATAACTGACTATAAATTTATAATCTTTGTCGATTATAAATTTAAGATTTAATATTATTAAACTTATAATAGAAATTATAGATAAATACTTTGTTAAGCTACCAAAAATCCTATGTTCTTTTATATATTCATGTTTTTTATCAATTGGATGATTACGAATCTCAAGTTTATATAATCCCATAGATAACGACATAGATATAAAAATCCAAATATATCCTAATATTTCAAGTTTATTCATCTTCCACCTTCCACTATATGGTTACCGACTCAAATACTGACGAAGTGTCTGGTTTTCTAACGGCCCTAACTGCAATGCCTTCCGATTTTTAATTGCATCAATGGTTAATGCTTCAAAGGTAATTTTATCAAAATCAGAAAACTCGTTAAAAGAATTAAACACGATGAATCGTTGATTTAGTAAATTAGTTAATACCTCTATGTCTTTCGTTCTTACTTTATTTAGCTCATTTCGTGCATAAGATTCATATCTCTCATCACCTGCATTATTCTTGCTAAACCGACCTATATCAAGATTATCAGAATAATAGCTATATATAGCCTTCTGATAGAAATCAATTTTAGTCAATTTCCCGAATTCAAAATTATAATAAGCATTATTTCTTAAAATATGCTCACTACCATACTCACCAATAATAGTCCCTGTAGAAAGATCTACTATATCATTATGCTTAATCAAGTCTTCCTTTCTATACGATACATAGAAAGGTAACTTTATAGTATATCCAGCGTTTGGACCTGTATATCGTTTCTCACTATCATAAAAGATCTCATGCCATATATCTCTATCACTTTCATCAAGACTAGAAATATTAGGGTATAACTGATCAAGACTTACATTAAATTGTGTTTCTTTAGAATCTATCCGAGGAATGAAAGTATTATATTTATTAAGATTTTTATTCCAAGCATCTAGTAAACTTACATTTTCATCAAAAATACCAATACCGTCTAACGTTATGTAATAGAGTTTATTATCCACCTCATGAACAGCAACTACATTATCAGCAATCTTACGGTTTTCATTGCCATAATATAATCCACTCTCTTGAAGATCACTTAAATAAATCAAACTATTTTTAAAGTCACCACTTGCCAAGAAATATATCAATACTCCCAATATGAGTATATAAAGCACTACTATTATGCCAATAATATATCCAATCCATTTAATTACTCTCTTCAAATTCATAATAGCCCTCTATAAATAACACGATTTTATATGGCTACAATTATAACATACACTATACTTTTACATATAATAGACTATTCTTAAGTACAAAAAAGACACCTCTTTCGGGCTACTTCTTTATTATGATTTATTGAGAGGTGTGTGGTATTAAATCAGCTATATGAGTAAACATTTAATTTAGATATAATATAATTAAAATAATGTACTCCAAAATGTACTCCAAAATTTCACCAATAAATTAAACAATACCTGTTAAGCAATTACGATTTACTAAACTTCCTAAAGTAGTATAAAAGGAATATACAATGAAACCTTTTACCCTAAAACGATTTATATTATTTCCACTGATTATACTATCCCCCATACTAACAACGGGTTGTCATCTTCTCTCACATTATAGTGAAGATGAGGTACAACAATATATAAATGAGGATTATCCTAATCTAACATATCACTTAGAGTCTCATAGGAACAATACATGGCAAGTCACCTTTGACAAATATCCACAAATGCCCATTGAAATATCTGAAGCCTTGAACACCTCTGCACCTGTTGTACCACAAGTGGAGCGAATACTGATAACTAACATCCCATTAATAACTGCATTCCCATTAATGAAAAACTATATAACAGCAGAGGAGTTATCCTATGCTACATACGATACATCTTCTTTGTATATTGAAATGCCTATTCCCTATTCGGCCATACAAAACCAAGATGTAACAAATTTTTACAATCGAATGGATCAATTCTGCAAAGAATATGCAGCAACATATCCAGACTTCAAAGAATATATATATATTAGAGTTATTATAAAACCTTCTGATGGTTCTGATGCACCAAAAGAGTATAGAAAAATATTCCGTCTATCTCAATATTAGTAAAAGAGACACCTCTTTCGAGGTGCCTCTTTGTTATAGTTTATTGGAGAGATTGCTATTTTATTAGTCTAAATCGTAGAACCCAGATGGTTTATCGCTCAAGTTTACGATGATATTTTTCATTTGAGTGTAGTGCTCAAGGATAACCTTGTGAGTTTCACGACCGATACCGGATTGTTTGTAGCCACCGAATGGAGCGCCTGCAGGGATGGAGTTATATGTATTTACCCACATACGACCGGTTTCGATACCGCGAGCTACGCGGATAGCACGGTTGATGTTTTGCGTGAATACGCCACCGCCAAGACCGTATAGGCTGTCATTAGCTTGTTCAATCACTTCTTCTTCGCTGTGGAATTTAATTACAACGGCTACAGGACCGAAGATTTCTTCGCGAGCTACGCGCATATCATTTGTAGCATCTACAATAAGTGTAGGTCTTACAAAGCAACCTTTACCAAGTTCGCCATCAGTAACACGTACACCACCGGCTACAATGCGAGCTCCTTCTTCTTTTGCAAGGTCTACATAACTCAATACTTTATTAACTTGGTCTTCGTAAATCAAGGAGCCAAGTTGAGTAGATGAATCCCAAGGCAAACCAACTTTCACCTTATCGAATAGTGCAGCAAGTTCAGCTACGAATTTATCGTAAATTGTATCTTGTACGAAGATACGGGAACCAGCGCAGCATACTTGACCTTGGTTAAAAAGAATACCGAGCATTGCCCCGTCAAGAGCTTGTTTCCAGTTCGCATCTTCAAAGAAGATATTCGCAGATTTACCACCTAATTCCAATGTGGCAGGAATCAAGCGTTCAGATGCTGCTTTATATACATCTAGACCTACCTCTGTAGAGCCTGTGAAAGCAAGTTTGCTAAAACCAGGATGATCAAGGATATATTGACCGGATTTAGAACCTTTACCAGTTACGATGTTTACAACACCTGGTGGCAAGATTTCTTTCAAAATATCGCCAAGTTCTAATAAGCTAAGAGATGTGTGGCTAGAAGGTTTGATAACAACTGTACAGCCTGCTGCAAGAGCTGGAGCCAATTTCCAAGCGGCCATTAGGAATGGGAAGTTCCAAGGCACAACTTGACCTACAACGCCAATCGGTTCACGAACGATGAGACTCAATGTATTTTCGTCAAATACTTGTGCAGAGCCTTCTTCGGAACGAAGCACGCCTGCAAAGTAACGGAAATGGTCCGCCCCAAGTGGAATATCCACGTTCAATGTTTCACGGATTGGCTTACCATTGTCGTATGTTTCAACTTGTGCCAAATGTTCTTTGTGAGTATCGATAGCATCCGCAATTTTCAATAAATAATCAGCACGTTCTACTTGAGAAACGTTTTTCCACGTTTTGAAAGCTTCTGTTGCAGCCTCTACAGCTTTATCAACATCGCCATATGTAGCCTCTGCACAGATAGCGAGTTGTTCGCCATTAGCAGGGTTATATACTTTAAATTCAGCACCGTCAGATGCCTTTACCCATTCATTATTAATTAAAAGTCCATATCTTTCTTTAAGGTTTAAGCTCATTGCATTACCTCCTCTTTAGGAATATGATTGAGGGAATTTCCCCTCTATGGTTTCATCATACTCCCTATATCTAATTTTTTCAATCAGATATATCATTTTCGATATATCTGTTCTGCATTAATATACATAGTTTTTAGCTATATAGAAAAACCGCACCCTCTAAAATCATAGAGGGTGCGGGTTTTGGTATAATGACTTTTAGTCAAGAATGACTATCATTTAAAATCTATTAATGTAGATTAACTAGTCTTCTAAGAAATTATCAGTTTCGACGATTCCCATTATTAAGAGAGCCATTATGGTGATTATCATTTTGACGTCCGCCATTATTACGGTTGTTATTTCGGTTATCATTATTTCGACGTTGACCATTATTATTTCTATTATGGTTATTATCGTTATTCTTTGGTTTTTCTGGTTGTAATGCTTTTACAGACAGACCGATGCGATTGCGCTTTACGTCAACAGAAATGATTTGAGCTTCGATAATATCACCTACAGCAAGCACATCTGATGGATGTTGACGGCTATTGCAAAGCTCGCTGCGGTGTAATAAACCATTCGTTTTAAGCCCAAAGTCTACAAAAGCTCCGAAATCAACTACGTTATGAACAGTACCTTTTACAACGGTACCGACCTTGATATCTTCAAGGCTCACTACGTGTTTTCTAGTAAGCGGAGCCGGTAAATCTTCCCGAGGATCACGACCTGGTTTTGCAAGAGCCGCCAAGATATCCCGAACAGTCGGCACGCCCGCATCAAGCTTGGCAGCCATTTTATCGGCATCCACAAGAGGTAATTTTACTTGCAATGCTTCTAATTGAGATTTATCTTGTAAGTCTTTTAAGGTAAAGCCTAATTCACCAATGATGCGCTCTGCCAATTCATAAGACTCTGGATGGACGGATGTATTATCCAGTGGATTTTTACCGTGTTGTAAGCGCAAGAAACCAGCACATTGTGTAAAGGCTGCAGGGCCTAAACGAGGTACTTTTAGCAATTCCTTACGGCTTTTAAACACACCATTCTCTTGACGGTATGCAACAATATTTTTAGCCACCGCACTAGAAATGCCTGCAACATGTTGCAAGATAGCTGGAGATGCAGTATTTAGCTCTACCCCAACGTGGTTTACTACAGTTTCAACTACTTGGTCTAAGGTATGTGTCAATTGTTTTTGATTTACATCATGTTGATATTGACCTACGCCGATAGATTTAGGATCGATTTTAACAGATTCAGCCAATGGATCTTGTACACGGCGTGCAATAGATACGGCACCTCGAATGGTAACGTCTAAATCTGGTAACTCATCGATAGCCAATTTAGATGCTGAGTACACAGATGCGCCCGCTTCATTAGTAATGATATAGTGGCAATCTAATTGTTCCTCTTCAATCATAGTAGACGCAAATTGCTCTGTTTCATAGGATGCAGTACCATTACCGATAGATAAAAGAGTAACCTTAAACTTACGGATTTTATCAGCCAATACCTTTTGAGCTTCCTTGCGAAGCTTTTCACTATTTGTTAAATAGTACGCACCGTAATCGAGCACATTGCCTTGTTGATCGATAATCGCCATTTTACAGCCAGTACGGTAACCAGGGTCAAGGCCCATGATAACATGTCCGGCCAATGGTGGTTGTAACAATAGATTTTTGAGATTTACACCAAACACCTTGATAGCTTGCTCATCGGCTTTTTCCGTCAATTCATTGCGGATTTCACGCTCTAAAGCTGGGAAAATAAGACGTTTGTACGCATCAGCTACAGCAGCCGCTTTATACTCTACGAAGATTGACTTCGGATTTTTCTCTAACTTTTGTAACATATAAGCAACATAGGTGTCACCTGGTACGGTGAGCGCCAATTTCAAAGCACCTAATTTTTCGCCGCGATTAACCGCCAAAATACGATGGGACGGCATTTGACGTACAGGCTCAGCATATTCAGCGTATTGCAAGAATTGTTGTTGTTCTTCCTCTTCACCGCTCAATTCAGCTTGAATAAAGCCTTCATTCCACATCTTCTTACGCAAGTACGCCCGGAAGTCTGCACTATCACTGACGATTTCCGCTACTATATCAGAAGCGCCTTGTATGGCATCCTCTGGCGTAGGAACCTCTTCTGTTATGTATTCTTTTGCAATCTCTAACGGATCTCCAGAGGTAACCGTATCGTTGATAATCATATCAGCCAATGGCTCTAATCCACGTTCACGGGCAATCATAGCACGCGTACGTTTCTTTGGACGGTACGGTAAATACAAATCCTCTAATTCTTGAAGCTTTGTTGCAGCCTCTAAGGATTTCATCAACTCGTCTGTCATCTGTTCTTGCTCTGTAATAGAAGCAATGATTTCTTGGCGACGTGTTTCTAAGTTGCGCAAGTATTTAATGCGTTCTTCAATGGTGCGCAATTGCTCATCTTGCAATTCGCCCGTTACCTCTTTACGATACCGCGCAATAAATGGCACCGTATTGCCTTCGTCCAACAATTCTACGGCAGCTTGCACCTGCTTTGGCTTAACATTTAATTCACTCCCAATAAGGGCAAACATTCTTTCACTCATTTAGCTGCCTTTCTGCGATAGGTTACAAAACGATGAGGATATTGATTCTTTTCATCCACAATGCCGTCTACAAGGGATTCGATGGTGAAAGCATCCTCTGAGAATTCAGGGAAAAATGCATCCCCATCAAATTCATGGTCTACTTCAGTGATATACATAGTATCTACATAAGGTAGAAAAGCTTCATATACTTGAGCGCCACCAATAACGTAGGCCGCATCAAGCGCACGTGCTGCTTCAGCAGCCTCCTCAGGGTTATGGAAAATCTTAACACCTTCTGGTGCATCAAAACCTTTATCACGAGTAATTACCCAATGCTCACGATTTGGCAACAAGAACGGTAAGCTTTCAAAGGTCTTACGGCCCATGATAATAACATGTCCTGTTGTTTTTTCCTTAAAGAATTTCAAATCATTTGGCAAATGCCAAATCAAAGTATTATCTTTACCGATTACACGATTATGTGCTACGGCTACGATTAATGCTAACATACTGCCCTCTTTCAGTTAATACTATATGGCAACAGTCATAAATTATACTATTTAGCAATGTCTATGAACACAATACTATATAGCAATAGCCATACATATTATGCTATTTAACAATTGTCATAAATACAATGCTATACAGCAACAGTCATGGATAATTTACCTAAATGTTCATATCCATCTAAGGTAATGTCCTCTGGTGTGAAGTCATAGAAGTCTTTTACCTCAGGATTCACGATAATTTTTGGAGCAGGCAATGCTTGATCGCGACGTGCTAATTGCTCACGCAATGCATCTACGTGATTTTCATAGATGTGGGCATTGTTGATAACATGTGTAAATTTACCGGGTTTTAGGCCGGTTACTTGACCGATCATACATTGTAATGCCGCATATTGAGCCGTGTTAAATGGGACGCCAAGCCCCATGTCGCCACTGCGTTGGATGAGCATGCAGTTCAAGTAACCATCCCCTACATCCCATAAGGTTTCATACGCACATGGTTGCAACGCCATATCCTCTAAATCTTCAATATTCCAAAGGGTTACAATCATTCGGCGGCTATCAGGATCTTCTTTAATCGTTTTGATGAGCTTATCTAGTTGTTTGTACTTCGCAATTTGATAGCCGTATGCTTTACCAATAGTACCATCTTCACGCATCCATTCATCCCATACGTGCACATTCATTTCTTGCAATTTGCGCACGTCATTGGACTGCATTTGCCAAATCCACAATAATTCTTTTACAGCTGTTTTGAAAGCTACAAATTTAGTGGTTAAAATTGGAAATTCCTCTTGCAAGTCAAATTGCATGATTTGTTGAGGCAATTTGTACGTTGCAATGCCTGTGCGATTTTGACCATAAATGCCATGATCTAAAATATTTTCAATAATACCGAGGTATTGTGTATCTGCTAAGCTCATTTATCCCCCTAGATCTATTTATAATAAGCAAAAAATACTAATGTATATCTTGATAATCTTACTAAAATATATAGTACTATCATACTAAAAAATATACAGTACTACCATATATACAGTAAAATTTATTATCCCTTATATTCTGCAATGGCCTGTAAAAAGGTAAGTCCATATTTTTTTAATTTTGCTTCCCCTACGCCTTTAACATTTCCAAACTCACCTAATGTTGTAGGTCGTAAATTTGCCAAATCTATGAGTACTGTGTCAGGGAAGATAAGATACGGTCTAAGACCCGCTTTTTCTGCCAAGCGTTTGCGATGTTGACGTAAATGTTCAAATAAGCCGCCCGATGTAGAGCTGGATTTTCCTCGCACCACTGAGGCAGCAGACTTACTGTTGCGAGAAGGCACAAACACTTGTTGTCTAATTTCCTCTCCCTCTTTATGACCTGCTAGCACTTCCTCTGCACCAGCCGTTAAGGATAATACAGGATATTTTCCCGTCGAACTGCGCAAGTAGCCAGATGCTACAAACTGTTGGATAAGTCCTTTAATAGATTTTTCATCTACATTACTCAGTAAGCCAAAGACTGGCAATGCATCATGACCAGCACGCATAATCCGATCCGTTCGCTCTCCGCGGACGATAGAGGTTATCATTGATGCCCCATATCGCTCATCGGTGCCCATGATGGCACGGAAAATAGCCTTTGCTTCTTTCGTAACATTGACCTTATCAGCAGAGCCTTTACAAGAGCTACAATTATCACAGGTTGTCCAAACAGTACTTTCACCAAAGTAATTAAGCATATATTTACGCAAGCAATTACTACAGAAACAGTAATCAATCATGAACTGCAATTTGCGTAATTCCACATTTTGTCGCTCAGGCGTTTCGATAGACTGTTCAATCAAATACTTATGAACCTGCACATCCTGCCCACTATAAAGCAAGATACATTCAGCAGGTGCCCCATCACGGCCAGCTCGTCCTGCCTCCTGATAATAGGACTCCATATTACGCGGCATTTGATAATGTAGTACATAGCGTACATTGCTTTTATCAATACCCATACCAAAGGCATTCGTCGCCACCATAACCTGTAATTTATCATCTGCGTAGGCATTCTGCATTTCACGGCGCACCTCGTCGTTGAGTCCTCCGTGATAATGACCCGCTTTAATGCCCGCACGGGTTAAATTTTCATACACACGATCTACATCCTTACGTGTTGCACAGTAGATAATACCATTTTCATTGGCGTGCTGACGCACATAATGGACAACGTAATCCATCCGCTTCGGTGTGCGGATGACAGAGAAGGACAAATTAGGCCGATCAAAACCCGTCACGTATACATTAGCCGTATCTAGACCTAATAATTTTTTTATATCATTTTCTACATATTTCGTCGCCGTCGCCGTGAAAGCCCCCACGATAGGTCGCTTTGGCAATGAATTGAGCCACTCTCCGATAAGTCGATAAGACGGTCTAAAATCATGGCCCCACTCAGAGATACAGTGAGCCTCATCCACGATAACTTGAGCAATCGGTAACGCTCGCAGTACATTACAGAAAAAATTAGAGCTCAACCGCTCTGGCGCAATATATAAGAGTTTAATTTTGCCACTGCGTACTTCGTACATGGTTTTATTAAACTCTGCTTGGGTAAGCGTACTATTGATAAGTGCCGCTGGTATATTCTGTACTAAAAGACCATCCACTTGGTCTTTCATAAGAGAAATGAGAGGAGAAAACACGATAGTCAAGCCCGCCTTACAAAGCGCAGGTATCTGGAAACAGATAGACTTTCCAGCCCCTGTCGGCATGATTCCAATTACATCTTCGTTCCTCAACAAGGATGCAATAGGAGCCTCTTGAGCCGGTCTAAAGGAGGTATACCCAAAGTAGGTCTCCAACATGCGCAACGCTTGTTGTTTCGTCACAACTTGATGCGGTTTAGGTACTCCATGCTCAGTGCCTACCTGTTGTTCCATAGGGCTCTCCTTTCGCGTTCCAGAAATATAAATACTATACAGTGATTACGATTACTACTAAAGGATATTTCGTACACCCAATACGAATATCGTTTTTTCATTCTTTTATTTTATCATATTTCGTTCGGTATGGGACTCATTAGTATATGATTTCATAAGTAACAATCTAATGCGTATCTCTAAAGTATATGGGCTAAATTGGTATAGGAATCTTGTTGATATCACCAATTTTTTACCCTCTAAAGTACTAATATGTGGTACAATAAAAATTATTTACTATACTATAGAATATAACTAGAACCTAAGGAGGTCTTATATAGGCATGACACAAGACAACTTAATGATTATTATCGCCTTTGCCTTATATCTAGGACTCATGATGTATATCGGGGTCTACTATTATCGTAAATCGAACAGCATTGGTGATTACATCCTCGGTGGCCGACAATTAGGACCATGGATTACAGCACTTAGTGCGGAAGCATCAGATATGAGTGGTTGGATGCTCATGGGTGTGCCGGGCCTAGCGTATACTACGGGGATTTCTGGTATGTGGATTGCCGTAGGCCTCACATTAGGCACATGGGCGAACTGGAAATTCGTTTCTAGACGCCTGCGCAACCATACCGAGGTAGCCAGTGACAGTTTGACCTTACCGGATTATTTAAAGAATCGTTTCCACGATCAGTCTCATTCGGTAGCTGTCATTTCCGCCTTATTTATCTTGATTTTCTTCTTGATTTATACATCATCAGGCTTCGTGGCAGGGGGCAAATTGTTCAATACCATCTTCAGTCTTGATTACACCGTATCCCTCTTTATCACAGCTGGTATCGTCGTATTCTATACCTTCCTTGGCGGATTCCTCGCCGTATCTTGGACAGACTGTATTCAAGGTGCATTAATGTTCTTTGCCATCTTGGCCGTACCAATTACAGCAGCCATGTACATGGGGGGCCCTATAGAAACATTCCAGCTCATCCAACATGAGTTCCCACAAGGACTTAGCTTGTTTGGTAATCCGTCTGATTGGTTTACTTGGGCTATCGGCCTAATTTCTTCTCTTGGTTGGGGTCTTGGCTACTTCGGTCAACCACACATCCTAGTGCGCTTCATGGCTATCTCTGATGCGAAAGAACTTAAAAAATCTACGAACATCGCCATGGTATGGGTTATCTTATCCCTTATGGCAGCTATTGCAGTAGGTCTCATCGGTCATGTTTACATGCTGCCAGATAAGTTAGTAGGCACTGATGCGGAAACAATATTTCTCATCATGACTGAACGGCTCTTTACTCCATTTGTAGCAGGCCTTATCTGGTCTGCTGTATTGGCCGCTATTATGAGTACCGCATCTGCTCAATTATTAGTAACAGCCTCTGCTATTTCTAATGACTTCTATGCCAATATTATCCATCCAAAAGCAAGCGATAAAGAGCTTGTATTAGTAAGCCGTATCGTAGTACTTCTAGTGGCATTGGTTGCCATCTATATGGCAATGGACCCTGACAGCTATATCTTGACGATGGTAGCCTATGCTTGGGCAGGCTTCGGCGCAGCCTTCGGTCCAGCTATCTTGTTCTCCTTGTTCTGGAAGCGCATGACACGTCACGGCTGTATCGCTGGTATTGTTGTAGGTGGTTTGACAGTACTCATTTGGAAACAATTTGGATTCTTTGGCCTATACGAAATTGTGCCAGGCTTCATCTTCTCTTCTATCGCAATCTATATTGTAAGCCTCATGGGTAAATTGCCTCCACGTCCGGTTCTAAAAGACTATAGAGAAGCAGAAAAAATGCACGTTCTATAAGGAAACATAAAAAAGCTAGTTGATTCATCGATCAACTAGCTTTTTATTTATGAGTATTGGTGTAAACCTTCCTCAATTGCGGCTTTTACCTCTGTCACTAAAGAGGCTGGAGTAAGCACTTTTACACTTTGCATATATTGGAGCGCCCAATATTTAAAGGCGTCATGATTAACACGTACACGACATACAACATTATCGGCTTTTATATTCGTAAACTCTACATTGCCATCAAACCAATCTAAAATTTGATTTACAATGGAACGTTTAGCTTTAAACGTAACAGTAATAGATTCACCGCCGAACATATAAATATGTTCCTTTACGTATTGTGACACGTTAAAGGTGCGTTGTTGTTGATATCCCTTTATCTCCCGTAAAGGTTTTCTACGTTCATTTAGCACCGTAACATGTGCAATTCGATCGACACGTAATGTAGACATGTCATCATAATTTTCGTGATTTCCCACCAAGTAATAATGACCTCGATTCATTACTAGTTGGAATGGGTTAAATACATACTTCCGTTCCTTATGATCTGGGCCAAGATTAATGTGTAATCGCTTATCCACATCTGGTTGGCAATAGGCCAACGAAATTTTTCTACCCTTTTGTATTGCTTCTTCTATGAGATCAATATTAAGAAATAAATCTTGGCTTCTATGAAGGTACTCCGTATTACTTTCAATATCAATACCATGAGGCTTAAAATAGGAGCTACCCAATTTTGCAACACGCCCGATTAAATCTTTACGTTGAGATGCAGTAATATGGCGAGATGCCAATATACCATCAATCAATAACCGCAATTCAGAATCTTCAAAGGTATGAATCATATAGAAATCAGTACGTCGAATGGTGCCATCTGCTCCCACAGCAGACTCTTCACATTGAATACCAAAATCTCCAGATTCATATAAATCATTTAAATGACGGCCTAAGGTTTTCCGATCGACGGATACCTCGTACCGTTCGGCTAATATACTGCGAATCTCCTCTTGAGATAACGTATGATTAGCATCTGTTTCGTCTTTCAGGATTTCCAGTATGTATACTAGAACTGCCTTTTTAGATGCCATAAAAGACTCCTTTTACAAATAATACAATTAATACAACTTTATCAACTAATACAATTTATAGAATCATCCACAACACATCGGATGATATTTACAAAATACCCAAACACATTATACCATACTTTCATGAACGGTTCATTTTTTCCTCATTAAAATTATCGATTTACTATACTTTTTCAGCAATATAAAATAACTAAAAGTAATAAATATAAAATAAAAGTAAATTTAATTATATAAAACAAAACCCGTTAACACTTAATACATATATATGTTATAAGTGTAACGGGTTTCTATTTTAGCTATAAAATCAGCAGAATATAATACAGCCCCATAGCAACAGAATCAAATAAAGGGAGCTATCACTTAGGAAATACTACCTGTTTTCTTACTTCTAATAAAGCCTAATTGTTCCATACGCGTTGTTAATTCATTATAAAAAGCTTCAGCCATGGCATTTTGATGCTTTGTAGTTTGAGACTGATCTGCACTAAAGAGAGCCTCTTTAATCTTTTTAATTACCGTAGATTTCGCTTTTGGTTTGTTCAACAACTCCATAAATAATAAATCCTCTTCAGAAATATCACCAATAGCATCATTGAACATATCTGCTCCATACATATATTCACTGCCACCATGAACAATAGCTTTTACAAAGTTTGTAAAACGGGCAGGAATATAAGATAAGCCCTCCATATACTCTTCTTTTACAGGGAATGTTTTATAGAAGCGAATACCACCACGTACCATATGCTCTACTACCGCACGATACAAGCTACATACAGCAGGTTCTAATTCATCATCAGATACATGAGCTGCCTCATGAGCTGCTTTTAAAATAGCTAGAGCCTCGATCATATTGAACGTACCACCATCTTTAATAAGCGCTTGGAAGGTATCTCTTACGAGTACATTTTCAAACATTTCTAGTGCTTCCTCATCAAAGAGAATTTGGAAAACAAAGCTATTTACAATAGTACGTACAGGAATTGTATTCACTTCAGCCGGATTTGCAACAGCAAAGTTGATATCTTTGGCAACGCTAGCTTTACAAATAATCGACTTGCGGAATGTCGTATCTAGTATAAAATCTAAATATTGTTCTTGATCCACTTGACTATTAGGTGCCAATTGCTCAAGTTTAGCTGCAATACTTTCATCATAGGTACGAACCATAGATAGTGTAAGGTCTGCATCGCATACATACGCAAGATCATGCGCTTTCAAATGATCATTGAATTGATAGAAATAGTATGGATCATTATGAGGCTCTAGATGATCATGACCTACATAATAGTCATCCTTTTGCATGACAGAGCGCAATGCACCTAGAAATTTACTATTTCGTTCTTTAAGATTATCATAGTTAAGAATTTGAGCACCTACAAGACTGCCTACAGTCTTCCCGCGCAATACCTTTTCCTTATGAGTCAAATTATCTTGGTCACGATTAGCAAATAGCATAAGCTGACGAACCTCTTCCATAGTATGCCAGCCTGGATACGTATTGTACGACACATAGGCAATGCCATTATCAGCCAAATGACTAGAAATAATATTGAGCAATTTATCCTTCATTTCATCACTAATCCAAGAGTAGAATCCATGGGCAATAATGTAATCGAAGGTCCCCATCGATTCCTCAAAATTCAAGATGTTTCCTTGTATCAAGGATACATTATCTAGTTTGGCATCACTGATAATTTGATTGCCCTTCTCTACTTGGTCTTGTGAAAGCTCAATACCTACAAAGGTCGCCTCTGGATTAAATACGGCTTGAGAAATAATATTACCGCCATAAGTAGAACCTAGTTCAAGAACGCGAGCTGTCTTCGCAGGTGGAGTATTTAGCCCTACAAGAGCACCATACGCTTCTAAATAGGCCGGCGTCGTAAAAGGAAATGGATAGGATTTATAGCCTAACTCTTTATATATCGTTTGTTGCATGTCTTCCGTTGTCATTTGTGTATTATCCTTAGCCATATGTACCTCTATATTTAATATTAGAATTATCCCAAATATGTATTGCTAAAATTATGCATGACTCCTTATCATTATACCAAATTCCTAGTATATTACCTATTTTTTAAGCAGTTAATACGTAAGTAATACAATAGTAACCAGCACTATAACTGATTTATGGAAGATACTTAATATGATATTTAGAAAAACTTAATTTACATACAAAAGAGGCACCCTCGAAAGGGTGCCTCATATAGTTCTCAGTCGTTAAATAACGAATTATTTTACGTCTTCGAAACCTTTTTGTAAACGAACATAGCTTAAGCGACGTTCTTTAGCATCTTGTTCAGTTTTAGCGAACAATTCTTCTGCCACATCTGGAGCAGCTTTAGCCAAGGAAGCGTAACGAACTTCACCTTTAAGGAAGTCTTGGAAGCTTTCAGTTGGTTCTTTGGAATCCAAGGAGAATGGATTTTTACCTTCTTCTTTAAGTTGAGGGTTGTATCTGTAAAGATCCCAGTAACCAGCTGCAACTGCTTTACGTTGTTCTTCTTGAGCTTTACCCATACCAGCCTTGATACCATGGTTGATACATGGGCTGTAAGCGATGATCAAGGATGGACCTGGATATGCTTCAGCTTCTGTAACAGCTTTCATCAATTGGTTTTTGTCTGCACCCATAGCTACTTGTGCTACGTATACATAACCATAAGACATAGCCATCATGCCAAGGTCTTTCTTCTTAGTACGTTTACCAGAAGCTGCGAATTGAGCAACTGCTGCTACGTTAGTGGATTTAGATGCTTGACCACCAGTGTTGGAGTATACTTCAGTATCGAATACGAAGATGTTTACGTCTTCGCCAGAAGCTAATACATGGTCAACACCGCCGAAGCCGATGTCGTATGCCCAGCCGTCACCACCGAAGATCCAGTGAGAACGTTTGATCAAGAATTGTTTTTTCTCAAGAATTTCTTTCAATTCAGGAGTTGTAGCACCTTCAGCTTCAATAGCTGCTACTAGACGTTCAGAACGTTGACGAGTAGCTGCACCAAGGTTAGCAAATTCAATCCATTGTTCCAAAGCTTCTTTCAATTCGCCAGTAGCAGTTTCAACTGCTTTAGAAGCCAATTCTACTAATTGTTGACGAATTTTCTTAACGCCGATGTACATACCATAACCATACTCAGCATTATCTTCGAACAAGGAGTTTGCCCAAGAAGGACCATGACCTTGTTGGTTAGTTGTGTATGGAGATGCAGGCATGGAAGCACCCCAGATAGAGGAACAACCAGTTGCATTGGCAATCATCATACGGTCACCGAACAATTGAGTTAACAATTTAGCATAAGGAGTTTCACCACAACCTGCGCAAGCACCGGAGAATTCGAACAATGGTTGTTCAAATTGGGAACCTTTAACAGTTTCCTTCTTCATAGGGTTTTCTTTTACAGGAAGGTTAACACCATAGTTCCAAGCTTCAGCTTGTTCGATTTCAGTATCGATGGATGTCATCACGATAGCTTTACCCTTAGGAGCTGGACAAATATCAACACAGTTACCGCAACCCAAGCAATCTAATGGGGATACAGCGATACGGAATTGAAGGTCTTTAGCGCCCAATGCAGGGATTGTATCGAAATGTTCTGGAGCCGCAGCCACTTCTGCTTCAGTTGCCAAAATTGGGCGAATTGTAGCATGAGGACATACGAAGGAACATTGGTTACATTGAATACAGTTTTCAGGCAACCATTTTGGAACGAACAATGCAGGACCGCGTTTTTCGAATTTAGCAGTACCAGCAGGCAATGTACCATCTTCATAGCCAGAGAATGTGGATACAGGAAGATCATAACCAGCTTGTGCATTGATTGGTTGTGCAATATTTTGAACGAAGGATGGGCAAGATTCGCAACCAGGTTTAACTGCATGATTGCCATCATCTACTGCATCTTTCCAGCTAGCAGGAACATCTACTTTTACCAAAGCGTTAACACCTTGATCGATAGCAGCATTGTTCATGTCAACGATATTTTGACCTTTTTTACCGTAAGAAGTTACTACGGATTCTTTAAGGTATTTAACAGCATCATCTACAGGGATGATTTCAGTCAATTTGAAGAATGCAGCTTGCGTTACCATGTTGATACGACCGCCCAAACCGATTTCGGAAGCGATTTTCGCAGCATTGATGATGTAGAAGTTCAATTCTTTTTCTGCGATTTGACGACGTAATTTAGCAGGTAAATGTTCATCCAATTCTTCAGGAGACCAAGTACAGTTCAATAAGAATGTACCGCCTTTTTTGATGCCGCGAATCAAGTCGTATTCATGTACATAAGATTGACGGTGACATGCTACGAATTGAGGTTCAGTAATCAAGTAAGGCAAGTTGATTGGGTTTTTACCAAAACGAAGGTGAGACATTGTTACGCCACCAGATTTTTTGGAGTCGTAGTCAAAGTATGCTTGAGCATACATATCAGTGTGGTCACCGATGATTTTGATAGCGGATTTATTCGCACCAACTGTACCGTCAGAACCGAAGCCCCAGAATTTACATTCAGTCAAGCCTGGAGTTTCAACTTCTACGCCTTCAGCACGATCTAAGGACAAGAATGTAACATCATCATTGATACCCAATGTGAAGAATTTCTTGCCATTTTCAGCAGCTAAGTTATCGAATACAGCAACGATATCTGCAGGGATAACGTCTTTGGAGCTCAAACCATAACGACCAGCGATAACTTTTACATTACGGCCACCGTCAACTACAGCTGCTTGTACGTCTAAGAACAATGGTTCAGCCAAAGCACCTGGTTCTTTAGTACGGTCAAGAACTGCAATGCGTTCTACAGTTTTAGGAAGAGCTTTCAACAAACGATCTGTTGCGAATGGGCGGAACAAATGAACGTTGATAAAACCAACTTTGCGGCCCAATTTGTTGAGGTAATCCACAGTGGATTCTACAACTTGAGCGGAAGAGCCCATAGTTACAACAACGTCAGTAGCATCAGGAGCACCATGGTAGTTGAACAATTGGTAGTTAGTACCTGCCAATTTGTTAACTTCGTTCATGTAGTGTTCTACAACGTCAGGAACGTTCAAGTAGAATTTGTTGGATGCTTCACGATGTTGGAAGTAAACGTCAGGGTTTTCAGCAGTACCACGAGTTACAGGAGCATCTGGATTCAAAGCATTTTTACGGAAAGCTTTAACAGCATCCATGTCAACCAATGGTTTTAAATCTTCATAGTCCCAGATTTGAATTTTTTGAATTTCGTGGGATGTACGGAAACCGTCAAAGAAGTTGATGAAAGGTACGCGAGTTTTAATAGCTGTCAAGTGAGCTACAGCGGACAAGTCCATTACTTCTTGTACAGAGGATTCAGCTAACATAGCACAGCCAGCTGCACGAGCAGCCATTACGTCTTGGTGGTCACCAAAGATAGCCAAAGCATGTGCAGCCAATGCACGAGCAGCTACTTGGAATACACCTGGAAGTAATTCGCCTGCTACTTTATATAAGTTAGGAAGCATCAATAACAAACCTTGGGAAGATGTGAAAGTTGTTGTTAATGCACCAGCTTGTAAAGAACCGTGGGTTGCAGCAGCAGCACCTGCTTCAGATTGCATTTCTACAACTTGAACAGTGTTGCCGAAGATGTTTTTTCGACCAGATGCAGCCCATTCATCAATGTGTTCTGGCATTGGAGAAGATGGAGTGATTGGATAAATCGCAGCAACTTCTGTAAAACCATAAGAAACGTGAGCAGCCGCTTGGTTGCCGTCCATAGTTTTAAATTTACGACTCATGTGATTATTGCCTCCTTAAGCATTTAGCAAAAATAGAACACTTGCTTAATCTATCATTATGTTTAGGAATAACAACCATTACAAACTTGCGCACATGAAAAAATAATGCAATAATATATATGTTATATATAATATGGCATTATGTGTGAGCATACTTTTTTGTGATGGGCACAACCATAATTCCTAATATCATAACTTGATATAGCCCTATATGCTAATTATAACGTGCTGGGCCCTATCAACGCAACACATACAGTGACTGTCGCTTTGCCAATATTGCTATCCATGCTTTACATAAAGTAATAGCTAATTGCATTACAGTAATAACTATTCTCATTTAGTTAGGTCACGTCCTATAACCAAGTTTTATTTTTAGGGGGTTAATTATGGATTTTCATCATTTGAAATACTTCGTTGAAGTAGCTGATCAAAAAAGCTTTAGTAAGGCTGCAAGGAATTTACACATCTCCCAATCTGCAATCAGCCGTACAATTAAAGCTTTGGAAGACGAACTTGGTGTTGTTCTCTTCATGCGTAATGCTAAATCTGTAGAACTTACTGATGGGGGTACCATCTTCTTAACCCACGCTAAACGCGTTGTGTTTATGTTTGAACATCTAAAAACTGATTTTGAAAACGAGTTTCGTTTGGAACAAGGTTCCATCAGAATTGGTATTCCACCAATTACTGATGCTCCCATTTTTGCCCAGTTATTAGGTGAATTTAAAAAAGTATATCCACAAATCGAATTGGAACTCTACGAACAAGGTTCTAAAAAGGTTGAGATCAGCGTTCAGGAAGGTTTAATTGATATTGGCATCATCTGTACTAAACCAAACCCTAAAGAATTTGAATCTTTCTACCTTACAAGTGACCCACTATCCGTTATCATTCCTAAATCTAGCCCTTTGGCAAAAGAAAAAGAAATTCGCTTAGAAATGCTAGCTGATGAATCCTTTGTATTGCATAAAGACGATTTCAACTTACATGATGAAATCATCAAAGCTTGTAAACACACCGGCTTCCAACCGCATATCGTGTTTGAAACGAGCCAACGTGATCTCATGTTACAAACAGTTAGTGCAAACCTTGCTATCGCATTATTACCATCTCGCCTCTGCCCTGAGGTAGGTGAAAATACAGAGGTTGGTTCCAAGGTTGTCGTAAGACCTCTCGTACCTGAAATTATTCATACCCTTTATGTAATTTGGAAAAAGGGTCATTACCTCTCCCACGCTTCTCGCTTGTGGTTAGACTTCGTCAACTCCAAATTACCATTACCTGGATTACAACTCGAGGATCGTCAATAATGAACAAACCATCTGGGCTCGCATCTAAATTGCGAGCCCTTTTGAAAGCTAAAGAAGCTCCCATGTGGGGCGTTATCATTGTGCTGGTTATCGTTATCATATTCCAGCAAATACAAATCTCTGAATTACAATGGCGTGTCGATGAAGACCACGATGGCTCTACCATAGACAGTGTAGCAGGTCGTCTTTACATTCTTGAAGGGATGGCTAATAAGCATAGCGACCAACTAGACGAAATCCTAAAAGATATTCGTCAACTACAAAATGACGGTGCCAAGTACGACTGGGAACTAAAACAATTACAATGGTTACATCCAGAACTCAAAGTACAACCACCAGAGGCAAACCCACACCCATTCAAATCCACAGATCTAAATCTCGATATGAATCCTGGGAAAGTGCCTGATGTAACAAAATAAACTCAATAAAGAAATCAAGAATAAATAAAAGCACCTTATATACCTACAAAAGTCATCACAAATGACTCTTTTCATAGGATATAAGGTGCTTTTATCATTATTCTATTATAGATTTAATTACTAGTTTTCCCATACGTCTCTGCAATGACAAGTTGCTTCTACTTGCGATACGCTTCTAATTTATATGCATATTCAGTTAAAAGATCATTTGAATAAATTTTTTCATGTTTTGAATCTCTAACTTCTTTCCAAATAATAGATGCTACTTTTAATTTATTCGAATAATTGCCACTACATTCGTCTGCACAAAAATCCTTAAAAAATTGATTCCATTGACAAACCGAATTGTCATACTTTGCATAATCTGATTCACCATAATATACTTTCAGCAAATCTCCAATGGTAAAGCTTATATTTTTTTCACTTTTTACTTTTCTCCAAGCAGTAGCCATATCAGCATTAAATTTAAATCGTGAAACACCTATTAAATCAGAAAAATATTCTCTAAACTTCGTATTAAAAGAAAAATTACATTCAAGTAATGGTGTATCTAAAGTAATATTTTCCACTTGTTTTTTTCTATTTTTTATTGATGATTTTTTAATTAAATTGCCTTTAAAGTACTGCTCAATAATATGATTGAGTTCTTGTTTTATTCCCCTATATTCTAATCCTAATGATTTACATATTTGTGAAAGTTCATCACGATACCAATAATATTTTTTAAATTCATCAAACGATGTAATTTCATCAAACTTAGGTCTACACTCTTTCAATATTCTGTCTCCTCAAGTTTAAATAATACTATTTTGTAAATTGTAACATAAAATTGAATAGTACCCAAAATCACACCATTGAAGCATTCATTAAATATTTTCCTATTAAGTTGTCTATAATATAGTTATCTATAATATAGCTCTACTTAATCCTCTTTATGCTCCATAGATTTTGGAAGTGTCAAAATTAATAAACCAGCAAGGAACATACAAGCCCCCATTACATAGTAACCATAAGCAAAGCTACCTGTGTGACCATTGATGAATCCAAGCATATAAGGACCTACCCAGCCCCCCATGTTACCTGAAGAGTTAATGAGTCCCATCGCCCCCGCTGCAGCAGCGCCAGATAAGAAGGTTGTTGGCATGGTCCACCATACACCCATACCACCGTAAACACCTACTGCAGTTAAGCATATAAAGAATAAGCTAACTTCTGGAGATGGACTGTGTGGTGTTGCTAAGAAACCAATAGTACCAATGAATAATGTAGTAGCAACGTGCCAACGTTTTTCATTGCGCTTTTCAGAAGAGTAACCACAGTATATTTGTACAAGTAAGGCTGCTGTCATTGGAATAGCAATAGACCATGCTACCACACTTGGTGGCCATCCAGATAAGCTTTTAAGAACTTGAGGCATCCAAAAACTAAAGCCCCAGAAACCAATAACCCACAAGAAATAGATTAATGCTAAACGCAATACTTTTGGGTCTTTTAACGCTTGCCAAGTAGTATATTTCTTTATAGCTTGCTTTTGTTGCTCTTCTTTTTCAAGTTCAGCTTTAATATATACCTTTTCTGCATTAGTTACCCAAGATGCATGTTCAGGACGTTCTTTCATCCAGAATGCGAAAATGAACGCAAAGATCACGGCAGGAATGGCTTCAACGATAAAGAGTGTACGCCAACCATGTAGGCCAAAGAACGTTGTATCCAATAAAATACCTGCCAATGGCCCACCAATGATGTTAGAGAACAATAAAGACGTCAACATCAAGGAGATTGCCTTCGC
This sequence comes from Veillonella parvula, assembly GCF_001553335.1. Taxonomy (GTDB): domain Bacteria; phylum Bacillota; class Negativicutes; order Veillonellales; family Veillonellaceae; genus Veillonella; species Veillonella parvula_S. The sequence continues at coordinate 50,555 of NZ_KQ960801.1, read as the reverse complement.
GCGCTCCTTTGGCAAGAACCAATTTGGAATGAGTAATGAATAAATTACAGGATATAAAGAAGCCTCACATAGACCAAGTAAAAATCGATAAACATAAAATTCCAACTCAGTGGTCATCGTCGTCATAAGAATACATACGAGCCCCCAACTAAACATGATACGCGCCACCCAATGCATAGCATTACACCGAGCTGCAATTAAAGATGCAGGCACTTCAAACAAAACATAACCAATAAAGAAAATGCCTGCCCCCATACCAAATACTTCTGGCGTCAACCATGGTAAATTCTCCTTCATAGTCAAGCCTGCATAAGCAATGTTAACACGATCCAAGAAGGCAATGATAGAAACAATAAACAATGGTAAGACTACGTGAAGCATACGACGTTTCGTAAAGTCTCTGAAATTGATGTCCCCACTTTGAGGCTCTGGTGTAGATGAGTTCATATAATTCCTTTCTACTTATTAAAATATTACATACTTTACCATCTTAAAAGAACAAACGTCCTCTGTCAATGGAATTTTATAGAGTATAGAAATAACAAATAGGAATAGTAAAACCAAAATAATGACATATAAAATAGAAAAGGTATATTCGCTAGAAATGACTGTATAAAATAAAAAAGCACTTTATAGTATGAATATATCTCTATCACAAGAGAAGAAAATACTATAAAGTGCTTTCATATTAATTAGTCTTAACAGGATCATAATCAGCAGGCACTGGAGCAACGATACTCACAAAGACAATATCTTCCGTTCCAGTATTTTTTGCACCATGACATTCACCCTTTTTAGATACTATAACTTGCCCCTTTGTAAAAGGCACCTCTGTATTAGGCGTTGGATAAAATACACCCTTGCCTTGCAATATAACCCATATATCATCAGAGTGATGATGATAATGTTTTGGTAAGATTTGACCAGGTTTAATAACCCATACTGAACCACCTGTGGAATCAGTTTGATAAAATGGCGTCCTAACAGCGTTCTCCAAACTTTCAACTTTCACAAGTTCCATATCAAAAACACGTTGATCACTCATAATGCTCACACCTTTCATTGATTAACAACTACCGAGTTCCAGATGCGTATTCACCCATATTAATATCTAGAACCTCTCGAACGGGCTGGATTAAAGAATCCTCGTATTGAACCTTCCACTGAATATCCTGATTCATCTCGCCATTTTGTAACCCCGCAATGGTTTCCCCATCACCTATTATATTACCATGTTCGAAAATATAATTCATCACATTATAAGCATGAAATACTACATGATTAGGATCTACACCGTGAAAGTGATACTGTAAATCAGGTAAAAATAATGTACTCATACCCACAGAATCTACCATCATATCATTGGTACCTTGAATACTAAAATAACGCACATTTACAGCATAATACATGAAACGAGTCACCTCTTTATCAGGATGATTTTCAATCGATTCTCGACTTAAGAACTTACGAGATGGTCCAAATACAACGGCTTTACAAGAGGGATATAATTCTAGTAATGCATCTACATACTTTACAAGCATATCTGCACGTTCTTTGGCCGCTAAACCAGAGGCTAACATATCCGTAGCAAACACCCTGTATTGGCACTCTGCTAATAACTCATCCACATTTGGACAATCCCATACCTGACTACGATCAAAATCATCTAATACAGGCTTATCGATTTTCTCACAATTCGTCACCATCAAGGTCGGTGGAATATCTGCATCAGTATCCTCGTAATGCACCTTATAATTCTGAGGTGCAAAACCTGCGGAATCACGACGATGATCAAAACAATCCACAGGTCCTAAATACTTTGTGAGTACCTCTACCATTGTATCGCGGCCAGGCATATCACACTGCTCTGGCATCAATAACTCAACGAAAATAATACCACCTGGTCGGACTGAAGTATCTGTTAAATCTTGTTTAAAAACTTGGCTCATATGCTCTCTCCTATAGTTAAAGCGTAATATAAAATGCATCCTTTATCCTATAGTATATCGGATGTTTATAAGTACTACAATTACGTAACCAATGTTTTATAAATAATATAAAGTCTATATTTTGACTACAGGTTAGAGTAATTTCTATATACTGTGACATCACGTTTATATGATTTAAACATAGGGATTCATATTCAGGTTCAAGCTGTTTACTATTCTCTAATGTTTGTAGAAATTTTGCATATAAATAATCAATACTTTCATAACGATTACCAACCTTACAACTCCCCATATCAAATAGGTTACGATAAGAAATATCTCCAGGCAATACAGACATCCAGTTTAAGGCATACTCTGATACACCGAATACTGTATTTTCTGGATTAGGCCCATCTAAATCATCCTGTAACCACGCTGATATTATTTGGTACATATTTAGTATTTCATATTCGCCTATTTCACCATAAAACTCACCTAACCCATCTAGATCAATCTCTAAATTGGCAATACAACGATACATAAAAACTACCTCCTAAAAGTCTCCAATCTTCTTATAGTAAAAGTATAACTATAATCATGTACCATATTTGCCACATTAGACTTTATTTCTATCTTTGAAGTTAATAATAAAACAACGCATAAATTCAAAAAGACCCGCTTCATGGTCCTCGAACTCATGGAGCGGGTCTTTGTATTAACTTACTAGCATGGGATGGTGAGTTGACAGCGAAACCCAAACGGACTCTACCGGACTCCAACCCCTACTCAATTATAGAGGTTTACGAACCACGTCAAGGATAGAACCATCGCGGTATTCTACGATTGCCACGATGTCTTCGTCTTTGTCGGATACAGGGATATCTTGTGGTTTACCTACCAAGTCGAATGCTAATTGTTGTAATTCTTCAATTGTGTAGATAGGCAAGTTGCTATCTTTGAAGCGTTCAATCAAATCAGTGCGAGTTGGGTTGATTGCGATACCATATTCAGTAACAAGTACGTCAATGGAGGAGCCTGGTGTAATTACAGTAGCTACTTTATCACGGATCATTGGCAAGCGGCCACGGATCAATGGGCAAGTAATAACTGTGCATTTAGCACCTGCTGCTGTATCGGAGTGACCGCCAGAAGCGCCCATCAATACGCCATTGGAGTCAGTCATTACGTTTACGTTGAAATCAAGGTCGATTTCAGTAGCACCAAGGAATACTACGTCTAAGTAGTTAGTAGTGCAATCTGTCCAAGGGTTAGCGTACATGGAAGCGGACATTTCGATATGTGCAGAGTTTTTATCCAAAGATGCTGCTGCAGTAGTATCGAATGTTTGAGTATCGTAAATAGCACGAATCAAACCTTCTTCAAGCATACCAGTCAAAATACCAGTAGCACCACCGATAGCAAAGCCAGCTACTTCACCGCGTTTGCGAAGTTTTTCACCGATGAATTTCGCCACAGTCAATGGAGCACCACCAGCGCCCAATTGGAATACGAAACCATCTTTAATGATACCAGCTTGGTCAAGGAATTCACCAGCTAATTCAGCAATTTTGATTTGGATAGGGTTTTTAGTGAAACCTACCGCACCAGAAGCGATACCTTCTGGATCACCAATGCTTTCAACCTCAACAACATAATCTACGTCAGTTTGAGGAATTGCATAGTTATGTACATAGTCAACTAAGTTATCAGTGATGATAACAGTTGTATCTGCATAGTGGGAGTCAACTTTAGCATAGCCAAGTGCGCCACACGCGGATTTGCCTGTACGACCAGTAGCATTACCACGTGGATCAGCTGTAGGAGCGCCCATGAAAGCCACGTCGATATGAACTTCGCCACATTCGATAGCACGAGCACGGCCACCATGGGAACGAATGATTACAGGGCGTTTCAATACGCCTGGGTTTTGTGTTAAGAATTTACCAAGACGATCGCGCAAGCCAGATGTTTCAATAGCTGTTACAGTGCCGTCTTGAATCATTTCTACCAAGAATTCATGGCATGGGGACAAGGAGGAAGACGCGATAGTAATATCTTTGATACCTTTTGCTTGTACGCGTTCCATAACCATTTTCATTACATAGTCGCCATTGCGCAAGTGATGATGGAAGGACAAAGTCATGCCATCTTTTACGCCAGCTTTTTCGATTGCTTCATCGATGGAAGCAAGTACTTTATTAGTGCCAACATGGCTCATGTGTACAGGTTTACCTGCACGATGAACTTTAGGTTCAATGGCGAATTCACCTTGATATACTTCGCGACCTTCTAGTGCTGGGATATTTGTTGGGATATCGCGACCTACTTTATTTAACATCGTATTCTGCTCCTTCCTCTAATTCAACTTTAATGCCTGCTGCACGTGCTTTATCAACTACGCGTTGTGCACGAACTACGATAGGACCATCGATCATTTTACCATCTACGGAGATTACGCCTTTATTGTTGCGCAATGCATCTGCATAGCTGTTCAATACCTTAACGGAATGAGCGATTTCTTTTTCGTCAGGAGTGAATACTTCGTGGATAATTTTGATTTGGCTTGGGTGGATACAAGATTTGCCATCATAGCCCAAAGCTTTAATGAATTCAACTTCTTCGCGGAAGCCTTGTGGGTCTTTCACGTCGGAGAATACAGTATCGATTACGCGGATACCTGCTTCACGCGCCGCATGAAGGATTGTTTGACGAGCGAACAACAATTCAACAGCTGGTTTATGTTTACCTGTGCGAAGGTCTGCACGATAGTCTTCAGCGCCAAGAGCGATAGCAACTACGCGAGGGCCGTGGCAGATTTCACGAACATTGTATAAGCCACGAACGGATTCGATAGCTACGATAATATTGATTGTACCTTCTGGCCAGCCGTTAGCTTTTTCTACTTCTTCAATTTTCTTCGCTACGATTTCAACTTCAGAAACATCTTCAGTTTTAGGTAAACGAATCATATCAGGTTTAGCTGGAACGATAACATCAAGATCGTCATAGCCATAAGGAGTTTGTGTAGGATGGTTGATACGAACAACTGTTTCTGCACGGAATTTACGGGATTTCAATGCTTCTGCAGTTAAAAGACGAGCTGTGTCTTTTTCTGTAATTGGCACGGAATCTTCGATATCGATCATGATGGAGTCAGCACCGTGAATATCTGCACTGTTAATCATTTTAGGTGTATTACCTGGTACGAACATCATGGAACGAGACAAACGTTTTTTAGCAGCCTCTGTTAATGGGTTTGTTTTAACTTCTGGGAATGTTTTATCGTTAGCCATTATGCTTTGCTCCCCCTTTCCAATGCACCTAATACGCGAGCTTTAATTGTGTAATCCCAAGCATTTTTATCTTGTACAATTACTTTTACGCCATCATAACCAGCTTCTTTCACTGTGTTCAAGATAACGGATTTAATTTGGTCGCCGTATTGGCGGATAACTTTGGATGTTAATTCAATTTCGATACCGCTAGCAATCGGTTCAACCGTTACTAATGCATCATTTTTTTCGTCGAAGCCAGCTTGTGCAGCTTTTACTAATTGTGCCATGTTGCATCCTTTCCTTGTGAAACATTTATAAAACCCAAATCTGTACAGACTCGTCGCGAGAGTCTATACAGATATTGAATACTAACAACTAAATTCTAACACTCCATAGTGAAGGTTTCTGATTACATGAAACCAATGATTTTCCACCAAGGGATACCGATTACGTAGTTCAAAACTAAACATACAACGGCGGAGATAAGACCAACTGTCCACCAGTCTTTTACATTATTGTAACCAGCAGAGAAAATGATTGGACCAGGAGCCGCACCATAGTGAGTTACGGAACCGCCATAGGAGTTTGTACCAATTAAGATGAAAGCTAATAATGTAGGATCGATACCTGCATTGATACCTACAATCAAGAATACTGGTAACATTGCAGAAATATATGCAGTACCAGATGCAAAGAAGTAACGAACAGCAACGGAGATCACAGAAATAAGGATAAGCATCATGAATGGATCTAGGCCAAAGTTCATATGAGCTTCTAAGTATTTAGCCAACCATTCGAAGAATTTACCTTTAGTTAATGCAGAGGATAAGCCCAAGATACCACCGAACCAAATCAATGTGTTCCAAGCCGCTTTAGTTTTGAGCAAGTCATCCCAATTAATAATGCCACATACAAATGTAGCAAGCATAGCTACGATAGCCACTGCAGTAGCATTAATATTAATATCAAAAGTAGGAAGAACCCAACCTACGATTGCAAGAAGTGCGATGGCAATAAGGCCTTTTTCTGACGCTTTCATAGGTCCTAATTCTGCCAAACCATCCTCAGCAATTTTTTTGTTGTCGATTTCTTTTACAGAAGGACGTTCATACATATAACCGATGAATGGGATACACATTAGCATGATGAAACCAGGTACAAACATAGCCAACGCCCATTGCGCCCAGTTCAAGGATACACCTGTCAATTTAGTGATAAAGTCTAATGCTAATAAGTTTGGCGCCATTGCAGTAGCAAAGAAGAAGGATGTGACCTTTGTTGCGAAGTAACCATTTTGCAAGAGGTAAGCACCGGCTTTTTTAGCAGTTTCACCAGGATAGGAACCAACAGCTTCAGCGATGGACAAATTGATAGGATATACGATACCTGCCGCGCGAGCTGTGTTGGATGGAGTTGCTGGAGATAGGATCATATCAAGAAATGCAGTTACATAGCCAAGACGAAGTGTAGTGCTACCAAAGGCGCGAACCAAGTGATATGCAATTCGGTGACCAAGACCAGTTTTACCAAACGCAACGGATAATGCGAAAGCTGCGAAGATTAACCATAATGCTGTGTTACTGTAGCCAGTTAATACATCTTTTGTGTTATTCAATAAAATAGAGGATGTAGCAACACCTAATAATACTGTAATAGGAACTGGGAATGGTTTTAATACCAAGCCCACGATAGTTGCTAAATAAATACCAAATAATTGCCATACTTGTGGTTTGAGGCCTTCTGGTGTGCCACCAAACCAAGCGATTGCGACGATGGCAGCCATAACGGCAACGCGCCATAATTTGTCTTTCATGTGTGTCTTTCCCTTTCTTAATTAACTTAGGCATACATAAAATCATCTAGTCTTCAACAACATAATCGCTCGCGACGTCGATTACATTGATTAAGTCTATATTCATTATAAATGTTTAAAAGAAATATGAATAATAGATTACCTTTATAGGGGTTATAAAAACTTTTATATCTACTATTCATACTTTTTATGCATTTTGAGCATAGTTTTACAGTTCCAAATGAAAAAAATGCATGTATACGTCCCCAAAGGGGTGTATACATGCACTTACATGGTACTGCCTTTCTCTTTCGAGACACTTTTATTATTATCTATTATATCGAAAAAATCCAATACTGAAATAGCATGGATAAACAGTTAGAAAACCTCATAGATATGCTCTATTGATAATTCCTAGGACTTATATTCTCTAAGTATACTATTATCTACAACGGTGTGTTCCTTGTAATAATTACGGACATATTCAATAAAGGTTTTAACAACGATTAAATTTTCCGAATCTTTTGTGTACACCATATTGGTATCACGGGTGATATATTCACCATTTTTACTGCGTAATGGGCTCACATAGATATCTTTGTCCTTACAGGATCCAAGTCCCATATACGTCAAGATAGACCATCCTAGACCTGCGCGCACAAAGTGACGACACGTACTCATAGAATTTACGTCCATCGCCACACTTGGAGGCTCGTCAAAATGTTCTGCACACCAAGTTTCGATAATATTTGCCACCGATGCATCTGTTTGGTATTTAATGAACGGTACCTTTACTAAGGATTCAGGCGGCACTAATTCTTTATATACAAGACAATATGGCTCTGCTAGTAACAGTTCAGACTTACCAGATACGTCATAGCCACCACGAGCAAAGGCGACCATACAGTCACCAGTATTAAACATTTTTACCACTTGATGGCTGAAAGCAGTCTTCACCTGAATATGAACATCAGGATATTGTTCGCGGAAAGCTCTCAATAAAGCCGGTAGTTCATAATCTGCAAAGTTGATAGATGATGCGATTTTCAAGGTCCCTTGAATCTTGCCAGAAGCGGAGTTCATAGCGTGCTCCAAAGCCTCTTCTTCTTGCATCATTCGCTTACAGTAATCATAGAAAATTTCGCCTTGTGCCGTGAGGGCAATCCCCTCAGCAGTCCGCAACAACAGAGAATGGCCCAAGGCTTTTTCCATATGGCGCAACCGATAACTCAACGCTGGTTGCGATAAAAATAATTTTTCTGCAGCCCTTGTAATATTGCCTTCATCGACAACAGTAACAAAGGTTTGCCATTCTCTATCGTCCATACAAACTCCTTTATTATCGCTTATTACCAAAGATGCGTAATAAGGATAAGAATAAGTTAATGAAATCTAAGTATAGGCTCAAAGCGCCTGTGATTTCAATGCGGTCTAAAATTGTTTCATCCTCCATGAGCGCCACTTGAGTCACATTATTTTTAATGCGGTTCACATCGATAGCTGTAAAGATAGAGAATACTACAACACCTACATAACCTAGAACTAAACTAACAGTATCACTAAAGCCACTGAGTACAGTCCAGTTAAAGAAGCGGGCCCCCATCATCACCAAGGATACGATAATCATGCCGAACAATGCCGCCATCACATATGGTGTAAGGGATGATAAATTACGTTTAGTTGTAGTCCCTACCACGGCAAAGCCAATGAAGAAAGCAAGCGTACCTATTAATGCCGGAATAACTACATCAAACACATTGTATCGCAACGATACCAAAGTCAATGTGAGACCATTCAAAGCACTATAGAGGAAGAACATACCTCGTAACGTCATTACATTAGCAGAATATGCACGAGCACTAAAAAGGAATACCACACCTAGCTCTACTAATAAGATAATATTAAAATTTTGGTACGCAAAGCGTAACCAATTTGGATTCACTAATGCAGCAAAGCCAACACCAATAGTTGTAAGTAAACCTACAACCATCCACAAGAAAGAGCCTTTTAATCGTTGGGATACGATACTTTCAACCTGTGCAACCTCAGCTGCAGTAGGTCCTGTTACATTATATGGATTCATACTATCCCTCCTTATTTAATTATCACTCATAGAGATTATCGAGCATTGGCAATGCCCGCAAACACCTTGCCCCGTTCACCATCGATCGTCACTTCTTGACCTTCGAGGAGAACTTCATGAGCATTTTTAGCGCCTAAAATAACCGGAATACCATAGGTAATGCCCGCAATAGCGCTGTCCGATGTATAACCATCTTCTACGGCGATGATACCACCAGCACGTTTGGCAATAGCCATCAATTCAGGCTCCATTGTGCCTACCACAAGGATGTCGCCGTCCTTGAAGCTTTCATAATTACCCTTATGATTAGCCGCAATGTACACATTACCTGTAACGGATTTACGTAAAATACCATTGCCAGACAAGAGTACTCGACCTGCAATATGAACGCGAATCATGTTTGTAGTACCGGTTGCACCGGATGGCACACCAGCGGTAACAACTACAAGGTCACCAGACTCGATAGCACCAGTGCCAAGTGCACCGGTAATGGCTTGTTTTACCATTTCATCGGAGTTGATAATTTCATGACCTTTGATAGCCTCTACGCCCCAGCATAATTGCATGCGACGAATAGTTTCCTCATGAGGTGTGACAGCGATGATTTTACAATCTGGACGATGACGAGCCACACTAAGTGCGGTGTGACCAGATTCAGTACATGTCAAAATAGCTGCGGCCCCGAGGTTTTGAGCTACGCGCACGCTAGCCAAGCATACGGCGCTTGTAGTAGTCATTTCTTCATCCTCACGAGCGCGACTATAGCTATCGTAAATAGCAGCCTTTTCCGTTACTTCTGCAATGCGAGTCATGGTCGCAACAGCTTCTACAGGATAAGCCCCATTGGCTGTTTCACCAGATAACATAATCGCATCGGTACCATCCAAAATGGCGTTAGCTACGTCACTTGCTTCCGCACGTGTTGGACGTGGATTTTGAATCATAGACTCGAGCATTTGTGTCGCCGTAATAACGGGTTTACCCAAGTTATTGCATTTTTCAATCATCATCTTTTGAAGTACTGGCACTTCTTCTGCCGGAATTTCTACACCGAGATCGCCACGCGCAACCATGAGGCCATCAGCTACTTCCAAGATTTCATCAATATTTTTAACGCCTTCTGCATTTTCAATTTTCGCGATAATCTTAATATCTTTTTTCTCAGACTCAAGAATGCGGCGAATAGCCACAATGTCTTTCCCCCGTTGCATGAAGGATGCGGCCACAAAGTCTACCCCTTGTTGACAGCCAAAGCGCAAGTCCGCTTCATCCTGTTCAGATACGGGTGGCAAGCTTAGTGCTACACCTGGTACGGCTACGCGCTTGCGGTTGCCGATTTCTCCGCTATTTTGAACAGTTGTAACGATATTATTGCCTTCGATAGCATCGATGGTAAGTGTTACAAGCCCATCAGCCAAAAGGATTTTATCCCCTACGGACACATCGCCTGTAAGACCTTTGTGGTTCACGGAGCTAAGCTCTTTTGTGCCTTCCACATCATCTGTAGTCAACGTAAATTGTTGACCCGCTTCGAGGAATACCTTGCCCTCTTTAAATAGACCAAGACGCACCTCAGGGCCTTTTGTGTCGAGCAATAATGCGATTGGTTTATTCACAATCATCGCTGCATCGCGCACCATTTGCATGCGTTCTGCTTGCTCTTCATGGGATCCGTGAGAGAAGTTAAAACGAGCTACGTTCATGCCCGCCCGCATCATATCTTCTAAGATACCAAATTTATCCGTTCCCGGACCTACAGTACATACGATCTTTGTACGTTTCATCTTTCCTCCTATGAAAGCACATCTAAGATTGGATCTTTCATTTCTTATTATATCAATGTTGGTGAAAGTTATCTGTGCCTCACGCAACATATATTATTGCATCTCTACGGAGCCCTCGCCTAGAATAGATTCAATAGCCCTGATGGATTCATCACTAGGGTCAAAGCACATATTTGGTGGCAGATTAATCCGTTTTCGTTGACGGTGTAAATATAATGACGTTGGCACGGAGCCAGCGGTATTAGTCAATACACGTTTTAAAGCTTCACTATTTTCTGGTGTATCATATTGGCTATAAATGTGGATTGCCACCTGTTTTGCCTGACTATAGTTTACCTTTAATGGCGTAATACGGTCTGCAATGATTTGCACGCCCTTTTCATCCGCATCAACCCGACCTTTTACCTTAACAATCATATCGACCGCAAGGAATTGCTGACTTTGACTAAAGACCTTAGGGAATGCCACTACATTAGCCGCACCAGAATAATCTTCGATGCGAAGAATGGACATAACCTCATTACGCTTTGTCATGCGGTCCGATTTATTTTCAATAAGACCGCCAAAGGTAATGGTTTGACCATCGTATTGCTCTGGATTTTCTACGAGAGCGCCCAGTTCAAAGAGGCCCTCCAACTCCTTCGCATATCCTTGCAATGGATGCCCCGTAATGTAAAAGCCGGTATATTCCTTTTCATCCTTTAACTTATCGTCTTCCGATAAATCTTCCACATTGGGAACAGGAATGAAATCGACAGCTTCGTCCATATCTCCAAATAGGTTCATGGTACCCATAGCGGCATCCTTTTGCTCTTTAGCACCAACGGCTTGTGCGCTTTCATACATATGCAACAATTGGTTACGATTTTCCTTGAAACCATCCATGGCACCACAACGAATGAGACTTTCAAGCAATCGTTTATTAACAACCTTATTGTCCACCCGTTTGCAGAAGTCCACGATATCCGTATACAGACCGTGCTCATTGCGCTCACGAATCAAGCGATCGATGGCATTATCCCCTACGTTCTTGATACCGCCAAGTCCGAAACGAATAGCGTCGTCTTGCACGGCAAAGCTTCGCTCAGAATAGTTAATATCTGGGCCTAGTACCTTAACATTGTGTTTCTTGCAGGCATTGATGTAATAAGTCAATTTCTGCATGTTCTGCATGAAGCTAGTCATGGTTGCAGCCATAAACTCAGGGAAATAGTGGGCTTTCAAATACGCCGTTTGGTACGCGATATACGCATACGCCGCACTATGCGATTTATTAAAGCCATAGCCTGCGAAGTATACAAGCAAATCAAATACTTCGTTCGCCACGGATTCATCAATACCGTTTTTAACGGAGCCCTGAATAAAAGACTCGCGCTGTGCTTTTAAGACAGATTCCTTTTTCTTACCCATGGCACGGCGCATCAAATCCGCTTGACCAAGGGAGAATCCACCCATGGCGGACGCAATCTGCATAACCTGTTCTTGGTATAAGATTACCCCGAAAGTATCTTTCAATATAGGTTCCAAAATAGGATGTAAATAAGCAACCTCTTTTTTACCATGACGGCGGTCGATAAAATCCGCCACCATACCAGAGCCTAATGGACCTGGACGATACAAGGCTACCAACGGAATCAAGTCCTCAAAATGCTCAGGCTTAAGATCCATTACAAGCTTAGTAATACCTTCCGACTCAAGCTGGAATACACCAGATGTGTCGCCCTTTGTGAGGAGGTCGCAAGCCGCCTTATCATCTAGTGGGATAGCATCTAAGTCGAGGTCAATGCCGCGGTTAGCCTTGATGAGCTTTAAGGCATCCCCCATAACTGTCAAGGTACGGAGGCCCAAGAAGTCCATCTTTAAGAGGCCTAATTCCTCGATATTATCCTTATCGTACTGCGTTACAAAGCCTTCATCGTTGGCATTTTGTACCGGTACGTGGTCATCTAGTGGGTCCGCAGAAATTACGACGCCCGCTGCATGAGTGGACGAATTGCGTGCAATTCCTTCTAACTTTTTACCGAAATCAAACAGTTCTTTTACATTTGAATCAGATTCATATAAAGCCTTTAAGTCCTTACCTTGTAACGCCTTATCTAAGGTAATACCCAATTCGTTAGGAATCATCTTAGCAATACGATTTACCTCCGCCAGTGGTAAGTCGAGCACGCGGCCTACGTCACGAATAACGGCACGAGCCGCTTCTGTACCAAAGGTAATAATCTGAGATACACGAGCTTGACCGTATTTTCTTGTCACATATTCGATAGCTTGACCACGCTTTTCATAGCAGAAGTCAATATCGATATCAGGCATGCTTACCCGCTCTGGATTTAAGAACCGTTCAAAGAGCAAGTCGTATTTCAATGGATCAAGACCGGTAATACCCAATAGGTAGGCTACTACAGAACCTGCCGCAGAACCACGGCCAGGGCCGACTAAGATATCATGCTCACGAGCATAGCGTACATAGTCCCATACGATGAGGAAGTAATCCTCAAAGCCCATGGTACCAATAACATCTAACTCGTAGTCGAGACGTTTTTGTAATTCTTCAGAGGTCTCCCCATAAAGGCGAGGAATTTCTCGTTCACAAACCTTACGTAAATACGTTTTAGAGGTTTCCCCTTCTGGCACATCAAAGTGCGGCAAGTGATGTTCATCAAAATTAAACTCTACATTACAGCGGTCTGCAATTTTTAAGGTGTTTTCAATGGCCCCCGGAATATGTCCAAATAGCTCTGCCATTTCATCCCCAGACTTGAGATAGAACTCATCATTCGGGAATTTTAAGCGGTCTACCTCAGCACGGCGACGACCTGTAGAAATACATACCTTTATATCTTGCGCGTCTGCATCCTCTTTTAAGACATAGTGGAAATCATTAGACGCTACAATGCCAAGACCATATTCCTTGCTGAGCTTAATGAGCTCCTCTTGGGCCTTAGCCTCCTCCGGCAAGCCATGATTTTGAATTTCTAAGAAGAAATTATCCTTGCCGTACGTCTCGATATACCATTCGATGGAACGCTTTGCGCCTTCCATATTGTCTTGCAGAATATACTGAGGAATTTCCCCCTGAATACACGCACTAAGGGCAATAATCCCTTTGCTATATTGGCGCAACAAATCTCGGTCTGCACGAGGACGATACAACATACCTTCCGTAGATGCTTTAGACACGATTTTAACAAGATTACGATACCCTTCCATGGTCTCCGCCAATAGGATGAGATGTTTTAATCGTTCACGGCTACGACCTTCAGGCCGATCAAATCGGCTATGTTCCGTTACATATACTTCACAACCAATGATAGGCTTAACGCCTTGGGCTATACACTCTTTATAGAAATAAATAGCTGCGTACATATTGCCGTGATCTGTAATGGCAAGGGCGGGCTGATTTAACTCCTTCGCACGACGTACCATGTCAGGCAAACGACTGATTCCGTCAAGCAAACTAAACTCTGTATGACTATGTAAATGTACAAATGGCTGCATGGTACACCTCCTTTAAGGGCGATGAGCAAAATACACGTTCAATGACTTCTTACGAGCCTTCCAATCTGGCAAAAACTGTGCCACGAGATTGTGAAAGTTCTTGGAATGGTCTAAATATTTAAAATGAGCAAACTCATGAACCATAACGTACTCAATATACGCCTGTGGTCCCTCTAACAAACGGGTGTTCATCTTGACGAGCTGCTTTGCAGGCGTACAAGAACCCCAACGACTCTTCATTCGCTGCTGTTTTATGATTGGCATAGGCACATCAATACCTTGCTTGTGAAAGCGCTGATACACGACCTTTGCCCAGTGGACAAAGACCTTCTCCCCTAAATTACGCCAGTAACTCTGCATTAATTTATGCTTTGCTTCAAAGGTCGTACCCTGAGGTACAACCATGGTAAGAATGGCTTTCCCGTCAAAGCCTATGTGAGGCTTTCCATCCTGCTCAACTAAGCGCAACGTAACTGGAATGCCGAGGATGGATAAACTTTCACCATTCACATACTGCAACGCATCGACGCGCTTGGCATTCAATGCATCAATCTTGTAACGAGCCCGCTCAATGAAGGACATATTCTCGATGACAAACTTGTCCACCCTATAATCCGGCACATACCCATTCGCCGACACATGGATCACACCATCCTTTGTAATGCGCATGTTCATGTTCTTCACACGCTTGATGGTTAACTCATATTCAATTCTGTCGCCATTATAGGTAATAGACCTAGTTGTTGAAGTATTCATACCTTTTATTTTATCATAAAACACTCATGAAAACGTAGAATTCTGGTAATTTTAATAGAACTACTTAGATTTTAATCAATACTGATTTTTATTAGTTTTCAATATAAAAATGACACCTATACCAGTCCCTTATGAAAGGTATAGATGTCATTAAAATAAGCTTATAACATTTAACACTAAATATTATTTAAGGATAGAAGTTAATAAAGGTTAATCCCAAAATTAAAAGTAATCATAAGTATAGAACCAACTTAATAATCTTTTAGAATCTATAATCCCAAGTCTATAAACTTCCCTAAAACTTTAATTTGCCAGAACATCCCTCTAGTAGCTTTTAAATCAATGTCTGTTTTTAACTTATCAAAACTCACATCATAAAATGGTAATAATACCTGTAATGATGCTAATTTTGCTTTCATAGTAATTAATTCTTTACTTAATTGCCCGGATATATTAGTATCAACTATCTCCTGTAAATTGGAAATACATGCTTGAAAATCTTCATTCTGAATACGTTCACACGTATATATTTCAGACAAATAGGTCTGTTTAATACAACTTAAGATTGATTCAGAAATGAATTCAGGTTTTTGTAAGACTTCATACAATCCTAACAAAAACAACGCCCAAAATATCTCCTCTACATAATCGGTAAAGAAATAGATACCGAACTTCTTTTCATCATGTGTAGAAATCTTTAACGCTTCAGATAAAGTATTACCCTCTAACTCCCGTTCTATTAAAGCAATCCAACTACTGCATTCAATATCATCTAACATATCATTTAATGGTGGTATAGGAATCCTACGAGCCATCCACTCATCAACATCCTCTAAACTCATCCCATCTCCAATAATATTTAACAATTTATCGGACAGATGTGCTTTTCTACACATTAATCGAATTAACATACTAAATATGTAATATTCTAGAATGGTCAAATCAATATAATTTCGTCTATATGCCTTAACAGCGCCCAATATAAAGACCATTAAAAATGTATCTAAACTTTTTTTATTTTTAAAATAAATCATAATTATACCTCTACCCACTATATTATTTTAGCTTTTGATTTACTGGTTTATCATTAACCCTTTTTATTTATAGTAATAAATAATATATATTCTTTAGCCAGCCTCCCCAACTAAGTATGAATACATTGAAAAGTTAATCACTCTAAATAGTTTTCTAACCTCATTTTATGTTCTGGTTTTAAGCTCATATTATCTCGTGCAGTGACTAACTTAACAAATAATTCTTCTATAACCTCCTTATCCTCTTTACTAAATTGACTATAATGATCTATAGCTATAATTTTATCTTTCAAT
This sequence comes from Veillonella parvula, assembly GCF_001553335.1. Lineage (GTDB taxonomy): Bacteria > Bacillota > Negativicutes > Veillonellales > Veillonellaceae > Veillonella > Veillonella parvula_S. Next base: position 34,108 of record NZ_KQ960801.1, on the reverse strand, counting down.
TGTTTATCATGATTTCGTTCTTTGATTAATTCATTAATACTAAACTCTTTTGATTTACTAGAAACCATTTCATTAATAAAATTATAATTTAATAAGTTATTAGAATAGTACTTCCATACTATACCAGTTTCTAAATCTATCTTAGTGATGCTTCCAAAATCAACATTATAGAATATATTATTAGAAATTTTATACGTATCAATTTTCGATAATTTAGATCCTGTAGCTAAATTATAAATTCCACGGGTTTCGTAAGAAAAAAAGAATGGAAATCTAATGATACTTCCCTCCTCTATAGGAATTCTTTGCCTAAAATCAGCATAAAATTTGCTTTTCCAAACTTCCTGTTCCGAATCAGAAAAACGACTAAATTCTGGATATACATTAGTAATGTCATTTATTCTGATTTCATTAGATGGCTCTTTATGTAATATAAATACATGTTCGTTATTTAATTCATTATATACACCAATACCATTTGTAGTTATATAATATATTTTCCCTCGTACTTCATCAAAACCAAGAACATTAGAAGCAATTATATTAGTTGGCTCTTTGTAATATATTATACCTCCCCTCAGATCCAAATAGTGGATAAATGGGTGTATAAAATTTGTAGTAAAGAAAAGCCAAACACCCAAAATAATACCTACTACTATTAAACAAGAAAGACCTATTCTCTCAAGCCATTTTTTTGAGTTTCTTCCTATCCGCATGAAAGCTCATCCAATCAATTTCATCAACGAACTTAAAATCATTTATCTCCATAAGTTAGCTCTAAAGATACCTCACCATTAGATGTTAATGTATATACTAAACCAGAGAATGGGTTTTGATTATAGAATTTAAAAGTCTCAATCATCGCTAAAACTTCATTCTTTAAATCATACATAATTTCCGAAATAATAGCCGGCTCTTCATCATTATTTTCTACATACTTTGTAATATATGAATCATCCTCAGTTTTATAAACCCAAAGCTCTACAAAGGGATTATTAACATTCATATCAAAGTGTAATTTAGCACGATGCCAATTTAGAGGGGTTAATTTATATATATTTTTGGCCACTTTATTATAATGTTTTTCAAGTTCCGATTCCAAGCTTTTATGCTTTAACTTAAACACCTTATCAATGGCAGTATAATTTTTTGCTAATACACGAGATTCCATATCTTCCAATAATAAAATACCTCGTGGACCTTTTAGCATTTCTTTATATACATGCGGATCAAATTCATCTTCATTTTCCAAAACACCAAAATTTTTATATACCCACTTATATCTATTTTGGAGCCAGTAATCGTCAGTTACAGGGTCATTATGAAATTCACAATGTGGCTCATAGTCATCGCGTAAAATATACATTGTTCCCCACGTCCATTGTTCTGTAGAGGCTTCATGAAGTAAACGTACATACGTTAAAATCTCACTAGTCCCAGCTTTTATAGATTTTACTTTTTCATCACTGCAATTATATAGCAAATCTCCATAACTAATGATCGAACCAGCCGGGGTTTTTACATAATAACAAGCCGAACTCATACCTGATTCTGTACATTCAAAAAACAAATAACACTTATACCAATGTCTTGGCATACAATCAATAAGTAAATCTCTTATTTTATTAATATATGTATTCATAGTAGTTCCTATTAATCTTCACTTTTCCAATTAAATCTATTTAAATCTTGATGAAATTAAATACAAACATACATGTTAATAAAAATAGCATTGGCAATGTAGAATAAAAATCTTTTTTAGCTTTTTTATTGAGCATTGCTTTCACGTCAGGTGATAAACTAAAATCCGATTCAATAGCAGGAACTCTTAACCACATTTCTAATAAAAACAGAATTACAGATGTCAATTCTAATAAAAACCGCACTAATCTAGAATACCCTGCAAAAATAATATATAAGAAAATTATCACACCTATAGAAAGCTCTGTAATTAACAAAGATTTTGAGCGTTTAATTTTAATATGCTGTAATGTGAAGTATGGATTTTTAATGAAATACAGACAAAATAAAAATGCTAAAAATCCTGCAAATACTACTATCATAACTTTCTCCTATAAGACTAGTAAATATTTATTTCACTTCTATATTTAATTATATGTTAAACTAGCATATACCACCAAAGAATATTTTGTTATATACGGCAAAAAAAAGCACCATCTATCGGGGGACGACTTATGTGTCGATTAGCTCCCCAAATAGATGGTGCTTTTGTTTTAAATTGTGCAAGTTAAGGAATACCCTCAATCTACAAGGTAGTATATTAAACTACTTTATATTCCGTCTTGCCACTAAGCTACCAGCACTGCTAGCTAGTCCAGCCCGATTGATATGTGGGTTCCCATGTTTGTACGTTTTTGGCTTGCTGTCTTTATCTTCTACTTTTGATTTCTCAAATTTAGTAAATAAATTATCTAGCTCACGCAAGAGCGCACGTTTTTGTGAGTCTTTCAACTCGAATACATCACCTTTATAGGCGATGTATTTATTTTTTAGTACAGGACTAAGATCATAGATGGGCTCGTGTTCTTCTCCATTTACATCCAACAGCTCATCCAAGGTCAATCCATAATAGCGAGACAAGGCACAGAGTGTATCTAAATCTGGTTCGCGATACCCTGTTTCGTAATTTGAAAGCGCCGCATTACTGATACCTACGGCCTTTGCTACTTCGATTTGGCTTTTGCCCATGCGCACGCGAGCACGCTTTAAGTTCTTGTAAAACTGCATGTTCATCACCTGTATCGATACATAAACAACTACAAACTATATACTTTTATAATAATGTATCACTGATTTTTTTGAAAGCTTCATCAGCAACGGCTAATGTGCGTTCCACTTCACTACTCTTGTGGCAGATAGATACGAAATTACTTTCATAAGGACTTGGCGCATAGTAAATACCATGGCTCAAGTTATGGTGGAAGAACATTTTGAATTGTTCTTCGTTGCAAGCTGCCGCATCATCAAAGTTCTTAACTGGTTTGTCAGTGAAGAAGATGGTGAACATAGAGCCTACACGCTGTACTACAACAGGCACATTGTATTGTGCCGCCAATCTTTCAAAGCCTTCGCAAAGGGCAATCGTCGTATCTTCTACTTGTTTAAATACCGTTGAATCACGTTGCAGAATGGAAAGCGTTGCCAAACCAGAGGTAACGGCAATTGGGTTACCACTCAATGTACCAGCTTGGTAGATAGGACCAGCTGGTGCAATTTGGTTCATAATCTCACGAGATCCACCGAATACAGCGAGTGGCATGCCACCGCCAACGATTTTTCCAAGGCATGTGAGGTCTGGTTTAATCTTGTAACGTTTTTGAGCACCGCCGCTGCTAGCACGAAAACCGCACATAACTTCGTCGAAGATCAATGCAGCGCCGTGAGCTTTAGTCACTTCGCGCAAGGTTTCGAGGAAACCTGGTACTGGAGGCACACAGCCCATATTACCTGCTACAGGTTCCACGATGATAGCCGCAATGGTATCGCCCATATCGTCGAATAATTTACGAACCGCTTCAGAATCATTGTACGGCAATGTTATGGTATTCTCTGCTACGCCTTGAGGAACGCCAGGGCTATCCGGCACGCCAAAGGTAGCAAGGCCAGAGCCAGCTTTCACCAGGAGCGCATCACTATGACCATGGTAACAGCCTACAAATTTTACGATGCGATCGCGACCAGTATAGCCACGAGCTACGCGCAATGCACTCATGGTAGCCTCTGTACCAGAGTTTACGAGGCGGATAACCTCCATAGATGGCATGAAGGCTTGTATCTTTTTAGCCAATTCTGTTTCTAATAGTGTAGGTGCACCGTAGCTAGTACCGCGAGGAATAGCCTCTTGCAGGCTCGCGATGACTTCAGGGTTCGCATGGCCCAAGATCATAGGTCCCCAGCTCAACACATAGTCGATATATTCGTTGTTATCGATATCATAAATACGGCTGCCGCTGGCACTGCTGATAAACGGAGGGTTAGATCCTACGCTGCGATAGGAGCGAACAGGGCTATTTACGCCGCCTGGCATATAACGTTTAGCCTCGTTAAAGGCCTTTTCAGATTTACCGAGTTGGAACATAGTTCCTCCTTATTGTTGTAACCATTTAGCAATATCTAAGGCATGGTACGTAATGATGATTTTAGCACCAGCACGCTTCATGGAAAGCATTGTTTCCATAACGAGGCGTTCTTCATCGATAAGACCAGCCGCTGCAGCGGATTTTACCATCGCATACTCGCCAGATACATTGTATACTGCAACCGGCAATTCATAGCGGTCACGCGTTTCACGAACGATGTCCAAGTAGGACAAGGCCGGTTTAATCATGATAATATCTGCACCTTCAGCGATGTCGAGTTCGATTTCTCTGAAAGCTTCCAAGCGATTCGCTGGATCCATTTGATAAGATTTGCGGTCACCAAATTTTGGCGCAGAATTAACAGCACCGCGGAACGGACCATAGTAAGCAGATGCGTATTTTGCTGCATAGCTCATGATGGATACATTGGTATAGCCTGCCGCATCAAGGGCTTCACGAATAGCACCTACACGGCCGTCCATCATGTCGGATGGAGCCACCATATGCGCACCTGCTTCCGCTTGGCTTACCGCAACTTTACAAAGCAAAGGCAATGTTTCATCGTTCAAGATTTCATGGTCATCAATCATGCCACAATGCCCTGTCGTAGTATATTGGCATAAGCACACATCAGCTACGACCAATAGGTTTGGCACCGCTGCACGGATGGCTTTGATAGCTTGTTGTACTGGTTGGGACATATCCCATGCAGAGGAACCTTGTTCGTCCTTGTATGTAGGAATACCGAAGATTTCTACGCCAAGAATACCAAGATTATATACCTCTTGCGCTACTTTCACAGCTTCATCAACAGACAAGTGATATTGACCTGGCAATGTGTCGATTTCCTTTTTGATACCTTCACCAGGCACAATAAATAATGGATAAATCAAATCAGTTACGTCGAGTGTCGTTTCGCGTACCAAATCTCGCATTTCTGGATTGATACGCAAGCGGCGAGGACGGTATGTTAAATCGTACATGTAATCCTCCTAAATATCTTTTACAATAGCGTTTACTAAGCCATCAGTTGTATATACATCACTGATGATAGCCGGTTTAAGACCTGCACTCATAGCCGTAGCAGCCGTAATTGGACCGATGCAAGCCACTTTAGTATTGCCTAATAGCTCTAGTGCATTGTCGCCCAATAATTGGATTGTATTTGTTACAGTAGAAGAACTTGTGAAGGTAATGTAATCTACATTGCCTTCTGTTAACGCTGTTACTAATGCTTCTTGTTGAGATGTATCTTGTGTCGTTTCATACAAACGCAAGATATCTACATCCATATCGCGATGACGCAAGCAGCGTGGAATTACATCCCGTGCTACCTTTGGTTGAATCAACAATACGGAATCCCCTGCACTGAGTTCTTCTTCTAGTGCCTCTACAGCAGATTCTGCCTTGTAATCTACAGGAATGATGTCTGGTACGATGCCATATTTATGAAGTTCACGAGCCGTAGCACAGCCGATAGCTGCCACCTTAGAATTGCCTAACGCACGTGTATCTTTGCCTTCTTTATATAGAGCATCGAAGAAGTAGCGAACCCCTTCACCAGATGTGAATACGATGCATTGGTATTGTTTTGTATTATTGATGATACGTTTATCTTCCTCAAACAATTCCAATGGAGATGTTTTAATTGCGGCTGCTTCCACTACATTAGCGCCTTGCGCCGCTAATTTCTCACGGAATGCACTTGCTTGGGAGCGAGCGCGTGTGACTACAACGGTTTTCCCGAATAAAGGTTTATTATCGAACCATTGTAATTTTTCACGAAGGTTGACTACATCGCCTACTACGATAATAGCTGGCGCTTTTAATTGAGCCTTTGCTACATCTTCAACGACATGTTCAAGGGTAGAAACTAATACCTCTTGTACTGCTTTTGTGCCCCATCGAACAAGCGCTACTGGTGTAGAGGCTGCCCGGCCATGAGCCATCAATTTTTCGGCAATGACAGGCAAGTTGCCGACACCCATTACAAAGCAAAGTGTATCTACCGCCGTAGCAAGGCCTTCCCAATGAATGCCAGATACTGCTTTTGTAGGATCCTCATGACCTGTTACAACCGCAAAGGATGTAGCCATAGCGCGTTGTGTTACAGGAATACCCGCATAAGCAGGCGCTGCGATAGGAGATGTTACGCCTGGCACGAATTCAAATGGTACACCGGCTTCACCAAGAGCCATCGCTTCTTCACCGCCACGACCAAATACGAGCGGATCCCCGCCTTTTAAACGCGCTACAATTTTGCCTTCTTTACCCTTTTGTACTAAAAGCTCATTGATTTCCCATTGATGCATTGTGTGATCTTTACATTGCTTACCAGCGTAAATCAATTCAGCATCTGGACGTGCCCATTCTAACAGATGAGCATCCGCTAAATAATCATATACAATTACATCTGCCTTTTCGATGCATTCACGACCTTTTACAGTGATAAGTTTAACATCGCCAGGGCCCGCACCAATTAGATATACCATACCTGTCATTTTATAATTCCTTCCTCTATGAGAGCATCCACAATGCGTTTGCCCCCTTCTTCGTATAAAGCTTTTGCAAGGTTTTTTCCAAGGATTTCTCCCTTTTTAGCAGGGCCAGAGATTTCCCCTTCGTACACAGTTTTTCCATCGAGGGATGCAATCATGGCTTTCAGGGTTAATTGTCCTTTATTGATAGTACCATGCACGCCCATTGGCACTTGGCAACCACCGTTTAGTTGACGCAAGAAACTGCGTTCCCCTTCAACGGCATAGCGCGTTGCTTCATCGTTGATAGGAGCCAACATATCAAGCATTTCCGCATCGTCGGCGCGGCACTCAATAGCGAGAGCCCCTTGACCTACGGCAGGAATCATTTCATCAGCCTTGAAGACTTGTGTGATTTGGTCTTCTAAACCTAATCGTTTAAGCCCTGCTTGAGCCAAGATAACACCATCTAACTTTTCCGTTTCGATCTTGCTCAAACGAGTCTGTACATTACCGCGAATAACCTCTACCTTTAGGTCAGGTCGAGCATGCAGTAACTGCGCTTGCCGGCGTAAACTGCTGGTACCAACGCGAGCTCCTTGTGGCAATTTGTCTAGTGTTTTATACACGGGACTCACCAGCGCATCATAAGGCACTTCACGAGCAGAAATAGCCCCAAGAGTGAGGCCTTCTGGCAACTCTGTAGGCATATCCTTTAAGCTATGTACGGCGATATCGATATCGCCTTTATGCATAGCCTCTTCTAGCTCAGCAGTAAATAAACCTTTACCACCAACTTGAGCCAGTGGTTTCTCTAGGATACGGTCACCCTTTGTATTAAAGTGAACTAGCTCTACCGTAATATTGGGGTACAGACGTTGTAATTCTGCACTAATATGTTCAGCCTGCCATAGGGCAAGGGCACTTTTTCGCGTGCCGATTCGAATATGATCTCTCATGGCATTAGCCTTCTTTCTCAAGATTAAACATATCTTTGAATAAGTCCCAGTACAGACCTTCTTCCTCCGTACCAGCAATTTCGTTGAAGTGAATCATCGGTTCACGCAACATTTTGCGAATGATCATGCGACTCATCGAGTCCATAACACGGCGCTCTTTATCGGAAATATCTGGTAATTTAGCTAATGCGCGATGTAATTCACGACGGCGAATACGCTCCGCTTTTTCTGTAAGCAATGCCATCATCGGACGCACTGTTAAATAGCTTAATTTATCCAATAGCTCTTCAATAGCATCGTGAATAATAGGTTCTGCCCGACGAGCTTCCTCTTCGCGCTGCGCCTTATTTTCTTCTACTACACTTTCAAGAGAATCAATATTAAATAGATAAATACCGTCCAAGTCTGCCACCGCAGGGTCGATATCGCGAGGCACCGCTATATCGATCATAACGATAGGTTCACCTTTACGAAGAGTCGTAATTTTCTTGGCTTCTCGTTCCGTAATAATATAATGTGGTGCCCCTGTAGATGTGATAAGAATATCCGCATCTTTAGCATAGTCTACAAAGTTATCGAGCTTAACAGCTTTACCATTAAAGCGTTCCGCTAACATTTCAGCCTTAGCAAAGGTTCTATTAGATACGAAAATCGTTTTTACACCCTTCGCTTGTAAATGTGTAGCCGTCAACTCGCTCATAGTACCTGCCCCTAAAATGAGTACCGTAGCTTCAGATAATGGCTTATCTAAGCTATCCTCAGCTAGGTTAACAGCGGTGTAACTAACGGATACAGGCGTATTTGCAATGCCCGTATTGGTACGCACCTTTTTACCAACCCCAATAGCACGTTGGAATAAAATATTAAATATTGTGCCCGTACAGCCTGCGCTATAAGCTTGAATATAGGCTCCTTTTAATTGGCTCAAGATTTGACCTTCCCCCAACACAAGGGAATCAAGGCTAGCAGACACACGGAATAGATGTTCAATACAGTCCCGTTCTTCGTAGAAGAAGAATGCATCTGCATCAATATAATCTGCCCCTTTTAAATCTTTTAACACTGCCAACATGTAATCCTTTGGAAATTCTACGCCTTCTAAAGCAGCATAAATTTCCGTTCTATTACAGGTGGATAATATAACGCATTCTGAGATACAGTCAAATTCATAGAGGCGGTTTAGTGCGGCAACTACCTCGTCTTTATCAAACGAGAAACGTTCACGCACCTCTACAGCGGCACTTCTATGATTTAGACCTAATACCACTAATTGCATGGTTAAGTTTCTCCTCTATAATCGTCCACTCTCCCTTGAGAATGGCTTCAAATGTTTCTACCGTCAGATTGTCTCGCCAAAATTTCTGTCGAGCCTCTGGAGTAGGAAGCAGTAACTTTACTTCTTCTCTAAATATTTTAAGTCTAGGCATAGCCTTTTGCAACTGACCATAACGATTCATCATATCTTGTCGTACGAGACGATTAATACGAGGGCCTACATTATTGGCGCTAATAGCAATACGAAGATCGCCTAGCTCAAGTGATGAAGGTATGGTAAACCTACACGCCCCAGGGTCATCACTGCGGTTGGTCCACACGCGATGCTTTTTGCCAAGTGCATGCAACGAATCGTTCAATTTATGATTATCTGTGCAGATAAAGAACAAACTGCTCGTTATGATGAATTGTTCATCATCACTGGTGAAAGCACGGTCCCACCATGTGATGCGATTTTCTTTTGCCCATTGGCTAATCGTATCCGTTACAGCAGGAGCGATAACGACAATTTGGCAAGGCTCCTCAATAAAAAGCTGCATCCGTCGTTCCGCTACTTCTCCGCCGCCTACGAATAGGATTATATCTTCAGTTGTAGGTTGAAATGTTATAGATACCATGGCTGTCCTACTATATATAAAAAAATCGGCTTGATGGTCAAGCCGATTTTCAACTGCCTACATAAATCGTTTCAGATATACGCCGATACGCCCTTTACGAGAGGTACCTGTAATGGCTTCTACCTTCATTCGGCCACGACCGCGCATGGAAATGACATCCCCTTCTTTAACTTCTTGGGATGCCCCCTTAGCTGGTTGCCAGTTTACTTGTAATAAGCCCGCATTGATAGCACTCACCAATTTAGTGCGAGATACACTAAATCCAGAACTTGCTACCGCATCTAAGCGCAAGGAAGCGACTGTAGTGCGGACTTCTTTAATTTTTTCTTCTTTTGGTGCAATATCTGATAACTCAATAGCCTCTACAGATACAGAAACCATAGCAATTTTCGTAAAGTTTTGAATTACGAAATCAGCCACGCTTTCATCCACCATAATCTGAGCGCCCCCTTGCTGGACGATAACGTCCCCAAATTTGGAGCGATCAATGCCAAGGCCCATCAAGGAGCCCAGCACATCGCGATGGGTAAGCAATCGGAACCGTGGGTCCCAATTTACCTTAAGGGCGCGAATGCCCATGTCCACGGTACCGTTAAAGTCGCTATCTACAAAGGCGATACGGATACGTTCCGCCCCTTCATAGCCACCATCGGTCTTAACGATAATCTGTGGGTAGTTAGCCTTGATTGCGTCTGCAATGACAAGACCTGCAGGGCTCGTAAAATCCGCCACGCGATAGGGGCGACCTTTAACAACCTGCTCAGCCAAGTCAAGCATGCGACGAGCTTCCTCACCACTGCCACTGGCTTCAAAATATCGAATTAATTTACTAGTATCTGCCAAAATTATTTCCCCAATTCATTCGACCGAGCAAGACATGCTACTACGCCGTCTTGGAGAGCACTGCGAAGTCCACCTTTTTCCATGGCACCAATACCGGCAATGGTAGTGCCCCCAGGGCTGGTCACTTGATCTCGTAGTACTGATGGATGATTGCCACTTTCAAGAGCCATCTTACCTGCACCGTACATTGTTTGAGCAGCTGCCTTTATGGCTAGCTGACGTGGTAAACCAATACGAACGCCTGCATCAGCTAAAGCATCAAGGATAACAAACATATAGCCAGGGCCCGCGCCAGATAGTGCGCCTAAGCGATCTAAATCGGCTTCGCTCACCACTGCTACCTCACCTACAGCCTCAAATAAGGCTTGTACAGTACGACCTAGGTCAGTATTCACATCATCTCCAGCAAGTGCCGTCATGCCAGCACCGATAGAAGCCGGTGTATTTGGCATAGCTCTAAACCAGTTAGCTTGTGGAATCGCCGCATCAAGAGTATCTAATGTGACGCCTGCGGCAACAGAAATCATAACAGTCCCATAAGGTACTTCTTTTAAAGTCTCTAACACAGATGGTAACACTTGTGGTTTCACAGCCAATAGAATAGTGTTGTACTCGTTTACATTAGGCAATGTAGTAAAACCCACTACACCAAGCTCCTCTGCAAGAGCCTTACATTGTTCTTCGCGACGCACTAGAATGTGTGTATCACAGGCTTTCAACACACCATGCTGTAATGCACCGCGCAATAGAGCGCCCCCCATTGAGCCAACGCCTATACATAGGGTTTTACCTAACATAGTTATCACCACCATTTATAGAGAGATTATTTGTTTTCCCAAGAATATTCGTTTTGCTCAGTTGTGTTGCTTTCATTGTCATTATAATCAATGGAAATATTTACAGGTACACACATGAAAATGTCTTTACCTACTTTTTCCAATTTGCCATCCAATGCATAGGTCGCACCAGATACGAAATCTACAATACGAGCTGCTTCATGAGGGTCTGTATTTTCAAAATTAATCAATACAGGACGCATGTCGCGCAATTGATGTGTAATATTTTCAGAGTCTTCAAATACTTTTGGTTCAATTACAACTACTTTCATAGCTGTTGGACGTTGTGTCATCGTAGATTGGCCTCCTACCTTGCGTGGATGAAATTCAGATGCGCCGGACACGGGAGCCGCTGTTGCTACTGGGGTAGGTTCAGCTTCGTATTCCTCTTCATCTTCGTATTCGTAATCATCATATTCATAGTCATCATCAGTTCTGCCTAAGAATAAGTTTTTTGCTTTGTCTAAATAATCTCCCAATGCCATTTGGATTTCCTCCTAATACAATTAACGCTTCCGATTATCAGGTAACCCGAACCTTAATAATATACACGTTCCCCAAAAATTGCTGTGCCTACACGAACGATGTTAGCCCCTTCTTCCAAAGCGACCTCAAAGTCATGAGTCATCCCCATAGATAAATATTGAATCTGCCCTTCTTCAAAGTAGCGTTTCATATCCTCAAACAAGGCATTCGCTACGCGAAAGATTGGACGAGCTTCCTGTGGATCATCGAAAAATGGCGCCATACACATCAAGCCCCGCACGCGTACATGAGGCAATGTTTTTGCATAATCTCGTATTTCCGGAAACTCTTCAACGGCCATTCCCGTTTTAGAAGCTTCGCGGGCCACATTGACTTGCAGTAATACATCTTGTATTTTATCGTGCTTTGCAGCAACCTTTTCGATTTCATCTAATAATTTACGGCTATCCACAGAATGAATTAAATCAAACATAGGAACCGCTTGGCGCACCTTATTGACCTGTAAATGACCAATCAAATGCCATGTTAATTGTGGCCCCTTATAGGTTAGCTGCTTTTCTTTGGCCTCTTGTACTCGATTTTCTCCTACATGAGTGACACCGAGCCGTGCGACCTCTTCTACAGCCGACACAGGGTGGTTCTTTGTAACCGCCACTAATAATGCTGTATCTACGCGACCAACACGCGCCATAGCATCGGCCATGCGCTGCTGTATAGCGTGTAGGGATTCTTCAATCACGTGAATGCCCCCTTCAATCTATATATCATAATCATCAAATATATTTGTATAGACTATTCTATTATATAGTATTTAAGGTCAAATGTACATGATTTAAGGCTTATCCCCTCCACAAATTCAAGCATGTATATACATAAAATATCATACTTTATTATGATTCCTGTGAAAGTCGAATTTTATCGGTCTTGTAACATCGCAAATAAGGCCATGCGACCTGTTAGGCCTGCCTCTCGACGATAGGAATAACAGTCTACTTCCGTTACACTATCGGTACCACCAATCGTGATATTCTCTGAAGGAACTCCATTTACAATGAGATCCTCACCAATAAAGTTCCATAAATTGATATAAGCCTTGTCTAATTTATCACCAGGATAATTGACAACATCAGATGCATCTCGGTCTGTCATATCTCTCCAGGCTAATTCAAAGCGTTTACCTAGTTCTATATCTACTTCAAAGGACTCTGGGCCAATACTAGGCCCAAGATATATATAGCAATCTTTGAACTCGGTCCCATAAGACTCTTTCATGGCCTCAATAGTAAGTACTGATAAGCGGCCAATGGCACCACGCCAACCTGCATGCGCCGTAGCAATCGCATGATGTTTAGCATCGTAAATACCTACGCCAACGCAGTCTGCTGTGAACAGAAATAATGGCACATGCGGTAGATTTGTAAATACCGCATCACAATCATCGATGGCCGTATCTTCTCCAAAAGCACCTGCCCCAACAAGGTCTTCTGTGATTTCTACAGCCTTTAAACCATGGACTTGATTGCCACAAGAAATACGATTTGGTTCAACACCTAAATATTTCGCAACAATAGCTCGATTTTCTCGTACGCTTTGAGCTTCATCCCCTACATGAAACGCTAGGTTTAATGATTCATAAGGGACTTTAGATACACCACCATGACGATAGGTATCGCCCATAACAATGGGAAATCGATCAACCCAGCTTGGCGCCTCATAAGACCATGTTCCATGAGGGCCTTTCACATCTATACGTTTTACAGATTGATTCATCTGTTCCTCCTATTTACAAACGCCACAGCGTTTACAACCTGCTGCACATGGAGGGGTATATGCTTCATCGATAGATCGTTTCCATTCCATTTCAAGATAGCCCTCCTGCATGCCCATATCTAAATGGCTCCATGGCAAGAATTCATCAAAACTGCGTTCACGATAATTCATATTATCCATATCCAGGCCAGCAGCCTTCATTTCGGACTTAAAAGATTTACTGCCCCGATCGGCTGCACATGCTGCAATGACAGCGCCTAAGCGACGATCCCCACGAGCGAGAACCCCTTGTATATACGCCTCTTTAGGCGACTCTACGAGAACCTCAATACGGCGATTCTTTTGCAATGCTTTCTTTATATATTGCAGCTTTTTCTCCACTGCTTTTTGGTTATCCATGGCCATCCATTGGAACGGTGTAAAAGGTTTCGGAATAAAGGGATTGATACTGAGCGTTAAACGACCTTTACAGCCTACTTTTTCCATATGAGCCTGCGTTCTCTCCGCAAGACCTACAATAGCCTCAATGTCTTCATTGGTTTCCGTTGGCAGCCCAATCATAATATATAAGCGCATATGCTGAATACCTGACTTTGCAGATAAGGTGGCTGCATTTTGTAAATGCTCTTCACTGATACCCTTATTAATGACGCGACGCAACCGTTCACTACCCGTTTCTGGGGCAATGGTAATCGTCTTTTGTCCACTATCCGCCAGTCCATCCACCACGGCTTGCGTTAATGAGTCAGCCCGCAAGGATGCACAAGAGTAGCGCATATCTTTAGAGCGAATATAATTAACTAGTTCGTCTACCTCAGGATAATCTGAAATAGCGGCACCCATGAGGCCTACCTTTTTACCTAGCTTTTCTGCGCGCTCTACGCCTTCTTTCAAAATGTCCAAAGGACGTACACGCGGTACGCGGAAGCAATATCCAGCCATACAGAAGCGACAGTGCCGACCACAACCACGGGCTACTTCGATGATATACATAGCACCAAATTCAGTATAGTTCGTAGCTACTACCGTTTCACCACCGCTAGTGAGCATTTCAAAGTGACGTTTGATCGTTTTAGGCACGCCCTCAGCAATATCATAGCCTTTAAATTCACCATCTTCATTGTAAATCGGCACATACAGGGATGGTACGTAAACACCCGATACATCCGCTAATTGACGTAAAATAGCGTGACGATCCAAGCCTTCCATTTTTCCATCTCGAATGATATCTAGTACGCGACTGACGATACCTTCCCCTTCACCGATGATAAAAGCATCGATAAAGTCGGCAAAAGGCTCAGGGTTAAAGGTCGCACAAGGGCCCCCTGCAATAACGATAGGGTCAAATTCGGTACGGTCTTTTCCCATGATAGGTACACGGCCATGGCGCAACATCAAAGGAATATGGAAATAATCCATTTCAAAGGTGACATCAAAAGCAACTACATCAAATTGATGCATAGGCCTTTGTGTTTCAACGCTCATAAGCGGAGTCTTAGTCTTATCGTAAGCTTCTAATTCCTTTTTCTCAGGCAAGAAGATTCGTTCGCAGACGCTATCATTTCGTAAATTGATTTCCTCATAAATGATATGAAGTCCAAGATTACTCATGCCCACAAAGTATGTATTCGGATAAACGATAGCTACTTTTTGCCCTGCATGAGGATTTACTGTTACCCGACTGTCTTCATCTTTATATAATTCTTGTAATCGATCAATTAAATCTTTACGATTCACTAATTTCCTTTCTATATAAGCCCACTACGAATAGTGGGCTTAATAACACTTTACATATCATTTGTACATCTATAAAATTACATAATACTAATTTCGCCTATAATAAAAAACCAATAGATATTACAATTTAGATTTCAATTTATCCTTAGTATGAGCGGTCTTACTTTTAAGAGTGCTTACAATTTGTGGGCGATGTTTTCTTTCATAAGGATATACAACAACTTTTTCATCTTTATATTCTGCAATATATATGTCCTTAACAGAGTATCCTTGAGCTTGGATTTCTTGTTCAAGCCAATCTCTATCTTTTTCAATTACATCGAGGGTAAACTGATTAATTTGACCATCATCGATAAGGTCAAATCGAATATTATCTTCACCGAATTGAACCACGTTGAGCTGACCGTTTTGCTCCAATACGGCACGCTTAACATCCGTAACATATTGAACACCGGCAGCACGAAGTTTTAATTTAAGTTCAGCCGCTTGTATACCATAACGCATACATTCTTCTGTTAGAATATGACCTTTTTCGATTACTATAACTGGATGACCATCAAGAATTGCTTTAAAAATACGAAGATTCCCTTTTAAAAACTTAAGAGTCATTACGAGGATAGTCCATAAAATAAGAACTAACATAAACTGTAAAATGCCAATTTGATCATTGTAAATAATGGCACCGATAATACCACCAAGTACGTAGTTTTGCAATTGGTCTAAAGCAGAGGTTGGGGCTAAATTGCCCTTACCCATTAAATTGATTTGTAGAATAATCGCCAAGAGACCGATGGCGAGTTTTGCAAAGACCATCCCATAGACGGCCATAGCTTCTGTCATATGTGGTCCTCCTTATGGTAATGTGTCCGCTTTATCATGAATTCGATCTATAGGACTTACCTTATAAACACGTGTAATAGTATAGGTTGAAAATTCTGGATTAAATTGAACCTCATAGTAAGCATCACTTACTTTTAAAATCATACCATTACGAATCTTTAAGGAGTTAACCGCCAATTGGTCGCTCGGTACGGAACGATCTGAACTAAAAGAATGTAAAAATTGAGCCATACGAGAGGAGTCCTCAGAATAGGTTTTCATCCGATTATACTCTTGGTATTCAAGCCCTAAGAAGAACACTACGATTAAAGACAATATAATCATCAGGTCACGATAGCGACTAGTAAAACCATTTCGCAATACTTGTACTCCCAAAATGAGTAATGCTAACAGAACAGCTACAATTATAATAAAGCCCCAAGTTTGACCTATTACAGCCTGACTTTCAACATAGGCTAATGTGTAAAAATCCATGCTACACTCCTTTCAAATATTACTTTTTATTATACCATATTTGATTCCAATATTTTCGATGTAATCGTCAAGATGGCCCAAAATAATGTAAGAAAAGATAAAAAATAGCGACCCCTTACGGGGTCGCTTTTAATAAGCATATAATCTCACAAAAGATTACCTAAATAATACTCTTATTTTAACCAGCTCATCAAGTTGCGAAGTTCTGCGCCAACTGGTTCAATTGGATGATTAGCAGCTGCTTCGCGATGTTCTTTAAGGAATTTTTGACCATTTTTGGAATCTGCTAAGAATTCATCAGCAAATTTACCAGATTGAATATCCGCCAAGATTTGTTCCATAGCTTTTTTAGTATTTGCAGTGATTACGCGAGGACCTGCATAGTAATCGCCGTATTCAGCAGTGTTGGAAATGGAATGGCGCATTTTTTGGAAACCGCCTTCGTAGATAAGATCTACGATCAATTTCATTTCATGTAAGCATTCGAAGTAAGCGTTAACAGGTTCATAACCAGCTTCAGTTAATACTTCAAAACCAGTTTTGATCAACTCAGTAACACCACCGCACAATACAGCTTGTTCACCAAAGAGGTCAGTTTCAGTTTCGGATTTGAAGTTAGTTTCCAAAATACCGGAACGGCCACCACCGATACCAGAAGCCCATGCTAATGCCACTTCTTCAGTATCGCCAGATGGGTCTTTTTCTACTGCGTACAAGCAAGGAACACCGGAGCCTTCTTGGTATGTACGACGAACTAAATGACCAGGACCTTTAGGAGCTACCATGAATACATTGATATCTTCACGAGGTACGATTTTACCAAAGTGAATGTTAAAGCCATGAGCGAATGCCAAGTACGCACCTTGTTTCAAGTTTGGAGCAATATCTTGTGCATATACGTCTGCTTGCAATTCGTCTGGAATCAATACCATAACGATATCAGCGCCTTTAACGGCTTCTGCAGTTTCTTTTACTGTAAGACCTGCTTCTTCAGCAGCTTTCCAGCTAGAAGAACCACCGCGAAGACCAATTGTCACGTCCATACCATTTTCTTTCAAGTTCAATGCATGAGCATGACCTTGGGAACCGTAACCTAACACTGTAATTTTTTTGCCTTCCAATTTGCTCAAATTACAATCTGCATCATAATAAACTGTAGTACCTAAAATTTTACCTGCCATATTAGACAACCTCCAAACATATTCAATAGAATATAGATTATATATACTGTACACAATCTAACAAATTTTTGCAAGATGTGGCGTACATTAATTTAGTATCAGTAAGCCAAGTTTTAAGCCTCTGATAAAGAAATTTGATAACTACCGAACTATCACCCATGGACGATCATCCTTCCATACAACTTGTACGGAAAGACCAAAGACATCAGATAAAATATCATCGGTTAGTATCTCGTGTTTAGGTCCTGCATGAACCATCTTGCCCTCTCGCAGGATAGCTACATGAGTAATAAACGGTAGTATCTCTTCAATTTGATGTGACACATAGATAATCGGCGTCTGCTGCTCCGCTACCAAGGTAGATACGGTGCATAAAAACTGCTCCCTCGCTGGTAAGTCCAAGCCAGAGCAAGGCTCATCCAAAATCAATAATTCCGGATTTGCCATAATAGACCGCGCTAACAATACACGACGCTGCTCACCAGCAGATAAGGTGTGAAAACGATGCCCTTCCAAATAGCCTAATCCAAATTCAGATAGTAGTTGTATCCCTCGTTGATGGACCTCAGGTGCTACCTCTTGGTATATACCAATGCTACTAAACACACCAGAAATAACAATATCTTCAACGACTTGTTTATCCAAGGTTGACTGAAATTGTCCAAGAGCAGAACTGACAAATCCTAGTCTAGACTTGATTTTAGGCCACGCATATTTGCCAAACTCCTTACCAAACACACGCAAAGTGCCCGTTGTAGGAATTTGATAAGCCGGTAGCATGCTGAGTAGCGTTGATTTACCGGCCCCATTAAGCCCTAACAAAGCCCAATGTTCACCTTCCTCTATATGCCAATTTACATTATCTAAAATAGGTCTACCATCACGGCGAAAGCAGACATTTTCATAATGGAGTAATTCACGCCCCACGTTATCAGCTCCTACATTTTTTCTCCACGGCTCATAGCGGTGATACCTGTTTTGGCAATTTCAAGAATACCATAGGTTTCCATAATTTGAATGAAGCCGCGTAATTTTTCTACACTGCCAATGACTTCAATGATCATAGATGTAGGAGAAATATCTAACACATTACCACGATATACATCGGCAATCTGTACAATTTGTGATCTTGTGGAAGCAGATGCTTTTACCTTGATAAGCATTAACTCACGGCATACCACATCATGATCATCAAACACTTTAACCTTAACAACATCGATGAGCTTGTAGATTTGTTTTTGCACTTGATCAAGAATTCGGTCATCGGCCTCTACAGTAATAGTAATACGTGCATAACCTGGCTGATTTGTAATGCCAGATGTCATTTTTGTAACGTTAAAGCCACGACGGTTAAAGAGTGCCAAGATACGTGTACCAATACCTGGTGCATTTTTCGCAATGATTAAGACTTGATGTTCTTTTGCCATTATAGCACCCCTTTCTTACCCATCATACCGCTTATCGTGCCGCCTGCTGGGATCATTGGCAATACATTATCCTCTCGTTCAACGCGACAATCCAAGACAATGCTTTCATCCGATGTAATGTATGATTTAAATTCTTTGTTGAAAGTTTCAACACTATCTAGACGAGCTGCTTTTAAGTCAAATGCATCTGCGAGTTTCAAAAAGTTTGGACTCACTTCCAAATCTACATAGGAATAGCGTCTATCATTAAAAATTTCTTGCCATTGGCGAACCATACCAAGATAACCATTGTTAATGATAATAATCTTAATTGGCAAATTATATTGGCGAACCATCATGAGCTCTTCACAAGTCATTTGGAACCCGCCATCACCGACAACGAGGATAACTTGTTTCTTAGGCGCCCCTACTTGAGCACCGATAGCCGCCGGCAAGCCATACCCCATGGTACCCGCACCGCCAGAGGTAACGATAGTATGAGGTTTTTTATGAGTTAAGAATTGAGCTGCCCACATTTGATGTTGACCTACATCACTTACGATTATGGCATCATCCTTGGCAATTTTGTTAAGTTCAGATAACACATATTGTGCATGCAATACACCATTTTTAGACTCAGGTATCACCATAGGGTATTCCACTTGCCATTCTCGAATTTGCTCAAGCCACGCTTCATGCGTTGTAGGTTCTACAAGAGCATTAAGCTCCGTTAATACCTGTTTTAGATCCCCTACGATAGGCACATTGATTGTAACATTCTTATCAATTTCAGCTGGGTCAATATCGATATGGATGATTTTAGCTTTTTTACAGAAGAAGTCTGGATGGCCTGTGATGCGGTCATGGAAACGAATGCCTGCAGCAATAACAAGGTCTGCCTCATCTGTACTATTATTGGCTGCAACAGAACCGTGCATACCAACCATACCAAGGGCCAATTCGTGATCTCCCGGGAAGCCACCAAGGCCAACTAATGTATTCGTCACAGGGATTTGAGCCTTTTCAGCTAATTCTTTAAGCTCATCCATAGCACCAGACTTCAATACGCCTGCCCCAGCAATGATAAGTGGGCGCTTTGCATTTTTGATGAGAGTAGCTGCTTTTTTGATTTGACCTTGATGACCTTTATAGGTTGGATCATAGCCTTCAAGATGAATAGGTACTTCGTACAATTTGTTGTATTCCGCCATGGATATTTTTTCGGTTTGAATATCCTTAGGAATATCGATGAGTACAGGGCCTGGACGACCTGTACCAGCAATAAAGTACGCCTCTTTAATGATGCGAGGCAAATCATGAATATCTTGAACAAGATAGTTATGCTTGGTTATAGGCATCGTAATGCCTTGGATATCCGCCTCTTGAAAGGAGTCCTTACCGATAAAGGGCCGACCAACCTGACCAGTAATGGCCACCATAGGTACGGAATCCATGTACGCAGTCATAATACCTGTTACAAGATTCGTTGCGCCAGGACCAGACGTAGCAAGACATACACCTACGCGACCAGATACGCGAGCATAGCCATCTGCCGCATGAGCTGCACCTTGTTCATGACGGACGAAGTAATGTTTAATTTCAGGGAAGCTATAAATTTCATCATAAATTGGGATTACTGCGCCACCTGGATAACCGAACATATCGGTTACGCCTAAGCGATGCAATGTTTCAAGGACAATGCGTGCCCCATTGATTGTTTCTGCGCTCATAGGAACCCTTTCACCCAGCTATTCAGATAAAATCTCGCTGGAATTTAAACGTTTAATAATGTAACCATTATGTTTGAAAGTATCAATAATGTGTTGGATATGCTCTTCACCATTTGTTTCTACCGTTACTTGCAATTCCACTTCATGGAAACGGTCAAGGTTTTTGAACTGATTATGGTCGAGTTTAATAACATTTGCATCTGCATCGGCTAACATTTGAGATACAGCCACTAACTGGCCAGGTTTATCAGGAAGATTAACGGAGAAGGTAAAGATACGGCCACGCAATACGAGACCTTTATTAATCATTGACGATATAGTTAGTACGTCGATATTACCACCACTGACGATAGCTACCACCTTTTTACCGCGGCACTCTAATTTTTTGAGACCAGCAAGTGGCAAAATACCAGAGTTTTCTGCTACTAACTTATGTTTTTCAACAAGCAATAAAAATGCTTCCATCAATTCATAATCAGAAACGGTAATAATTTCATCTACATATTGCTTGATATATTCTAATGTAGTTTCTCCAATTTGACGTACTGCCGTACCATCTGCAATCGTCGCCACTTCATCGAGAGGTACAGGATGATCAGCCTTTAAGGCGGCTAGAGCACTCGCTGCACCTTCTGGTTCTACACCGATAATCTTAACGCGCGGATTTTTTAATTTCGCCGCAGCCGCAATACCAGATACGATACCACCGCCCCCAACAGGAACGAGCAAAATATCCGCATCAGGCAATTCATCAAGAACCTCAAGGGCAATCGTACCTTGCCCTTCGATGACATCTTCATCATTAAAGGGATGAACGAACACATAACCGTGTTCTTTTTGCAACTCCATCGCCTTTTGATAGGCTTCGTCATAAATCTCGCCAAATAGTACAACATCTGCACCGTATTGTTTTGTAGCATTCACCTTGATAAGAGGTGTATGTTTCGGCATGACAATAGTCGCTTTAATGCCAAGACGTTTCGCAGCAAGGGCCACGCCTTGTGCATGATTACCGGCAGACGCAGCAATAACACCGCGCGCCTTTTCTTCTTCTGTTAGTTTTGCAATTTTATTATAAGCTCCACGAACCTTAAATGAGCCTGTTATTTGCAGGTTTTCTGGCTTGATGTATACATCATTGCCACACTCGTCAGAAAACACATCACTATGAAGTAACTTCGTTTTCACAGTGATTGTGCTCAAGCGCTCACGAGCCTCCATAAAATCATATAACTTATACATAGACACGGTCTCCTCTAGTTAGTATTAAATGAAAGTCGAGTATTAGTCTTCAAATACTTCGATAGCACCTTGTGCAGCAGAGGATACGTGAAGAGCGTATTTTTTAAGATATCCAGTTACATTGGATTTGAATGGTTTCAATGCAGCTTTACGACGAGCGATTTCATCATCAGATACAGCTAGTTCCAATTTACCGTTTGGAATATCGATGTTGATAATATCACCATCTTCAACGATAGCAATGGTACCGCCTGCAGCTGCTTCTGGAGATACATGTCCTATGGATGCACCACGAGTCGCACCAGAGAAGCGTCCATCTGTCAACAAAGCTACATCTTTATCTAGACCCATACCAGCAATCATAGATGTTGGAGTCAACATTTCACGCATACCAGGACCGCCTTTAGGACCTTCGTAACGGATAACTACAACATCACCTTTTACGATTTTACCGCCCGTAATAGCTTCAACCGCTTCTTCTTCGCTGTTGAATACCTTTGCTGGACCAGAGTGAACAAGCATATCTGCATCTACAGCACCGGCTTTTACAACGGAACCATCTACAGCAAGATTACCTTTGAGAACCGCGATACCACCAGTTTCATGTACTGGATTATCCCATGGATGAATAACATCTTCATCCACAACATGAGCTGCCGCTGCAATTTCACCTTGTGTTTTAAGAGCAACAGTTTTGCAATCTGTATGAAGGCGACCATTTTCTGCTAAACGTTTCAACACGGCAGATACACCACCTGCAGCGTACAAGTCTTCAATGAAATATACGCCAGATGGAGATAATTTAGATAATTGAGGTGTATTTTGGGCGATGCGATCGAAATCGTCTAAGGATAATGGTACACCTGCTTCGTGAGCAATAGCCGGTAAATGAAGCGCCGTATTAGAGGAGCCACCCAAAGCCATATCAAGAGCTACCGCATTTTCAAAGGCTTCACGAGTCATAATATCTTTAGGGCGAAGGTTTGCTTTTAATACCTCTACCGCTTGCATACCCGCTAATTTTGCTAAACGCAAACGTTCAGAATATACCGCTGGAATTGTACCATTGCCTGGAAGGCCCATACCGAGAGCTTCTGTTAAGCAGTTCATTGTATTTGCCGTATACATACCAGAGCAAGAGCCACATGTAGGACATGCCGTATTTTCGATATCAGCTAACTCAACATCATCCATTTCACCAGTTTGATGTTTGCCTACGGCTTCGAATACGTCGGACAAACCAATTTTTTTACCTTTATGTACACCAGCGAGCATAGCCCCACCAGATACGAATACAGATGGGATATTAAGGCGAGCAGCTGCAATCAACATGCCTGGCACCACCTTATCACAGTTTGGAATGAATACCATCGCATCGAATGGTGTAGCCATAGCAGTAGCTTCGATGGAATCTGCAATGATATTACGTGTAACTAAGGAGTATTTCATGCCGATATGGTTCATTGCCAAACCATCACAAATACCGATAGTATTGAACTCGATTGGCACACCACCTGCGTTGCGGATACCGTCTTTTACGGCTTGTACAATATTTTTCAGGCCTACGTGACCAGGGATGATTTCATTGAAAGAATTGGCAATACCGATGACGGGTCTACCCATTTCTTCATCAACAAAACCTAGAGCTTTTAGTAAAGATCTGTGTGGTGCACGTGCTACGCCTGTTTTCAAATTGTCACTTCTACAACTCATGTTAATCTCCTCACTTTTGAAAGCATCCACTTGGACAGCTTTCACGACGCATAAAAAAAGACGATTCCAATGAATCGTCTTAAAAGTTTACAAATGATATTCCTTTTGTTTACAGAATTCCTATATACATAAATAATCCTATGTACCCCTTGGAAAATATACACATAAGAAACAAACCATATAGTCAAATCTTATTGATTGTATATTAAACCATTCGCGGAACTTCTAAGACAAAAACGTGTTAAGTTGTTGTTCATAATTCGAATGTCATTAATAATCACGACTAGCGCAATAATCAATAAGCTAATGACTAAACCTAACATGTTTCCTCCTAAAATATTCTGTAATATTAATCACGGAATAATAATAACACGTTATATTATCCCGCGCAAGATAATTCACAATAAATTCTATAGATTCATCATAGTTTTTTTGTGAAGTTCACCATACCCAAAAACTATAGCAAACCTAGTAAGGTATAAAAAATATAGATATAACAAGAAAAATCCCTCACCGTAGTGAGGGATTAAATATATTATAGGATACCAAAGAGCCACATACCAAAGGTGCCGCCCCAGAAATGAATGAGGAAGCTCACCACAGAGATAGCAAGGCCTACGCGCCACCACGTACCTTGTGGCACATAACCAGCACCGAAGAAGATCGGTGTTACACCCGAACTATAGTGAGTCAATGTACAGCCAGGACTGTTCATCAAACCAAAGAGCAATATCGTAAACGGAATAGGAGCCCCCATCGCCACTAAAATGGCTGCAAAGGCGGAGAACAAAGCCGTAATACGCGCCGTACCACTGGCGAAGAAATACTGAGAGTACACAAAGGTAGCAGAAATGATAAAGGACGCCCAGAACCAGTCAAAGCCAGCTAAATGTTGACTTACAAAATCTGCAAAGACAGCTACTACACCGAGTTTGCCAAGCAGCCCAGCCATGCCTACAAGCGTACCCATCCAGATGAGGATATCCCAACCAGTGCGTTCACCCAAAATATCCTCCCAAGTAAGAGAGCCAGTCACAACACACGCCAGAACCCCCATCATCGCTACTACTGTAGGATGAAGCTTAGTCCAAATTGCTGTAGCCCAAAGTAAGATACAAAGAACAAAAATAATTGCAACAGAAATTTCGGCCTTCGTAATAGGTCCAAGAGCATCTAGTTCTTTTTGAGCCATTGCTGCAGCCTCTGGTGTTTCCTTGATTTCTGGTGGATAGATTTTATAGATAAACCAAGGCATCAAAATCATACAAATCACACCAGGAATCACACCGGCTTGGAACCATTCCCACCAAGATATATCATAGCCAAACAGTTTAGCACCTAAGGACGTAATAAGCAAGTTACCACTACATGCAGTCAAGAAGATCGTTACTGTAATGGTGTTAATAGTATGTGCCGTCGTCATCAAGTACGCCCCAATGCGGCGAGCCGTATTACCATATGGTTCAGAGTCAAATGCTAAGGAAATATTTTGTACGATGGGGAATACGATACCACCACCACGCGCCGTATTAGATGGTGTAGCTGGAGAAATAATCAAATCTGTACAAGCCAAAGCATAGGCAAGCTTTAATGAGCTTGTGCCAAAGGAGCGAATCAAGGTGTACGCAATGCGCTTGCCAAGGCCAGAATTAATAATACCGCGAGAAAAGAATACGGCTGCTACGATAAGCCACACATTCGCTTCTGCATAGCCACCTAGTGCCTGTACCATAGTGATGGAGTTAGTGGCTACGGCTACAACAATACCAAAAAGCGCCATAATGCCCGTTGGCCAAGGTCGCAATATAAAGCCCACAATAGTAGCCGTAAAGATAGCTAATAAATGCCAACCTTCCGGCTTGATTGCCTCTGTATGAGGTAAAAACCAAATGACGAGGCCCACTAAAACGGTAAGGGCCGCTCGTGTAAAAGTATTCATAGAACCTCCATTAGGCTTAACAACTTTCCAAAAATTCTTTGATCTTAGGATTTGCTCTTAACGCATCCATTTCTTCAGGGGATAATAATTTTACCTTATCTCGATCTTGATTAACTAAACAAAGGAATCCAATATAATCCCCTTTATTAGCTCGGAATTGATGGATTGTGTTACCGGGAATTTCGATAAAGTCGCCAGATTTTACATCATGAATCTCATCGCCTAATAACAATTGCCCCTTACCACGGAAAATCATAACCATATGAGTATGCTCATGATATTCTAAGGTGGAATAGCCCCCAGGCAAGCATTCAAAATAGCGGAATTGACATGGAATATCATAAGCCCCATCGTATAATACTTGACGTGTTACATCTTTAAAAGGACTACCATCTTGCTTATACACCAAGGTTTCGATACCATCCCACTTAAAATTTTTAGCATCAAACTTACGTATCATCGTATTACCTCTTTAAACAAAAAAGGGCTGCATCGAAACAAGGTTTCAATACAGCTCCATCGGTTCGATTATTTGAAGAGACGTTTCAAAGTGCCTAGTAATCCATGACTATGTTTTTGTACACCGTCTGCAACGCCTGCCACTTCAAAGCCAGTTCGTTCAATGGCTTTTGTAATAACTTCTACAGATGCTTTTGTTGGATCAAAAGAAACAGTAGCAGTCTTTTCTGGCAAATCTACTTCTGCACTTAATACGCCAGGCAAACCTAGAGATGCACCTTCAACTGTTTCTTTACAGTTGTTGCACATCATCCCCGGTACAGTAAATACCTTTGTTACAACGCCATTATCTTCGCCACAACCACAATCTTTGCACATAGTGTTACCTCCTATTAATCGTTAGCTTCTTTATGTTTATCGTCGTTCTTAGCCCCTGCTGTCACATCGATAGTAGTCGCTTTCTTAACGGCTTCTTTCGTTTCATCAACAGCCTTTTTAGGCCCCGAAATAGCATCTTTAAACTCATTGATGCCTTTACCAATAGCTTTACCGACTTCAGGCAATTTACCAGGTCCGAAGATAACTAGAGCAATCACTAATATAACTATTAATTCAGGTGTTCCTATAGACCCCATATGTATCTCCTTTATTTTTACTACTACTTATACTCTTTAGTGTACATCATCATAGGCTGCCTTGTCCACATACCAGGTCATGGCTTCTTGTGAAAGCACCGCTCCAGGCAATACACGACCAATGCGTTTTTCCCAAGGTAAATCCTCGTAATCTTCGCGTTGATACAATACCTTTGTCAAAGCAGTTCGCTTACTTTCACCAGTTACGGTAAACCAAATAGCATCGGATTTTGCTAAGAACGAAAAGGTCATAGAAATACGTTCCCATACCTTTCCATCCTCAACGGCTACCACCTCTTGATCTGTGACACGCAATGCATGAGAACCTGCAAATAGACCGGCTGTATGACCATCTTCGCCAAGATCGAGCAATGCCAAATCTAGTCCACTTTTTTTACAAGCCTTGAGAACATTCTTAACCTCTTTCTCGTATTCCGCTGCCGCTTCTATTACAGTTTTAGAATCTGTATTAATTGGCAAGAAATGAGCCGCCCCTTTCGCCTTACACAACAAGTAAGGTTTCACGCGATTGAAGTAATTATCCTCATGAGATTGCGGCAAGAATCGCTCATCAGTCCACACAAAGAATATGCGTTCCCAATTTAGGCGTTCAATATATTCTGGGGAATTAAGCAATTCTAATAAACCATTAATAACAGTCCCGCCCGTAATACCAACAACACACGTTTCAGTGCGATTGATTTCCTCGTTGGTAAAAGCAATAAAATCCTCTGCCAATGCTTGAACTACATCGCTAGGGCTGTCATAACATTTAATTGTATCTTGAGCCATGTAATAATGACCTCCTAAAACTATTTCAATAGTTCTATTATATACACTTTTTCTGTGTAATGAAAGCAAAACCGATGTAACTCAATAGTTGGAGCCACATCGGTTCTAATTATATTTGTATTTTCTTATGAATTACAGGAAATTCCATTCCGTATATTCATAAATCAATATTATTGTTGACCAAATTTAGGACGGCGACGCTCTGTAAACGCACGGACTCCTTCTTTGAAGTCCTCTGAAAGACCTAATTTACATTGGTTCTCTACTTCAAACTTCTTGTACTCTTCCCAACCCGCTAAGAAGCTATTCCACATCATTTCCTTCATAACGCGGTAAGATTGTGCAGGCCCTTTTGCCAACTTCTCAACAAGGCGTCTTGTAGCAGTCTCTAAATCTTCTAATTCACAAACCTTATACACAAAGCCAAGTTCCTTACCCTTTTCAGCAGATACGGCTTCACCGGTCATGACAATATGCATAGCACGGTTCATACCAATAGAACGCGTCAACAAGAATAAACCGCCTGCATCAGGAGCAAGGCCAACATTTACAAAGGCTTGAATAAAGCGTACGTTATTAGCAGCTACAACAAAATCTGCCGCCAAAGCCATATTGAAGGCAGCACCTGCTGCAGCCCCTTGAAGGCTCATGATAACAGGTTTTGGTAACTTCTTCATAGCCATAGAAATCTCAGCTACTAGCTCAACGATTTCAAATAAAGACTCAGTATCCCCTTCGTTTACAGCGCGCTCCATCTCTGTTAAATCGCCACCCGCAGAGAACACCTTCCCCTCTGCATTGATAAGCAATGCACGAACACTTTCATCATTATGAGCTTTATCTAAAACCTCAAGAATCTCCTTGCACATCTCGATATTAAAACCATTGGCTACCGTCGGACGATTAAAGGTCAACGTACCAATGCCGTTGTCCACTACGTACTGAATTGTATTATAAATCATATGAGTTCTCCTATATGAAAATCTATTTTCGAAAAAATTCGATTATATCTCTATTATAGGAGAATTAAATGTCTGTGTAAATGATAGAATTAAATAATCCTATGAATTAAAACTTAAGATAAATATAATCTAAGTTAAAAACTATATATGATGCAAAAACACCTGCAGACATTGTCTGCAGGTGTAATATCCTGTATTCCCAATATTAACGTTTGGAGAATTGGCTTGCTTTGCGGGCTTTTTTAAGACCGTATTTTTTACGTTCTTTCATACGTGGGTCACGAGTCAAGAAGCCAGCTTTTTTCAAAGATTGACGAAGTTCGCCATCTACGTCCAATAACGCACGGGAAATACCGTGACGAATTGCACCAGCTTGACCGGAAGGACCACCACCAGCTACAGTTGCGATAACATCATATTGTTCAACTGTGTTAGTCAAGTTCAAAGGTTGTTTTACGATCAATTCCAAAGTTTGGCGACCGAAATAATCATTAAGTTCACGTTTGTTAACAGTGATTTTACCTGTTCCCGGTACCAGACGAACTCTAGCAACGGAAGATTTTCTACGACCAGTGCCGTAATATTGTGCTACTGCCATTATATATTCCTCCCTCTAGATTATCGTACGGAAATTTCTAACACTTCTGGTTTTTGAGCTGCATGTGGATGCTCAGGGCCAGCGTATACGTTTAATTTACGGTATTGTTGTGCACCCAATTTGTTTTTTGGAAGCATGCCACGAACTGCCATTTCAACAACACGTTCAGGTTGTTTTTCAAGCATCATGGACAATTTAGTGAAACGGGAACCACCTGGGTAACCAGAGTGACGGAAGTATTCCTTTTGTTCCAATTTTTTACCAGTTACGCGAATTTTTTCTGCGTTTACAACGATCACATGGTCACCAGTGTCTACGTGTGGTGTGAAAGTTGGTTTATTTTTGCCCCGAAGAACTTTTGCAACTTCGGCAGCAAGGCGTCCTAAAGTTTTACCTTCAGCGTCAACAACATACCATTTCCGTTCGATTGTGTTCGGATTGGCCATATATGTAGTTTTCATGCTGCATATCCTCCTAATAACGTCATAATTCTACCAAAATCAGCTTGTCCTTTGCTTCCGGGGCTAATGGAAACACGACTAAAGCTTACTCAAAATAGTATACAGATTTTATGGGTTTGTGTCAATTAAAATTTAGTAGTTATACGCTATCATCAAATTAATTTTTTAATATAGAATTACATTGCTGTATTACCTCATTCAATACGGTCTGATCAGTATTAAGAACAAGTTTAACCCAATTATCACGCCAACTACCTCCCAATTGAGCGTCTACTTTTATATGTCCATATGATTTGCATATAATATGGACATAATCATCCGAATCATCATAAGCAATACGAACCTCTCCATCTAATGTAATATATATTAATTTTGAGTTGACTGATTAATTGTCTAAATTGATTTACAGTATAAACAAATGTGCCTCGTCCGGAAAAATCACCACTTTTAATATACACACTAAAGGCAATACACTCCTCTCGAGACTCAACATCAGCAATATATTTTTCTTCTAACTCAACACGTATAAAATCCATTAATCTCCTCTAAATAATAAAGAATGAATAGTCCCCTTTATTATCTTGCCTTAGCAAAAACCTACTTATATTACATATAACTTTATATTGTGCAGGAAATTTATATATTTATATAGAATTATGAATATATAATATCAAAAATTGATAAAAGTTTAATTTAGATTTTGTAAAACAACACATATTATATCTGTACTTCTATAATCTAGGAGATGATAATATGAATCTAGAAAATAAAAACTCATTTCTCTTAAATAGTGCTCTATTTTTTTCAACAATGGGAAGCACTGCAACAACACTAGGCTTTATAACATATATATTTAATACCACCCACAGTCCTTTTAATACAGGGGCAGTTACGATAGCAACATTATTAGTTGGAATGTTATTAGGCCCATTTTTAGGGATACTTGTAAAAGAAAAAGGCTTAATGTGGTCTATGGTAGTTCCTGAAATAGTTTCGGGTTTTATATTATTAATTTTTATTTTCATAGATAACCTTTATCTAGTATATATCATAGCTTTTCTTATAGGTTTTAATAATAAAATTTTAGGAATCGCTAGACTTTCTTTTATACCTAATATTACAAATGATCTAGTCAAATTTAATGCACTGCTCCGGTCTATTAATCGTTTTGCATTGATAAGTGGTTCCTTATTATTTAGCGTTATAATTAATTACTCTTTAACGATGGTATTCGTTATTGATGCAATTACTTATATTATTTCAGCCTACCTACTTTATCAATTAAATAGAAATGTGAAAATACAATCATACTCAACTATCTCCCAAAAAACTATTAGACAAAACATATATGATCGAATTCAACTTTTAATAAAGGGATATAAATTATTATTCCTAAACAAAAAAATTAATTTTATAGTTTATTTGGGTATATTAGCTAGAATATTTTATATGTGTATTCCGATTCTACTATTAATATTTATTAAAGATATCTTACATTTAACTGATAGTCAGTATGGATATACACAAACAATCTCTAGGCTGGCATCATTCATTGTTTTTGGAATTCTTGCTAAATATTTCACCATTAACTTAGTAACGAGTTTTAAAAAGATTTTGTTTCCTCTTTTTTTACTATATGGGGGAAGTATTTTTTGCATAGGTTATATAAAAACAATAGAAGAACTTTATATTCTATATAGCATATCTGAAATATTATTATTTACAGCCGTTGTTTTAGTCCATGCATATATACAATCTATTTTTTCACAGGAAGAGTTAACATTAGCTAGCGGTTCTGTAAGTACAGGTTTTTCTATTGGATCAATATTATCAATAACTATATTTACAAGCTTAGCAAATGTATTACCTTTACATGATATATTTTTTATATGTGGATTTGGAATAATCATAAGCACTGCTATTATAATAGGTTATACTCGATTAAACTCTAAAATTTAATTTTTTATGATAGCTCTACTTTTATAAACAATACCCACAACATACAAAAACCCGCAGTGCATAGCACTGCGGGCAATAGCGCCAAATTATTTGGAGTACAATTCGACGATAAGTGTTTCGTTAACTTCGATAGGAAGTTCTTCACGTTGAGGAAGACGAGTGAAAGTAGCTTTGAAGCCTTCCAAGTCTTTTTCAATGTAAGGAAGTTCGAAAGAACGAAGTTCTTGGAAGTTAGTTTTGAACATTTCGTTATCACGAGATGCTTCGCGCAATTCGATTACATCGCCTGGTTTGCAGGAGAAGGAAGGAATGTCTACGCGACGACCGTTTACCAAGATGTGGCCATGGTTTACCATTTGACGAGCTTGACGAATGGAGTTACCAAAGCCGATGCGATATACAAGGTTATCAAGGCGTTGTTCCAAAAGGATCAACATGTTTTGACCTGTAACACCTTGCATTTTTTTCGCTTTATCATAATAGCGTACGAACTGGCGTTCTAGCAAGTTGTAGTAAGCTTTAACTTTTTGTTTTTCTAATAATTGTGTGCCATACTCAGACATTTTTTTCTGACGTTGGTCTTTTTTGACGCGATTCAAGGCTTTTGCGTGACCGAATACGTTCACACCAAAGCGACGACAAAGTTTGAATCGAGCCTCTCTTCTCGTTGCCATGTGATTATCACCTCATAAGATTAAAATAAACCTGTACCTATACATAATGGTACCCAAGTATAATATCATTTTCATCTAGTTATGTCAATTATCGATACTTGTGAAAGTCATTGAAATAAGTGCATAATCACAATTTTGAATTACACTTTTTTACGATAATACGACGCACTATATCGATTGTGCATGTTTCATCATATTTTATAGATTTAGATGAAAAATCAATTATAGTATGCTACAATATGGATAAGTAAGGTAATAGGTATCATTGGAGTCTTATGTCTAAGTTGGGGGAATAACATGAAAGAGTTACCTACAATGCAAGAGCTACAAAGTTTTATTACCTATAATAAAACAGGAAGCTTTACATTAGCTGCACAATCTATGAATATTACACAATCAGCTTTCAGCGCTCAAATGAAAAAATTAGAGCGTTTAGTTGGTGTGAAATTAATCTCCCGTTCTACAAGAGGTAGCCGTTTAACACCAGAAGGTGAGTTATTCCTACCAGAAGCAGAACAAGTTCTCGACACATTGGAACGAGCTATCCAATCCATTCGTTTGGCTAGCAAGGTTGAACGCCCAATTCTAAATATTGGCGTATTACGTAGTCTTGGGGATATCCGTCTAAACGGTTACGTTTCCCACTTCTTCCAAAACCATCCTGAATTCTCTGTTAGTATTTACGATATGGAAGAAGAAGAATTGATGCTCGACTTACGAGAAAACCGCATCGATATTGCATTACTCTATTTACCTAATAATAAGGATATGTCCGCATACGAATCCACCGCGCTTAGAGAAGACGAATTTGTATACTATGCACCAAACTTAGTGAACGGTATGGAAACAGCCAGTTTAAAAGCTATCCAGCAACAACCACTGCTCATGTATCCACCTAAATACTTTATGTATCGCACATTAAAAAACTATGTTGGGAACGGTCAACAAAACCTACACATCCGCGGTAGCCGTCTATCCAATCCATATACAATGATTGACTACTGTCAAAAGAATAAATCTGGTTGCATCGTAGCACGCCAAATTTTAACGTCTTTAAACATCAATGATGGCTTTGTACCTTTAGAAAAACCATTCAAACTGCAAGTGTGCTTCGCATTTAAAAAGAATAATTCTAAAACAGAAACCATGCATACCTTCATGGATTATGTGCACAGCGAATCACCACCACGTTTATAATAACTAATAGAACCCCGTATACCTTTTGGTGTACGGGGTTTTACTATAAACAACAAATGACCTATCTATACAAAACAATTGCCCTCTATTGTCCTAAGTTGTACAATAGAGAATAGATTTCAATTAATACAGTAAGAATACAGTGAGGTTACAATGCTCTTATCTATTCTATTCTTTATACTAGCAGGACTTGCGGAAATCGGTGGCGGTTATCTCGTATGGCTCTATATGCGTGACGACAAAGGACCTATTTACCTAATCGCAGGTGCTTTTATTTTATTTTTATACGGCATCATCCCCACCTTCCAACCAGAAGCCAGCTTTGGTAAGGTGTACGCGGCCTACGGCGGCGTATTTATCGCCCTATCCATCCTCTGGGGTTGGCTTGTAGACGGATTACGGCCAGATACATACGATATCATCGGTGGTCTTGTCTGTCTTGTAGGCGTTTATATCATCATGTATGCACCACGTTAAATATGTAGTTTCCAGATGTGACTATAATATAATTTATATTTTTTAGATATAACAATAACTAACTATATATTTTGAAAGTACAACCATAGCAACTATATATTTTTTACATAAAACTATATAAGCATTACAACAAAAGGAGTACAACTATAACAGTTGTACTCCTATATTTATCTACATGACTATATGTATTTTTTATACCCATATATACTTTTTACATACTAAAAAACGGTCATCCGAAGATAACCGTTTGCTTTGGTGGACGATGACAG
>NZ_KQ960800.1:0-625 GCF_001553335.1 Veillonella parvula | reverse complement strand
AAAACATGATTACTGGTGCGGCTCAAATGGACGGCGCTATCTTGGTTGTATCCGCAGCTGACGGCCCTATGCCTCAAACTCGCGAACACATCTTGTTGGCTCGTCAAGTTGGTGTTCCTGCAATCGTAGTATTCTTGAACAAAGCTGACATGGTTGACGATGAAGAATTGATCGAATTGGTAGAAATGGAAGTTCGTGAACTTCTTTCTTCCTACGAATTCCCTGGCGACGAAGTACCTATCGTTGTAGGTTCCGCGTTGAAAGCTTTGGAAGGCGATGCTCAATATGTAGCTAAAATTGACGAATTGATGGACGCTGTAGACTCCTACATCCCAACACCAGTTCGTGATACTGATAAACCATTCTTGATGCCTGTGGAAGACGTTTTCACAATCACTGGTCGTGGTACAGTAGCAACTGGCCGTGTTGAACGTGGTCAAGTAAACGTTGGTGATACTGTTGAAGTAGTAGGCTTGAAAGAAAAAGCTGAACAATATGTAGTAACAGGTCTTGAAATGTTCCGTAAAGTGTTGGATTCTGCAGTAGCAGGTGACAACGTAGGTGCATTGCTTCGTGGTGTTGATCGTAAAGACATCGAACGTGGTCAAGTATTGGCTAAACCAGG
>NZ_KQ960799.1:72005-98419 GCF_001553335.1 Veillonella parvula | reverse complement strand
TAATTTTGTCGCATTACTTATTGCAATTCAAGAATTACTATTTATTACATATTCTATTCATGCATAGAATTATCACTTTTTTATATAGATCCCTATCTAGACTAGTAAATACGTGGTTTATAGCTATCTTTCTGATATTTAATAATATACCAAAATGTACCAAAAATTACTCGTTTTGATTATATTTCATATCACTTTCACTATGTTTTCACGAACTATCTATATACTAGCTATAGTTGATTGAGATCAACTAAGGAAATGGAGGTCTACTACTAATAACTTTTACCTGTCCCTTTTACAAATAATACAAACAACACAAAACAATACAACACATAAAACAACACTTAAATACACAACAATACTCTCCCTGTGTATAAACAAAACAATACATATACAAAACTCTCTAATTATATATACCATCTCCCGTATATATAAAGGTAAAAGTTAGGTAGACATAAGAGCCCTTGAAAGAGGGCTCTTTTCTTTAATATTTCTTATTATTTATTGATTAATAAGCCTATATTTCTTGACATAGTATGTAATATTTGTTAAACTAATCAAGTATCAAGCAAAGCTTGATGAATATAGGGGTATAGCTCAATTGGTAGAGTAGCGGTCTCCAAAACCGTTGGTTGTGGGTTCAAGTCCTACTGCCCCTGCCAAAATTTGGATGGCGGTCTTCGGGCCGCATGTCCATAAAATTACTAAAAAAATATAAAAAAATGCTTGCGTAGCCGCAATCATTATGTTAATATAAGTGAGTACTTTGTACATGACTCAGTAGCTCAGCTGGATAGAGCGTTTGACTACGAATCAAAAGGCCAGGGGTTCGAATCCCTTCTGGGTCACCAAATTAAAGCATCACAGTAATGTGGTGCTTTTTTATTTTGCTTTTTATATGTATATAAAGGACCCTACATATTTATGTAGGGTCCTTTTATGAGCTAATGATCTTTAT
The DNA here is from genome assembly GCF_001553335.1 of Veillonella parvula. GTDB lineage: Bacteria > Bacillota > Negativicutes > Veillonellales > Veillonellaceae > Veillonella > Veillonella parvula_S. Next base: position 97,461 of record NZ_KQ960799.1, on the reverse strand, counting down.
TTAATTAACTAAGTTGTATTATTTCGCATGTGGCTGATCTGATTCAGCTACTACGTTAACGACAATTTCTTGATCTGCAGAAATAAGATTCATAATGATGGGGATTGGCTGTTCGATGGCTTCAGCTATACTTTTAATTTGTCGCATTGCAACAGGATAAGGTGTTGTTCTATCACTTTGAAATAATTCTTCCAATTGGTTGATTTTTGTTTGATTTAGATTCGATTTATTTGCGAATTCTTCGATCGTCATATTATGTTGTTCGCGATAGCTTTTAATGATTTCACCGATATACATAATCGCCTCCACTTGAATTATATTAATACATTTTTATTTTATGTGAAAGTTCGATAAAACTCAAGTTAGATTGAAATGATACTTCATATTATTGATACATAATGGTTTTATATTATAAAATGAACATACAATGATACTGATATATATGGAAATGAAAAGAGGTTTGCTATGAAGATGAATAGAAAACAACTTTTAATTGTTTATATATGTTTAGCATTAGGGGCTTGGAGTGCTAGCGCTAGCATCAGCTTTAGTCAATCAAATAGAGATACGAATCAAACGCGTCGAGATAATACGACAATACAGCATAGGTCTGAAAAAACTGTTGACGATTCTGACCAAGGCAGTCCTGTTATTGCATCGTATTACAAAGATGGCAAAAAAAAGAAGAAAAAGAGCACTGCTGCTGATGAGACTAAGCTTTCAGAGAAACAAAAAGCAACTAAAGAATTGAATGAACATTCTTGGGTAGAAGAAGCGGGAAAATATCCGTTACCGTATGAGGTTGTGGAAGGGAAAGCAGTCAGTGAAGAAGAGTTAGCCCACTGGTGGAAGGTTTTTAATGATCCCGTATTGGATCAATTAATTGATTTGACCCTCAAAAATAATCGGCAGTTAGAGGTAGCTCGCTCTCGAGTTAGACAAGGGCGGTTACAGTTGGGTATTGCTGAAGCACAGCGATTACCTTGGCTAGATGCTTCCGGTTCATGGTCGGCTAATAGAGGTCAGGGTGAATGGGATTCAGACCAAGAAGCGATAAAGAATTTACCTATATCTGATAAGATGACGAGAAATGTAGAAACCGGTAAATTGGGAATTGATGCGCGATGGGAAATTGATATATTCGGAAGACAAAAAGCAAAATCACGTGCTGCATCGAATTCGTTACAAGCATCACAGGCGGATTTATATTCCACCTGGGTATCTTTGAGCGCGGAAACCGCATTACAGTATATGTCGTTAAGAACTTTACAGGAGCAATTGCGCATAACAGAAGATGATGTGAAGCGTCAACAGGAAGCGTTGGAACTGATTAAGATAAATTATCAGTCTGGTATTATTAATGAATTACCTGTGCAACAGGCTACATATGCATTATCTCAGACTCAAGCGGAGATTCCTTCATTAAAGAAAAATATAGCTTCCACAATGGCTGCTCTTTCTATATTGACGGGAACAGTTCCAGGCGAGATTGACGGGTTATTGATGGAAAATACTTCATTACCTACGGTGGATCCACACATGTTTATCGGCATACCGGCGGAAGCTTTACGACAACGGCCTGATATTCAGGCGGCGGAACGACGTATTGCGGCGCAACAACAGAAAACCAAGGCTGCAAAGGCTGACCTTAAGCCTAGGTTTTCACTAAATGGCAGTATAGGCTTGGAGTCGTTTTCATCGGGAGGTCTTATTTCGGCTATCGGTAAAATGATAGGAATAGGACCATCTATCACTATGCCTATTTTCAATGCCGGTGCTATTCGTAAGAATATAAAGGTACAAACAGAAAAGGAACAGGAATATTTGGCACTTTACGAAGAGACTGTTTTGAAAGCTGTAGGGGAGGTCCGAAATGCGGTAACGGATGCATCTCAGGATCATATTAAGTCCGAGGAATTGAAATCTGCTGTAGAATCTGCACAGCAAGCGGAATCTTTGGCGCAAACCAATTTTGACTCCGGTCTTAGCGATTACTTAAGTGTTCTTGATGCACGAAGAAATGTATTGTCTGCAAGGCGGCAATATATCATGAGTCGGGGGCAAGAGTTTGCTGATACCGTTCGTTTATTCAAATCCTTAGGCGGTGGTTGGGAAGCTATGGACATGGATCAGGAGGCAGAGGCGGACTCGCATGCTAAGAAATAGTGTGAGAAACGGGGAATGATTATGAAAGAGAAACTTGATGTCCTTAAACGGTGGATGGCGAATAATAGAAAAAAGTGCGCAGGTATAATGATTGCCTTTCTAATAATTTTGGGTGGAGTAAGTTATTATGCTTATAATCAATACGAAGTGTACATTACCTCTCATCATATTGTGTTGCAAGGCAATGTGAATCTGCGTGAAGTTAATGTTGCATTTCGGGGAAGTGACCGGATTGCCAGCCTTTTGGTGGATGAAGGTGCGGTGGTGAGCAAAGGGCAGATTTTGGGGTATTTACATTCTGATGAATTGAATCTTGCTGTACAGCAGGCTAAGGCTACCATTGCAGCACAGGAAGCTATAGTGGCCAAGTTGCAGGCCGGCAGTAGACCAGAAGAAATCGCTCAAGCATCGGCACGAGTTACATCTGCAGAAGCTGCGTTAGCTCAATCGAAACAGGAGGCAGAGAAGTTACAAAAATCCTATAATGCTTCAAATGGTAAGGCCGTTAGTCGACAGTCTGTAGATGATATACAGGCGAAGGTGAAAGTATCGGAAGCCAAATTAAACGAGGCTCAGCAAGCATACAATTTAGCTGTCGCAGGGCCAAGACAGGAAGATATAGCACAGGCCCAAGCCCAATTGGATGCGATGAAAAGCGAACTGGCCCGTCAGGAGTTCTTGTTGAACCAATCTGTATTAACGTCCCCGATAGACGGTGTTATAACGGCCCGATTATTACAGGTCGGTGATATGGCTTCACCGAATACACCTGTATTTAAATTGGCTGAGAATACTAAGAAATGGGTTCGTGTATATGTGAACGAACGGGATTTAGGAAAAATTTATAACGGTATGGATGCAAATGTAACAACGGATACATATAAGAACGAACCGATTCACGGAACAATCGGATATATTTCTTCCGTAGCGGAATTTACACCTAAATCGGTAGAAACGAAGGATGTGCGTACTACACTTGTATATGAAGTGCGGGTATATGTAGATGATCCTGATAATCGTCTCCGTTTAGGAATGCCTGCCACTGTTTCCATTGATATATAGAGGTGTGCGGTGAATGATGTATATGCAATCGAAGCGTCACAATTATATAAAGAATTTCCCCTTGTCGGAGATGATCCTATAATAGCATTGGACCATTTAGATTTTAAAATTCGAAAAGGCTGTTTAACTGCGTTGGTCGGGCCAGATGGGGCGGGGAAAACGACTTTGATTCGTTTGATAGCCGGTTTATTGGATGCCACGTCTGGTTCTTTAGAGGTCCTCGGAATGGATGTGAAAGCACATTCACAGGCAGTTCAAGATAGACTCAGTTATATGCCTCAGAAATTTGGGCTTTATGAGGAATTATCCGTCAGTGAAAACATGAATCTCTATGCAGATTTACACGGTATTCCTTTGCATGTGAGAACGAAGCGGTTTGAAAAATTACTGCATATGACAGGGCTAGCCAAATTTACTAAGCGTCAAGCCGGTAAATTGTCAGGCGGTATGAAGCAAAAGCTTAGCCTAGCTTGTACATTGGTTCGTTCTCCGGAGCTATTACTGCTCGATGAGCCTACCGTAGGGGTCGATCCATTTTCAAGGAGGGAGTTATGGGAGATCTTAGAGTCGCTGGTATGTACAGATGGAATTAGCGTACTTGTTAGCACTGCATACTTAGATGAGGCGGAGCGTTGTAAAGATGTTTTCGTCCTCAATAAGGGGCACTTTTTAGCAACTGGGACACCGCATGAGTTGACTCAAATGTCTGAGGAACGATGCTTTCAGGTAAAGATTCCGAAGTCGTTGAGCATGCGAAATGTACAGGCCGCATTGATGGATGACAGGAAATGCGTGGCGGATGCAGTTCCGGAGGCCGGTGCTGTGAGGTACATAAAAACAAAAGAAATGCTTTCGATTCCATGGCTTAATGAGTACGGTATGGAGGAAGAACCAGTTCAGAGCCGTTTGGAAGATACCTTTATGATGTTGTTAAAAGAGGATGAAATTGCCTCAAAACAAGGGGCTAAGCCTTTAGATAGTATCGATATGGATTTGGATGAAAGTGCGATAGAGAAAGAACGAAAGCATTTGTTGGCCCCCAATGAAATGGTTGAGCGTCCAGTAGAAATTTCCGTATCTCATTTGGTGAGGACATTCGGTGATTTTACGGCGGTGGCTAATACATCATTTACGGTGCAGCGCGGAGAAGTATTCGGGTTACTCGGACCAAACGGAGCAGGGAAGACGACGACATTTCGTATGTTGTGTGGATTATTGCCTGTAACGAGCGGGGATTTGCGCGTGGCCGGCATTGATGTCGTTAAATCCCGTACGGCGGCAAGAAGCAATTTCGGATATGTAGCGCAGAAGTTTTCTTTGTACGGTAATCTGTCTGTTATGGAAAACTTGAATTTTTTTGCCGGTGTGTACGGCCTTCACGGACAGAAGAAGCTTGATCGTATAGAAGCCGTTATCAGTGAGTTTCGTCTGAATGACGTGAGAGATATGATAGCCGGTGATTTGCCTGGTGGTTATAAACAGCGCTTGTCCATGGCGGCTGCCTTAATGCATGAGCCTAAAATTCTTTTCTTGGATGAGCCCACAAGTGGTATTGATCCTCTTACAAGGCGTAATTTCTGGCGACAGATTACTTCTTTATCAAAGCGAGGAACAACGATTATTATTACGACTCATTTTATGGATGAATCGGAATATTGTGACCGTATTATGATTCAGGATGCAGGAAAACTCGTTGTACTGGGAACACCTGATGAAGTTAGACGGATTGCCGGCGATGAGAATTGTACTATGGATGAAGCGTTTATCTCCGTCATACTAAAAAAACGGGAACAGGAGGATGACGTATGAACGGATTTATAAGACGGTTTTCCTCATTGGTATACAAGGAGACCTTACAAGTATTGCGCGACCCTAGCACTATTTTGTTGGGTGTTGTGCTACCTATACTACTTATTATCCTCATCGGCTCAGGGGTTACTTTGGATGTTAAACACGTGCCGATAGCAGTGGTTATGGAACGGCAAGATTCTATGACCCAGAGTGTGTATGACTCCTTATACGGCTCTGAGTACTTTCAACCTATAGCGGTTCGCGATAGAAAAACGGCGGAACTATTGATGGAAAAACGAAAGGTAGATGCCATATTGGTGATTCCACAGGACTTTTCTGCTCAAGTTATGCGTGGACAAGGGAAAGTGCAGGGGATTTACTATGGTGTCGATACTTCGGTAGCGATGAGCATAGAAAGTTATGTAAACTCAGCTATTAATTTATGGGCCGTTAAGAATATTCCGTTTATGCTACGTGGTGGATATATAACAATGAACCATCGCATGTGGTTTAATGAAGCAAATACAAGTACCTGGTTTTTGATTCCTGGGCTCATCATGATTATCATGACGATTGTATCCGTCTTTCTTACGGCGGTTGTTATGGCTAGAGAATGGGAACGTGGTACTTTTGAGGCTTTATTCGTTACACCAGTTAAGCCTATTGAAATTATTTTGGCTAAGGTAGTGCCTTATTATGTATTGGCCATGTTGGGGCTGTTGTTTTGCCTCGGTGTTTCGTATTTCTTTTATGAAGTACCTATGCGTGGTTCCTTATGGATCATCTGCATCGTGTCCACATTGTATTTGATTGTTTCCTTAAATATGGGACTACTTATATCTGCGTTTACGAAGAAACAGTTCTTAGCTTGTCAAATGGCGTTACTTACCAGTTTTTTACCGGCGTTGATATTGACGGGGTTTTTATTTGATCCACATTCACAACCTGTGGTGATTCAATATATTTCACGGCTTTTACCTCCTACATATTTTTTAGAATTACTGAAATCATTGTTCCTAGGTGGAAATAACTGGTATTTGATTATTAAAAATAGTGCCGTATTATCGGGTTTTGCTATTTGCTTTACAATATTGACAATTTATATTACGCGGAAGAAGGTGGAATAATGAATTGGCGCCTGTATTGGAATCAAATTGTCTCCATCATATGGAAAGAGCTATTAGCCACCTTTAAAGATCCGAAAACTCGTATAATCTTACTGTTACCGGTTATTATTCAAGGGTTCCTCTTCGGTTACGCCGCAACCTATAATCTCAACAAGGTTCCCTATGTATTGATTGATGAAAGTCATACGCAGACCGCAGCTGCATTAGAATCGACTATTAATTCATCCGGTGTTTTTGAACTGTATCAATCTGCGAACTCTCCGGATATAATCGCACCACTAATAGACTCCAACAAGGTTATTATGGCGGTTATCATACCTCAGGATTTTGAAGAAAACTTAAAGCATAAACAACCTACATCTATTACTGTTATTGTAAATGGAACGAATACAATGACTTCAGGTCTTGCCACAGCCTATATGGGGCAAATCATTTCTCAATTCAATCAGACTTGGTTAGGTGTTGAGCATAAGGGAATCACGATTGAATCTCGTACCTGGTACAATGAAAATCAGCAGTCTTCCTGGACTTTCTTGACAGGTCTCGTTATATTGATCAGTATGACACAAGTTATCATGTTGGGGGGCTTATCTGTGGCGAGAGAACGAGAGCAGGGGACCTTTGATCAATTATTGGTGACGCCCGTATCATCTATGCAAATTTTGATTGCAAAGTCTATACCCCCTATGATAATAGGACTGTTTCAAAGTACTGTATTGTTATTAATAGCTATGTTTTGGTTTAAAGTTCCATTTCGGGGCAACATATTTCTTGTGTATGCCGTGTTGTTTACGTTTATAAGTAGTAGCATTGGATTGGGGTTATCTATTTCTGCTATTGCAAAAAATATGCAGCAAGTTCTCGTATATGTTTTTGTTTTTCTTTTTCCACTAGCATTATTGTCCGGATTAATCACACCTGTACATAACATGCCGAAAATATTGCAATATCTTACATATGGAAATCCTATGCGGTTTTCTGTTGATGCAATGCGCAGGATTTATTTAGAAGGTGCAGGATTGACGGATATTTGGTTTAATTTTATTCCTATGATTATCCTAATCATTATAAGCATGTCCATAGCAGGATGGCTATTTAGAAATCGCGTTGGATAAAGCTAATGATTAGATTGTTAAACTTTTTATATTTTGTTATAACAATACGGCAGACCTATATAGTATTTTTTTATTAATAAATATGCTACTGCCGTATTGACTAAATGAATGTAGACTGTTAGAATAAAGACATAGAAAATATCATATTTGGGAATAGGTGCTGAAAAGCATAATAGAGAAGCCGGTTAAAGGCCGGCACGGTCCCGCCACTGTATGGTCGAGCGAGTTTAAATTAAGTCACTGGGAAACTGGGAAGGCTAGATGAGCGATGACGCCGAGTCAGGAGAACTGCCTATTCAACATTCACCATTTGACCTACGAGAGATAGGGAGGAGAAGTTAATAGCTCCTTTTTACGTACCCGTAAAAAGGATTTTTTAGTTCTATTGAATCTAAATTGTATTATAGTTGATTTAGATTTTAGTTCTATACGACCTAAATGTCGTGCTATGGTCATGGTGGATTACCTTTTTGGTATTACCAGCATGACATATGTTATGACTGTTAATATATTTTATGGTAAATGTAGGGCATGCATTTATTCATCATCATCCTAAAAAAGAGGCTGACCCAGGGTTCTAGTAGTTCGGATTCTGGGTCAGTCTCTTTTTATTTTGCAAATATTAGTTATCGGTAAGACCTTTTAGATTGAGACCTGTAGAGTTTAGGTTTAGATGAGGCGTTAAGCGTTAATAGATATACAATTGTAGAGTTAAGATTTTTTAGTTTTAGAATTTGTTTTAGGTTTACGTAAATCATAAGGTTTAGATAGTTGTTTTTCTTTGAATCTATTTTTAGATGTATGAATTTTAAGTCATTTAAAAAAAATGATTGACGATGAATTCTATACATGATATTATTATTTCAGTTGAGACGCGGGAGTGGCGGAATTGGCAGACGCACCAGACTTAGGATCTGGCGCCTTACGGCGTGGGGGTTCAAGTCCCTTCTCCCGCACCAACTTTATTGCACCTTTAGAGGTGTATTTTTTTTGCCTAAAATTAAGTAGTTAATGTGGATATTCATATCGATAAACACTTGTAGTTTAATAGTAGGGTAGGTACAGAATTAACTACTACATTATATGTTATAATAAATAAGTTAGAACTATTTAATTAATACAATCATAGTAATACTATATGGTGCAGTATGAATAATACATTAACAAAACTGCTTTCACAGAACCCATCCTTTGTGGATGGGCTAAACGCATTTCAGCGTAAAGGAAAGTCAGTCATATATGGGCTTAGTGGATCTCAAAAGAGTTTTCTCTTAAGCCAATCTTTTTCTGCAGGTCTTAAAAAGCCTGTAGTCATCGTAGTTCATGATAAGGATCATAAGGAGATGTGGGAGCGAGATTTAGCCTTCTTCTGGCCTAATGTGCCAGTCCAATCATTTCCTAAAACAGATCATGTAGACTTTACAACTGTAGCACGTAGTCTTGAGGACCAAGGTGCACAAATGCGAGCATTAGCATTATTAGCGTGGCAAGAGCCGGCAGTAGTCATTGCCAATGCTGAAGAGGCTACACAGTATGTTGTATCCCCTCATTATTTAAAGGGGCAATCGTTGCATTTTGCTTTGAATGATGCAATTGAACGTGATGTAGCCCTTGAACAGCTCGTAACAATTGGATATGAACGCGTAGACCAGGTGGAACAACGTGGTCATTTTGCCGTGCGTGGAGATATTTTGGATATTTATCCTGTAAATAGTGATCATCCGATTCGCATTGAGTTTTTTGGTGATGAAATCGATACATTGCGTTTCTTTTCTGTAGAGAATCAACGTTCTATTGAGCAAATCGAATCCTATACGGTGACGCCTTTCTTTCTTGGTAAAAGTGATGCAGATAGTACTTTACTATCATATGTGAAAGATGGCACTTTGATTTATGACGAGCCAGGTCGTATTCAAGAGGCGTTAAAGAAATTCTTAAAAGAAGATCCTACACATCGGAAAAATCATTGTGATTGGAATGAACTACAACGCACTGTAGATGCTACGAATCAAGTGGCTTTCACATTTATGCAACAACGTTCTATTGGACTTGCAGGATTTAATCCTATTGGCATTCAAGGGAAGACAATGACGAGCTTTGAGCGTCAAATTCCCCTATTAACAGATGAAATTAAACAATGGCATCGTTTAAATCATCAAGTGGTACTAGTACTAAATAATCAGCAACGACGAGAAGGTATTGAGCGCGCCCTTGAAGGGGAGAATATTGCATTTATTCATAGTGATACATGGATAGCAAAGCCAAACACCGTCGTTATTTTAAAGGGCTTATTAACAGATGGTTTTGAATTGCCCAATAGCCATCTCGTAGTTGTCGTAGAAGGTAATATTTACGGACAGCAAAAGCGCAAGCTTCGTAATAAGCCTAAAAAGGGCCAAGAAATCAATTATTTTACAGATTTAACGCCTGGTGACTATGTAGTACATAATATGCATGGTATCGGCAAGTATATTGGTCTTAAAACAATTGAGACGGAAGGCATTCACCGCGATTATATTGAGATTGCTTATGCTGGAACGGACAAACTGTTCTTACCAGCTAATAATTTAGATCAACTGCAAAAATATATTGGCAACGAAGGTGATGTGCCACGTATTAATAAGATGGGTGGTCGTGACTGGAGCAAGGTTGTTTCAAAGGCAAAAAAATCTATTGATGATTTAGCAGATAAACTCGTTGAGATATATGCACAACGAGAAATCACAGAAGGTTTTGCATTCTTGCCAGATCAACCATGGCAGCAAGAGTTTGAAGATGCATTCCCCTATGAGGAAACGGAAGACCAATTACAGGCTACCGCAGAGATTAAAGAATCCATGGAAAGACCTGTTCCTATGGATCGCTTGCTCGCTGGTGATGTAGGTTTTGGTAAAACGGAAGTGGCTATGCGCGCCATTTTTAAGGCTGTTATGAGCGGAAAACAAGTAGCAGTACTTGTACCAACTACGGTTTTAGCACAGCAACATTTCCAAACTTTTTTGAATCGCTTTGCTCCATTTGGGGTGAAAGTAGATGTGCTTAATCGATTCCGAACTACATCAGAGAAAAAACAAATTCTTAAAGGCGTAGAGGATGGATCTATTGATGTTCTTATTGGAACTCATTCATTACTTAACAAAAAGGTGGTATTCAAAGACTTAGGTATGCTTGTTGTAGACGAGGAGCAACGTTTTGGGGTAGCACAAAAAGAAAAGTGGAAAGAGTGGGCTAGCAATATCGATGTACTCACTTTGAGTGCTACACCGATTCCGCGGACTTTACATATGTCCCTCGTTGGCGTTCGAGAAATGTCTGTTATCAATACTCCGCCAGAGGAGCGTTTGCCTGTTCAAACCTATGTGGTGGAATATGATATGAATCTCATAGCAGATGCTATCAAACGAGAACTTGCAAGAGGTGGACAGGTCTATTTCGTATATAATCGGGTCGCATCCATTAATCACATGGGAGAACTATTAGAATCTGCATTGCCTGGCTTGCGTTATGCTATTGCTCATGGACAGATGACAGGCCGTCAAATTGAGGAGATTATGACCGATTTCTATGAAGGCCATTATGATGTACTCTTGTCCACGAGCATTATTGAAACCGGTTTAGATATTCCTAATGCAAATACTATCATCATTTATGATGCGGATCGCTTAGGTTTATCTCAACTATACCAAATGCGAGGTCGGGTAGGACGCTCTCGTAGACGTGCTTATGCATACTTTATGTATCGGCCAGATAAAATACTTTCAGAGGCAGCTGAAAAGCGTTTGAAAGCCATAGAGGAGTTCACCGAGCTCGGCGCAGGATTTAAGTTAGCCATGAGAGATTTAGAGATTCGCGGTGCCGGCAATCTATTAGGTTCACAGCAACATGGTAATATCGCCTCTGTCGGCTTTGGTATGTACGTGAGCATGTTAGAAGAAGCGATTGCAAAGGCTCAAAATAAAGAGGTTGAGCGAGACGTATCTATTGATCCGGCCATCGATTTAGAGGTAGATGCTTTTATTGACGATGCGTATATCAAAGATAGTGCTCGTAAGATTTCTGTATACCAACGATTGTTACATATTAAATCTAAAGAGCAACTCGATGATATGACGGATGAGCTCATTGATCGCTTCGGTACACCAACTGACCCAGTAGACCGTTTGTTGCGCATTGCTCAAATTAAAGAGCAAGCGCGCCTACTGGGCATTAAAAGTATCGTCCGTAGAGATAAGCAGCTCACCATCCATTGGTATGACGATTCTAAAATGGCCGATTGGGACATGGGGGCTGTACGAGAAGATTTATGGAAAAAAATGAAGTTTATGGACACCAAGCCAGCCACATTATATGTGAATCTTAATGGCATGAAAGGTTCTGTTTTGACCATTACGGAAGCGGTGATAAAGGCTCTTAGCCACAAGTCACCGACTAAGGAGGGCCTATGAATCGATTTTTAAAAGGAGCCATGATTTTAACCTTAGCCGGTATTATCGTGAAGGTCATCGGTGCGTTTAGTAAGGTTCTTATTGCACGGATCTTAGGTGGTGAAGGAATTGGGCTATATATGATGGCCTATCCAATCTATCAAATTATCGTTAGTATTTCTGCTGCAGGTATTCCTGTAGCCATATCTATTATGATTGCAGAGAAACTTGCTAATGATGATATGCGAGGCGTACAACAAGTATTTTCCGTATCTTTAAGGGTACTCGCTATATTAGGGCTGGTATTTAGTTTGGCCTTATATGGTAGTGCGCAATGGCTCGTAGATAATCAAATCATCACCGATCCACGTGCTTTAATTGCTATTCAGCTATTATCTCCAGCCATTTTTGTAGTGACCATCCTGAGCTGTTTTAGAGGGTATTTCCAAGGTTTCCAGTATATGGTGCCTACTGGTACGAGTCAAGTATTTGAACAAATCTTTCGCGTGTCTTCTATGGTAGGTTTGGCATACTACTTCATTGATCGTGGACTCCATTTGGCGGCAGGTGGTGCGACCTTTGCTACATTCCCAGGCGTATTGGCAGGGTTACTGGTATTAATTTATTTTTACTACCGACAACGCAATGTTCGAGAGAAGATGCTTTTACAACAGAATCCTAATGCTATTTGTGAAAGTAATGGCACCGTAGTTAAACGCTTGTTTAGCCTTGCTATACCTGTTTCTATGGCGAATATTATGCTTCCTATGGTATCACTCATTGATACATTTATCGTCCCAAAACGATTGATGGATATTGGATACTATCTCAATGAAGCAACCACACAATTTGGCTATTTAACGGGGATGGCAACATCTCTGATTGGGTTGCCAATCATTCTAACTACGTCCTTAGCCGCTAGTCTTGTGCCAGCCGTATCTGAGGCCCATACTCAAGGTGATGTACATCGCATCGTGAAACGAGCGGAAACGGCGATTAAAATTGCTAATATGTTTACGATTCCAGCCTGTATTGGTCTCTGTGTACTAGCTACGCCAATATCGCAATTAATATATGCAACACCCCACGCAGGGCCTGTTATTGCTGTTATTAGCTTGAGTATTGTGTTCCTCGGATGGCAGCAGGTTACTGCAGGTGTTTTGCAAGGGTTAGGAAGGACAGTAATTCCTATGGTGTCGATTTTTATCGGCTTATTAGTGAAGACATTCTTAGATTATGAATTGACAGGCAGTGTTGAGTTGGGCATTAATGGTGCGGCTTGGGCGACGAATTTAAACTTTGCTATTGCAGCGCTTATTAATTATATTTTTGTAAAAAGATATGTAGGTTCGGTACTCAACACATTAGAGTTATTAAAAATAATAGTATCTGCCATGGCCATGGGCGGTGCTACACAAGTCATCTATGTGAGCACTGTTGATTTATTAGGCAATGGTGGCGCTGTGGCTGCAGCAATTGTAGTGGCTATTTTTGTATATGGTTTATCGTTATGGCTTACTAAAGCTGTCGTAAAAGATGATATATACTATTTCCCAATCATAGGCAAGCGCTTACAAGCTCGACGCAATAGGGAGGAAGCAAAGCTATATGAAGAACAATATTGATATTCAACCTTTAGTCGATGTAGTGAAAACTTTGCGTGCACCAAATGGCTGTCCTTGGGATCAAAAGCAAACGCATGAATCTTTACGTCGCTATTTTATAGAGGAAACCTACGAAGTGGTAGATGCCATTGATAATAAAGATATGCCGAATCTTCGTGAAGAGTTAGGTGATGTATTATTGCAAGTTGTCTTTCACAGTCAATTGGCAGAGGAGGCTGGTTATTTTACACTTCAAGACGTAATTAATGATGTCGCTGAAAAAATGATTCGTCGTCATCCTCGTGTTTTTAGCCCAGAAAATGATGAAAAATCATACACTTGGGATGAATTAAAGGCACAAGAAAAGAAAAATATTCAAAATTCTGTATTGGATGGTGTATCGAAAAGTTTACCTGCTTTAATGGCGGCTTATAAGCTCCAAGAAAAGGCTGCAAAGCTAGGATTTGACTGGGATGAGCTTGATCCTGTTTGGGCTAAAGTTTCCGAAGAAATGGGGGAATTTAAGGAGGCTATTGACCAAAATGATAGAGAAAATATGGAAAAAGAAGCAGGAGATGTGCTTTTTTCCTTGATTAATCTATTCAGATGGTATAAAATAAGCGGTGAAAATGCACTAAATCGCACAAACACAAAGTTCCGACAGCGTTTTTTACATGTAGAAGCTTGTGTTAACCAAAGCGATCGCTCATGGGAAGACTTTTCATTAGCTGAGCTCGATGCTTTTTGGGAGGAGGCTAAAGTGCAGGAAAAGTAACCTAGAGGTTTATACACTTCTAAGGTATTGTAATTTTAAGGAGGTTCTGTCATGAACAAAACAGAATTAATCGCAAGTGTTGCACAAAAAACTGAATTAACTAAAAAAGATGCTGAAAAAGCAGTAAAAGCTGTATTTGACACAGTAGCTCAAGAATTAGCAGCTGGTGGCAAAGTACAAGTTATCGGCTTCGGTACTTTCGAAGTTCGTGAACGCGCAGCTCGTGAAGGCCGTAACCCACAAAACGGTAAAACTATCACAATTGCAGCTTCCAAATCCCCTGCATTCAAAGCTGGTAAAGGTTTGAAAGAACAAGTTAACGCTGCAAAAGCTAAAAAACGCAAAAAATAATCCATATTGGATGTGAAAGAGACCTTTCGAGGTCTCTTTTTTTTATCTATTTATGGTATAATGCACAGAGAAAGGGTGCATTATGAATAACGAAACATCAAGGAAGGTTCTCATCGTGTCTGCCTCAATCGGCACTGGACATATGCAAGCCGCAAGAGCCATAGAAGAATATTGGAAAGAAAAAGAGCCACAAGCATCAATTACCCATGTTGATTTTCTTGATACAGAAACTATGTCTGTAGAGCATTTAATTAAGGGTACCTATATCAAGATGATTGACGTATTCCCCATGCTCTATGATATGATTTATCGCGTATCGAAAGGGGAAAAACGAGGTACCATTATGCAAACCGCATTGTCGTACCTACTAAAAAGCCGCATGCTTAAACTAGTACAACAAGAAGAGCCAGATGTAATGGTCTTTACACATCCATTTCCTTGTGGGGCGGCATCGATTTTAAAGCGTCAAGGTCATATAGATGTACCACTAGTGGCTATTATGACAGACTTTAGTAGTCATCAGTTTTGGCTCTATCCACAGATTGATGTTTACTATGTTGCAACAGAATCTATGGTACCTGAAATGGTAGCTTCAGGTATCGATGAATCTCGTATTCATGTATCTGGCATTCCAGTGCGGCGATCTTTTTTCCGTGATGCTATTGAAGAGTATAGCTTAGAGGAACCTGTGAAAGTTCTTGTTATGGGTGGTGGCCTGGGTTTAGGCTCTCTTGAGACGGCTTTAAAACATCTAGATGAAGTAAATGGTATTGGTGAAATTACCGTTGTAGCGGGACAAAATACGTCTCTTTACGAATCGTTAGTTGTCCTTAGTGAATCTATGAAGACGAAGACCACCGTATATGGTTATACTACCAATATTTCTGAGCTCATGAAATCATCGTCTTTGCTCGTTACAAAACCTGGTGCATTGACCTGTATGGAGGCTGTTACAATCGGATTGCCAATGGTATTCTTTAATGCTATCCCAGGGCAGGAAGAGGCAAATGCAGAACTGTTAGAGCAACGGGGCTGTGCTCGTTGGGCTCGCGATATTCACAACTTAGAAGATGTGGTAACTGCACTGTTAATTAATTCTCCGCGACTTCAACAAATGTCTGAACGTGCTCGCGAATGGCATGTGGATGGGGCTGCTGATATCGTAAATAGTCTCATTGAAATTTTAGATGCTAGTGCACAAGATGAGCTTGTGAAAGCTCAAGAGGCAATTAGCTAACCAATATAGAAAAAGCGATGACCTAAAGGGCCATCGCTTTTTTCTATTGATACTGTTCAATATGTTCTTTTCGAAGTTTTTGTAATGTGACTAAGAAAGCATCCGTACTTTCTGCACCATCCAATAAATCTTTTAATTGGTAAGAGTCATCAAGGGTAACACTCCATTGGAAGGAGTCGTTATCGTCGTACACATTGAATACGACTGGTGTCTCTAAGTCCTCTGGCATATAGCCGTCATCATCGGACACAGTTGCATACGTGCCATCCTCTAAGAGCTCGGTAAATAATGTGTCATACCCATCAATGTCGATAAGTTCAAAGTTGATACTTTCATAAAAGTCTAAAACCATATCCGTCGCCATGTGGACCTCCTCATGAATATATATGTTACGTTTATTCTACTGAGGGCGCCTGTTACTGTCAATGGTAATGTGTAGTATAATAAATAACAGAATCACAAAATAGGAGCGGAATATGAACGTTATTAGTTTACAAAATATAGAGAAATCATATGGTACAAGGCTGCTGTTTAAAGAAGTGAGTATGACTTTTACCACGGAAAAACGATTAGGTCTTGTGGGCATCAATGGAACGGGTAAGTCTACATTTCTAAAAATATTAGCAGGACAAATGGAAGCTGATAAAGGCACCATTGAGCGTAATGGTAAGGCTAGCATTTATTACTTAGCGCAGACACCTGATTTTGATGCGGAAGCTACTTTGCTTGAGGCCGTTCTTGATGGAAATCATCCTCGGTTGCAAATGGTAAAAGCCTTTGAACGTATTAGTCGTGAGTATCGCCAAATGCAAGAGTCTGGTAAAGACGATGCTAAATTGTCTCGCAACTATATGAATGCTTTAGAGCAAATGGATCAACAAGACGGTTGGCAGGTAGAGCAAGAGGCGCGCATTATTTTATCTAAATTGGGCTTTCCTGATGTGGAGCAAAAGGTAGCTATGTTATCAGGAGGGCAAAAGCGTCGTCTTGCATTAGGGCAAGCATTGCTATATCCATGTGATCTTTTATTACTAGATGAGCCGACTAACCATTTGGATGAAGATAGTATTGATTGGCTAGAGTCGTATTTGAGTATACGTCAAGGAGGATTATTAATCAGTACCCATGATAGATATTTCCTCGATTCCGTATGTAATGGTATTTTAGAGCTATCAAATCGTCATATGTATCAATACGATGGCAATTATGAAGAATTTATTGCCTTGAAAGATGATCGAGAGGCTCGTGAAGCTGCTACGGAAGAAAAACGAGGTCAATTTTTAAAACGAGAAATCGAATGGGTACGTCGTGGTGCTCTGGCTAGAACTACAAAACAAAAGGCTCGTCTTGACCGTTACGAAAAATTAAAGAATATGGAGAAAACCCGCCGCCCCGATCAAATGGATCCTATTGCGCTGAAGACACGTTTAGGAAAAACCATCTTTGATATTGAGCATTTAGAGTTTTATTTTGATGAACGTCCTATGATTAAGGACTTTACCTATCACGTGGTACGCCATGATCGTATCGGTATAGTAGGGCCCAATGGTGTTGGTAAATCTACCTTTATGAATATCCTTGATGGCACCTACGAAGCGACGAGAGGCACTATTGGTAAAGGTGAGACCGTTCGCATTGCTCATTTTAAACAAGAGCTACCTGAATTTGATGAAGATATGCGCGTTCTCGATTATATTCGTGAGGACCACTCTTATATGGTACTCGGTGATGGGTTTACATTGAGCGCAGGACAAATCCTTGAGCGATTCCTTTTTACCCCAGAATTACATGGTGTACCGATTCGAAAACTCTCTGGCGGGGAACGTCGTCGTTTATATCTCTTAAAATTGTTGATGAGCGCCCCTAACGTATTATTGCTGGACGAACCGACGAATGATCTTGATATTCCAACATTGGAGGTATTAGAGGATTTCCTTGACTCCTTTAGTGGCGTCATCATCACCGTTTGCCATGATCGGTACTTCCTAGACCGCGTAGTGGATAAACTGTTTGTCTTTACCGGCGATGGGCATATTGAAATCGTTCATGGCTCGTATTCTGACTACAAAGATGCTCTTGATGAAAGTAGTGGCAGCAAGCGCCCATTCTATATGCCAAATGATAATATACCGGCTAATTCCAAAGCGGTACGAGCTGTAGAAGGTGGAGAGGCTGATAGCGATGACTCTGTTGATAATCAATCTAATAGGGTAGATACCCTTGGAAATGATAATGTTGTTGCTGGTGATAAAACAGATACTTTCAAAGAAATACCAAAGAAGGGTCTCAATAAAGCAGAAGAAGCGGAGTATGCCAAAATTATGGATGAATTGCCTAAGCTAGAACATTTAGTGAAGGGCCTCGATGTTATGATAAGCCAAGTGGCTACTGATTATGAAAAAATGCAGTCACTGATGGAGGAACGAGAAGAAACACAGACTCAAATAGATGTGCTCACTGAACGGTGGATGGAATTAGAGGAACGCCTATAACTCCTTTTATCATGCTATTTTTTAATATCTGTTATGCAAAGGAATTACGTGTAAGTTTATTGATAAAACTCACAATGTATAGTATAATTTCTACGATTAACGATAACAACGTTACCTAAGTAGGAGGAACTCATGAGTAAGTACCAATTTTTAGACCGTCGCGTGCCAATTGAAGACGGAAATATTGCATTAGTACAAGATTTAACTAAATGTAAAAACTGCTCCTTATGTCGTAAAGCTTGTGCTGTAGACATGGGTGTATTTGATTATTATGATTTAACAACGAATGGGGATCATCCAATTTGCATTCATTGTGGTCAATGTGCATCTATTTGCCCATTCGATTCCATTAATGAACGCTCTGAAATTGATGAAGTAAAAGCAGCTATTGCTGATCCTAATAAAATTGTCATCTTCCAAACTGCGCCTGCCGTACGTGTTGGTTTAGGTGAGGAATTCGGCCTTGAGGCTGGTACATTTGTAGAAGGCAAAATGGTAGCTGCTCTTCGTAAATTGGGTGGCGACTATATTCTTGATACAAACTTTGGTGCGGACATGACTATCATGGAAGAAGCATCTGAGTTATTAGAACGCGTTATTAATAGCGATGCAGTATTGCCTCAATTCACATCTTGTTGTCCTGCTTGGGTTAAGTTTGCGGAAACATTCTATCCAGAATTCTTGCCAAACTTATCTACGGCTAAGAGCCCGATTGCTATGCAAGCGCCTACACAAAAAACATATTTTGCTGAAAAAATGGGCCTTGATGCAAAACAAATCGTTGCCGTTGCAGTAACACCATGTACAGCTAAGAAATTTGAAATTCGTCGCGATGAAATGAATTCTTCTGCGGAATACTGGAATACACCAGAAATGCGCGATACAGACTACTGTATTACTACACGGGAACTTGCAAAATGGTTGCGCGCTGAAGAAATCAACTTTGATGATCTTGAAGATTCTGCATTCGATCCATTGATGGGTGAAGCTTCTGGTGGTGGTATCATTTTCGGTAACACTGGTGGCGTTATGGAAGCGGCTATGCGTGCGGCTTACAAAATGGCGACAGGTGAAGATGCACCTCAAACATTGATTCCATTTGAAGCTATTCGCGGCATGGATGGTGCTCGCGAAGCGGACGTAGTGATTGGCGATAAAACATTACACGTAGCGGCAGTTCATGGTACAGGTAATTTGCGTAAGTTCATCGAACGCATGCGTACAGAAAATATCCATTATGACTTCATTGAATAATGGCTTGTCGTGGTGGCTGTATCGGTGGTGGTGGTCAACCACGCGTTAAATTACCGATGGCTGACAAAGCTCGTGAAGCTCGTATTGCTTCCTTGTATACTCGCGATGCAGAAGTAACTGTAAAAGCAGCTTGTGATAATCCAGATATCCAAAAATTGTATGCTGAGTTCTTTGATGGCAAACCTATGAGTCACAAAGCACATCATATGTTACATACTACCTTTGTAAATCGTTCTGAAGATTTAGGCCCTAATGGCGCTTGTACGCCTGCTACATGCCCTACATCTGTACCTAATTTGAAAAAGGCGGCAGAGGCGGCTAAAGCGGCGGCGGAAGCTAATAGCTAAGAGTTGATAGTTATTAGTTAATAAAAAACACAAAGATAGCTAAGAAATATATAGCAGATAGTTGATATGTTAGTCAGCTATCTGCTTTTTTATCTACTTTATATAGTGGAAATATGGTCATAAAAGCTTTCACAGATGTAGATTCTATATATGCCATATACGCATAGGGGTTAAAATATAGAGATTGGTAAATTGGTTTAGGAATTACCTGTAGTATGCTATAATTAAATTGTTATTATAGAAGCAATCAATACTGGTTCGGGAGGATCTTCATGGCTTTTAAATTAAAAGGAAAAGAAGAAAAATTTTTCAGTATTTTGGAAAAGCATGCTGCACTAACTTATGAAAGTGCGGAAATGATGGAACGCGTGTTTAAGGGGGATATCTCTAAGGAAGAGGCATTTCTTGAAATTGATACAAAGGAAAAAGCTGCCGATGAATTAGTAAATGAAACTGTAGAGCGTTTACGTAAAACATTTATCACTCCAATGGATCGTGAGGATATTCAGCTTTTGATTGACCAATTGGATACTACATTGGATAATATCAAAGAAATCATGGATAAAATGGTTATGTATCACGTGGGCAAACCAAGTGATGGTGCTATTCGCATGAGTGAAATTGTTGTTAAATGCGTTAAGCATATCAATAAATCCATTGGTTATATGGGGAGTCTTAAAAAGGATCATGTGAAGGTAGAGGGGCGTGTTCACCAAGTATTGAAACTTGAGTCTGAAGCGGATAATATTTATCATGAAGAAATGGCTAAGCTCTTTACAGAGTGTACAGATCCAATTGAAATTATCAAATGGAAGGAAATCCTTAGCGCTATGGAAGATGTAATCGATGGCTGCGAAGATTTGGTTGGTACATTCCGCCGGGTAGTATTGAAGTATGCTTGATGCTCATTATTTAGTATGGCTAGTTGTATTTTTAGCATTAGCCTTTGACTATATCAATGGCTTTCATGATACGGCGAATGCCATTGCCACATCCGTTTCTACACGAGCTATTGAGCCTAAAAAGGCAATTATGATGACCGCTGCTCTCAATTTTTTGGGTGCAATGGTTAGTACAGGTGTTGCAAAGACTATCGGTGGTGATATAGTAATGTCGCCATCTCTTATCGATAGTGGTATTATTTCTGCAGCCCTTATCGGTGCCATTACATGGAATCTTTTAACTTGGTATTGGGGAATTCCAAGTTCCTCATCCCATGCTTTGATTGGTGGCATCATTGGTGCTGTGGGCTGGTCTGTAGGATTTGACGCGTTGAATGAGGCGGGGATTTTAAAAATCTTTTTGTCTCTTATTTTATCTCCGATTGTAGCCATGATTGGTGGCTATATTGTGATGAAAGTATTGTTACTTATTTTCGGTAGATTTTCTCCGATTGCTTTAAATGATCGATTTAGATCCATGCAAATTGTATCAGCAATTATGATGGCATTTTCTCATGGCTCTAATGATGCACAAAAAGCGATGGGGATAATCACATTAACCTTACTTAGCGGTGGTTTCATCGATACATTAGATGTACCGATTTGGGTAAAACTTTGTTGTGCTACTGCAATGGCTATGGGTACTGCTGTAGGCGGTTGGAAAATTATCTCTACAATGGGTACCAAGATTTTCAAACTAGAAACTATTAATGGGTTCGCTGCTGATTTAAACTCGGCGATTACTATTTTTACAGCTACATTCTTACATTTGCCTGTAAGTACTACACACGTAGTAAGTGGTTCTTTACTAGGTGTAGGCTCTTCTAAACGTATTAAAGCCGTTAACTGGGGCGTAGCAAGATCTATGGTTATGGCTTGGTTTGTAACGATTCCATTATCTGGCATCGTTGCCGCTATTGCTTATGAAGTAGGTCACTTACTATTTGGCTAATTCATATACTTTTTATTATAGTAAAAAAGACTGCAAACGCAGTCTTTTTTGTTTATCAAAATATTCTTGCTATATTGTCATATTTATAAATAATTTGCTTTTCTATTTTAAAATTCTATTTACTATAGGTGTACGTGATAGTATCTAAATAGTCTAAAAATATAGAAATAAACTGGTTTGTAAATACTATATTCTATAAAAGAGATTTATCTATATTTGGCAACATTAATGTTACAATTCAAGTTGAATAGGGGGAAATACTTATAAATATGTGTTTTGTTGATTATGCATTTTACTAATAAATGAAGTTTATTACTTGTTTATAGGCTGTTAAGAGGTTGTTTTAAGTGAATGGCTATTGCATACTTATGTATCGGAGGTTATACTATCGGTAGAAGGAGTTTTTCAAGTGAAAAGTGAGGTATGTATATGGCATGGGGTGGATCTAGACGCGGTGCCGGGCGCCCACGTAATCCTATTAAACGTATTGGTAGAACCTTTCGACTCAGTGATGAAGAGTTTCTTTCGCTAAAGCCATTGATCATGGCTATTAAGGCAAATAATGATAAACGATATAGGCAACAATATAGCCGAGAAGTATAAATAATCAGGCATTGTCACAGCATATACAATTTAATACATTTTAAATCTATTTTACAATAATTCATTATTTCTAAATCTTTCAACTACAACACATCTTTACTCTCTAAACAATATGCTGTGTGCAATACAAGTAGTACGAAAAGGTCCCAATTCATTTGAATTGGGACCTTCTTCGTTATATATAATAACAAAACATATTACATATATTACTCTATATCTTGTTATATTAAATTAGTCTACTTTGATGCCGTGAATTTCTTCAGCTAAACGTTTTAAAGCATCAACTGTACGTACCCCAGGTGTGATTTCGGAAAGTTTTACACGAATGAAGTGACCTTCTTTTACGGCTGTGATGTCTTGAAGTTGAGGATTAGCCTTGATCTTTTCAATTTTTTGTTGGAAATCATCATCGTTGCGGATAGAATTGCCATAGTCAGCGATAATAATATAATCAGGGTTTTGCGCAATTACTGTTTCCCAAGAACCTTTAGCCCATGTTTTATCAACGCCTAAGCCGCTCATTACATTATCAGCACCGATAAGTTTTAAGATGTTAGTAGTATAACCTTCGAATGCTGTGAATGGTTGACCGTCTTCAGAGTCATAAATGAAAATGCGTTTACGAGGTAAGTCTTTTAGTTTATCCTGGATAGCTGCCAATGTTTTACGTTGACCTGAAACCCATTCTTCAGCTTTAGGTTTTACGCCGAAAATCTCACCCAATTTAATCATGTCGCTGAAGTTGGTTTCTAGGTCAGCCTTAGTAGATAACATGGATTCAGGGATCCAAATATTAACCTTTTGGGAAATCATTTTATCTGCAGGAATGGCTCGTTTGCTGAAAGAATCAGGCCATCCTGTAGCAAAGTCAGGCTTTACGGACATGAATACTTCATAGGAAGGCCATTTATCAGATAATACTTTTACTTTGTCGTAAGCCGCTTGTAAAGGTGGGTAGATTTCTTCTTCTTTGAAAGCGGTCCCAGCCATTTTGTCTTCAAGGCCTAATTGTAACATCATTTCCGTTGTTGCTTGGGACATGGACACTGCATGAGTTGGGGCAGATTTTACGGCAAAGTCTGTTTTTGTACCGTCAAATGTTTCACTCCATGTTACAGAGGTCCCGTTATCAGCTGTAGTTTTTGTAGTATCAGAACCACAACCAGCAATAGCGAATGTAGCACATGTCATTGCGATTAATAATAATTTTTTTGACTTTCTTAAATTCTGAAACATAGTAAGTCCTTTCTTTACTAATTAATAATATAAATGATAGCGCCCTTCATCCCAAGAGGTTTTGAAAGGAACTTCAAAAATTGGTTCAAGAATTTCAGGTGTGAGCACCTCGGTAGGGGAACCTTCTTTTAGGATAGTTCCGCTGTTCATGATGACAATATGATCGCAATATTGAGCCGCTAGATTTAAGTCGTGAAGGACTACAATTGTAGTGCCTTTAAAAGCACGCAATTGCTTCATAAGTGCCACTTTATACTTCATATCTAAATGATTAGTAGGTTCATCTAAAAGAAGTATTTGAGGTTTCTGGGTTAAGGCTTTAGCAATGAATACGCGTTGCTTCTCACCACCTGATAGATGATGAATTTCTTCGTCTGCTAAATGGGTGATGCCCACTTCATTCATATAATGCTCTGCAATTTTTACATCTTCAGAACTATAGGTGCCAAAGTGTTGTTTGTATGGATACCGTCCCATGAGAACGATATCTTTTACGAGAAAATCATCGATCATAGAGTCTCTAGATTGTGTTAAAACGGCTACTAATTGAGCAAATTCGCGACCTTTATAAGACTCTAAAGGTTTTTCATTTAATGTAATCTTGTTTTTTGACGGCTGAAGTCGATATAGATGGCTAAGTAGCGTAGACTTACCACATCCATTCGGTCCAATTATGGCTGTTATTTTATTGGTAGGAAATGTCACAGAAATATTCTTTAACACTTCTTTTGTTTCATAAGAAAAAGACAGCTGATTAATTTGATACATAGTATCTCCTATAGATATGATATACACTAACCATTGTGTTTATAACGATTCATGATAATCCAAATGAAGAGTGGAGCCCCCAATAAGGATGTAAGTACACCAATAGGGATTTCTTCTGGACTGTAGAGTGCTCTCGATAATACGTCTGACCAAATCATAACGATGCTACCGATGAGTGCACTAAATAGTAATGTGTGTTTATGTTTAGGCCCTCCTACAATCCTAGCAAGGTGCGGAATGATAAGGCCGATAAAGCCTACTACACCTACCTTTGATACTAGTGTGGCGATTACAATAGAGGATATGATAACGATGCTTAATTGCAACTGCTTAACAGAAAGGCCCATTTGTGCTGCTTCATGATTACCAAGTAGCAATACATCAAGGTCTTGATTGAACATATAGATATATAGCATAAATAAGATTAGAATAATTGCGGTTAATGGTAAATCACTCCATTGTATGCCTGCAAAGCTGCCAAGTAGCCAGAACATGGCACTTCGCACTTGTGCTTCGTGTTTAGCCCCGTAAATAATCATCATAGTTAAGGCTGAGAATACACCGGTCATGCCCATACCTATGAGGATAAGCTTTACTGGACTGTTGCTTTTACCAACACATAGTAGTACTAATATAATTGAAAGTGCAGCGCCTAGAGCCGCAAAAATAGGCGTATTGTATTGCCCTAAGAATGGAAGCCCACCCATGATAATAGCAAAAACGGCGCCTGTACTTGCACCAGAAGAAACACCTAATACATAGGGATCTGCCAGTGCATTACGAGTAACCGTCTGCATTAATAAACCTACAAGTGATAGGCCGATACCTGTTAAAACTGAGTAGATAAGTCGTGGTAAGCGTATATCTGTAATAATCGTATCTGTCATAGAAGCCTTAGCATTTGGATCAATTATAGACATAAGAGCTGATATAATTTGATCTAAAGGAATAAAATTAGCTCCAAACTGTAAAGCTGTTACCAATGAAATACAGAGTATTAGACATAATATAAATGCTTTTACCGAAGTCTGCATAAAATCTCCTTATTCTATTTTTATGTAGGTAATATAAACCTCATCTAAGTATAGAGAATTTTCAATATATATACAATATTAATACCCGTATAGGTATAATAGGAGTGGGTATTTTATAAACTTTAATGGTTAAATCTTATGTTGGTTTTATTCATTTTTATAAGGTCATTGTTATTT
>NZ_KQ960799.1:62821-71905 GCF_001553335.1 Veillonella parvula | reverse complement strand
TTTGATATATGAAAAATTTATCAGAATAGCTATAATAGAATTATATGTACAGATGTAAGCTTAGGAGGTGTTAGTTTGTTACAAGATTTATTATCTGAGGATAATGTATCCTTTCATTATCCCGCCGAAACGTGGGAAGATGTAATTCGTCACGGTGGTCAACTCATGGTTGATTCTGGCTTTACCGATCCATCTTATACAGAGGCAATGGTTGAGGTAGTTCGTGAAATGGGTCCATATATCGTATTGGCTCCAGGTCTTGCTATGCCACATGCTCGTCCAGAACATGGAGCAAAGCGCGTAGGTACAGCATTAGTGACATTGGAAAAACCACTGAACTTTGGCAGTCCTGATAATGACCCTGTATCTGTAGCATTATTCTTATGTGCTCCTAACAAAGATGAGCATATTCAATTGTTGACAGATATTGCTACTTTATTTGAGGATGAAGAATTCTTAGATGCGGCCGTTGACTTTGAAAGTATTGACGACGTACAAGCATTCTTGGCAGAGCATTTAGACGAGCAATAATACGTTTAGAAGGAGGCACGTATGATTTCTGTATTAACTGTATGCGGTAATGGTATTGGTTCTAGCTTGATGCTAAAGATGAAAATTGAAGAGATTTGCGCTGAAAATGGTATTGATGCACAAGTTGAATCTATTGATTTTAATGCGGCTCAAGGACGTAAGGCGGACCTCATCGTTACTGTAAAAGAATTAGCAGAACAATTTGAAGGGAAAAATATTGCTATTGTTCGTAGCTATATTAATAAAAAGAAAATCACAGAAGATGTTCTTGAAGCATTAAAACAAGCTGCTCAATAATTAAAACAACTGTATATAGGAGGTAGTGTTATGGAAATGGTATTAGAGTTCTTACGTGACGTGCTGTCACAACCAGCACTTTTAATTGGTATTATGTCATGTGTAGGCTTAATAGCTTTGAAACGTCCGTTTCATAAAATCATGACGGGCACATTGAAACCTATTCTAGGGTATTTAATGCTTGCAGCAGGTGCTGGCGTTATCGTTAGTAATCTTGATCCGTTAGGTAAGATGATTGAACATGGATTCCATATTACTGGGGTGGTACCAAACAATGAAGCTATCGTAGCTGTTGCACAAAAGGTACTTGGCGTTGAAACGATGTCTATTCTCGTAGTAGGCTTATTGATGAACTTATGTATTGCTCGTTTCACCAAGTTCAAATATGTGTTCTTAACTGGTCATCACAGTTTGTTTATGGCCTGTCTTATGTCTGCCGTACTTGGTACAGCGGGTTTGGCCGGTATGGAGCTCATCCTTGTGGGTGGTTTCTTAATGGGTGCTTGGTCGGCTATTTCTCCAGCAATTGGTCAAAGCTATACTTCTAAAGTGACTGATGGGGATGAAATTGCGATTGGTCACTTTGGTAGTTTAGGTTATTATTTGTCTGCTTGGGTTGCTAAATATGTTGGTAAAGCTGAAGATAGCACAGAAGATATTGAGATTCCAGAAAAATGGGGCTTCTTACGCGACTCAACATTATCTACAGCATTGACTATGATCGTATTCTACTTGATTGCCGCATTTGCAGCAGGTTCTGAATTTGTCGCTACTTTATCTGGTGAAATGAGCCCTTATTTATACGCCGTTATGAGTGCTATGAACTTTGCCGTTGGCGTAACAATCGTATACTCTGGTGTACGAATGATCTTAGGCGATTTGATTCCTGCATTCCAAGGGATTGCTACCAAAATTATCCCTAATGCAATTCCAGCTGTAGACTGTGCCGTATTCTTTACCTACGCTCCAACTGCAGTAGTATTAGGTTTCCTTAGCTCTTTCATCGGTGGTATCATCGGTATGCTTATACTTGGTGCTGTAGGTGGCGTATTAATTATTCCTGGTCTTGTACCACACTTCTTCTGTGGTGCTACCGCAGGTATTTATGGCAATGCTACTGGTGGTCGTCGTGGCGCAGCGGTAGGTGCTTTCCTAAATGGTTTGGCTATTACATTCTTGCCAGCTTTGGCATTGCCAGTTCTTGGTCAATTAGGCTTCCAAAATACAACCTTTGGTGATGCGGACTTTGCAGTAATGGGTCTTGTATTAGGTAATGCGTATGAATGGGTAGGTATGGCTGGTATTTATGGTATTGTAGCTATTGCCGCTTTAGTACTTATTATTCCTAACTTTATCAAAACAAAAGGTAAAGTTATTAATTATTTAGAAGAGGATTAATGAAAACAACTGAGCAACACAGTAATGTTGTAATACGATATGTATTTCTGACTATTGGTGCAATAAGTTTTGGCCTTGGTACAGCAGGTATCGTATTACCACTATTGCCAACAGTTCCTTTTTATATGCTAGCTTTATTTTGTTTAGCTCGAGGGTCTGAACGATTCCATAAAATGTTTTTGGAATCTAGTTTATATCAAAAGACCGTTGCTACTTATGAGCGCGATAAAGCGTTGACGTTGCGGACAAAGTTGTCCATTCTCGCTTCTGTTAGTACAATAATGGCGGTTGGCGCCTATTTCAGTCAAGACATGCCTATTGCTCTTATCGTCATGGCCCTCGTATGGGTTGGTCATATAATTGCATTAGCTTTTATTGTAAAAACAAAAAAATAGAAGCTTGCATCCGTAGTTCTGAATATAGCCTCATGAATTAAATTGTTGTCGTTTAATTCATGAGGCTTATTTTATAGTACACTAAAATAAGTTCTAGCGATGAACTTAATTGTTTTATATTACTAAAACAAACTAGTTAATATTTTTAAATTTAATATGAATTATTAGTAATTAGAAGTTGACAATGACTATCAATAAGTATACTATAATATAATACTAACGTTTAT
Organism: Veillonella parvula; assembly: GCF_001553335.1. GTDB lineage: Bacteria > Bacillota > Negativicutes > Veillonellales > Veillonellaceae > Veillonella > Veillonella parvula_S. The sequence goes on along the minus strand of NZ_KQ960799.1, from coordinate 69,057 downwards.
GTTTATAGTATTTGTGTATATGGTGATAGTATGAATCCACATAATCATGCGGTTTCACATGCAGGAATGTCTATGTCGAGACATACGATATTTGATGGTATCGATTTAATGTTCCTTGATGTGAAACAAGAGACGATTCAATTTTATGCTAAATCACATACCAAGACGTTTGCCATAAATCATTGTGAAGAGGGTCGCATTGAGTGCAAATTCACATCTGGTGAGTATTTATATATGGGCCCAGGGGATATGTCGTTAGGGTGGCATACACGCTCAGCTTACCAACATGAAAATTACTTTCCTACAAAACTATTTAAAGGGATTGTATTGCTAGTAGATGTTGAAAAAGCTCAACCTGTATTAGATGCACTTGTTAGTGATTCTCGAATAGATTTGACCGAATTAGCAAATCGATTTTGTGAGCATTCCGACTTTGGTATGATGATGGAAGAAACAGAAACAGTTCGTCAGATTTTTTCCAGTTTATATAAAGTGCCGAATCAAATTAAGGAGCACTATTTTAAATTAAAAGTGGTTGAAATCTTTTTATTGCTATCTGTTATATCTACAGGTAATAATGAAAAAAGAAATACCTATAGAAAGCAGCAAGTCGATATTGTAAAAGCTGTATGTGAATATGTATCGACACAGTATATGAAGCGTATTACTATTGACTCTTTATCCGTGCAGTTTGACATTCCTACGTCGACGTTGAAACGTTGCTTTAAAGGTGTATATGGTACAACCATACATCAATATCTAAAAGAATGTCGTATTAATGCGGCTAAGCGATTGCTTCAAGATTCAGATCAATCTATTTTAGAGATTGCTAATGCAGTAGGCTACGAGAACGGTAGTAAGTTTACTGGTGCATTCAAAGAAGCTACTGGTGTAACGCCAAGTGCCTATCGTAAGGTATAAATAAAATGATTGGGAATTCATATTATTAATATTACTTAAAAATGTAGTAACTTAAAGTAGAATTCATAATTTATAAAAAATTAATATTGTCCGAAACGTATATTTTTGGTCTATTCGGAGTAGATATGCATAATACACTTTGCTATCATTGATGTAAATGATTTTCAATATCATTTGTTGTGGTAGTGAGGTGTATTTTTTATATACCAAGTTTAATATATTTTGGAGGAATATTAATGAATAGGAGGCTTAGAAGAAGTAGTCGATACCTTATATTGTCTTGCGCCGTTGCATGCTGGTTGCAAATGCCTATCAATACCCTGGCAGAAAATGCAACAGTTACTACTGATGTTGTACATGTTCGAGGTACGTGGGCCGAAGAATTAGCAAAACAAGAGTCTCAACAGACGACGATTATTACAAAGCAAGATATTGCAAAGAAACAAGCAAAATCTGTAGAGGATATTGTATTTACAGAAACAGGTGTATCTAGAACTGTTGATTCGATGGGGCGTGTAGGTGTATCTATTCGAGGTGCTGATCCACGACATACGCTAATCTTAGTAGATGGGCAGCCTGTTATGGGAGATCTTGCTAAATATCAAGGTGCTGGCGATGAATTGCAACGTCTTGGTACGGAAAATGTTGAGCGTATTGAAGTCATTCAAGGTGCTGCTAGTGCCAAGTATGGCTCTGATGCGATTGGTGGCGTTATCAATGTTATTACAAATAAGCCAAAGAAGAATGCGTCCATTCAGTTTAATGCGGAAGGTCGTAGAGAAAAAGGGGATGGCGATGTCGTGCCATACTCTAATTTCTTTATGCGCGCTGATTCTGGCTCTTTAGGTAAGTTAAAAGTTAATATTCACGGTAGTAAACGTGATATTATGCCTATTTATGCTAGTGAAGCACGTCGTGCAACGACAATGGCTAGCGATGAAGACCATGGCTTCTTAAAGAATTCTTTGCGTTACTATGGCACAAACTCCAATGTGGGACTTGGAGCCACATATGACTTTAACGAAAATCACTCTTTAGGTCTTCGTATTGATCGGTATAACGAAGACTTAGAGCGTTATGTGAAACGTAGTGATTCCTTCATGGAACCACAAGTTCATTACAAACGCGATTTAGACCGAAATAATTTTAACTTGAGCTATACTGGCAAAGATAAGAAAAGCTCATGGAGTGCGGAAGTAAATTATACACGTACAAAAGAAGATGATTTAACTTTAACAAGTGATTATGGCAATAGTACGTATGAAGGTAAAAATACATTAAATTATGTAGATAATGTAAATCATCGTCAATGGAATTTAAAACTTAGTGCTGATACACAGCTTAATAAAGATCATCTTTTATCCTATGGTGTTGGTTTTGTTCGTGAAACTGGTGAAGGTAGCCGTCTTAAAAATGCACCAACAACTTATAAGCGTCACATCGATCCGTGGGATTATGATAAAAGTTTAGCCGTTAAAAATGGCGTTCCATCTTCTACAATTTATGACCATTCTTTCAAAAAGAATGAAGCTGGCGTAGAACAATGGAATAAGGAGAAGGAGTGGTATAACGGCGATAAAAATACACCTAGTACGTTGCCTGAATTCACCTATGAAGAGTATGTTCAATATTTAGATTCTAATGATAATGATTCCTCTGCTGTCATGGGGAAAGTCGATGGTCCAACTACTGAACGGACATTGAAAAAACTTAATCCTGAAGCATATGCACGATACCAACAATTTGCAAAACGCTTATTGGAGGAAAACAAAGACTTCATCGCTGATTACCATGCTAATAAAGAAGGTAAAACAGATGAAAATGGCAAGTACTATCCTGCATTGCACGATGCGTATTTGCCAAGCTTCTACTACGGAGCGGTATCTGGCTTTGACAATACAAAATTGAAATTAAATGGCTCTTACTTTAAAGAAGAGTATTTAAAACGTGTAAATCAACAAACAGCTGGTCGTGCAGAAATTAAGAAGTTTAATTTCTATGTGCAAGACTCTTGGCAGGTTAATAAAAATACTACTTTATCACCAATTGTACGCTTAGATCATAGTGATAAGTTTGGTTCAAATTTGTCTTTTAACTTGGGCATGACTCATAATGTAAAAGGTAATGTACATCGTCGATTAAAAGCGAATGTAGGCACTAGCTACACAGAACCAGGTATGGGTGAATTGTATTATAACTGGGAAATGTATGGTCCTAATATTACCTTTGCTACCATCGGTGGCGGTGAAGCTCGACTTGGTTGGTACTGGGTAGGTAATCCAAACCTTAAACCAGAGAAATCAATGAACTTTGATTTATCTTTGGAAGGGGAAAATAAAAACACCTATGCTAAGATCGGTGTGTTCCATAATAATATCCGCAATTATATGTCTGTTTATAACACTGGATATTTGATGGACTTCCATCCACAATACGATGAATCCACTACGTTAGGGGCTTCTAAATTTGCTCATGCACCTGATATGATTTATAGCTTCCGCAATATTGGTAAAGCTCAAATTACAGGCCTTCAATTTGAAGTAAAGCAAACTTTGAATAAGCATTGGAAAGCTCGATTAGGTTATACATACTTGCGTGCCCTCAATAAGAGTGACAAGGATATGCCGCGTGAATTATTAGATAAGCCACGTCATAAAATCGATATTGGTGTTGACTTTGAAGATAAGGCGAGCGGTTGGAGCGGTAGCTTATGGGGCGATTACTACATTCGCATGTTAGATAGTAACTCTCTATCTGGTGGTGGTAATTACATGGTGTCTTATATCGATCCTAACGATTCTAATAAATCTGTTATTCGATATAACTTGAACAATAAACGTAGTGCCGATATGTACGAGCGTAAGACATATGGTATTTGGAACTTTATGGTTCAAAAGAAAATCAATAAAGACTCTCGTGTATACTTTGGTATTGATAATCTATTTAACCACCGAGATGATAACCGTGCATTATCCGCCCGTGTATATCGCGTCGGCTTAAATATGAAATTTGGCGTAGGCTCTGGTGAAAGTAAAGCAAAACTTACTAAAGAACAATTGGAAGCATTACCACCAGCAGTGCTTAGTGATTTTATTACACGTCCATTTGATGAATCTAAATCTCGTGGTGTAGAGCTAGTAGGCGACTATCGTGTACGTAATGATAGCCACTTAGGTTCTGATCGACCTGAAACAAAAGTAACTCCAACGAGCTATGTGGCCGATGATGCGGCGAAAAACTTGGCAGATCGCAAAGAACATGGCTTAAATCAACGTATTCGAGTTGGTGTAGATGCTCGTATTAACGATAATACTAATGTACGTGTTGTAGGTAGTGCTTCTGGACAACCTGGTGTAGATAGTAGTCATGAAACAGAAGGTTCTAAAGGTTTCAATCATCAACGTTTAGAAGAACTTGATGTAACACATCACGGCTCTAAATGGGATCACAGTGCTGGTCGTATTACTGAATCTATGGGTGTTACCGGTTATTGGTTCAATAAAGAGTATGATGGCATTCGCAGTGTATGGACTAATAAAGATACACAAGTTCGCGTTGGTGTAGGTACCTTTAAACATAGCACTGGAATTAGTGATAGTGCTTATACTCATGCAATTTATACAAACTTCAAACGCGTTCCTACAGTAGATGAATTCTTGGGCATCACAGGCGATACTGATGGTAGTAATAAAGAACTTATCATACCTGAAGCTGGGGATAAGATTAACTTCTACCAACAATTGAAGGCATTGCGTGATAAAGAAGGTGCCTTAGAAGGCGAAGTTAAGGCATTGAAACAAAAAATTGATGATCTCAATTCCGATATTTGGTGGAAAGAGTTTATTGATGAGTTACCAGCTGATCAATTAGCTCCATTAAAAGCAGATCTTGCGAAACTACAAGCTCAATTGCCAGATGTTGAGGCACGGGTTGCAAAAGAGCGTGAACCATTGAGAGCTGCTCAGTTCGATGTAGTTCGTCGTATGCAAGAAATCGTTGCAAAAGCTTATGGTGCTGATGCAGATAAGCAAAAAGTATTGCTTGAAATGCCAGAAGTCAATGTTAAGTTCGCTTATAAAGATAAGCGTTACGATGAGGACACTGAACAATGGGTTCCTGATGAAGGCACAATCAATACTAAGATTGCTGCAGGCAAAATTGGTTTAACTGAAAATGATCCATTATTTGAAGTTAAATTAAGTGATACTTCTGTATTAGCGGATAATGGCAAAACATTCTTAACTAATTGGTACAATAAAAATAAAGCTGCTATTGAGGCCGCGTATCGTAAAACGGCTCAAGAGCGTGCAGCCCTTATCTTTAACAAAGATGCTACCTATACAATTAGCTTCGAAGATAATGCTTTTGATGGCCTAGAAAATAATATTTATAAAGTTAACTCTGTTGATGTTAAAGATTATGGCTTATCTAATGTTATTAACGTAAAAAATAGCGATCATTATCCACAATTACTAGCGTCCTATTTCAATGGTTTGACTCGTCTTCTTGAAAAGGCTGATGGGTATAGTAGATTGCCTAGGGAAGCATTAGGTAAATACACAGGTAATGTTATCCCAACGACAGGTGTTGTATTACAACAAGATACAGTACCACCAATTGATAAGGCTGCATATGTTCAAGTTAAACATATGGTAACGCCTCGTCTTGGTTTAGCTGCTTGGTACTTACGCTCCTTTGGCGGTAGCGACTATCGTTTCTATACAGCTAATGGTAATGCTACTGAAGAACATGAGTTTAACAATGTGGCTAATGTATTTGGTGTAGGTGCTAAGTATCAATTAAACCATAATGCAAGCATTTCCTTCGACTATGGTCAAAACCGTAGTGACTATGGTCGCTTCATGAATGGCAATACTCATTATGAACATAAGGCTAGTTCATCTCAATTCGATATTAAAGGTCGCGATGTAGGTGGGACACCTCACTTCTGGGCATTGCGCTTTGATGTAGGTCGTGTAGATATGAATAAACCAGGTTCTTGGAATGCTTATGTGGATTATAAGTACTTCGGGCATGGTTCCTTCTTCGGCGGAAATGGCACAGAAGCTGTACCTGATCGTTATTTAGATGGTATTAAGAGCTTTACCTTCGGTGGTGGCTATGTACCAACTAAAGATCTACTTTTACAAGCATTCTATACATTTGATGCAAAAGGGATCAATAAACGAGACACATTATATGGATCTGAAAACTTCAAACTTGGGAATTATACTCGTTTCCAAATGACGTATAAATTCTAAAAAATAGTCCGATTTGTCCAAAACGTATATTTTTGGTCTATTCGGAGTAGATAT
>NZ_KQ960799.1:0-62721 GCF_001553335.1 Veillonella parvula | reverse complement strand
CGTATATTTTTGGTCTATTCGGAGTAGATATGCAAGATACACTTTGCTAACATTAAAATGTGAATGATATTCAATGTCATTATATGTTGGTGAAGTGTATCTTTTTAATTTTGTGTGGGAGATACAAGACATATGTTTAGTTATAAGTTTAGGAGGGCATAATGAACCGGTGGGGACATACAAAGCGTACCATAATCCTGTCTAGTGCAGTTGCCTTGTGGCTTAGCGCACCTCTAGTGGTTTGGGCAGATAATGCGACTGTCACTACAGATGTTGTTAATGTGAAAGGCACATGGGCAGAAGAAGAAGCAAAATTGAACTCACAGCAAGTGCAAATCATTACCAAGAAAGAGATTGAAAAGAAACAGGCGAAGTCCGTTGAAGATATTATTTTTACGCAAACAGGCGTATCTAGAACAGTTGATGCTATGGGGCGTGTGGGAGTGTCTATTCGCGGTGCAGAAGCGCGTCACACTCTTATCCTCGTAGATGGTCAACCAGTGCTAGGTGATTTTGATAAGTACTCTGGTGCGGCCGATGAAGTACAACGTTTGGGTACAGAGAACGTAGAGAGAATTGAAGTTATTCAAGGTGCGGCTAGTGCTAAATACGGATCCGATGCAGTAGGTGGTGTAGTTAATATCATCACTAAAAAAGCACAAAAGAAACCATCCGTACAATTTAATGCTGAAGGCTTGCGTCGCAAGAGCGATGGCGATGTGTTTCCGTTTCAAAACTTCTTCATTCGTGCCGATTCTGGTCAAATGGGCAAGTTAAAGGTTGGTTTGTCAGGTAGTAAACGAGATCTTATGCCTGTTCTAGCATCGGTTAAACGGCGTGCCTCTGGGATGGCCTTTGATTACGCAAAACATAACTTTAAGCCAAATGTACTTCGTTACTATGGTGATGCGGCAGATATTGGTTTAGTAGCGACCTATGAGGCTAATGATAAAAATAAAATTGAAATGCGCCTCAACCGCTATACAGAAGACCTTGTACGAGATGTTAAGCACTCCGACTCCGATTTAGAGCCACAACAACACTTTAAACGTACGGCAGATCGTAATACAGCAAACTTACAATGGTCCTCTAGAGCCGGTAAGAGTGACTGGACTGTTGAAACAAACTATTCTCGCATTAAAGAAAATGATGTAGCGCTCATTAACTATACAGGTCGTTCTGCTTATGAAGGCTCTAATGAGTTGCGTTATATCGATAACATCGATCATCGTCAATTAGATATTCGCGTAAATGCAAATACGCAAGTTAATAAAAATCATTTGCTAAGCTATGGTGTTAGCTATGCTCGTGAAGAAGGCTCTGGTAGTCGCTTAAAGAGTTCTCCTAATACAAGTACGATGTACATCGATCCTTGGGATTACGATAAAAGCTTGTTAGTAGACCGACTTGATCGTCTCGTGCGACGTAAAGGCGATAACAGTGTTAAAGTTTACTCTCACATCCATGATTATAAATTCATTAATTCTGGTGGTGGCATGCCACAATGGGATATGGATTATGAATATTATGGTGCAGCGAATGATGCGCAAAAACCAGGGATTACATATGATGATTATGTGAATTATGGTTTATCTGAAAGCAGACTCAGTGAATGGTCAAGCACATCGCCGAATAATCAGCCCGTAACGGATGAATTCAAGAAGCGATATTATGCTTTAGAAAATCGGTTGAAATCGGAAAATCCTGAAATGGCGGCGCATCGTGCAAATATCGTAGGCGACTATTTTAAATATGGTGAGTCTAACGATCCAGAAATGCGTAAGAAAGCGCCTAAGCTAAATGGTAAGGCTTTCTTGGAAGAGTACCGTAATCGCGACCAACGCTTGACTACTGGTAGTGGTACGATTCGTAAAATAAACGCTTATATTTCTGATACATGGCAAGTCAATAAGAATTTAACATTGTCTCCAATTGTGCGCTTTGATAATAGTAGCTTATTTGGTTCTAACGTATCTGCATCCTTGGGTATGACATATAACGTTAACGGTAATGCACATCGCAGATTTAAAGCCAATGTAGGTACTGGTTATACAGAGCCTGGTATGGGCGAATTGTGGTATAACTGGGAAATGTACGCTTCTAACCCTGTAGGGATTGGGGTAGCAAAACTCGGTTGGTATTGGGCTGGCAATCCTAATTTGAAACCTGAAAAATCACTCAACTTTGACATGAGCTTGGAAGGTGAAAATAAAAATACCTATGCTCGTGTAGGTGTATTCCACAACCGAATTAAGAACTATATGTCCGTATACTTCACTGGTGATTTCATGGACTTCGCACCATATCTCAAAGGTGATGCGAAATACCAACGTGCTCCAGATATGATTTATAGCTTTAAAAATATTGGTAAAGCTGAAATTACTGGTCTTCAAGCAGAAGTACAACAAAAATTCGGTAAATATTGGTCTGGTAAGTTAGGTTATACATACTTACACGCTATCAACAAGAGCGATCCAACAATGCCTCGTCAATTGCTGGATAAACCAATGCACAAAGTTGACATCGGTATTACCTATGACAACCCTAAGTCTGGTTGGAATGGTTCCATCTGGGGCGATTACTATATCAACATGCTTGATAGTAATACTCTCAATAACGGTGGTAACTACTGGCCAGATATCTTGTCTGGTGATGCAGGCGTTTACAAGAAGCAAACATATGAAAAGAAAACATTTGGCATTTGGAACGTAATGGTTCAAAAACGTTTCAATAAAAATGCCATGATGTATTTTGGCATCAACAATATCTTTAATCATCGCGATGATGACCGTGCTACACAAGAACGCGTCTACCGTATGGGTGTTAACCTTAAATTTGGTGGTGGCGATAGTAGTAAAACTACAGCCATCGGCAAAACTAAGGATGGTACGAATGTTAATGCTACAGGTGCTAATGTAGCTAATGGTGAAGCAGTAAATGCAGAATCTGGTGTACAAAATGTATCTGATGTAGTTCGTTTAACTGATTTTATTCGTTCTGATTTTGATACTACTAAAGAACGTGGTGTTACATTGGTTGGGGACTATAGAGCACGTTGGATGGCACATGATGGCTCTAACAGACCACAATCTCCATTTAGAGCGAACTCCGCTATCGCTTCTGCAAAAGCAAATATGTACGATGCAGACCGTCATAGCTTTGAGCAACGATTACGACTTGGCTTTGATGCTCGACTCAATGAGTTTACAAACCTCAAAGTTATCGGCAGTGCGACTGGCATGAGTGGTGTAGATACAAGTTGGACACAATCTGATTCCAAAGGCTTTAACCATCAACGACTTGATACCGTTGATCTTACAAGACGGGTTAAAAAATGGGATGTATCAGTGGGCCGATTGACAGAGCCTATGGGTGCTAGTGGTTACTGGTTTGGTCAATCTTATGATGGCGTTCGTGCTGTTTGGAATGGCCATGACTCTCAAGTTCGTATTGGGGTTGGTACTTTCAAACATAGCACGGGTATTACTGATTCTGCGTATACTCATGCAGAACATGAAGTTATTTACAGACCTCCAACAGCAGCTGAATTGATTGGTATCAATCGTGATGATTATCCATATGATATTGAGAGTGCTACTAAAACCGGTTCTGATGGTGAGAAGAAGACCTCAACAGATCCGGCAGCTCCAGATAGCCCAACTGGTATTTATAACTCCACTTACAAAGGTAAGACAGATAGCATCTATTTCTATCAACAGCTCAAAGACTTGCAAGCTGAATATGAAGCTTATAAAGAAAGCTTAGACTTAAGATGGAGTAATCCGAACCGTGATCAAGAGATTGAAAAGGCAAATGCTAAATTAGCAGAAACACAACAAAAACAAGCTCAAGTTATGAGTCGTTTACAAGATATTCTTACAAAAGCATATCCTACAGAGATGGCTGAGAAGAAATTCTCCCTTGATATACCATCTGGTGGATATACAATGTACGAAATTACTAATAAGAAAACAGGGGAAAAACTCTATAAGACTGGTGATCTTATGTATAACGTGAACTCTCCGTTATACCCTGAATATCTAAAAGATAAGGCTAAAGGTCTTATCGTACCTACTGATAATAAAGAAGCCTTGTTGAATCCGAAGGCTTATGTTGATAAACATGGTGATGCGATTAACCAATCCATCTCTGAAATTGCTAAATATAATGCAAAAGATAATTGGAGTAATTATAACAATAGTGAGCTTGACGAAGTTTGGGTGAAACAAGCTGATGGCACATTTAAGAGATCTTATGATTACTATGGTCAACCTTCAAGTGATTATGAATTAACTGGTTTCTTAGGTGCAAAGACTTACAAATATGATAGTGGTAAATATGTATTTAGTGATTATGATGCTAAAGATGCCTTATATAAGAAGAACTTTACAATGTCCTATAGCGATTATGGTGAAGGTGGTTCTTATTATGGTTGGGGCATGCCAAATGCTATGTATAACTATATGTATAATCTTGAAAAAGTTGTACATGATGCAGAGTCTGAAAATAAATTACCACGCGAAGCAATTGGTAAGATCATTGGCAACTTGATTAGAACAGAAGGTGTAGTTCTTGAAAAAGATACTGTACCAGCTATTGATAAAGCAGCATTTATTCAATATAAGAAGCAAATTGGCTCTCGTCTTGGTTTACAAGCTTGGTACTTACGTTCCTTTGGTGGTAAAACACATACATATTTAAATGCAAATGGTAACGGTAATGATGAACACAGCTTCTCCAATGTAGCTCATATATTTGGTATTGGTGCTAAATATCAACTTGGTGCCAATGCAGTTGTCACTGTTGATTATGGTCAAAACCGTTCCAACTTAGGTCGTTACTTGAACGGTAACACTGTATATCAACATGAACGTGGTACGGCAGACTTTGCTATTAAAGGTCACCAAATGGGCGGTACACCACATTTCTGGATGGCTCGTCTCGACATTGGCCGTGCAGATTTAGATGTTCCAAAATCATGGAATGCGTTCATTGATTACAAATACTTTGAACATGGTTCCTTCTTCGGTGGCAATGGTACGGGCGCAGTACCTGATCGTTATTTAGATGGTGTTCGTAGTTTTACATTTGGTGCCGGTTATGTACCGCGTAAGGACTTGCTCCTTGAAGCATTCTATACATTTGATGCGAAAGGCACTAATAAACGAGATACTTTATATGGTAGTGAAAGCTTTAAGTTAGGCGATTATACACGAATTCAAGGGACCTATAGGTTCTAATGCTCAGTCTGTAAACAGGCAGAAAGGTTACAAATATGGAAAATTTAAATTATGTCATTCACTTATTTCATAGTGGTGGGTATGTAATGTATCCATTGTTACTCTTGTCTTTCATGGTTATCGCTATAGCTGCAGAACGTGCTTTCTTCTATCGTAAGTATGCAGGCAAAACATTTGTTGTAACTCATGCAGTAAATGAATTTGCAAAACTACAACATTGGGATGAAATCGATAAAGTCATTAAAGAGAACCCTTCTATTGCAAGTCGTATTGCGGAAGCAGGTTTAAAAAATGATTCTAGCGAAGAAGCAATGAAGACAGCCTTTGCTGATCAAATGGGGGTTGATGCAGTTGGCTTCCGAAAATATATGGACTACTTAAGTGCAACAGTTACAATCTCTCCATTATTGGGATTGCTTGGTACGGTAACAGGTATGATAGGTTCTTTCAGTATCCTTGACTCCGGTGCCGGTGCATCTGCCATTACTGGTGGTGTAGGTGAGGCTCTTATCGCTACAGCATCTGGTTTATGTGTAGCCATAATGGCGTTTATCGTATACACAATCTTTAGTCATCGTTTGGATTCCATTATTAACCAAATTGAAAATATGTGTGTAAATATTGTTACAGCTAAACGAGAAGGGTGGAAATAGTTATGAACTTGCAAAGCTTTCGTATGAAAACTAAGCCGGAATTCATGATTATTCCAATGATTGATATCATTTTCTTCTTGTTGGTATTCTTCATGATGAACAGCTTGCAAACAGTGGCTCAAAAAGCCTTGTCTGTACAATTACCACAGGCTACTAGTGCTTCTGCACCGGCTCAATTACCAGTGGTTCTAACATTAGATGCAGAGGGTCATATTACGATTGATAACAAGCCAATGAGCATTGACGATGCTGAGGCAATGGTAAAACAACGTATCCAAGAAAACCCTAATGCTAGTGTTATCTTACAAGCTGATAAACGAGCGGCTCATGGTCAAGTAGTAGCAATCATGGACATGTTAAAACAATCTGGCGTTAAACGCTTAGCTATTGCAGCTGAACAGAAAGGATAACTATGGGACTAGGCATATCATGGAAAAAAGCAGCCATTATATCCGCCGTAGTTCATCTTATTGCTCTCTTTATTGCTGTAATCTTTTTTGTAGTGGTTCCAGCCATTCAAGAAATGGATACCTATGAAATCGACCTCACACAAAGTGTGCTCGATGATGGTGGCAGTGGACATGCTGGTGGTGGCGGAGGCAACAGAGCCGATCTGTTCCCTAAACCATTGTCAGCAGATGAAGTAGCGGCAAGAACAAAGGCTGTTGTAGCAAATGTTGAACCATCTACCGCAACAGATATTCCTGATGCAGTAGATGTGGCAGCTAAAGCAAGCGAAAATAAAGGCAATACATCCGGTGATAATTCCGCTGTTGGTGGCACAGGCCCTGGATCTGGTGGCGGATCTGGTGGTGGTCATGGTACCGGCGAAGGCACTGGTGTTGGTGATGGTAGAGGCCATGGTACTGGTACAGGTGATGGTACCGGTGAAGGTGATGGTCATGGTACAGGTAAAGCAGCGTTCAATGTAGAGGGCTTTTATGCAGCTGTAGATAGCCAAAAACAAATTCCTTATGCGGCTATTAAGCGTAAAATGAACGTAGATGTTACAATTAATGTAATGGCTAAATTAGATACTAATGGTAATTTAATAGACGTATATCCAACTAGTGGTGGGGATGAGATATTTGTAGAAGCGGCTCTTGATGCAGTGCGACGAGCGACTCCGTATCCAAATGAAACAGGGGATATACAACCAGTAGAAGTTCCTGTACACTTTGTAGTACAGGCCGATGGCGAAGATGAAGAAGAATAAATATATCTAAGTAATAAAGGAGATAAATATGAAATCTATTATTTTATATTCTTCCCTTACGGGAAATACTAAAAGTGTAGCGGAAGCAATGGCTTCCGTTATGCCTGAGGGAACACCTTGCGTTTCTGTAAAAGATGCACCTGAAAATTTAGCTGATTATGATACGGTATTCGTAGGTTTTTGGGTGGATCGCGGTACAGCGAATAAAGAAGCGGCAAAATTGATTGAAACTTTAAAAAATCCTAATGTGGTATTCTTTGCCACACTAGGGATGTATGCTGATTCTGATCATGCACGTGAAAGTATCGAGAAAGCATCTGAATTGTTGCCTAACAAAGAAGCTCTTGTAGATGGCTTCGTATGCCAAGGTAAAATCGATCCTAAAGTAATCGAAATGATGTATAAAATGTTCCCACCTGGATCTGCACATGGTCAAAGCCCAGAACGCGATGCACTACATAAAGCGGCGGAAACTCATCCAGATGAACAAGACTTTGCAAATGCAAAAGAATTTACTAAATCTGTACTTGCAAAGTTACAAGCCTAATTTCTGAAAGGGGATTGGAGTATGAGTTTAGCAAGTTTTTTTGAATCCATTCCGGAGAAACAACGAAATCTACAATTAGGTTTTAAATGTGATAATCCGATGAGTGGTGCATTCCCTCATAAACGGGTTGTTCATGCAGGCCTTAATGGTACGCTCGTTTCACCGAAAGAAACACAATCTGTTTGGGATACATTGATGAATGGTGTTCCTAAAAAGGGTGAAATGCAATGCGCTTACATTCATATTCCGTTTTGTAAGACAAAATGCACATATTGTGGCTTCTTCCAAAACGGTACGAGTCAAAGTGTTGAAGACCAATATATTGATGGTTTAATTAGTGAATTAAAGATCGCAAGTGAACGTCCGAGATTAAAAGATGGTTTGATCCATGCCGTGTTTATCGGCGGTGGCACACCAACATCTTTATCACCGACAAACTCTGAAAGATTGCTCAAAGCCATTAAAGAGTACTTGCCATTGGCAAACGATTATGAGCTTACCTTAGAGGGTCGTATTCACGATTTGATTCCTGAAAATCTTGAAGTTTGGATGGCAAACGGCGTTAACCGTATGTCCATCGGCGTACAATCTTTCAACACAGAAGTGCGTCAAATGGTAGGTCGTTTAGATACAAAAGAAACCGTATTAGAACGGCTAGCTGCTTTAAAAGCTTATGGTCAATGCTCTGTTGTTATTGACTTAATCTATGGTTTGCCTGGTCAAACTATGGAGGTGTGGGAACAAGATTTAGCTGATTTGGTAAGTTCTGGCGTTGATGGTGCAGACCTATATCAATTAAATGTATTTGATGGTAGTGATCTCAATAAAGACATTGAAAATGGGAAAGTTCCTGCTGCAGCAACAACAGCGATGCAAGGGGATATGTTCGAGTTCGGTCGACAATACCTAGATGCGCGATCTTATCGCCGATTGAGTGCCGCACATTGGAGTGCTAATAATCGTGAGCGTAGCCTATATAACACTCTAGCTAAATCGGGTGTCCCAATGTTCCCATTTGGTAGTGGTGCAGGTGGTAACGTCGATGGCTATGGCATGATGTTACATCGCGCATTAAAACCATATGAAGATATGGTAAGCCGTGGTGAAAAACCGTTTATGGCACTAATGAAACAAAGTGAATTACAACCTATCGTTAATCAAGTAGTAAGCCAACTAGAACAAGGTTTCCTCAATATTATGAGCTTAGTAAAGATGGATTCAAGATTAGATGAATTGAACTGGCTCTATAAATTATGGGAAGAACGAGGCCTTGTTGTTTATAATGGTTTACTTTACAAATTGACTGCAGCCGGTGAGTTCTGGACTGTAAATCTTACACAAAGTACATTAGAAGCTGTTGAATATATCTTGACTGGTAAGAACTCCTTCGCTGTAGAAGCAGTAGCGGCTCAGGATACAAAAACAACTTCTAAAGAGAATCCTAATCAACAAGTACGTGGCATTGGTCAAGGAAAAGCGAATATCTCTGTGCCAACGGATGAGGATTCTGAGACACAACGTAAAGAGGCTCTTATTACTAAGGCGAAAGCTGAAATTTCCAAGAGCGGTGCTTCTGGTGAGTCTGCAGAACGAATGGTGCAAGCTATGTACAATTTGAGCGCTGACGAAATTGAATATATGATGGAACGTATGATGTCCTAAACTATTATGTTACACCTCAATTCTAACAACCTCTCCCAATAACCAACATATAATATACAAGACATATTACGTGACATATACGTGCTCTTTGTAGTACAAAGTAACCCCAGCCTTTGGTCTGGGGTTTACTTTTTATAGCGTGAAAGGTATTCTGTAGATATAAGACTAAAAGGGCTTTAAACAGTATAAGAATAGATATACAAACCTATAAGGCTATAAAAACTGATTACTGTTAAAATCATAAATTGATAAGAAAGATATTGAATTTATAAGATATAAAGTAATATTGTTATATAGCTAATTGTAGGCTTAGGGGGGTAGTATGAGTACATTTCCTCAAAAAGAAATAGATATATTAGGTATCGGAGCTAGCACATTAGACCGCTTCATCGTTGTGGATCATTACCCAACGGGACGTGAGGTGCAGCAAGTTTTATCATCTACCACCGATGGTGGTGGACCTGTAGCCACAGCATTAGCCGTTGCAGGGAAATATGGTACACGTACGGCCATGATTGATAGTATCGGTGACGATATGGTGGGGCGTCATATTTTAGATGATTTCAAAAAATATAATGTTAATACCGATGCTATCCACATTGAAAAGGGTGAAAAAAGTGGTGTTGCTACAATCCTCGTAAAGCATAGTACTGGCGAGCGTGCCGTATTTTTTGAACGTTCTACTGCGCCAGAGCCAGTATTTTTAGATACTCATAAGCAATTAATTAAAGAAGCTTTCATTTTACATGTTAACGGACGTCATCGACAACTCATGTGTTCTGCCATGGCGTTAGCACAAGAGGTTGGTACTATTATATCCCTCGATGGAGGTGCACAGCGCTACGATGAAGAGATGAAATCTATTACAGAGGCAAGTCATATTGTTATTGTTGCTCGTGATTATGCTGAAAAGTATACGGGCACTACTGATTTAGAAGTGGCCTGCCATATCATTCATGACCGTGGCGCACTTATTGCAGGGGTTACGGATGGCGCTAATGGTAGTTATTTCGTATGGCCTGATGGAACTTTCTATCGCTGCCAAGCATTTCCTCAAGAACATGTAGTTGATACAACGGGGGCTGGAGATAGTTTTCATGGTGCATTTCTTTCAAAGCTTGTTACATTATTGAGTGAGTTAGCCCCGGTGGAAGGGTTAAAGACCTCTACATATGGTATAGATTTATTACAACATTGTGGACATTCTGATCTAGAAAAGGCTGCTATTTTTGCGTCCGCTGTAGCAGCTTTAAATACGCAAGGGATTGGTGGTCGTAGCGCTTTACCAAGTTTACAAGTTGTAAATAAGTTAATGGGATTGGAGTAAATCAGTATGTGGCACGATATTTCCCATTCTCATGTACAACGGTACATGCAACAAAATCCATATCGATTATTAGCGTTTAGCTTTCTAGGCGTCATGATTATAGGTACCCTATTGCTTATGTTACCGATGGCGAGTGCTCAGGGGCAAACGACGGCTCTTGTAGATGCCGCTTTTACAGCCGTATCTTGTGTTTCGGTAACAGGGCTGGCCACTGTAGATACTTATTATCATTGGTCTTTATTTGGTAAGCTTGTAATGGTTATCCTTATTCAGTTAGGTGGTTTAGGCATTGTATCTTTCACAACCATAATTGCTTTGCTTTTAGGTAAACGAGTAGGCCTTAAAAATCGTGTGCTTTTGTCCGAGGATGTCGGACAGGATGGTATGACTGGATTACTACATATTACGAAAAAGTTAATGCTTTATACCTTTGCTATTGAAATTGTAGGAGGCATAATCTATACGATTCAGCTATATCCTTATATTGGACAGGCTGCATTATATACAGGTATCATGCAAGCTATTTCCACCTTTTGTAACGCTGGATTTGTATTTTTTGATAATGATCTACCGTATGCTATGGTAGGGGACATATTATTTAATATCAATACGGCCGTGCTAATTGTGATCGGTGGTTTTGGCTATTTAGCGGCCTTTGACATATGGTCACACCGTAAGGTGAGACGATTTGTTGACTTAAAACTTCACACTAAGATTATGTTAGTAGGCACAGCGATTCTTATCTTATTAGGAACTATCATTTTTTTAGGTGTGGAATGGTCAAATCCAAAAACCTTTGGGTCATTACCGATTTGGAATAAAATAATGGCCTCTTTATTTCAAGCGATTACGCCGCGTACAGCTGGGATTGCAACGGTTGACTATAATGCATTACATCCAATTACCTTGTTTGTTACTATTATTCTCATGTTTATTGGTGCTGGCCCAAACTCTACCGGTGGAGGCGTTAAAATTAGCACCGTAGCAGTAACTATACTTGCATCGCGTACCTTGTTTAATAACCGTCCAGATACGGAGATTTTTGAACGTCGTATTTCATTAGTAACCGTGCTTAAAGCCAACGGGATTATATTTTTATCGCTCCTTCTTATTTTAATAGCCACATGTTATCTGGCCTGGGATGAGCCTTATGATTTTATCCGATTGTTATTTGAGGTTACGTCTGCCTTTGGGACTGTAGGCCTTACGACGGGAATTACGCCTGATTTATCTGAAAGCAGTAAATGGGTGCTGATGCTTGTTATGTTTACCGGTCGTGTCGGTGTTATGACCGTTATTGGTACATGGGCTCTTAGGACATCACCAACGAAGCCAATTGGGTATGCAGAAGAGAATGTATTGTTGTAATTGAGTAGAATAGTTAGCCTATCAGGAGATATAGCATGAAATATAAAACCATTGCTGTCATTGGTCTTGGACAATTTGGTACGACCATCGCCAAGATGTTAGCCTCTATGAATCATGAGGTTTTAGGTGTAGATATTAATCCAGAAATTGTACAAAAGGTTTCCCCCTATGTAACACATGCTATCGTAGCAGATACTACTGATGAAGAGGCTATTAAAGCCTTAGCTTTGAGCCAATTTGATATAGTTATTGTTGCTATTGGGGATAATATCCAGGCAAATCTTATGACTTCGATGTTATTGAAAGAAATGAAAATGCCTCATGTGGTTTCGAAAGCTGAAAATGCACTCCAAGGTAAGATGCTCAAGAAGATGGGGGTAGATATGGTTATCTATCCAGAATACGATGTGGCACAACGGTTAGCTCAATCGTTGACACGAGAACATGTAATGGATTATTTACAGCTATCTAAAAGCATTAGCCTTATTGAAGTTGATATGCCAAAATTTTTGGTAGGCACTTGCTTAAAAGATTCTAATCTGCGTGAGAAATATAATCTTAATGCTGTAGGGATTAGACGTGGGGAGGATTTAGAAGTCCCTCCTAATCCGTTTACGATTCTTTCAGCAGAGGAAAAATTATTAGTTATAGGGAATAATTCTGATTTAGATGCATTAACAGTGTAGTAAGTATACGAAAGAGATATAAATATATCGAAAAAATATGATATAATAAGATAGAATTCAGTATAGGCCATACGTATTCGTATGGCCTTTTAATATAGAAATGAAGGTTATTATGACAGAGGAACAATATATAACGGCGCTGACCAATAACCCACATGGGATTCGAAATATTCCAAATCCTACAGAAGCTATGCAACTTACATGTGTGGGACAAAACGGCATGCTGTTACAATATATTAAAGAACCTACTCAAAAGGTTATTGAAACGGCGCTTTCACAAGCACCACGAGCTATACAATTCGTTGAAAATCCTACAGAAGAATTGTTAAAAGCCTTAGTGGAAAAAGATTGGGCGGTTTTAGAATATATCAACAATCCGTCTGATACATTAATAAAAAGTGCGTTAGCTCAATCAGGTTGGGCTATTCGCTATATTGCGAACCCATCTGAAGAATTGCAATTAGAAGCGGTGAAGGCGAATTATGATGCCTTACAATATATCAAGGCCCCAAGCGAGGCTGTGCAGTTACAAGCCGTGCAAGAGAGTTACTTAGCCTTGCGCTACATTGATGAGCCTAGCGTAGCTGTACTAGAAGCAGCAGTAAAGCAAGATCCACAGGCAATGCGTCAGATTACAAATCTCACTAAGGACTTGGCTTTGCATTTATTTAAGGTAAGTGCGGCTATCGTCGGTTATATACCTAATACATTGGGCGTTACGGTAGACGAAATCAAAGATATAATTCTAGATGCCATTTCTAGGGATACCGTTGATGAAGACTATGTACGCGAGTTAATCAATAATAAAGCTATCGGTGGACGTCAATCCAAATGGCCTATTGATATATTGTCACTTATTGATAGGTATGGTACTAGAAGTGTTAAGAAAATTGCAGTAGGCGAATATTTGAGATATTAGAACGGAGATACAATGAACTTTATAGATACAATGGCAAGCGTTGAGTTAGTGCTTGCTGCTAATCAAGTGCCCTTGCTCGTCGGTGAGACGGGTATAGGTAAAACCTCTCTCGCAGCGCGCGTTGCAGAGGTACATAATTGGGAATTAGTAACTATCGATGGAAACCTTTTAAAAGAAGGTGAAATCGGTGGCTTGCCTACCGTAGAAACGGTGACTCATACGGATGGTCATGGCAATACACGGGATGTGAAAACTACAGTATACGCTGTGCATCATACATTGGAACATGTGGCACAAGCCGTAGATAAAGGGCGCCAAGTATTGTTGTTTATCGACGAAATTAACCGTGCAGAACATGCAGTTCAACAAGAGTTGATGAACCTTATTCTAAACCGTGAAATTAATGGCTTTTCTTTAAGTGATCAAGTGCGCATCATCGCCGCTATGAACCCTGAGGATTCCTTTGATTACCAAACCATCGATATGGATCCGGCACAACAAAACCGATTCGTATGGCTTTATATGAATGCTGATTATATGCAATGGATTGACTGGGCTATTGGTGCTGGTATTGAAGAAAAGGTTATTGAATTTATTTCTTCCTATCCAGAATATTTAAATCAACGTCACGAAGACGATATCGATGCCACACCTCGTTCCTTTGAACGCGTGTCCGGTCTATATAGAATCTATAAGAATCAAGAGGGCACAAGCTATAGTCGCGACGTATTTATGAATGTTATCCGCGGTAACGTAGGTAAACTCATTGCGGAGGCTTTTGTAAACTTTATCGAGTCTGACCAAGAACCTCTTATTACTTTTGATGATGTATTAACAGCGGTTCAAAAACCAGGTGCTATTATGTCTATGGCTGAGCAGGTTAAAGGTGAAAGCCCAACTCGCCTTTATGTAGCAGCAAAAAATATGTTGCATCGTTTAAATCGCAATAGCAATGCGCAGGAAGTATATCACTTTGTGGAGTTTTTAACTTTGTATCCAGGGGATTTGCGCGTAGCGGTTATGAAAGATCTTCGTAACACGTATGGGCGTGTTTACGCTTATGCTATTGAAGATGACCTTTTTGTAGATACTTTTTTTGACGCGCAAAAATAATTTTATGTCCGTAGTTAACCAAATCGAAGCTATCTATATAGATAATCAACTGTAGTAAATTATTAGTTATGAGGTTAATTGATATATAGCATGTGACATATATTAAATTTGTTTTCTAAAGAAAAGGGGGTGTAAATATGCAACGAAACTTAGATAAGGATGATATACGTGATGCTTCGGATTTGCTGACTCATATCGATGGTTGGGAAAAGACGGGTTCTTATGATGCGGAAGCTATCGAGGCTCTTGATCGATGGCATGCGAAACGAGAGCGCATACATCGCGAAGCAGAGGCTTTGTATACGCAAATATACGCATCCTATGAGGCATATGTAGATAGCTATGAAGAACAACATCATAGCATGGCGCCTGAACGTATAGCGGCTGATCTTATGAACCATAATATGTCGGATAGCCATATAGGTACTATCGGTCGTGCTCTTGAAGACGTACAAGTGGAGGGGACAGACCTTTCCGTTATGCAGCAAGCGATAATGACACCTGCCTATGAGCAACGGTTGTGGAACATATTACATGATGTAAATAGTCTGCTCCTTGAAGAGGACCAATTCTTTGGTTACTTTTACTTACAAATGACTCATCGCATTCGCTTTGATATGGCCAGTGCTTTTGGTATTAATCTTAAACAGGGCGGATATGTATTATATGTAAATCCCTTTATCTTGTTACGCCAATCGCCTGATGTGATAAAGGATGGTATTAAGCGTGAAGTTCTTCATATCATTTCTGCTCATTTGATGCGGGTAAAAGCACTGAGCCAAGGCTTTCACAAAACAGCAGTCCATATGGCTATGGACATGGTCGTAAATGATTACCTTGAACATGTAGACCGTGATGCCGTAACGGTAGCCAATGTAAATGCGCGCTTTGGTTTGTTATTAAAGCGTTTTCGTACCATTGAATACTATGCGAAGGCTATTGATAAGGTCATGAAAGAAAAACCAGATCTCTTTGTGCCCATCGATAATGCAGATACAGCGGTTGCTATGGAGTTTGATCCTCAAACTAGCCATGATATTTGGGATGAATCTGATTCTATTGATACAGATACGATGGACCAAATCACGGAGCGCTATATCAATGAAGCATCAAAGGGGGATATGGAAGGCTATGTGAAAAGTCTTATCGATACATTCCAAAAAACGCGACGCGCTTTGCCGTGGTATTTTTATCTCAAAAAGCTGATGGGCAAGGTAGCGAGTGGATACAAAAAAACGACGATGCGTCGTAATCGTCGTCAGCCTGAGCGTTTGGAATTGGCTGGTACATTGCGCCAACATAAGGCAAATGTATGGGTAGCTCTCGACATGAGTGGTAGTATAACTGATGTAGAGTTTACGAATGCCTTAGAGCAAGTGTTACAAATCGTGCATGCTTATAACCATCGCATTACCGTTGTAGAATGTGATAATGAGGTGCGCCGCACCTATTCGATGGAATCCGTGAAAGATGTGAAGCCGCGCCTTGATGTGCGTGGTGCAACAGCCTTTACCCCTGTATTCTCTCTGGCTAATCAAAACCGTGTAGATTTACTTGTATACTTTACAGATGGCAAAGGGGAAGAGCGACTACGAGAGGCGCCAAGAGGCTATAAGGTGCTGTGGGTGTTGACCGGTGAGAACCCACAACTATCTTTGCATACCCCATACGGCCTGGTTCGTGAACTCGGCTATGTTGGTATTGATGAAACTCAAGATATTGATGAGTTTGTACGCATGGCTAACCGTGGGGGCTTTTCTATGGCAAATCAAGAGATTTAGTCTATTAGAATGCAATTTTTTATGGGTTTGATCTTGAACCAAGACGATATACAAAAATGACGCAATCCTTTGGATTGCGTCATTTTTAGGTCTGTAGATTTTGTATTAGCTATTAAGCTCAATAGAGGAACCTGGATCGATAATGAGTGCTGTTTGGTTATACTTGCCCTCTACTAGGCTTGTAAATACACCTGGTTCGCGGTCGATAACAGGCCATGTTTTGTAGTGAATTGGAATGGAAATACGTGCTTTTACATAAGAAGCAGCAAGAGCTGCATCTTCAACCCCCATTGTGTAATTATCACCGATAGGAAGAAGGGCGTAATCAATTTCACCAAAACGATTTAATAATTTCATATCGCTAAAGAGTGCTGTATCACCAGCGAAGTATAGGATATCTCCGTAGAAATCTACGATACAACCTGCAGCGTGACCGCCAGGGATACCAGAGCCGTGAAAGGCAGGAACCATTCGAACAGAACCGAATTCAAAGTCGAACTTGCCACCTAAATGCATGGCGTGTGTACGACAACCGGCAGCTGCCGCTTTACCCGCCACCTCAGCAGTGGAGATAACGAGTGCATCATTTGCTTTGGCAATAAAATCTGTGTCTCCATAGTGATCATCATGACCATGACTGACAAAGATATATTGGCATTTGATGTCTTCTTTTTTAGCGATATCCCATGTATTACCGGTCAAGAATGGGTCGAAAATCATGGATACATCGCCACGTGTGAGCATAAAGCAAGCGTGACCAAAATAAGTTAGTTTTGTTTTCATAGGAACACTTCCTTCCTTGTACATACAATTCTTAATTCTATTGTATAATATAATAAATGAAAATAAAACTATTGGTGATAATTTATACATAATTAGTAAGGATGTATTATGGATTTAACACATTTTGATCAAGATGGAAATGCTTGGATGGTAGATGTATCAGATAAGGATATTACAACTCGTACTGCCGTGGCAGAAGGCTTTATTGCTATTAATGATGCCATTTATGAGCGCATCGAGGCGAGAACAATAAAAAAAGGGGATGTTCTTAGTGTGGCTCAATTAGCAGCTATTATGGGTGTGAAACAGACGAGTAATCTAATTCCCCTTTGTCATCCATTGGCATTAACTAAGGTAGAGGTGCATTGTACTCTTGTTGATGGTGAAAGTCCTGCCTGTACAGATGCTACACATAATCGTGCTGTTAAGGTTCGGGCTACCGTAAAAACGACAGGAAAGACAGGTGTTGAAATGGAAGCACTTACAGCGGTTCAAGTAGGACTTTTAACAGTCTACGATATGTGCAAAGCTATTGACAAGGGTATGATTATAGGACCTACATACCTCGTTGAAAAAGAGGGCGGTAAAAGCGGACATTTTGTACGGTAATGTATCAAATAAATCAGTCACGATGCTTTCATGATAAATTAGTATATTGGAAATAATAATCTTTGTGAGCTTGAGCTAAAAAATATGCTTACAAAATAATTAAAATGTGTATTAAGAACGAGAATGTTATGAGGGCCTGCACATGAATAAGTTACGATCGAAATTATTTATTGCGATGATGTCAGCTATGCTATTGGTAACCGCAGCTGGATGTGGGAAGGATAATCCTATTAACAATATCACTGCCTCTATGAGTGAAGATGAGGCACAACGCGGCAAAGGTATTAATGGTGATTTAAAAGATCCAGTTTATACCTATGATGCCATTGTGAATGGTGCACCGGGTGTAGTTCATCCTCGTAAAACCCCTTATGGATTTTACTCTCAAAAAGGGACTGAAGATGAATATGCGGTTTGGAAGAGTCTTGTAGAAAAACAGTTTAAAGATGTTAAACCAGTTTCTGAGGACGCATCGGAAGCTGAGATTAATCGATTATTTAATCAAATCCTCTATGTATCTGCTTATGATTATGAGCCTATAGATGATTTGGATCGATATTCCTATTTCGTGTTCCAAAAGGATAAAATTCATCCATTTACAAAGCAACCGATTAAGGAAAATACACAATTGAATCTTGAGATTGTGTTGGATGCCAGCGGATCCATGGTCAATGAGATACAAGGTAAAAGCATGATGGATATCGCCAAAAATTCAATTAATGAAATTTTAACGACACTGCCGGATAATGCTAATGTAGGATTGCGCGTATTTGGTCACTTAGGTGATAATACGGCGGAAAAACGAGTGGAATCTTGCGGCGCTAATGAATTGTTACAACCAATAACAAAGCTTGACCGTGAAAAAATAAAATCTGTAATGTCTCCGATTCAACCGACCGGTTGGACATCCGTTGCCAAATCCATTGAAAAAGGCACCGCTGATTTAAGCCAATTTACCGGTGAGAAGGATGTTAATATTCTATACATCATAACCGATGGTATCGAGACTTGCGACGGTGATCCTGTGGCTATGGCGGAAAAATTAAAAGGCGGCAAAACCAACGTAATATTAGGTATTATAGGGTTTAATGTCGATGCGAATCAAGATGCATTATTGAGACAAATTGCTCAAGCTGGTGGTGGCTATTATGCCTCTGCTAATGAAGCCAACACTTTGACCGCTGAATTATATCGCATTCATGAATTGGCAAATGCCAAATATGAGTGGGAAACTTTAAATGTTACAGCAATTAATATGCTTAAAACTAGTCATGGAACTGGACGTCTGTTTAATAGCTTCTTAAAAGGGCAGGCGCTTTCTGAAAAAGTAAATATTGATCAAACTATTTCTGTTTTAATGAGGGATGAAGCAAAGATTATTAAACCATTTGGTAAGGTACACCAAGCATTGAGAAATAAAGCGGAAGAACGCAAAAAGACTATAGAAGCTCTTTTAAAAGATAAAATAACTGAAGTTGAAAAAGCAGATGCTGAATACATCAAGTCTGTAGAGGCAAGAAGAGGTGAAATTGTTGCTTATATGCCATCAACAAGTCGAGTAGATAAATTTAGCCGTTACTATGTTCCACGAGAAGATCGACCTGGTACGACGGAAGGGCAACAAAAAGATGGTCAAAAATTAGAAGAGGATAGACAACCTAAGAAATAAATATATGAGCCTTCTGTGTTACAATTAAGTTAAACACAGAAGGCTTATTTTTGTGTAAAATGACTGATAAAGTTATTAGCGAAACTATATTTTAATCAAGAAGTATCAACTTTTTATTCAGTAGTTTACTTCTAATGGTATAATAAATTGTTAGAAGAAACTTTTTTCTTCATCTATAGTGATAATATAAAGAGGCTTACAGTGGAAATTGTATTATATGAACCGGAGATTCCCGGCAATACAGGCAATATTGCACGCTTATGTGCGGCCAATCATATGACCTTACATCTTATCAAGCCCCTTGGCTTTTCCATCGATGATAAACATGTAAAGCGAGCCGGTCTTGATTATTGGCATTTGGTAGATGTGCAAGTACATGAAAATATTCAAGAACTATTTGAGAAATATCCTGATCGTAGATATTTCTACGCCACTACCAAGGCAAAGCATACACATTCTGAGGTTAAATACGAGATTGGTGATATGCTTGTTTTTGGCCCTGAAACAAGAGGATTGCCTGAAAGTTTATTAGATGGTAAAGAGGATACATGCATTCGTATACCCATGGTAGATGAAGCACGTTCTCTGAACCTTTCTAATGCGGTGGCAATCATAGCTTATGAAGGTATGCGCCAACTTGATTATCCAGACCTTAAGGCTGAAGGCAATTGGATTCAATCAAAATAAATAGACTTTTACAATTGAGGAATATATTATACTTATGTGTTAGGAGACCTACCAAATCTATATGACCGGTAGCGATTTTAACGGTGTTGTTTGGAGGAGGATATTATGAACTACGATAAAGCTCATGATTTAGCTCACGCAATGCGTGAATCCGAAGAGTACAAAGAGTTAATGGCTGCTCAGGAAGCAGTGAAAGCAGATGCAGTAGCAACGGGGTTGGTTCGCACATTTATGGCACAACAAATGCAATGGGAATATGCTAAGTTGTCTGGTGCTCCAGAAGCGGACGAGTTGCAAAAGAAACAAGAGGAATTGATGCCTCAAATTCAAGAAAATGCTGCAGCGGCTGCTTATTTGCAAGCGCAAATGCGTTGGAGCCAGATTTCTAATGATATTTACAAAATCATTAGCGAACCAATCACTGAGGGGATGAAAGTGTTAGATCATGGCGAACAACAACCACAACATTAAGGTATTACAAACAGCTTTATTAGAAAAATTACCAAGTACACGTGTACGTGAGCAGGAGCTCCTTTGTCATCATACGACATTCAAAATTGGAGGACCTGCAGACTTATTTATTGAACCTACTACGATGGCAGAACTTAGTTTTACGCTTCGTACCATTCACGAATTAGATGTGCCTGTAACTATTATTGGTTGTGGATCTAATATTTTGGTGAAAGACGGAGGAATTCGTGGTGCTGTTGTATCAGTTCGACATATGACTCAAATCATGGACTGTAATGAAAACACATTGTGCATTGGTTCCGGATATATGTTAAAAGATGCTTCTGAATTTGCTTGGCAGAATAGTTTATCTGGTCTTGAATTTGCCATTGGTATTCCAGGTACACTTGGTGGTGCCGTATTTATGAATGCAGGTGCTTATGATGGGGAAATGAGCCACGTAGTTACTGCAGTGAGAGCCGTAGATTTCCAAGGAAATATTAAAGAGTATGATGCATCTCACCTGGACTTTGCTTATCGTCATAGTGTATTCCACGATAATCATGAGGTTATTGGAGAAGTCATTATGACACTCAAACCAGGTGATAAGGATACCATTAAGGCTCGCATGGATGAGTTGACCGAAAAGCGCGAATCTAAACAGCCTTTAGAGTATGCTAGTGCAGGTTCAACCTTTAAACGCCCACCAGGGTACTTTGCAGGTACATTGATTGAACAAACAGGACTAAAGGGGTTGTCTGTAGGTGATGCGCAAGTGTCCCACAAACATGCAGGCTTTGTCATTAATACAGGTAGTGCTAGTGCAAAGGACGTACTTGATTTGATTGCAGAAGTACAGCGTCGTGTGTACGATAGACATGGCGTACACCTTGAGCCCGAAGTACGAATGATTGGTGAAGACTAATATCAACTAAATACTAATATAAGATTTCTTATGTAACGTTACTCTTTTTAGGGATGATGGATTCATAAGAAATCTTTTTTTATGTCCATTATAAGCGTATGATATTTATATAGTTAGTCTATATTTGGGAGGCGATGATATGAATACTTTGTTGGCCCCAGAGATTCATGATAAAGCACTAGCATGTGGGTATGACGATTGTGGTATAGTATCTCTTGATGCACTTGATTTTTATAAAGAACGAATGATAAAGCGTTTAGAAGATGTACCTGAAAGTAAAAAGGTATATGCACATAGTAATGCCTTTTTAACATTGAAAGAAAACTATCCTTGGGCACAATCTATAGTGGTTTGTACTGAATATTTTGGAGCGTATAAGTTTCCTGCTTCGCTTCAAAAGCGATATGCAAAAGGCTTACTACTATCGTTAGCTAATATCCCTGATGGGGTCGAAGTCAAACAAAGGCGATCTTTTGAAACATGGTTCAATGATAAGAACATCCAATTTATTGGTGGTGAAACAGCAAAGCCTACTGGTGTTGTTCCTTTGCGCCCTGCTTCTGTAGCGGCAGGACTTGGAATTTATAGAAAAAACAATTTCTTTTATGGACCTAAAGGCTCTAATTATGAATTGGTAGCCTATTTAATTGATCAGCCTTGTGAGTATATTCGTCATCTAGAGATACCACCATGTCCAGAGACTTGCGATTTATGTCAGCAAAAGTGTAAAACGAAGTCTCTATCTGCACCTTTTACAATGAATCCATTAACCTGTGTATCTTATATCAATACCTTTGGTGATGGTAAATTGCCAGAAGGTGTGACAGAGGATATGTTGGAAGAGTGGATATTAGGTTGTGATAATTGCCAAGACTGCTGTCCGTTTAATAAAAATCATGATTGGAGTATAGGTAAAGATTATCCTGGGCTTGATGCATTAGAACTTATACTACAGCCAGAATATATTTTGAAAGCCTCTGATAAGGAGATTATAGAAAAGTTGATTCCTAAATTCTGTTTCCATTTAACAGATAAACAAATTCCGTTGTTGCGTAAATCTGCTAAGCGGGCGATAGAGCATAAATAGGTTGTGTCTTAAGATGAGTCAAAAGTATAATCGAATGTTGAAATTGCCATGATTAGAATAGGTGTACTGTTTTGACTTTTTTCTATAGACTGCGTTATAATTAACTGTTGCCAATTTTGGGGAATATACTTGCATAGCCTGTTTTATCGAGGCTATGTGATATAGAATATACTGAAAGAATTAAAGGGAGGATCTTATGATTCGCGAAAATCTTCGTAATGTAGCGATTATCGCCCACGTTGACCATGGTAAAACTACTTTGGTGGACGCGTTATTAAAACAAAGCCATGTGTTCCGTGAAAATGAAAAAGTAGCAGAACGCGTAATGGACTCCAACGACTTGGAACGTGAACGCGGTATTACTATTTTGTCTAAAAACACTGCTGTAATGCATGATGGTATTAAAATCAACATCGTTGATACTCCAGGCCATGCTGACTTCGGCGGCGAAGTGGAACGCGTACTTAACATGGTTGATGGCGTATTGCTTCTCGTAGATGCTTACGAAGGTCCAATGCCTCAAACTAAATACGTTTTGCGTAAAGCCTTAGAACAAAAATTAAAACCAATCGTAGTTATCAATAAAATCGACCGTCCTGACCAACGCGTTAAAGAGGTTGAAGATGAAGTTCTTGAATTATTCATGGAACTTGAAGCTGATGATGATCAACTCGACTTCCCTGTAGTATACGCATCTGCTCGTTCAGGTGTGTCCAAAACTAATTGGGATGATGAAGCTGTAAACATGGAGCCGTTATTCAAAACATTGATCGATGAAATTCCTGCACCACAAGGTGATATGGAAGGTCCTCTTCAATTTATGGTAACTACACTTGATTACGATAACTTCATCGGTAAAATCGCCGTAGGTCGTATCGTTCGCGGTAAAATGAAAACCAACCAACAAGTGGCTATCATGAATGGTGAAAGTACTCGTAAAGCGAAAATCGGTCGTGTGTACACATACAATGGCTTAAACCGTGTTGAAACTGATGAAGCTGAAATGGGTGATATCATTGCATTTGCTGGTATTGACGATATCAACATCGGCGAAACAGTAGCAGATGCTGAAAATCCTGAAGCATTACCATCCATCTCCATCGACGAACCAACATTGTCCATGGTATTCTCCGTAAATAACTCTCCATTCGCAGGCCGTGAAGGTGAATTTGTTACATCCCGTCACTTGCGTGATCGTTTGTTCCGCGAAGTAGAAACTAACGTATCCATGAAAGTAGAAGAAACTGATTCTGCAGATGCGTTCAAAGTATCTGGTCGTGGCGAATTGCATTTGGCAGTATTGATTGAAACTATGCGTCGTGAAGGCTACGAATTACAAGTAGGTAAACCTCGCGTAATCTTCAAAACTATTAACGACCAATTGTGTGAACCACTTGAAGCATTGACTATCGACGTGCCTCAAGAATTCATGGGAACCGTAATGGAAAACCTTGGTCAACGTAAAGCTGAGTTGACTAATATGGTTGAATTAGCTGGTTACCTTCGCATGGAATTCGTAGTTCCTGCTCGTGGTTTGATTGGTTTCCGTGCCCAATTCTTAACAGCTACAAAAGGTAATGGTATCATGAACCATGTATTCCATGGTTATGCACCATATAAAGGTGAAATTCCTTCCCGTACACGTGGTGCTTTGGTAGCATTCGAAAATGGCGAAACTACTCCATATGGTTTGAACTCTGTTCAAGACCGTGGTACATTGTTCGTTGGCCCTAACCAAGACGTGTATGCAGGCCAAGTTATCGGTGAAAATACACGTGAACTTGATATGGATGTTAACCCATGTAAGAAAAAACATGTTACCAACATGCGTTCTAGCTCCTCTGATGAAGCGGTACGCTTGACTCCACCTCGTATCTTCTCCTTGGAACAAGCTCTTGAGTGGATCAACGATGACGAACTTGTTGAAGTAACACCTGAAAGTATTCGTATGCGTAAAACAATCCTTGATCGTAACGCACGTGCGAAAGCAGCAAAGAATAAAAAATAATATCTCATGCAGATATATTAAGGCGCTCCTTAGGGGGCGCCTTTTTTATCTAATCTATAAGTTGTTATCTAACATATTCCTGCGAATTATATCTCCATGAAAATAGATGATAATTTTATCATTTATGATTAATGGGTATAAAAATATGTTAATATACTAAATACGCATAATAACTTGCTGATAGGGGTATTGGTATATACGAAATATTTGTAACGCTGTATAATAATATTAAGTTTGTTGAAATAAGTTATTGATTATGGAGGTTCTTATGAATAAGAAAATCTTAGCTTCTTTATTTGCAGTGGGTTTGGCTGCAGGTTGTGTGTGTTCTTCCGTTGATGCGCATGGCGTATTCTTTGCTAACCGCTTAGATGAAAAAGCGCTAGTACTTGGCGAAGGCCCTGTTGATGATGCGTATAGCCCAGAAATGGTAAAAAGTATCATTGGTTTAGATAACAATGGCATGGTAATTCCTGTACAAGTTATTAAACATGAAAAAAATGTAGTAGTTGTACCAAATGATAAATTGGGTATTACAGTAACTGACTTTGACTATGGCTACTGGACAAAAGACAAAGATGGTAAAACTGTTCATAAACCAATCTCTGAAGTACCAGGTGCTCAAAAAAGTACACATGCCATTAAATATGACGTTCACTACTGGAATGCAGAAGCAAAACCTTTCAATAATAAAGATGCTTTCATTCAAATCATTCCATCTGTTAACCCATTAACTCTTAGAAAAGGTGATACATATGAAATCCAAGTCTTGAAAGACGGTAAACCATATGCAAATGCACCTCTTATTAAAGACGTAATTAATGATCTTACTAACGAAAGCCAAGCAGATGCTAATGGTAAAGCAACTGTTACTGTAAGTGCTAATGGCCTTAACGTAGTAGGCGTTGAAGTGGGCTTCCCAACTCAAACTAAAGGTGAGCAAAATAAATACTTCAGTGCATTGTCCTTCATCATCAATCCTGAATAATATAGGATATACTATTTACTAAGTGTGTGAAATAAAAAGACCTCCTAAGTTGGACTTAGGGGGTCTTTTTATAATTTTAGGGTGTACGTATAAATGCGTTCTGTGAGAGCCTCGTATTGGGTGAGGTAAGAAAGAGAGATTTTTATGAAATTACAACGAAATGTATCGGCTGTGATGGCTGCATTTGTATTAACTGGAATGACCTGCTCTGTATTTGCTACAGAAATTAATGCCACAAGCGATAAAGCGGAGGAATTGCTTGGCTTAACAATGGGGTCACCGGTACAAACACAACCAGAAGTTAAGCATATAGAAGATACCTTGACGGTTAATGTGCATGGTAAAAGCTTAACAGATACAGGTAAAACTAAAAATGTATCAGGTATTTATAATGGATTTGGATCACAATTGACGGTGGATAAAGATTTGATTGTACGCCTTAAAAATGATGCACCAGCCTCAAAAAGGGAACTCGGTCATTACTATATGAGCGCTGTGTATGCTGGTTACGGTGGTAAAGTGCCAAGACTCAGCAAGGACAATCCTGATAGAGATTATGGAGATACTAATATTCACGTCAAAGGCAATGTAGATATCGATGCTATCGGTGTCGGTTTACAAGCTAATCAACGTGGTCATATTATTGTTGATGGTGGTGGACGTATCATCACGCATCCTTTAGAAACTTCTGATACTTACTCTGTGGTGGCAGAAGAGGGTGATGTATACGTTAATACTGGCTCTGATGGTAAACATCCGGGTTCTAAAGAATTGGTCGCTGTTGGGAATGTAGGGTTAATTAATAAGGATTATGGTCGTGATCCAAATCATAACGAAATGCCAACGAATATAGCATTAGCTTTTACAACACCTAATTCTAAACTTACGGGTGCTGTATTAAATGAATATGCCGAAAGCAATAAGAACCCTCATAATTCTGGTGCTGATATTTACTTACAAAATGGAGGAACTTGGAATAATGAATGGATTGGTATGGAGCGTCCTACCCCTAAAAAAGAACGTCCATCTGGGGATAATGCAGCATATCTATATAAGGGTAGTAAGGTTCGTAACCTTGTAGGTGGTGTTAATCCAACGGCAGCTGGTAATATTCATCCTATCGATGCACGTCCTATTACGATTCAGAACTATAGCGGCTATGTGAATGCTATTTATAAATCTGGAGTACCTGCTAGTGAAGATGGAAAAGGGCAAATTGTAGTTGAACATGCAGCAGACAATAGCCATATTACCGTTCAAGGTGAACATTCCGGTAATACCATTGATGAGGCAAGTTATAAAAAGGAAATACAAGCCTTAGCCAATAAATTACAATATACGGGCAATGATAAGAAACTGAGCACAACAGTTCAAATTAATGAAGGTATTACTAGTCCTGGTGCTGTTGCAGAACTAGGTGCAGATCATTTTGACTCACAGGGGCGTCTTGTTGTAAATGATACAACAAAGATTAATCGTGCTAGTGAATCATCCTTAGTGAGTGGTTCAAAATCTGCTCTTACATCGACCGCTATGGCATGGAAGAGTAATACCAATGATTTACAACGCCGTTTAGGAGATCTTCGTCTAGCTAATACAAATCAAGGTGTATGGGCGAAATATATAGGCGGTAAATCTAAAATCACAGACGGTGCTGATGCACATATGACGTATAATGGCGTACAAGTTGGCTACGATCATAAAGTATCTAATGGTTGGATTTTTGGTGGTGCTATTGATTACAGTACTTCTAGTAATTCATACGTTAATGGTAGTGGGGACGGTAAACTTGGTGGTATTGCCTTATATGGTACAAAACATCATGTCGATGGTCGTTATTTAGATATCATTGCACGTGGTAATAGATTATCCAATGATTATAAGCTCTACTCCGTAGGTGGACAACGTGTGAACGGTAATTACCATACATATGGCACATCCTTAAGCGCTGAATATGGTAAACGTATTAAGAAGGAAAATGGCTTCTACATCGATCCTAGTGTAGAATTTATTGTAGGCCGTTTGAATGGTGTATCCTATGATGCGTCTGTTGTGGGTGGTGGTTCTATGCATGTGAAAGCTGATGCTGTGAACTCTGCTGTAGGCAGACTTGGTATTGGCATTGGAAAAGAAACAGAAAAATCCAATATCTTCGTTAAATTAGCGTTAGCGCATGAATTCTCTGGTAAGGCAAATACAACATATTCCGCACCAGGCAATCCAACAGTACAAACAACAGTAGATTTGAAGGATACATGGCTTGATGCTGAAATTGGTGGGTCTTGGAGTGTCCGTCCTAGTACATATCTATATGGTACATTCACTAAAAACTTTGGTGCTATCGTAGAAAATACATGGCGCATTGATGCTGGGATACGGCATAATTTTTAATTGAATATTGCATTAATGGTCCTTATAGCGTATGCTGTAAGGACCATTAGTATATAAGGAGTTTTTTATGATTAAGTTTCTATTCATTAGGAGTTATAATGGTTAATATTTTATTCATCTGTCATGGCAATATTTGCCGTTCTACGATGGCAGAGTTTTATATGAAGCATATTGTTGAGCAGGCTGGACTAAGTGATTCTATTTATATTGAGTCTGCAGCTACATCTCGTGAGGAGATAGGGAACGACACTCATTATGGGACTAAACAGAAATTAGATGAAATGGGTATTCCCTATACTCGTCGTAAGGCACGTCAAGTGATGATGGAAGATTATTATAACTTTGATTATCTCATCATTATGGATGAAAATAATGCGCGTAATTTAAAGCGTATTATTGGGGATGACGTAGATGCTAAGGTTTACAAGGCAATGTCTTTTGTTGGTGAAAGCCGTGATGTAAAGGACCCTTGGTATACGGGAAACTTTGACGAAACCTATGATGATGTCAGTCGTAGTTGTGATGCTCTACTAGCAGTGCTTAAAGAGAAACTTTAAGCGAAATATATATACTGATAGGTCCTCAATGGTAGCTGAAATTTTAATCTACATTGAGGGCTTTTTTATAAGCCTATCTGCCTCATATACTTTATACTATCGAAGCATAGCGTAATATGGTATAATTTTTAGGTATTCATGCGCCTATAGCTCAGGGGATAGAGCGCCGGTCTCCGGAACCGGGTGCGCAGGTTCGAATCCTGCTAGGCGCACCAAATAAAAGGCTTCTCGAAATTTCGAGAAGCCTTTTTGTATGTCTATAATTAGTCTATAGGACAGAGAATTATATATTCGAATATCATAATTTAGCGTACTTTAGTGTTTTAACTTTACTATCTATATTTATTACACTGAATTCCTCTAGATCTAAATTCATTCATGAGTAGGTCTATTGATTTATCAATGATTTCTTCATTTGTTATATATACCATCTTTTTGTAATAGACAGTACCATCAAATTCTATCCAACGACTTGTCTTACCATTTAGTTTGCAAATCTTCATTCTGCCTGCCCAGCTTCCCATACTACGGAATTTTTTTCCCTTGGAGAAACGCACTTCTCGAATATCTTTTAATTTATAGGTTCTTTTTACTAATCCAATGCCTATAGAAACTTGATCATCCTTAAAGTAAAGAAGTTTATAACGCTCTTCAGGAGGCATCGATCTAATTATAGATAGGTTATAAGTAGCAAAAACTACAGTAATAGCTACTAATGTAAACATTAGGATTATCATATATTTTCCCATACTATTAAGTCCTCCTTATCGCTATTATAATAAATATAAGTAATGTATGGAATCATTTTTATAATCAAATTGCTAATAAATAGTAGAAGGACAAGATTATTTTGAAGGATAAGAATATGTAGAAACAGTAGATAGAATGCCAGTATATCGAGTAATGATTGAAGATTAATAGGATTATGTTGCTTCATGATTGAAATTTCACACTCCTTATATAGTTGGTATGATATAATGTCCTCAAAATTTACATTGTTATTTGATGTAGATCTGGAGGTGTTTTTATGCTTTCAACACTTTTATTTTTATTAATTGTATTCTTAATTTACCTATTCATTAAACAATATAACTTGTTGCAAAACTTGTCTGGAGAAATCAGAGAGACTCGTACTAATATTATGGCTTTCTATGAGAAAAAGGTGTCTATCATAAATGAGTTTATTAACCTTGTAAATGAGCTAGATGGTTATGAAAAATTAACTCCTTTAAAATTGTCCAATACCTTTGTAGAGATGGCTCGTGAAACATCCAAAGCGGTAGAAAATATTACTGCCTTAGTAAATCAATTTCCGGATTTGAAGGCCCATACTCAATATGCTGAATTCCAGGAATCTCTTAGAGAAAATGATATATTGATCTCAAATAAGCGTGAAGTTTATAACTATCAAGTGAAACAATACAATAGTACTTTGGCACAAATTCCAATGGTATTTGCTGCATCATTATTGGGCTTTAAAGAAGCGCCGTTTTTTGAGCCAAATAGAGAAGGTGCGTTTTCTGAGTTCAGTGGTGCTGATTCTAAAGCTATTAAAGATCTAGCTAAAAAAGGTTGCAATAAATTAAAGGAAACTGCTGAAAAAGTTAGTGAGACCTTACA
Source organism: Veillonella parvula (assembly GCF_001553335.1). GTDB lineage: Bacteria > Bacillota > Negativicutes > Veillonellales > Veillonellaceae > Veillonella > Veillonella parvula_S. The sequence goes on along the minus strand of NZ_KQ960799.1, from coordinate 32,435 downwards.
AAAGAAAGAACAAGAGGCACAAGCTAAGAGAGAAGAACGCATTAGACAAGAGCGTGAAGTTGCTTCTAATAATGAAAATGTAACGGCTGAAGAAAACAATGACCAAGAAATAGCAAAAGCTGAAGATACTTCTGAATCAGAAGCATCAAAAACTGGTGATAGTTCTACAGCTTTAGAGAAGCAAGAAGAAAAATAGTTATATAGAATAGATGTATACAAGCAGGTAGAATTTAATTCTGTTAGTAATAAAATATGAGATAAAAAAACTCCACTTTTTTAAGTGGAGTTTTTCCGTATATGACGTATGAACGTATTTTTGCTACTGAGTTAGTTTTAGATATGGATAATTCGTTTATTGATGTGAAATTATATATTCAATAATATCGAAATAACATAATAAATGTGATTTGGGTAACACATTTTGTTTTGAGAATGATGTACAATAAGGACAGCTATATGAAAATCTGAACATCCTAGCCGGAACACTAGGACATATAGGGGAGCGTTAAATTACGTAGTGAATTTAACTAAGTGAATATTACTTATATATGTATCTATAGCCCATCCATTTAGGGATGTGGCTATTTAGAGGGGATAATATGACAAATAAAATAAAAGAGCTTACCGTCAACGAAGTTTGGCGTGATGAGCAAGACGCATGGAACCATCGTTCTGAGTACTTTGTAGAAATGCACAATCGCGAGGATCGCAAGGCACAGGTCACTGATTTTTTAGCCTTCTTAAAGGATGAAAATTTATTACCTGCAGCGAATGGTCGTACACTTGATGTAGGCTGTGGTGTTTGTGATTATGCATTGGGCTTAGCTCGTGAAGGCTATAAAGCGACTGGTATTGATTTATCTGATGGTATGATTCGTGGTGCTAAACAATTGGCAGAGTCAGAAAGTTTAGACCTTAGCTTATATATCGGCCCTTGGTCTGATGAAACTCGTCAAGAACTAGGTTGGGATAAAAGTTTTGACTTGGCCTATAGTATCTTCTGCCCAATTATGTTTGATGTAGAAAATATTCGCGCCATGCATGATGCAAGTAAGGATAAATGCTTGTGGATTGCATTCAGCGAACGCAGTGACGAAATGGTAGATATGCTATCTGAACATTTCTTTGGTCGTGATTCTTTTCCGTGGGATGGTAAGATGAAAGAGTGTTTAGATGCAATCCATGAGATGGGGCATAATGTGAAAGTAACTTACAAAACGGTTCCTGAAACAGAGGTTATGTCTCTTGAAAAGGCAGTTAATTATTTTACCATGCGACTTCATAATAATGGATGGGGAGACATGGAAGACATGAAAGAAGAGATTAGAAATCTCATTGAACCACTAGCTATTGATGGAGAAATCCATAATAAGACCGTTGATAAGGTGGCATGGGTTTCTTGGTCTGTGAAATAGGAGAAAAACATGACAGTTGATGAGAAACGTAAGTTAGAATTAAAAACTATGTACCAAATTATTGGCATCTATTGTCATAATAAGCACCATACCCCTAAAGGGCAACTTTGTGAGGAGTGTCAGAAAGTTTGGCAGTATGCAGAACATCGTATAGATGTATGTCCTCATATGGAAAGCAAAACCTTCTGTAGCGTATGTAAAACGCATTGCTATGCTTCTACATATCGTGAAAAAATACGAGAAATCATGCGCTATGGTGGACCTAGAATGTTGTTTGTATCACCAATCCAAGTCATTAAACATATGTATTTTGAATGGAAAGATAAAAAAAGAGGCTAGCATTGCTAGCCTCTTTCTTAATGGTTTTATCATATTTTCATGTAATACTATGTTACGCGATTGCTTTGTCCAATACCGCTTTAATTAAAGCTTTTGTTTGGTCATAGCTTTCACCAGGTTGAGCCTCGTATTGTTTGTCGAGGTCGAACCATAAATTTGGATAGTATTCATATGGGTGAGTTTTGAAGAGCTCATGAGCGTCTTGATCTTCAACCCAGTTGATGTGAATATCTGCGTATGCAGGGTTTTCTGCAACGAGTTCATCGATAGCACGGAATGCATTTGCGCAATAAGGGCAACCGTTCAAGTGGAAACCTAAGATTTCTTTCATGTTACACAGTCCTTTCCAGATAGAATCTACAGATATTTCTATAATTTGAGATTTTATACATACTCATGTACCACAACATATGGTACACTACTGAGTATAACATATCTATATGAGATATTCAATTTTTTAGATATATCTAACGAGAATATTGAGAATGCAATATGCATGTATTACATAGATAAGGAGAGACCTATGATTTCAGGCGCACAGTATTTGGTAAAAGCCCTTCAAGAGGAGCAGGTAGAGTTTTTATTTAACTATCCTGGGGCCGCAACCATCGACATCATGGATGAATTATATAAACAAGATCAGGTAAAGGTTATCTTGCCTCGTCATGAGCAAGCATTGGCTCATGCTGCAGATGGATATGCCCGCAGTACTGGTAAAGTAGGGGTGTGTATGGTAACCTCTGGACCTGGTGCTACAAATCTTGTGACTGGTATTGCTACAGCTTATGCAGATAGTGTGCCTCTCGTTTGTATCACTGGTCAAGTTGATTTAGGTCTCATGGGCAATGATGCTTTTCAAGAGGTAGATACTGTTGGCATCGTGCGCAATATTTGTAAATATGCCGTTACTGTTCGCGACCGTAAAGATTTAGGTCGTATTTTGAAAGAAGCTTTTTACATTGCTCGCACAGGTCGTCCAGGTCCTGTTGTAGTAGATATTCCTAAGAATATTCAGAAGGCTATGGGGTCTGATGAGTATCCTACAGAGGTTAATATTCGCGGTTACAAACCAAATACCACTGTTCACGTAGGTCAAGTTAAAAAGGCCTGTTCTATTATTAGTAAAGCTAAAAGGCCTCTATTCCTATTAGGCGGTGGGGTAAGCATTAGTGGTGCCAACGACCTTATGATGGAGTTGGTTGAAAAAACAGGGATACCTGTTGTAACAACCTTGATGGGGAAAGGTGCTATTGACAGCCGTCATCCATTGTATCTTGGTAATGTAGGGATTCACGGTGGCTATGCTCCTAATGTAGCTATAACTGACTGTGACGTGATGATTTCTATTGGTACGCGCTTTAATGATCGTATTACGGGGAAACTAAGTACCTTTGCACAAAATTGTAAGATTATCCATATTGATGTAGATGCGGCATCTATTTTTAAAAATATTAAGGTTGATATTCCAATCGTAGCAGATGCTAAATTGGCTATCGAAAAAATCTTAGAATATATTGAACCTCACGATCTTGGCGAATGGCCAAAACAATTACAGCAACTTAAGGCAGAGCGCCCTGTCACTCAAACTGACGAAGAGGGGTTAACACCTCAAACTGTTATCGAGTACATCAATCATCACTATGAACATCCTATCGTTACAACCGATGTAGGTCAAAATCAATTGTGGACTACCCAGTTCCTTGATGTGAAAGGGCAATATCAAATGTTGACGTCTGGTGGCTTAGGGACTATGGGCTATGGTTTCCCTGCTGCATTAGGGGCGCAAATGGGAAATCCAGATAAGCGTGTTTTTGCCATCTGTGGTGATGGTGGCGTGCAAATGAATATCCAAGAGTTTGCCACTGCTATGCACTACCGTTTGCCTGTGACGTTAATTATTTTAAATAATGGCTTCCTCGGAAATGTACGCCAATGGCAGCAATTATTTTACGATAAACGATATGCATGCACGAATTTATTGATGGATGAAAGTGCCCTAGTAACACGTGATATAATCGATAATGATGAGTTTGAATATGTACCGGATTTTGTGAAATTGGCGGAAGCTTATGGCGCAAAGGCAATGCGTATTACTAAGGTAGAGGACATCGAAAAAGGGTTCCAATTGGCAGATACTTTCAAAAATGGTCCAACCCTACTTGAGTTCATCATTCCAACGGAGCTCAATGTGTTGCCAATGGTACCAGCAGGTAAGTCTTTAAGTGATATGTTGTTGAAGGATAAAAAATAGGAGGGGCTATGGAAGTACAAATGAAAAAACGCTGTATTTCAGCGTATGTAGAAAACCAAATTGGTGTACTAGCTAAGATTTCAGGCCTCTTCGCAGGCAAAAATTATAATCTTGACACATTGACGGTAGGGGAAACTGAAGACCCTACTATGTCTCGCATGACTATTGATCTTACTTGTGATGATTTGACGTACGAACAAATTATTAAGCAACTAAATCGCAGTGTGGAGGTTATTAAAGTTATCGACTTTACTGACATGCGAATTACGAAAAAAGAATTACTATTTATCAAGGTCAATAGCTGTAAAGAAGCGGACAAACAAGAAATTTTCCGCATTGCCCAAACCTTTGATCTATTAGTTGTGGATTATAATCGTAAATCTGTACTAGTACAATGTGTAAAGACCGTATCTAAAAATAATGACATGATTGCCTTATTTAAAGATATGTTCGTCAATCGTATTGAAGTTGTACGCGGTGGTAGCGTAGCTATCGAAGCATTATCTACACCTGATAGATAAGGTGTGTACTCAAGCACTTTAAAAGCGATTTAGGTCTATTCAAATATATAATACATGTATTTGAATAGACCTATTTTTTGTGGCTTAAAGCGTGTACAACTTAATATGATATAATATGTATATCGAGCATTATTGATATAGAGACCTTGGTTGTATGCCAAAGTCTTTTTATATAGGAGGTACTATGAGCTTATTAGATGATATTTTAGCCCATAATCGAGAATATGTAGAAGATCAAAATACAGGTTATGTAGATACAGATACAAAGTGTAGTAAAATGCCTAGTCGTGAAATGGCAATTGTTACATGTATGGATACACGTCTTGTTAACTTCTTAGAAGATTCCATGGATATTGGGCGCGGTGAAGCGAAAATCGTAAAGACTGCAGGCAACTGTATTACAGGTCCCTTTGATGGCGTTGTACGTAGTTTACTTGTTTGTATTTATGAGCTAGGCGTTAACGAAATTTTTATCATTGGTCATCACGAATGTGGTATGGCAAAAACTACGGCAAAAGATCTAACAGAAAAAATGTTGGCTCGTGGTATTGCACCAGAAGCGATTCATATGGTCCGTAAAGAAATGGAACGCTGGGCGGATGGGTTTATACATCCAGCGGAAAATGTAGAGGATACAGTGGACGAATTGCGCATGAATCCTTTGATTCCAAAAGACGTGCCAATTCACGGACTTATCTTCCATCCTAGAACGGGCGAAATCGAAGTCATTGTTAATGGCTACACTCAAATGAAACAATTTTACGAAAAATAATATTGGGACTATATGAATAAAAAAAGATTAATTACATCTATATTAGCTATTGTTGTCTTAGTAGGCGTATCTGTAGGCGGCTATGCCTATAAAGATGCCATACAAAGTCGAATAGCTAGGACGGCCGCTGTAGTGAGTGGGCAAGAGATTAAGCCCTTACTTGACTCTGAAATCCGTTATATTCGGCAAATCGTAGCTCAAGATAACAGTACGAGCCGTACCATAATGTGGCAATCAGATAGCAGTGAAAGTGATGCGGTAATAGAGTATCGCCTAGCAGGTTCTGAAACTACTCAAACGATAGGGACAACGGATAAAGTTTTTACCGATGACGGTAGCACTACTTATATTCATGAGGCTACATTGACAGGTCTAACGCCTAATACAAAATATGAATATCGTGTTGGTTATAGTAATGATCGTCGCAGTGATTGGTATTCATTGGAAACTGCAGGCGCTAAAGAATATGATGTTCTCATCTATCCAGATTCGCAGTCTGGCGATTACTCTGAGTGGGAACGAATCGTAAAAGATTCAGCAAAACGCAATCCGAATACAGCCTTGTATATTAGCATGGGGGATCTTGTAGATAATGGCGAACAAGCCTATCAATGGCGCACTTGGTTAAATTCCATCAGACCATTGAGTGCTAATGTGCCGTTAGCAACGACCTTAGGCAATCACGAGATGTATACATTAGATTGGAAAATGCGTGAACCGCGTGCATATCTAAATTATTTTGATGTACCACCTAATGGAAACGAAACCTTTAATCGACGTTATTATTCCTATGATTTTGGCGATGTGCATTACGTTGTATTAGATACGATGTTGTATGAAAGTAATCATGAGGATAATCATGATACTCATCATCCTGATTTGTACGATGTAGAGGTTCAGTGGCTACGTCAAGATTTAGCAGCTAATACTAAAAAGTGGACTGTAGTCCTCATGCATCGTGATCCATTCCAATATGCCTTTGACCGACCAGGTGCTAGTCGAGATGTAGGTTTCGATGATGAGGGAGTACTATTTATGCCTATCTTCGATGAGTTTAACGTGGACTTAGTATTATCTGCTCATTTACATACATATCGCAACCGCGGTCATGTACGAAACTTTGATCGAAATCCAACTGGTCCATTATATATCCTTACAGGGATAGCTGGTGATGCACGACGTCCTAAGTGGAAGCAACATCCCTTAGATGTATATGTAGCACCTCAGCCTGAAACGAATAATTATATGTCTATGACCGTAACACCAAATAAGCTGATTATAAAATCATTCTTACCTGATGGTACCCAGATCGACGAATCAGTCATTGAAAAATAAGAGAAAGACACCTCCTTTGGGCGGTGTCTTTTTTGTCTAATAAAAAGCATTAAGCCTTTATGAGTAAAGTTAATGTACAATATAACAAATAAAAATACGAAAAATACGTATAAAAACTTGCTTATTATAAAATGTAGTATTATAATACGTATATAGGTTATAAAAATACGCTAAATATGTATAAAGTATGCATATAGTGTATAAAGGAGATAGAGTAATGAATGCATTACAAGACTTAATAAAAACATATGCCTCCCAATATAAAGAAAAGGTTGTGGAATGGCGTCGACATATTCATAGCCATCCAGAATTGTCGGGTGAAGAAAAAAATACATCTTTATTTATTCAAAAGGTATTTGGTGAACTAGGAATCTCTTTTGTAAACGATGTTTCTGATTATGCTGTAATCGGTAAGATAGAAGGTGCTCATACAGGCCCTGTTATTGCATTGCGTGCCGATATGGATGCCTTACCCATACATGAGATAACAGGATTGCCCTTTGCTTCACAAAATGAAGGCGTTATGCATGCCTGTGGTCATGATAGCCACATGGCAATTTTACTTGGTGCAGCAGCGATTTTACAGTCTATTAAAGATCAATTGCACGGCACCGTAAAGCTTGTATTCCAACCTTCCGAAGAGGAAGCGTTATTCCCAGGAGCACAAGGTATTGTAGATAGCGGTATCCTTGATGACGTAGATGAAATATATGGACTTCATGTATGGCCACAATTACCCATTGGCACTATAGGTCTAAAAAAAGGTAATTTGATGGCTGCATCAGACCACTTCCTTGTACATATTAAGGGCAAATCAACCCATGGTGCGGAGCCTCACAATGGGGTTGATGCTATTGTGGCCGCAGCGAACTGGATTGTAACTGTGGAGTCCATGGTCGCTCGCGAAACGAATCCTATGGAAAATCTTGTATGTACCATAGGTGTTATAAATGGCGGTGATCGATACAATGTGGGCTGTGGCGATGTATATCTAGAAGGAACATGTCGTACCTATGCACCTGAAAAACGGGATTATATTGAGCGACGTTTAGGGGAAAGCTTACAGGCCCTCGATGTGATGTTTAAAACGGAAAGCACTTTGGATTATAAAAGGGGTCATGGTGCTACTATCAATAATCTAGAAGCCATTGATTATGCCACATCCATTGTAGAGAAATATCTTGGTAAAGATGCAGTGGTACATCCTGAGTTCCCATCTATGGCAGCAGAAGACTTCTCCGCCTATCTTCATAAAATCAAAGGTGCGTTCCTTTGGTTAGGCACTGGCTTTGAAGGCAATCCGGCTTTGCATAATGCAGCTTTCACCATCGATGAAAGTATCCTTGAACCAGGTATCACAATGATGGCAGCGTTGGCCGCCGAATTTTTACAAGAAAAAATAGTTTGAAATAAGAGGTTATCATGAAAAGTTTACAACATACATCATTTAAAACAATGCTTCAATATACACCAGAGGAAATTAAATACTTCTTGAAGTTAGCCGCAAAATTAAAAGCTGATAAAAAAGCAGGTAAAGAAATTAAAACATTAGAAGGTAAAAACTTTGTTCTAATTTTTGAAAAAGACTCCACACGGACACGTTGTGCCTTTGAAGTCGGGGCTGCTGATCAAGGGGCTTTTACAACATATCTTGGTCCTACAGGTTCTCAAATGAATAAGAAAGAATCCTTAAAGGATACGGCTCGTGTTCTTGGTTCCATGTATGATGCTATCGAGTTTAGAGGATTTGACCAAGAGGACGTAGATACATTGGCGGAATACTCTGGTGTACCAGTTTGGAATGGACTTACCGATATGGATCATCCTACACAAACATTAGCCAATTTTTTAACACTTCAAGAGAATATCGACAAACCATTGAATGAAATTTCCTTTGCTTATGTTGGACATGGTCAATCAAATATGTGCAATGCTTTGATGAGCGGTGCCGTTAAAATGGGGATGGATTTCAGACTTATTGGTCCTAAACAATACTGGCCAGCTGGTCCATTCTACGAAGAGTGCTTAAAGGTGTCTAAAGAAACAGGTGCTACTATTACTTGTACAGATGATGTAGCTGAAGGTGTTAAAGGCTTAGATGTCATTTACACTGGTGTGTGGGTAACGATGGGCGATACTTACGATATGTGGGAGGAACGTATCAATACATTTAAACCGTTCCAAGTAAATGCGGAAATGATGGCATTAACAGGTAATCCCAATACTAAGTTCTGTCACTGTTTACCTGCGTTCCACAACACAGAAACACAAGTAGGTAAAGATATTTATGAACGGTTTGGCATGAATGGCATTGAGGTGACCGAAGAGGTATTCGAAGGGCCAAACTCATTGGCGTTCCAAGAAGCAGAAAATCGTCTTCATACTATTAAGGCGGTTATGGTTGCCACATTTAGTGACTATCCATTGAAGTAAGTTCATCTCCCTAGAAGGTGATGAATCGTATAGTTGGTTTTCTATTTATACTGGTTCAAGGGATGTATAAATAAGTGTGAGTTACCAATAGGTGAGAATTGAGGTTTATTATGACACCCCACAGAGTATTTATTGTTGGTCATGAAGGCACAACGGGTCTTAGAATTCATGAACGATTATCCGATCGAAAAGATATAGAACTCTTAGCGACTACTGATGAGGACCGCAAAAATGTAGAGGCCATTAAAGTGGTTGCAAAAAAGGCAGACATCGTATTTCTCTGCTTACCTGATGCGGCATCTAAAGACATTATGGCGGTTATCGGTGACTTGCCGTGTAAGGTAATCGATACATCTACTGCTTTTAGAACTGATTCTGATTGGGCCTATGGTTTCCCAGAGCTTGGTACTAATTATAAGACAGCTATTGCTACTAAAAAACATATTGCAAATCCTGGATGCCATGCAAGTGGTATGATAGCTTGCATAGCACCTCTTGTAAAAGCAGGGCTTGTGCCAGCGGATTATCCTTTCACCATTACATCCTTAACAGGCTATAGCGGTGGTGGTAAGAAGATGATTGGTCAATATGAAAGTAGTCCTAAGGACTATTTCCTTTATGCTCCTCGTCAATATGGGCTTGGGCAAGAACATAAACATTTACCTGAAGTACAACATGTATGCGGCCTTAGTGAAGCTCCAATTTTCATGCCAATCGTTGATGATTACTATTCTGGGATGGAGGTTACAGTAGGTATTCATAGTCGTTTATGTCATAAACCTGTTTGCATTGATAGGGTGCAACAAGTATTAGAAGACTTTTACAAACATAGTACGATTATTACGGTCGCACCATTTACTGAAAATAGTAATACTGGCATGTTAAACGCTAATCAATTGAGCAATACGGACAGCATGAAAATCTATGTGACTGGTAACGATGAACGCATTATGGTTCACGCTATATTCGATAATTTAGGTAAAGGTGCATCTGGTGCAGCTGTTCAATGCATGAATATCGCATTAGGTTTGCCAGAAGAGACTGGATTGGTATTGGGGTAGAGGTAATACTATGAAGGACGTAACAAATGCAATGCGGGCGCAGATACTAACTGCGGCCGTTCCATATATAAAACAATATACCGATCAGTATGTTGTCGTTAAATACGGCGGCAATGCTATGATTGATGAAGAGTTAAAAAAATCTGTTATGAAGGACCTACTGCTACTCCAATTGGTAGGCGTAAAAGTAGTTCTCGTTCATGGTGGAGGGCCAGCTATTAATAGTACCTTAGAGGCGATGCAAATTGAGTCTCATTTTTCTAATGGCTTGCGCGTTACCGACGAAGCGACGATGGATGTCGTACAAATGGTGCTAGCCGGCAAGGTGAATAAAGGTCTCGTGGCGGATTTAACGGATCTTGGTGGTAAGGCTGTTGGCCTCTGTGGTGTGGATGGCAATATGATTCAAGTTCATAAGCAAAACGAAGAACTTGGTTATGTAGGTTATATTGATACTATTGATACGAGCATTATTCATGATGTAATTAGCTGTGGCTATATTCCAGTTATTTCTTCTATTGGCATGGGAGCCGATGGCAAGACATATAATATTAATGCTGATACGGTAGCTGCAAAGATTGCGGGCGCTCTCAAGGCGGAAACCATGGTGGCTATGACCAATATTGATGGTGTACTGCGAGATGTGCATGATCCAGATTCTTTAATTCCTAAAATTACAATGGCTGAGGCGGCTCAGTTAAAAGCCGATGGTATTATTGCAGGAGGTATGATTCCAAAGGTGGATTGCTGCTTAGAGGCCATAGAAGCAGGGGCACAAAAGGTATTTATCATCAATGGCGAGATTCCACATGCTATTCTTATCGAGTTATTAACCGATGAAGGCCTTGGCACCATGTTTATTGCTTAATATAGTAGACATAATACGGTAATCATCTACTAGTTATCTTTTATATAGATAGACGACGGCAAGGCCGTACGTTTGGAGGATATAATGAGTAATACAATCGATTTTGAAAAACAAGATAAAGAATATATAGCCAATACGTATGGTCGGTTTAACGTATGCTTTGAAAAAGGGAAGGGTTCCCTTTTGTGGGACGTAGATGGTAAAGAGTACATCGACCTCGGCTCTGGTATTGGCGTAACCGCTTTTGGTGTTGACGATGATGAGTGGACTGAGGCTGTTACTAAGCAGTCTCATGCGTTGAATCATATTTCTAATTTATACTATTCTTTGCCACAAATTGAACTAGCGAAACAGCTCTGCTCAAAAACGGGGATGAAAAAGGTGTTTTTCTCTAACTCTGGTGCGGAGTCTAACGAATGTGCTATTAAGGCAGCGCGTAAATACAGCCATGACAAATACGGCAAAGGTCGTCATGTAATCGTTACCCTAGTCAATAGTTTCCACGGTCGTACTATTACCACCTTGTCTGCGACAGGACAAGATGTATTCCATCAACATTTCTTCCCATTTACGGAAGGTTTTATTTATACCCCTGCCAATGATATTGATGCGGCTTTGAAAGTCCTTGCTAATCCAGCTGTTTGTGCCATCATGATGGAACCTATCCAAGGTGAAGGTGGTGTTATGCCATTAGATAAGGAGTTTGTCCAAGCGGTAACAAAATATGCGCATGAACATGATCAACTGGTACTCATCGATGAGGTACAAACTGGTAATGGTCGTACCGGTAGTCTATATGCATACCAACAATTTGGCATTGAACCAGATGTGGTATCTACTGCAAAAGGCTTGGCGGGAGGGCTACCAATGGGTGCAATCTTATTTAATGAAAAAATGCAATACGTTTTAAATGCTGGCGCCCACGCTACTACCTTTGGGGGAAATCCAATCTGCGCGGCTGCAGGGAACACTATTATTAGCCGGTTAACTCCTGAATTTCTCGATTCTGTAAAAGTAAAAGGGGAATACGTAAAGGCTACCTTAACTGGTAAACCTGGTGTCATTGGTGTTAGCGGTATGGGCCTCATGCTCGGTATTGAAACTACGGTTGATGCTAAAGCTGTTATAGCTAAATGCCTTGAAAAAGGTGTTGTATGCTTATCTGCTAAAAATAAGGTACGACTTTTACCAGCCCTTAATATTCCACAAGAACAATTAGAAAAAGCTATTGCTATTTTAGCTGACGTGATTGAAGAATTAGCGGCACAGTAAGATTTTGTTTAACTTTCATAAATATTGTTTACTATAGTTATGTAACATTGAACTATGGAAATAAACCGATGATTATATAGACTTTACTCCGTATTCGTGTTACCCTAAAAGAAACAGTCTATATTGGAGGAGTAAATATGAATACAGAATCCTTACGTAATGAAGTATTGGTTCCAGCGGTAGCAAAAACGTTGGACATTGCAGCTAAAGCAAAACCTACAAAAGAAGAACTTATCACAACGGCGAAAATCACCGCTGCTGTGACAGTTGCAACAGCTGTTGTATCCTTAGCGGTACAAGCAGTATTGCGCAACCGATAAGAAACTAAGAAAACGACATGGCGTTGCCTGTCGTTTTCTTTTACATTTATCCTGTTATTCCCCTAAATAAGGGGTTTTTCTTGGTGCAAGCAGGTTGTGTATTTATAAATTCGTAGACTGTATAATCGTTATATATTAGCGATGCATATTAATATGCAATTGATATACTGATATTAGAGGAGGCGATACGATGCATAGTCGCGATTTAATAGAGCAATATAAAGGCTACGTTCAAGATTGGCGTAGATATTTTCATAAACATCCAGAGCTTAGTAATGAAGAGTTTGAGACGACGAAGACCTTGGCTAAAGAGCTAGAATCTATGGGCGTAGAGGTTCATGTAGATACAGAACGTGGTATCGGCTTAATCGGCATTATCCATGGTGCTAAGCCTGGAAAGGCTATCGCGTTGCGCGCCGACATCGATGCACTGCCTGTTCATGAACATAATACAGTGGATTATAAATCTGAAGTAGAGGGTAAAATGCATGCTTGTGGTCATGATGGACATATGGCTATTTTGCTTGGTGCGGCTAAGATGTTAATGTCTATGAAAGACTGTATTGAAGGCGATGTGTATTTAGCATTCCAACCTGCGGAAGAAACTGGAGCAGGGGCTCCGGATTTTATTAAGTTTGGTGATTGGTATGATAAGGTAGATGCTATCTTTGGCGGGCATGTGTGGATCGATTTGCCAGCGGGCCTCATGTCTGTTGAGGAAGGCCCTCGTATGGCTGCAAGTAGCCAAATTACTATTAACGTAACAGGCAAACAAGGTCATGGTGCGCAGCCTCACCAAGCAGTCGACGCTATCGTGGTGGCTAGTGCCATCGTTATGAATTTACAAACCGTGGTTTCTCGCAATGTAAGTGCCCTTGATTCCGTAGTTGTTACGATTGGTAATATTCATTCTGGATCCGAATGGAATGTCATTCCAGGGGAAGCTTCCATGGGCGGTACAGTTCGCTTCTTTGATCCAAACCAAGAACAATACATTATAGATTCCATTCGTCGCATTGTGGAACACACTGCAGAGGCTTATGGTGCTACGGGTACATTAGAATATGTAAAAAAAGTGCCTCCTACTATTAATGATCCTGAATCCAGTGAACTTGCAGAACGTGTTGTTATTGATACATTGGGGAAAGACAAGCTTTTTAAGATGCGTAAAGTCATGCCAGGAGAAGACTTTGCTTGGTATTTACGAGATAAACCAGGCTGCTTTGCCTTTATTGGTATTCAAAACCCTAAAGTAGAAGCTACATACGATCATCATAATAATAGATTTAATATGGATGACTCTGTACTCTCTGCGGCGTCAGCAGTATATGCGGAATATGCTATACAGTGGTTGAAAGAGCATAAATAGAATTAATTTTAAAAATGAATTTTAACTTATTAAATGTAAAACTTAATGAGTTAATAATGTTTTATTAAGTAAATAACTCTTTTCAGGATGTCTAAAAAGACTTTATCTTAATTTCTCTAAGATAGAGTCTTTTTATGGTACAATGAAATTAATAAAAGAGGTGTTTTTTACTTATATTGTTTGTTGTAGTAGTTTTGTTAAAAGGATGCATTATGGAATAATTACAACCTATGTTATCCATATCAAATCATATAATTTGTTGCTCGTTCGTTATTAATATAGTGATTGTAGTTGATATTGGGGTTCTCTAATTATCTAAACGATAAGGTTATATTTTAACAATTTAGATGGAGAGGGGTTGATAGTATGTTTAAACGTTTTTTGCTTTTACTTGTTATGATGGCATCTTTTACTATGCCAGCAGAGGCTATTAGTCTTCAAGAATTACAGTCATTACCTAATTTTAAGTTAGTAACTTATGAGGAATATCCTTTAGAATCGAGTAATCATGTAGATAAGTTTTATTCATTTATTAATTTGGATTCGATTCATATTGTTGAGTATAATCCTCCAAAGTATGTATTGCAGGGGACCTCGTACATGGTATTTGATTACGAAAATAGTCCTTTTATCAGAGAGACTGAAATGACAGTTTATTATGATATCAATTATTCTCTAGCTAGCTTGATTCATTCTAATCGTGAGAAACAACAAAATTCATCGTTAGTTGATGTAATTTCGGCTGCTGAAAATCAATCTGGAATTGTTGCAAAGTTAAAATCCAGTGGTAAATACAAATTGAATGGAGAAAAGTGGCATATTGAAAACCGTTCTATTTTCACAGATGCGGAATGGATGGGACCAGTTGGCCGAAGCCGATATGATGAAAATACCTATAATAATGCAGATGCACTATTTAAGGCCATATATCTTCAAAATTTTGATGATATTCTAGTACCGTGAGGTGGACTATGAGACGCATATTTTTACTTTTACTATGGGTGTTACCATTCCTTATTTTGCCAATATCTAGTCACGCTATATCTCAAACTGAATTAAGAGATTCTTCTAAATATGTGCAGTTTAAGTCTATAAATGATTCTCGGACGTACTATGTTGATATGGAGTCTATTACTCCTATATCGGCTCCTGAAGGGCATAGACGTATTAATGTTATATTATATGCACTATCAGATAGGGCAGATTATATTACTACTATTAACATGGAATATGACTATCGACTAGAACGCTCTTTAGGTCAGCTCATCAGTCGACATGATGTATTACGTCATCAGGGGAGCAATAAGCCACTTATTTCCGTATGGCGTGATAAACGAGATAATATAGGTATTACTTGTCGTATTATCAATGTAAAGAGATACACTCTTTCGGGTGAAAGCCTTGTAGAACCATATGAAAAAAATGATGAATATGAAGATCTTGTTGAACTTAGATTTAAAGGTAGTCAATATAGCATACTCAATACAATGTATAAACAAGTGTACGGAATTAATTTTGATGATGAAATGTCGTCAAAACGACTTTGACAATTTTAATTTAATTTTAGATTTATATACCCCTCTTTACATTGTTCGTAAAGAGGGGTATTATATCTTTCATATCATATTTATAGTTAAAATGGTTTCCTGCAGGAATGCAAGTTAACGCACTCTAGCAGATACAAAGGACCTTTCTTCGCCGGACGGTTCTAGAAGCCAGAAAGGATGTAATGAACGATCAAGTTTCTATTTCAACAGCAAATATTCGTGGTGCTTTTGGGGCATTCTTTATCCCTGGTATGTACACAGCTTTATGGGCTGGTTTCGTACCATATTTAAAAGCAAAGCTTAGTATTGGTGAAGATGTATTAGGCTCCATGATTTTGTTGCTCGGTGTAGGTTCTTGTTTATCCATGGCTATAGCAGGTAAGCTTGTAGAAAGCTTTGGGTGTAAGAGAGTCGTTTTGTTAGCAAGCTTTATGGGTATGGTATCTCTTGCCATCGTTACTATGTGTCCTACTATTGCTACAACAACAGTAGCCCTGTTCTTTTTTGGTATTGGTGTAGGCCTTAGTGGTGCTTCTGCTAATTTACAAGCTATCCTAACGGAAAAGGTGAGCAAAAAACATTTGATGGGTGCCTATCACGGTGGCTGGAGCTTAGGTGGTTTTGCTGGTGCCGGTGTTTTACTTGTGCTTTTAAAAATCTTATCTTTTTCTGTTAATGAAAGTATTTGGGGGCTACTCATCGTATTATTTATTGCGATGGTCATAGTTAGCCAATTTATGTTGACCTTTGGTAGTGATCCAAATGCAAAGATTACTAAAAAGTCTAAAAGCCCATTGTCCTTCCATCCAATCGCTCTTATTTTTGGTCTATTGTCCTTTGTGTCTTACTTGGTAGAAGGTGCTGTAGGGGACTGGAGTGCATTATATTTATTTGAAGATAAAGGGATTGTTATTGAAGAGGCTGTTATGGGTGTAATGCTCTTTAATGGTACTATGTGCATAGGCCGTTTGCTTGGTAATAGATTAGGTAAACACTTAACATCTAAGCAAGTTGTTGTTGGTGGCTACTTACTTGGCTCTATTGCGATGGGGCTGATCGTATTCTTACCAGGACATGCCTCCATGTATACTTACTTATTATTGGGTATTTCATTAGCTATGATAGTACCAAACTTATTCTCTGCGATGGGGGAACAAAATGTTATTCCTATGACACAAGCGGTCGCAACATCCACAATGCTCGGTTATATGGGTATTTTGATGGGACCTGCCTTAATTGGTTTCATTGCGCACGGTACAAGTCTTACAGTAGCATTTATCGTATTGACTACATTGCTTGTTGTAAGTGCAGGTATTGGTAAATACGCATACCATTTAATGAGTAAAGACTGTGGTCTTAGCGAAGAAGAAATGTAATATATAATTATTAATTGAAAGAGCTATGATTCTAAGAATTGTAGCTCTTTCAATTAATAAAATAAAGCCACAGGTCAAAGACCTGTGGCTTTTACATGTATCGTTTATATTAGCGATCGCCGTTGAAGATAGAATTTTTAACAAGCACATAGTCTACTTTGCGGATTGCTTGTAGAGTTGTACCGCCAGCGTAAGAGATAGCGGATTGTAAATCTTGTTCCATTTCAGTTAATGTATCAAAGATAGAACCTTTGGAGTCGATGAAGATTTTTTTGCCTTCTACGTTTTTGCGCTCACCTTTTTGGAACTCAGAAGCGGAACCAAAGTATTCTTTTACAGCTTTGCCGTCAACGATTTTTTCTTCCCCTGGGGATTCTTCATGACCAGCAAATAGGGAGCCAATCATAACCATAGTAGCGCCAAAGCGAATAGATTTGGCGATGTCACCATGGTCACGGATACCACCGTCAGCTATGATAGGCTTAGTAGCTGCTTTTGCACACCAACGAACTGCAGCCAATTGCCAACCGCCAGTACCAAAGCCAGTTTTTAATTTAGTGATACATACTTTACCAGGACCGATACCTACTTTCGTAGCATCAGCACCAGCATTTTCAAGTTCACGAACTGCTTCTGGAGTACCAACATTACCAGCGATAATGAAAGTTTCAGGCAAGTTCTTTTTAATGTATTGAATCATTTCGATGACTGCATTGGAATGACCATGTGCAATATCAATAGTGATATATTCTGGGGTTAAGTTTGCTTTCTTGAATTCATCAACTAAGGCAAATTCTTCAGCTTTTACGCCGATAGAAATAGAAGAATATAAGTTAAGGTCGTGCATGCGTTTTACAAAGTCCATACGACGTTCTGGTTGGAAACGATGCATGATATAGAAATACCCTTCACGAGCTAATTTTTCAGCCAACTCTTCGTCGATGATAGTTTGCATATTAGCAGGTACTACTGGCAAGCGGAATGTGCGTTTACCTAATTTTACATGTGTATCACATTCGCTACGACTGGAGACAATACATTTATTAGGAATTAATTGCACGTCTTCATAATCAAAGATGTTAGTTGTATTAATCATAGTTTCTATATCTCCTTCGAGTATTACATATTGAACCTGTACCATTATACAAGAGACTCATAAAATTTTCAATACGTTCCGAATATTTTGTTTGGTGTAAGGGATAAACTGTAGTACAATACAAGTAGATTGTGTAAATAATATATTCATTTATAGATATATGGTAAAAGGAGGTTGATTAATGTGGAACAGTCTAAAATCCGTATGCTTGCTGAAGCTGGCGTAGCAATTGCCATTGCTCAAGTGTTGTCATTTATTACGATTTTCCATATGCCACAGGGGGGCTCTATTAAGGCGGCAGCATTGGTACCACTCATGATTTATGCGTATCGTTGGGGCGGAACACGAGGTATCTTCGCAGGTGTTGTATATGGTATATTACACTTTATTTTAGGCTTTAAATCATCTGTTCATTATTTAAGTATTATATTAGACTACCTGGTTGCTTACGGTGCTATTGGCGTTTGTGGTTATTTTAAAGATTCTCTTTCTGGTCTTATCGCTGGATCCATCGTAGGTATTGTATTGCGTTGGGGAGCATCTGTTACGAGCGGTGCTGTAGTCTTTGCTAGCTATGCTCCACAAGGGCAGAATCCTTGGGTTTATTCCATGATTTATAATGCATCCTATATGGTGCCAGATGGCCTTTTAAATATTGCAGTTTTACTATTCATCTATCAAGGTGTCAAACGAGGTTTACAACGTCGTGGATAAATTAGGTTTAATTATTTTGGCTGGAGGACTCAGTACTAGAATGGGGCAACCTAAAGCTTTGTTGCCTTGGATTAATGGTGAAAGTCTTATATCTCATGCACTTCGTAAGGGATTAGATGCAGATGTTCAAGATATTCTTATCTCTATCGGTGATGACGAGCAATTAGGACTTGCTATCCAGACTCATATTATAGATACATTATCGAACGATGAGAAAAATAAGGTTTCTATTGTTCGGGATTCTGTTGGGCGATGCGGACCTTTAGGCGGGCTGTATAGTACTCTAGCTGTTGGCACTAGTTCTGCTTATGCGGTAATGGCAGTAGATATGCCATTCATGGAAATGGATTTGTATTATGATTGGCTCTATCAAGTAGATCATAATGATTGGAATGCCATTGTCCCATATAGTGAAAGTGGTAAATCTGAGCCGATGGCGGGTATTTATAGGCCATATATTGCGTCCTTAATTCAATCTATTCTTGTTGGCGAAAATGTATCGTTGCATCATGCCCTCGATGTTATTGGTCATGTAGAATCTATTGATGCTACTGATTTTAGTTGGGAGCTAAGCAATATTAATCGATTTGAAGACTATCAATGGGCGCGAGCTTTAGCGGAAAATGAATTCCGCCGTGTACCTTTAATTAGTGTGGTCGCATCGAAACGTAAAACAGGTAAGACTACTGTTGTAACGCGCCTTGTGTATGAGTTACAAAATATCGGTTTATCGGTTGGTGTAGTAAAAAGCGATAAGCATGGCTTTCAGATGGATCATGAAGGAACAGATACAGACCTTGCCTATAAAGCTGGAGCTGATGCGGTTGCAATTGCAGGGCCTACTGAAACAGCGATTCGTATACGTACGAAAGAACAATCCAACTTGTATGAAATATCACAGTTTATGCCTGTAGATATAGTTATACTAGAAACGAGATCCCAAGGGATTGCCCCAATTATAGAGGTTACTCAAGAGGGATATACGGAAGAGCTGATCTCGGACCCAATGGACCGAGTGGCGACGATAGAAATTGGCAAATTGGATCAAGACGTACCTGAATTGGTACGCCACATACAGAAAATGATGAGGAGTTTAAATGGCCGTCGTTACTGTTGAGAAGGCTCTCCAATTATGGGATGAGGCCTTACAAACGCAAGTTCATAAAGTTGAAACGATTGCAGTTAAAGCTGCGAAGGGATACGTACTAGCAGAGGATATTATTGCGCCAACGGATGTACCTGCTTTTTCAAAATCTGCAATGGATGGGTATGCTATCGCCTATGAAGAAGGTCGTAATGAATATATCGTTGACGGCATCATTGGAGCTGGTGTTGTATGGAAACAGCCTGTAAAGCCTGGCCATGCAGTACGGATTATGACTGGTGCACCAGTACCAGATACATGTGATACCGTTATCATGCAGGAACAAGTAGTAGGCACAGGTGAACCGCATACATCGATTACAATTCAAGGTAAATATCGTTGTGGTGATCATATTATTCCACAAGGTGAAGAGTGTAATGTCGGTACTATTGTGATTCCGCACGGTACAGAGGTAACATCTACAGTACAAACCATTTTGACGGGACTTGGCATTATTGAGATCTCTGTTAATGCCATGCCTCGTGTATTAGTTCTTACCTCTGGTCATGAGGTTATTGAACCTGGTGAAAGCTTAACGCCTGGTAAAATTTACAACTCCAATCGAGCTATGATTTGTGGACTCTTAGAGGACTTAGGTTTTCACAAGATAACACATTATCATGTAAGTGATGCTCCAGAGGCGTTAGACTCTGAAATCAATCATGTTTTAAAACTTAGTGAAGAAGCAGATGTTATAATCAGTTCTGGTGGTGTATCGGTAGGTCTTTTTGATACGATGCCTCTTATTTATGAAAAATTGGGGGCAGAATCTATCTATGCCCGTATTCAAATGCGACCGGGTGCAGCATCCTATGGTGCGGTTACCCCGAAAGGTCAGATTATCTTTGGCTTGTCCGGTAATCCAGGGGCTGCTTTTAATGGATGGCATTTAATCGTAGCGCCTACCTTGAAGCGTTATAAAGGGTTGGCTAATTGGACGACTCCAGTGGTGGCTTGTGTAATGGATACAGAAATCTTCAAACGTAATGCCTTTGATCGCTATGTACAAGGAAAAGTGGTGTTCGGCGGTGGTGTACCACGCTTTGTGGCTAACCGTCATTTTAATAGTAGTAGCATGTTAGGGCTATATACTGTGAATGCGTTGGCATGTATTCCACGAGGAACTCATGAAGTACATCCTGGTGATACATTAAATGTGTATCTATTAGGCTTGCTGCCTGCAGTTTAGACCCTTTTGATTTTTAGACCCTTACTCTAAGGCATTAGATTTTTTAGAGTTATAGCGTTTTAGAGTTTTAGATACAAATATACTAGTTAAAAAACTATAATATTTATGCTAACCATAATGTAAAAAAGACGAGGTTTCTTAGGAGGCCTCGTCTTTGCGTTTATTCAAAACATTTCGTTTATCCAAAAATAATTTTAATTTTGTTACCAAAGATACTGAAATTAAATCTCAATTAAATTATAATAAAATTAAGGGAAGGATATTTTTTAGTTATATCAATTGGTTTTGATAAAATTGTTTTAATCTACTTTTTATTTACTTTTACTATTATATAGCTATATAAGGAGTGATTTCTATGAGTAAGACTTTCACAAAAAATATCCCAGTAAACGAAATTTTACATCTAGGTGAGCACCTAGAGTATAAAGAGGGGCAAGTGATTAGTATTACAATTGCTCAAAATGAGCGACTCAGCATTACACTATTTGCACTGCCTAAGGGGGAAGAAATCTCTACGCATGTAACGGTCGGGGATGCGATTGTACAAGTTCTCGATGGAGAAGCACATATCGTTGTTGGTGATACAGAGCATAATGTGAAGGCTGGTGAAACCTTGATCATGCCGTCTGAAGTGCCTCATAGTTTGGATGCACGAGAAAGTTTTAAGATGCTGTTGACCGTAGTTAAATAAATATATCATAATAAATGCATCCCTTGGATTAGGAAGGGATGCATTTTTATATGCTTTGAAAAATGAAACCGTTAAGATGTGCCTCATAATTAGTTGTACTCGGGAGAATGCTAGATGGATTACTTTCATTATACCTATAAACACAATCATATAGATTTCAATAGTGATATATATAAGGTTAGTACATATCATTACAACTGGCACAGTGGCGTTGAAGTCTTGATCTTGTTAAAGGGCAGAATTGACATGAGTTGTAATAGTGAGGTTTTTACAATGGAACCTCTTGATACCATTATTATTTCCCCTCAAGTGGGTCATGCTACGTTGGCGTTGGAAGAAGATACGACAGCTCTTGTTATTCATGTCGGAAAGGATTTCTTTCAGCAGTTTGATCCTAACTTTGGAATGTATCAATTTGTATTACGTTCTGATGAAAGTAATCGGTACAACTCTTTCTTTACCACATTGCGTCATCATGCGGCTATGATGATGTTATTGATGGTGAATGGTGAAAGTCCTACTAATCGATTAGATGTGGAGTATCATTATTTATCTTTAGTTAGCGATATATATAAAGAAATTAATAAGGTTAAATCTATTCATGTACATACAAAGCCTGTCGATATAACAGTAGCCACCTTCGATAAAATGATTGCTTATATAGATGAGAATTATCAGCAAAAAATTGAATTAGAAAATCTTGCAAAAATAGGTGGCTATAATGTGAACTATACATCACAATTTTTTAAACGCCAATTAGGTGTCTCCTTCCTTGAATATGTATTACGATTAAGATTGAGGGAGGCTACAGTTCGTTTAGTTAATTCTAATGATGCAGTTGCACATATTGCAAGTAGCTGTGGTTTTGCGGATATTAAAGCTTTTAATGTAGCTTTTAAAAAACATTTCCATACCACGCCATCTGAATATCGTAAGCAAGCAAACGAAATAGGACGTAAAACAAAATTACATGATTGGAAGGAAATTATATCAACACAAGAACAGGATATTATAGAGATACTACAATCTTGTTTACCATATCAAGATGATTCTACTAATAAGATTAGATTAGAAGTGGCTAATCAAAAGTTAAATGACGTTAGAGAACAACTTGAGATGGTTGTAAAAAAATTACAAGATTAACTGATATTGTTATATACCATTGTAACTGATTATAGTTGCATATTTTTGAGATTAAATTTGAGCGGATATACAATCATTAGGTTTAGGTGATTTTGTATATTTGTTAATCCTATTAAAATATATGGTGAAAGAGCACTACGATCCGATGGTAGTGCTCTTTTTTTGTACAATCATATAGGTGAAATTGTATTTTTTTTATGGGTTAAAAGAGAATAATTAAGGAAATTTTGTATGTGTTTAACAGACTTTTACCATTGAAAATGAACTTGTAAATTGGATAGTTATATCCTAAAAAAAGAGTACAATGAAATCATCGAAAGGAGCTAAGGTTTCGAAACATAAATAATCACGTCTTAAATAATGAAGTCCATTTGGAGGTTTACGATGAGTACGAAGGAACAACAAGTACAAGAAATGACTAATAAGATAGCTAATTTCATTTCTTATATGGCAAAGGTATTGCCTGATGATGTACAAGAAAAGATTCATGAATTAGCACAGGATGAAAAAAATCCTATGGCCAAATCTATTTATGAAACAATGCAATATAATATGGATTTAGCAGCTCAGCTTAATCGTCCTTCTTGTCAAGATACAGGTGTCTTACAATTTTGGGTAAAGGTTGGATCTAATTATCCCTTAATAGGCGAATTAGAAGATATTCTAAGGGAAGCAACTTATAAGGCTACACAAGAGGCTCCATTACGATTGAACTGTGTAGAAACTTTTGATGAGTTTAATACTGGTAAAAATATTGGCCTCACTGCACCTTATATTCACTGGGATATCATTCCTGGTCGCGATGATGTAGAAATCTTCCCTTATATGGCTGGTGGCGGGTGTTCCTTGCCAGGGTCAGGTAAAACATTGATGCCAGGCGAAGGCTATGAAGGTGTTGCTAAGTTTGTTCTTGATTTGATGACAAGCTATGGATTGAATGCGTGTCCTCCACTATTGGTAGGTGTAGGGATTGCTACAACTATTGATACCGCTGCGGGATTATCTAAAAAGGCATTAATGCGTCCTGTATCTTCAAAAGCACCTAATGAAAAAGCGGCTTACATGGAACAATTATTAGAGGATGGCATAAATAAAATTGGTATTGGACCTCAAGGTATGGGTGGGGATAAAACTGTATTAGGTGTGAATATTGAACATGGTACACGTCATCCATCTGTTATTTCTTGTGCTGTTAGTGTAGGTTGTTGGAATCATCGCCGCGGCGATCTCGTCTTTGACAAGGATGGTAATTGCACAGTTAAATCTCATAAAGGAGTGACATTATAATGGCTAAGAAAATATTAACTACACCAATTCAAAAATCTGATTTAGAAGGCATTAAGCCAGGTGATGTGATTTATTTGACTGGGCATATTACAACTAGTCGTGATATGGGCCATCGTCGTGTGGTAGAAGAAGGTAAAACGCTACCAGTTGATGTTAAAGATGGGGCTATACTTCATGCAGGACCAATTATTCGCACTATAAGCGATAATGAATTTGAAGTTGTATCTGTAGGTCCTACTACATCTATGCGTATGGAAAAATTCGAATATGAATTTGTTAAAAAGACGGGGGTACGTCTCATTGTAGGTAAAGGCGGTATGGGTCCTGAAACAGCACGTGCCTGCAAAGATTTTGGTGCACTACACTGTGTATTCCCTGCAGGCAATGCCGTACTTGCAGCTACAGAAGTCGAAAAAGTAGAATCTGCTAATTGGCGTGAATTAGGTATGTGTGAGACTTTGTGGACTTTTAAGGTTAAAGAATTCGGTCCGCTTATCGTATCCATTGATGCAAACGGCAATAACTACTTTGAAAATAAAAAAGTAGAATACAATGCGAAAAAAGAAGAAGTGTTAGAAGAAATCTATAAATATGTAGGCTTCATTAAATAATTGCATTGTGACATGTAACTAAATAGGAGGATTATACGGATTTTGTACAATCCTCCTTTTTTGTACCCTTTTTTAGGTATATTACACGTATTGGGAGGTATATATGGATACGAGTGTAATGATAACTCTTGGCTTCTTGGTATTTGCCATCGTCATGTTTGCGTGGGAGAAAATCCCTTTGTCTATTACCGCTATGGTTGTAGCGGTAGGCCTACACTTAAGTGGGGTATTATCCGCTAAAGAAGCGTTCGCAGGTTTTGTGGATCCAAACGTCTTACTATTTATGGGCATGTTTGTAATTGGTGAAGCTTTCTTTGCAACAGGTGTCGCTGTAGGTGTAGGTAATGTAGTTCATAAGTTTGCTAAAACTGAAACATCCTTGCTCGTTGCAGTTATGATGATTACAGGTGTTTTATCTGGCTTCTTATCTAATACTGGTACAGCTGCTGTACTGATTCCTGTAATTATCGGTATTTGTAAAAAGAGTGGTTTTAAACAAACTAAGTTATTGATGCCTCTCGTATTTGCGGCAGCCATGGGTGGTAATATCTCACTTATCGGTGCTCCTGGTAACATGATTGCTCAAGCAGGATTACAACAAGCAGGCTTAGGTTCTTTTAATTTCTTTGATTATGGTTTAGTAGGCTTACCAATCCTTATCGTAGGTACTATATTCTATGCTACAATTGGTAAACGTTTCTTACCAGATGCTCCAAGCCACCAACCAGATGGTGCTTTTGAAGGTAATGATGATTATAGTCATGTGCCATCTTGGAAGAAATGGACTGCTGCGATTATATTGATTCTGACAGTCGTTGCTATGATTTTTGAAAAACAATTAGGTGTAAAACTTTATGTAAGTGCTTGGATAGGTGCGCTTGTTTTAGTAGCTACTAATGTTATTAGCAAAACGGCAGCTGTTAAATCTATCGACATGAAAACAATTATGCTATTTGCTGGTTCTATGGCTCTCGGTGATGCAATGGTAAAAACTGGTACTGGTAGTGTAATTGCTGACATTATCGTTAATAGTCTTGGTGCAAGCCCATCTCCAATCGTTGTGTTAGTAGTAATTTTTGTGCTTGGTGTGTTTATGACAAACTTTATGTCTAATACAGCTACTTGTGCTTTACTAGTTCCTATCGGTCTTAGCCTAGCATCTCAACTTGGCTTCGATCCTAAAGCAGTTCTTGCAGCTATCGTAATTGCAAGCTCCTTGGCATATGCAACACCAATTGGTATGCCTGCCAACACTATGGTATACAACATAGCTGGCTATAGCTTCATGGATTATGTGAAAGCTGGTTTACCACTTATCGTTGTATCTAGTATCGTAGCACTTATTTTACTTCCAATCCTATTCCCATTCTAATAAGATAAGTATTTGGTATATATTGAAAGCCCTGATGTATATTTACGTCAGGGCCTTTTCTTGCTTACCTGCATATATTGTGCTTGTTTTGTTATATATTAGATAGATTACTAAATTTGTTAGACATAAGTATTAGACATTAGAGAAACTTTCACATATAATAGAGTAATGTAAGTGTACAAATATACATTCACAGTAGACATATATTACAAAATGTATACGTCTATCTAATAATTGTTATATAGGTTTATGTGGCCATGGTGCCGAGGAGGCTTTATGTTAAGCGATATTGAGATTGCCCAACAGAATACAATGGAGAAGATTCAGGTTATTGCTGATAAATGTGGTTTAACACCTGATGATATTGAACAATATGGTCATTATAAAGCGAAAATTTCTTTTGATGCCATTCGCCGTTTAGAATCCAAGCCAGATGGTAAGTTGGTGCTAGTCACAGCGATTACGCCAACACCAGCTGGGGAAGGTAAGTCTACAACGAGCATTGGTCTCGTACAAGGCTTACAAAAAATTGGTAAAAATGCTATCGCTACATTACGTGAGCCATCCTTAGGACCTGTTTTTGGGATTAAAGGTGGAGCAGCAGGTGGTGGTTATGCTCAAGTTGTACCTATGGATGATATCAATCTTCACTTTACAGGTGATATGCATGCTATTACAGCGGCTAATAATTTATTATCCGCTATGATCGATAATCACATCCATCAAGGCAATGAATTGCAAATTGATTTGCGTCAATTATCATGGACTCGTGTTCTAGATATGAATGACCGTGCTCTTCGCAATGTTACAGTTGCACTCGGTGGCAAAGTATGTGGATTCCCTCGGGAAGATCATTTTATGATTACTGTTGCTTCTGAAATCATGGCTATTCTTTGCCTCGCTAAGGATTTAGAAGATTTGAAAGCACGGTTTGGCCGCATTGTTATCGGTTGTAACTTAGCAGGTAATCCTGTTTATGTTCATCAACTTGGTTGCCAAGGTGCGATGGCTCTCCTTATGAAAGATGCTATCAAGCCGAATCTTGTACAGACATTGGAACATACACCAGCTATTGTTCATGGTGGTCCATTCGCCAATA
Source organism: Veillonella parvula (assembly GCF_001553335.1). Lineage (GTDB taxonomy): Bacteria > Bacillota > Negativicutes > Veillonellales > Veillonellaceae > Veillonella > Veillonella parvula_S. The sequence goes on along the minus strand of NZ_KQ960799.1, from coordinate 5,210 downwards.
TTGCTCATGGTTGTAACTCCATTGTAGCTACAAAACTAGGACTTAAGATTGGTGATATCGTAGTTACGGAAGCGGGCTTTGGCGCTGACTTGGGTGCTGAAAAGTTCCTTGATATTAAATGCCGATATGGCGATATTTTCCCTGATGCAATCGTCATCGTAGCTACATTACGAGCTCTTAAAATGCATGGTGGTGTACCAAAACAAGAGTTGAATACAGAAAATGTTGAAGCCGTGACTAAAGGTTTCAGCAACTTACAAAAAGCAATTGAAAACATGTGTTATTTCAATGTGCCTGTATTAGTGGCAATCAATAAATTTGCTAGCGATACAGATGCAGAAATTGCTGAGTTGACTCGCCTATGTGATGAGTTTGGCGTGCCTGTAGAGCTTAATGAATGTTGGGAAAAGGGCGGCGAAGGCGGCACTGATATGGCGAAAAAAGTCGTAGAGTTACTTGAAGGTCCTAAGCCAACACCTAAATTCGTATATGATTTGGAAGATAGTTTAGAGGATAAAGTTAATAAAATCGTTAAAACTATTTATGGTGGCGATGGAGTTATCTTTACGGACAAAGCCAAAAAGCAAATTAAACAATTAGCGGATTGGGGACTTGATCGTTTGCCTGTATGTATGGCGAAAACGCAATACTCCTTATCCGATAATCCAGCTCTTTTAGGCGCTCCAACAGGCTTTACAATTACTGTATCTGATATTCGTGTTGCTAATGGGGCAGGCTTTATCGTGTGTCGTACAGGTGACGTAATGGTCATGCCAGGCCTTCCTAAACGTCCTGCTGCTCTTAATATGGATATCGAAGCAGACGGCACAATTAAAGGCTTGTTCTAATAGAAAGTGTTTTTACATGAGGCTATGTTATGAAATTAGTAGAACAACGGGTAATAGATTTTGTGGCTGCTACTGCATCGAAAGAGCCGACACCAGGTGGTGGTGCTATTGCGGCACTAACTGCCGCAACGGGGGCGGCTTTAGCAGAAATGGTAGCAAACCTAACAGTTGGTAAAAAGGGCTATGAAGCGGTTCAGCCTGAAATGAAGGCGCTTCAGGTTAAAGCGGAAGAGATTCGCAATCGTATGCTTGAATTATCTCAAGCTGATGCGGATGTGTTTAACATCTTTATGAAGGCATTGGGTCTGCCAAAGAACACAGATGAGGAAAAAGCTATACGCACAGAGGCTATTCAGCAAGCTTACAAAGATGCGGCTATGGTACCTTTTGAAATTGGAGGATTAGCGAATCAAATATTTGATTTAGCAGAACTAGCCTCTCGTAAGGGTAATCAAAACCTTATTACAGATGGTATTATTGCTGCCATTAATGCGCGTGCTGCGGTGAAATCGGCTTTTTTGAATGTGCGTATTAATTTATCTGGTATTAAAGATGAAAGTTTTGTAGCAGAACTAACATCTAAGATGTATGCCATTGAAAAAGATCTTGATGTTAAAGAGTCGTCTATCATAGGGTTATATGAATAATAAGAGATTATAATATAAATCGAATAATATAACCGAGCAAACTATAAAAGTTCGGGAAATAATATAAAGAGAGCCTATTAATACGTATAAAATAATAGACTCTCTTTTTTTATTGTTATAATCCGAACGATAGTGTAAAATAAATGGGTGATATTTCGAGGTTTTATGTAGGAGACATTATGACAGATCAGAACCAAATAAATACAGTCGATAGTATGTTGCCCATACCACAGCTCTTTGCCTTTGGTTTACAGCATGTACTTGCCATGTATGCTGGAGCTGTTGCGGTACCGATTATCGTGGCACAGGCGATGAATTTACCGGTGGAGGACTTGATTCGACTTATTACAGCAGACTTGTTTACCTGTGGCATTGCGACCTTAATTCAAACATTAGGCTTCGGTAATATAGGTGGGCGCATCCCTATGATCCAAGGTGTTACCTTTGCATCTGTCGGACCTATGACTATGATTGGGGCACAGCATGGTATGACTGCCATTTACGGCGCCATTATTGTAGCAGGTTTATTTACCTTTCTAGTAGCTCCATTCTTTAGTCGTCTAATTCGACTGTTCCCCCCCTGTTGTAACGGGAACCATAATTACTCTTATTGGGATTAACTTAATGCCAGTTGCCATTAATTGGATGGGGGGCGGCGTAGGAAATCCAGAATTTGGAAGCTATACAAACATAGGACTTGGGTTTCTTACGTTCTTAATTGTTGTATTTGTATACAAGTTTGCTAAAGGTTTCTTAAGTAATCTTTCTGTATTAATCGGTTTAATCGCAGGCACAGCAATTGCCTTTGCAATGGGCGTTGCTAATTTTGACGAAGTTGGTCGTTCTCAATGGGTTGCTTTCATTGAACCATTCTATTTTGGTTTGCCAACCTTTGACTGGGCTTCTGTACTATCTATGATTATCGTCATGCTCGTTGTCATGGTAGAGACTACAGGTGATAGTATTGCTATTGGTGAAATTGTGGATAAGCCAATAGGTCGAAAAGAATTGGCTTCTGTTATTCGTGCCGATGGTATTTCTACTTTAATAGGGGGAATTCTTAATAGTTTCCCATATACAGCCTTTGCTCAAAATGTAGGACTTATTGCGGTTACAGGTGTTAAAAGTCGCTTTGTAGTAGCTGCATCTGGAGTAATCTTAATTTTGTTAGGATTATTCCCTAAATTAGCTGCTATAGTTGCTAGCATTCCAAATGCAGTGCTCGGTGGTGCTGGCATTGCTATGTTTGGCATGATTGTTGCCAGTGGTATTCGCTCTCTTGGTAAGGTTAGCTTTGATGGTAATCATAACTTGATGCTTGTGGCGATTAGTATTGGAGTGGCTATGATCCCTATTGCGGCGCCGAACTTTTATGCTAATTTCCCTGATTGGGCACAAATTATATTAAAATCTGGCATTACCTTTGGTAGTATTATGGCAATCTTGCTTAATTTATTACTAAATGGTGTTAATAAAGGTGACGAAATTAAAGAAATGGGTCGCCGATAATAATAACTAGATGAGAACTCTACCTCTTTCGGTAGAGTTTTTTTAGTGAATAAAATCACAGGAAAAACATTAGAATATTATGCTATAATATATAGATAATTGTAGAACTATTTTGTGATGCTTTCATAAAATAGAAATATTAATTTGTATTTACAATTAAGTGTTTATAAAAGTTATGTATATGGAATGTTCCCATAAGAAGGGAAGGACTACGTGGCAGACGGAAAAATTATTGCTATCTCCATAAGTGAGAGAAAAGGGCAAAAAAAACATAATATTGAATCCGCCAATCTCATTGTTGATCATGGGATGGAGGGAGATGCTCATGCAGGAAATTGGCATCGCCAAATCAGCTTGCTTGGTATTGCGAGTATTGATCACATGAGGGCACAAGGTGCAGATGTCAAACCTGGTGATTTCGCTGAAAACATTACAGTAGAAGGCATGGTTCTTTATGAATTAGCTGTAGGGACTCACTTACAAGTAGGTGATGATGTGATTCTTGAAATTACTCAAATTGGCAAGGAATGTCATCAAGGTTGTGAAATTATGAAACAAGTTGGTTCGTGCATTATGCCTACACAAGGTATCTTTGGTAAGGTTCTTAAAACTGGTATGATTCATGTAGGTGATGAAGTATCTATTATTAAATAATTTCGTATTAGTAAATGAGGTGTGTTATGAAAGACGCATGGGGTCGTACAATTGAATATGTACGTCTGTCGTTGACAGATGCGTGTAATTTTTGTTGTCCCTACTGCCGACCTGCAGAAATTACTCCTCAAAGTCAAACACAACTATTATCTGTTGATGAATGGATGAATATATTAGGGGCCTTCCATCATATTGGTGTGAAGGCAGTACGCCTCACAGGCGGTGAGCCTTTGCTCTATCCACATATCGAAGAGTTACTAGGTCGCATTAAAGAAACAGGTTGGTTTGAAGATATTTCTATGACTACCAATGGTAGTTTATTAGCCTCACGAGCGCAACGGTTAAAAAAACTTGGCTTGAATCGTGTGAATATTAGTTTGGACTCTCTTGAAACTGAAGCTTTTGCCACCTGTGTTGGTAAAGAGGGGCAGTTGGAGTCTGTTCTCGACGGTATACGTAGTGCTATTAATGCTAACTTTAAATCCGTTAAGATTAATACGGTTTTATCTCGTTATTGGTCCGATGATGAAGTTAAATCTTTATTACAATATGTTGAAAAATGGCCTGTTGTTTGGCGGTTTATTGAATACATGCCGTTCCAAGGTGATGCCTTTCATGGGCCTACCTTTGATGAATGGAAGGAACAATTAGAACGCGTTAGTGGCGGATCTCTCACAGAGGTTCATTCTATTTATGGCTTTGGTCCAGCTACATATTTGGCACTACCTAGTGGTAAGGCTGTAGGCTTTATTTTTTCTATGTCTCATAGCTATTGTGATACATGCAATCGTGTGCGCCTTACATCTGATGGTCAAATGCGATTGTGCTTGTTGCGAGATGATGAGGCTGACCTTGTATCGCTCGTGCGCAATGGTGCCTCAGAAGAGGCTTTAGCCAAGCATATCGAACGTGCTTTGCAACGAAAACAAGAACGACATGATGGTATAGGCATGGAGCAACCAGAACGACCAATGTGGCGAATCGGAGGGTAGTATGGGATTTCTTGATTTTTTAAAGCCTAGATCAAAGGAGAATGTTGAATCATGCTGGCCGGGAGGCAAGATGCTTCAAGTCCATATAGAATACAATACACAAGAAACCGTATTTACTTATTTTGGTCGTTATGGTTTACAATTTAGCGTTCCTAAGTCTAATTTGACGAATGTTATTGTAAAAGAAGTAAGTCGCACTCATAGTGTGCTTCAACTATATAGTGGTGAAAACTGCGTAGGGACTAGTGATCTACTCCCTACTGAGGCCTGTAATATTATGAAGGACTGGGTATTACAATATTAATAATATGAATGTTGATATTTTATAGGAGTGTAATAAATTTTCTTTACATTCCTATAAAATAAGCATATAATTATTCATGTCATGGACCACTAGCTCAGCTGGCAGAGCACCTGACTCTTAATCAGGGTGTCCAGGGTTCGAACCCCTGGTGGTCCACCAAAGTAAAGAACTCACATTTTATGTGAGTTCTTTTTTTTGTGTAAATATTTTCCTTTTAGCTTTTTATATATCTTGAATTGCAATAAGTAATGCGACA
>NZ_KQ960798.1:105624-106041 GCF_001553335.1 Veillonella parvula | reverse complement strand
TTCCGTCCCCACCAGGGGATTATTTAATTTAACATGTTGTCAACAATTCAAAAGAATAAATAGGAGAATAAAACAATGTTTCCGTCCCCACCAGGGGATTATTTAATTTAACATTCAAGAGAAGTATTAGCAACTATAACATTAGAAGGCTTGTTTCCGTCCCCACCAGGGGATTATTTAATTTAACAATTCTTCTCTTTCTATAGCTTCGGCTATAGTGATATTCTTGTTTCCGTCCCCACCAGGGGATTATTTAATTTAACCGTATGAACGTAGTGATGTGGAACGCATCGCTGAATTATTTAATGTTTCCGTCCCCACCAGGGGATTATTTAATTTAACCGCTACAAGCGCAAAAGGTGTATCTTGTAAAATCTATGCAGATAGTTTCCGTCCCCACCAGGGGATTATTTAATT
>NZ_KQ960798.1:94944-105524 GCF_001553335.1 Veillonella parvula | reverse complement strand
CGTCCCCACCAGGGGATTATTTAATTTAACCATTACCTCAATTCGCAGATATTGTAGAGGGCTTTATAGTTGAGTTTCCGTCCCCACCAGGGGATTATTTAATTTAACCATTCTACTATAAAGAAATTAAACGCAATGATGAAGTTATTCGTTTCCGTCCCCACCAGGGGATTATTTAATTTAACAAGTGGCTACCCTTAATAATAGCAATCATCCAACTAGCGACTGCGTTTCCGTCCCCACCAGGGGATTATTTAATTTAACCCTGTCTTTGAAACAACAGATATTTACTGGTTCCAAAATACAAAAAACGGCGGAGATTACAAATTGATCCTAAAAGGCACTTTAGCAAACTAAAATAACACCGTTAAACCGCACCACTATAACAACGGCGCAGATTTAATTTCTCAGGAGTTAAATTCTAGACCCATTATATCATATAAGAAAATAGATAATACAATAATAGAATCATCAATGCAAAACATCAAGTCTTGAAATACTTTTACCAATATTAATGATTCTATTATTGTTAATTACACTTCTACATCGTAACAGTATTAATCGAGAATAACTGTTTATATTTAAAGAATGATGCAGTCTTGTTCCTTACGTTCTCCAATACCCCAAGTATAGATATTTATAATGTCATCAAGGACATAGACTCGTAAGGAGTCCTCTATAGGGTTAATCATCTTACTAGCTCGCCGCATCATAGCATCATATTGCTTCCTATTAAGCAAAGCTTCAAACGCAGACTTTTGGACACGAACGCCATAACGTTCCAAGCATTTAACAAGACGGTTACGCGTTTTGTTATCCACCACATCATAGATAACTAGGACGATAAACTTTTTCATATCAGTGAATCTCCAATGGCGTATACAAATCTACATCTTCGTGTATAATTGCACTAGCAAATTGCTTACACTGTTTATAGATAGATTCACGATAGCTTTTACAATCATCAATATATTGATTTTCAGAACGAATTTTCTTATTATAGGCCATTAAAAATGCCTTACGTCCCTCTGCTGTCAGGTAGCAACCTTTATCAGAATTATCAAATTCGGATAAATCTACCATATTACGGCTCACCATAGATAGCACCATAGAATCTATAATTGGCGCCCGCCATTCTTCAATTAAGTCAGATGCGAGGGCTGGATGGCCTTTAGCTAGGCTATGCATGACTCCTACGAATGGATGGAGACCAGCATTAATAACACCAGCTAAGATTTCATTAAACAGCATGCTATAACCTAATCCGAGCATAGCATTAAAGGGATCTCGAGGCGGTTGTTTTGTACGTTTTGTAAAAGCAAAAACAGATGGCACAATTTTACCTAGTGCTTCAAAATAAAGACGACTTATCAGTCCTTCATAGCCCATGAGTTCAGATACACGCATACATTCACCAATATGGCTACGTACAGATTTAATATTCGCAATTTGCACATCTATATTGATATCCTCTTCTAGATTTCGTGCGTAGCGACGAAGAATAGTCAGCTGATTACGCACCTTTGCCCGAATAATTTTACGTGACATAGCCACTCTAAATGCATTATCATCTAACAAATCAAATTGCTTCTTATGTTTGTTAATGTCAATAGTATTAGTATTGATTATAGTACCAAAATACTTTCCATAACCAGATAGCCATGTAATAGGTACGCCACGTTCAATAAAATCAGTTACCAATGAGCTTGTTATAGATACTGAGTCAAAGACAGTAATATCTTCAATTCGCTCTAAAGGAACCTCGAACAATACCTCATTATTACGACCAACTACAACATGACCCCCGTCACGCTTGATAAACGATCCTGCTTCTGTAACATATAGGGATGACATATAGTCGCCTCCTTTTATATAAATGAATACGCTAAGGAATCAATTTGGGTCTAAAGATAATAAATTATAAAATTATTCGGCACAAAGAGCATTTACACTATTGAATTTGTTCTAACACATATGCATTGATAGTATCGTAAATTAATTTATTTTGTTTTGATGGTTTCATTATAGTTGAAAATACAGCTTGAATTAACTCTAAAAAAGACTGCAAAGACTTAATACTGACAGACTTACAAATTTCTACTTCTGTCAACACAACAACTTCATGAGCAATTTTATTACGTATTTTTCTTTCAATATTACGAATATCCTTTAGTTGCTTCAGCAATAAAGAATTGACATTTGGCTGATCCTCTAACATATGTAACATATGGTTTAAAGAGAGCTGAATCTCATTAAATTGTGGTGTTTTAGTATGTGCATACCACGAAAAATAAAGCTGCGGGTGTTTTTCCTTAAAGCTTTCCATATTAGTGCGAGGGCCTACAGATGTCCATTTCTCAAATTCATCCCAATTCACATGATATACCATAGAAAAATAATATCGCATTAACTCATACATAAAAGGAGTAATCTTTAAAATAAAATCTTCAATTTGTCCTTGTTTTAAACGAACTTCCATAAGCATTAAAAACTCATGTAATTTTATCCGTTTCCAATCGGTAAATATAGATGTTAATGATAAATCACCTATCCTATTGACTTTCTCTAAAGCTGCTTTATATTCTAGCTCTAATCGCAATTTTCCATGTTCAAGTAATGGTAAAACATCGTTATCTAATTCATCGGTGAATGTTTTTTTATAACGCTCATAAAGACTTATAGCCTCTTTATATTTATAGCTATTAATAAGAGTATGAAGAGATTGTTTAAGATTGTTACGCTTAATATATCCCATCTGAGGTTCATGACATCGGTTTTCGGTATCTTCTTGATCATCAAGATTATTTTCAATGATAGTTTCAATATCTTCGTCATCATTAACTGCTGGCTCAGATCGATTAGAGCCGCCTTGAGGACTATCGACTTGAATACCTCGTACCGCATCATGTTCCACGCTAAGATAAGACATAATTAACTTCATTTGAGGAGTACCAGAGCTTAAGTTAATCAATATCTCTGCATCAGGATACTCTGAAAGCATCTCATAGAAATGGTCAACAAACGGTTGTAAAGTGTCAATGCGATGTACATCTTCAAGACCTGTATGTATAAGCTTGATATCTAAATCAGCTTTCACATGTTTTAAAGCCTTAGAAAATCGACTGTCAGATGCTTCCTTTTGCTCCATATCTTTACTCAATACGAGGATTACCATATCGGGATTATAATGCCTTACTATATGAAGCATCCCTCCATCATAGCACCCACGAATAGGATCTGTATCCCCTACTGGGGTATAAAGAATTCTCATTGTACTACCTCACTTTGTACGCCACCCATACCTAATGCGGTCTTAATTCCGAGCCCTGTGAATTGGCTATAGTAGGTCAATAGAGATAAGATGCGTTGCATCACTAAATTTCGCTTAAATTGCATAACAATCTCTCCACGGAAACCACGGATTTTAACCCCTTCTAAACCATACATGCCCATACGTAAATTATAGTCGCGAATGAAAGCTGCCGATTCAAGCGCAGCTAATAAATCTTCAGAGTCCATCATTTCAAACGTAGTGAACTGGTTCCATTGACGCAATAAATAGCGATAGATACGAAAGGCTTCAGGGAATATCGTATATTGTTGATCTACTTTAAAGCTTGTTGTAGTCACACACCGCAATTTAGCCTGCGTATATTCTGCTTCACCACTCCAGAACTTGGACATTAAAGCTTCATAAGAGGTTTCCTCTAAAATGGTTCTATCTTGAATATAAATATGCCCTCGTTTTTGTTTCAAAAAAATCTTTTCAGGCATGTCTAGTGCTGGTCGTAATATACGCTCAACAGCCTCTGCTGTTACAGCAGAAAGGCGCCAAATATATTGACCTTTTTCTTTATCAAAATAGATATATTGGCTATAAGGACGCAGGCCCGTTTCATGCAACTGACCTGCGTATTCTGTCCCCACTAACTCCATTAAGACGCCATGTAGCACGCTACCTATGGACTGTACAACTTTAATCGATGGATCTGCTGTTATTGCTAACTCAATGGCCATAATTTCAACATTATCTGCCAATATGAATGCCCCCCATTTCATAATAATTGCCATTCCACTTCACTAATTTAATCGCTCGTGGTGCCATAATTTTATCCTTACTATCATGTTTAGCCTTTTGAAAATTTACATCTAAAATAGCTCTAATAATATCAATTCCTGTTTTTTCATCATCTGTAAAAGCAGCCATGATAATTGTCTTTTGAATAAACCCTGTATTACTGCCAATATAAGCATTAGCTGATTCTAGAGCTTTAAAAATAGATGGACTAACTTTCTTAAATTTAGAGGCTAATAACTTATGAGTAGCATCAAAGTCTTCCTGTAAAATATCTAACACTTGATCAATACTAGTAATCCCTATTTCTTTAGTCATAGCTGTATCAAGGGTTAATGTAAAAGAAAACTGTTGATTTGGTAAAATGCATTCACGATGTACAGAAATATCATGAGTTCCATCTTCTTCAACACAAGAATCCTCTTTCTTTAAAACCTCTGTTTGAATCACACTCATAGGCATAGCATCAGAAATAGAAATACCTCGGAAAGCACTAGCTAAAATACCATTGACTCTCTTTTCTGAATTCTTGAATAGAACTTGTATATTACGATCAATCAACTTATTAACTTCACGTAAAACGGAACTAATTTCACGCTTACAACGACGCTTATCATATTGAAAATTACTATATTTCTGTAAAATTTCCTTTAGCTTTTGTTGCACTGTAGCTCTAAACCTAGTATCTCTACGAAGCATATGTGAAATAATAGCACTATCAATAACACCTTTAATCGAGCTACCTGGAATATAAACATCCCCATTGGCTCCACGAATTTGAGGAGTAATGTCATTCAATGAGTTTTTACGTCCTTTATTATATATCGATGATTTCATAATTGAGCCAATAGCAGGGCCTAATGTATCTTTTGTTAATTGAGATGCACCAATAGTATTTTTTGCCCAATCATACATAGTCCGGCCATTTGGTCTTACCATCTCATCCTGCATATATAATTCAAATTCTGCTAATTTATTATGATTTGCTAAAAAGCGAAACCACTCATAGTTATTAAGAAGATATACTTCACCAGCATCGTAATTATACATATAATCCTTAGTCGTTAACTTTTCAGGGCCACCAATATTCGTAGGGCTCACAATAGTGAGCGATAGTTGTGCATGATCTATACGATTACTCATAATCCACCCCAATCCATAAGCCCATACCATTACGATATACTGGATGAGGCAAAGTATCCCCAGTAATAGTAAGCATTTGTCCTACTAACGCTTTTGGACAAACAGAGCCTTCCTTAACAACATAATAGGAATTACGTTTTACTTGAGTCGTACTTCCAGCAGATCCTACAAAGCCACCACGCTTTTGTAATTTATAGGAACCTTGTTTTAAAGTAGCCACTTCATCACTAGTAGGAACACAAGCACTAATACACATCATGTTTCCTTGCTTATTATGAATCAACGCATATAAAGCAGAGATATCTTCAAAAATACCTTGAACTTCTAGTTTAATAGGATTGTCAGCTAATTCAAATTTCCCATAACCACCACTGCGTTTACCACCGATACCAGATAGTCCTAAAACTTCAAATATGCCTTCAAATAACTCCCGGCTTGCATCGTCATTAAAACCAGCAATAAAGTATAACCCCGTATGTGACATGAATTGATAGTTGCCCACATAATATGGTCGGCTCATTTCTCCACGCATATTTACCTGCGCAGATGTTTGTTTAGCACCAAAGGTAGGCATATATTTTTGTGAAATATCGGCCTCTATATACTGACTAAAATTTTGTAACTGTAATGCACGAATATACTCAATTTTCTTAATCTTCTTTTGCTCTGTAGCTACCCGTTTTGTCTCTGCAAAACTTGTAATAGGCAGCTCTTTTGAATCAATTTGCATGATAGGTGTAGGTACATACAATTGATACTCGCCATTATCTATGCAGTATGGAAACAAACTAGATAGTACAATATGTTGATCTTTTACAGAGTCGATAAAAGATTGTAATAAACCTGTATCATGGCAGATTTCATGACAACATGCACCAAATAGTGCATCAGAGCCTAATGTAAGAGAAATAGTTTCTAAACTACCCCCTTCTGAGGTATCCCCGAAATGTACCGGTGTAAGAAAACGCAATGGATATAGATAGTAGTTCATAATAACAACCTACTTTCTTAATATATCTAATAAATCCTGCGTATTAATAGCACTATTACCTACTGGCTTCACATCATCAATAGAAATATTTACACGACCGTAGCCACGAGACCCATGACCACCCAAATAGTCGATACCTAGTAATGCAAGACCTTCTTGTAAAATCTTCATATCTTCAGTAACTTCGGCTTCATTTTCAATGTTATATGCGACTTTAAATGTAAATACAGTACCTGCTGGAACACGTTCAATTTGACGAGGGTTAGCACTACCATCAATACGATTAATGGTGTTTTCAAACTTGATTTCACCCATATAAGTATCTGTCTCTATATTAGCAAACAGTTGACGAGTTTCATCTGTGATAAATAAATCATAAAACTGTAAACGAGCTGGTTTTACAGGATTTACGGAGCCAAATAAACGTTTAATTTCTTCTTTATCCTCTTTAATATCATTCATTATATAATCGTCACAATGGCTTTTAGCTAGTAAGGTACGCAATTTGCCTTTAATAGAACTACCAGGGATAATTGGCTCTTGAGTAACTACATCACGAATGAATGGTGTATCAACGGATCCAATAGGTGCAAAGTCATTACTAGCCCCAATATGCATACCCGTTTCTAGTTTAATAGTACCTGTAATTAGTAATTTACCACGTAAGGATTTTAATTTATCATTACTCTCCATGTTAAGCTCCTCCTATTATCGATTACCAACTGATGGACGATTATTTTGATTAGTATTAAATGTCGGTTCTGGTGATTGAGATAGCTCTACAGAACGATATTTATAGAACGCCACTAAAGCCTCTACATATTTACAAAGTAAATCAAAACGCTTAATATCTGTTCCAATATCTTCAATCATGTTTAAAAGCTTACTAATATCAATCAATTGCTTTACTGGATAAACTTTTTTACCACGACCAACAGACTCTTCAATACGACCAGCTTGGTACAAAAGTGTAGTTTTTAAAAAACGTACATCCATTGCAATATCATCAGGTAACTTATCAAAAGCTTTGCTTCTTCGTTGAGCAACACTCAGTTTATTTTTAATTGCTACTATGCTAGACAAAATTTTACGTAACTGTGCATATTTTAATAAAAAAGCACTACCACTTTTATTCTTATCTAACTTATTAATAACGGCCTCAGCCACCTTAACAAGGTCTAAACTCCAATTAAATGTATCTTGTGCCATATAATTATCCTCACTTCGTCTCACGCATATAGTAAACAATGAGGTTGCAAGCTGTTAATAACGCTTTACAATCTGCTTCTGTTTGAATCCAAGTATGAATTGCCGTAACAAAATTTTTATATGATCCATATGTAGGGTCATGTTTCTTAGGTTCTAGACGGGCCAATAAATAAAGAATACGAGCGACATTAATATGATTTCCTTGTACTCTATCATTCAAAATACCTTGTAATAAATCCATCAACTTATAGACTAAACCTTTCCCTAATTTCAGTTTTGATGGTTGAGCCTCATTAATCCCCGGAATAACAAACAATTGATCTAGTGTATAAAGTTTATCTTCTATTACATTATCAATGAGTTCCTCCCACTTATACACATGACGACATATCCACTCTTCACCATTAGCATTTTTATTTGTTTCAAATCCAAATAAAGCAATACTATCTTTGCCATCATTATCTTTAGCAATACTTTCAAGTAGACCTGTAATCGCTGCCATTTGACTAATTGGATAGGATGGAGAAAATAAAGCTAATCCAGCAGACATAGTGGTTTTATTATCTGTAACCTCTGCCAATTTTTCACGAATATCAATTGCTAATTCTAACAATTCGTCCCATGCACCAACAAGAAATACATCATCACCACCAGAATAAATAACGTGGATTTTTCTAGTCGTAACTTGCTTATTTGCCCAAATAGTAAATGGTGTAACAGATGTACCAAAACCTTGTACATCACCCTGAGCCATTTTATTAACAGCAACCTTAAAGAACATTGCCAAATCACGAGATAAATCAGCATAGCGTGATAAGGTGCCGTATTTGAATCGATCTGATCCTTCAGAAATAAAGCCTCCGATAAAAGCCGCCCCAAGATTATCTACGTCCGCCCGTAATACACCAAGTCGCTTAATACCTTTATCATCACCTAAGCCACTAGATGCGGCAAGTTCTTCAAATTCATAAACTTGACCATTATCCTTACGTGCTACATAATCTGCTAGCCAAATACGATTGAATACATTATGTCCTGTTTTGGCTGTATTCTTAGAGTAGATTCTTAAAGTCTCATGATTAGCTTCAAACTTTTGTAATAATGCTTCAGGAACTACATAGAGATAGAGTCTCAAATTATCCGCATCATCATTCCAGTTGTTAACATATACCTCAACCTTTGGAATACTTTCACAAGCATCACTATTATTTGGACGAGCTAATACAAAGACAGTATCACGACTATCAACAATCTGTTCCCCTAAGCGATACAAGCCATTACAAATTGGACAAGCCTCAGCATCGCTATCCTTACCATAAGGCGATAATGTTGCTGTTGAAGTGTGACAAATGGAACATTCCCGTTCCCCATGAAGAACTGTATTATACGTACTATTTGGATTAAATAGATCTGTTAGGTGTCGTTCAGAATATCGTTTAGACTTAGCCTCACCAACAGATTGGCTCACCTTACGGAATAATGTACGTTGCGATTGAATTAACTCGGCAGCTGTTGCTGTAGCGGAACCAAGTGCTAAATACAATTTAGTACCAAATACGGTTAAGAACCATTCGTTAATGGATTTTTCCATAGATTCAATAGCAGTACAAGTTTTGTTGTATTAGAAGCCAATACATAAAAATGACCGCCACCATTGTAAATAAGGTTTGCCCGAGTTAACTGCAATGCATCTAATAGCTCATCTACAATTTGTTCCATCAAAATTTCTAAATAGAATGAGCGACCACGTAATGATTTCAATGCACCTTTAGACGGAATCGTATAAATAAAATTCTGAATGCCAGAAATATCTCCAGATATTAATCGAAACGCTTGCATTTCACGGAACTCTTTAGAATTCTGATAACAGTATTCTTTATAATCAGTAATACCTTGTTCCTCAAAATAATGCACCATACTATGTGCCACTGCAGCTGTTATCTTTGAATGCATATACAAAGAGATATCATTAGCTTGATCTGTTGCCGTACTAGATGGCATATAAGATATAGTGTCTTCATAAATTCTCAGCAACTCATTAACGGACATCTTATCTATTGGTTGTTGCTGAAAGTTCTGTACTAATACATCATATAGTGCCTTATATTTATCACTTGATGCACGTATCGTTTTATCATTTTCAGGATAATTAAAGTGGTCCGACACATCAATGCCACGTAGATAATACTGTAAGGGTTGAGTACTAGTTTTACCGCCAAATACACGGAAGATTGATTGAAGCGGTAACTCTTTATCAAACTTCTGTGTAGAGGTATTTTCACCTTCCTCAAGATCTCGACGATCTACAGCTGCAGCAATATTATCCGCTTCGTACACAATGTATGCATAATCATCATTTTCTAGTTGAGCCGCACTAAGCTCTTTCCCATGATGATACTTCAAACAATGAGTAATACTTTGCTTTAAGCCCATATCGGAAAAATAGGGCTCTATGAAAGCAGCGCCGCGCTTAGAATGTGCATCGGTTCCCTGATTAGCGCGATACACAACTTTGCCGATATCATGAAGCAATGCACCCTTTACCAGTGCATCCCATTTACCCATCACATCGCCTCCAAACTCTACTTAATAAATAAAAGAACTATTGTCTTCATTATATATTCATTTCTGATTAAAACCAATAGAAAAACCATCCGATTTATACAAAAAAGCCAGTATATTCACTAAAAAGAATATACTGGCTATATTTTTGTACTTATATGAGTTTTTGACATAAGAACCGTCCCCGTAAGGGGATTATTTAATTTAACAATAGTGCAGAAGAGGCTTTTGAACGATTAGAAGTATTAATTGGTGTTTCCGGCCCCATCAGGGGATTATTTAATTTAATGCAACAGACATTGAAAGCACTATCGATATTACAGATAGCGTAGTCGTTTCCGTCCCCTAATGGGGTTCATTTATTTTAACTAGCAAACGTGTAAAAAAGAAAAGCATCACACCAGAAATTATAGTTTCCGTCCCTATTAGGGGATTATTTAATTTAACCAGAAAACCAAAAGAAACGTAATAATGTTTCAGCTATTCAAGAGTTTCCGTCCCCTAATGGGGATCATTTAATTTAACGCAAGATACATATAAAATCACATATAAGAATGATAGACTTGAAGTTTCCGTCCCCTAATGGGGATCATTTAATTT
>NZ_KQ960798.1:94383-94844 GCF_001553335.1 Veillonella parvula | reverse complement strand
CCGTCCCCTAATGGGGATCATTTAATTTAACTGGTTATGTCATCAGTGACATTCCATATTATAAACAGGATGGTTTCCGTCCCCTAATGGGGATCATTTAATTTAACCTGTTACAAATCTCAACAACATCTGTATACAACCTAAGAAATGGTTTCCGTCCCCTAATGGGGATCATTTAATTTAACTGCTAGGCTATTGCGGTAGAAATGATGATTTCTGTTGTGCATTGTTTCCGTCCCCTAATGGGGATCATTTAATTTAACATTACATTATTCCTACTGCTAATACAAAGGGCGTGCGTGGCTGTTTCCGTCCCCTAATGGGGATCATTTAATTTAACTAAACAAGTACAAGTTTCCGTCCCCTAATGGGGATCATTTAATTTAACAAAGACTTAAACACAAACAAAACATGGGAATTTGAAACTAAGTTTCCGTCCCCTAATGGGGATCATTTAATTT
>NZ_KQ960798.1:94029-94283 GCF_001553335.1 Veillonella parvula | reverse complement strand
CCGTCCCCTAATGGGGATCATTTAATTTAACTTGCTTATGCTGGCATTGCCATAGAGTCAAAATTCATTGTTTCCGTCCCCTAATGGGGATCATTTAATTTAACTGGGATTTATTCCCTGAAGAATTCTACTTAGTGAGTGCAGTTGTTTCCGTCCCCTAATGGGGATCATTTAATTTAACGAATTATAACGCCTTATACGGTGATTGAAGTTAATTGCAATGAGTTTCCGTCCCCTAATGGGGATCATTTAAT
>NZ_KQ960798.1:93233-93929 GCF_001553335.1 Veillonella parvula | reverse complement strand
TCCGTCCCCTAATGGGGATCATTTAATTTAACTCGGGGCTTTTACGAAGAAGAAAGCACTCAATAAGGGTGCTTGTTTCCGTCCCCTAATGGGGATCATTTAATTTAACTCTAAAGAGGGGTATAGAAATAAGTTACTACAAGCCTATATGTTTCCGTCCCCTAATGGGGATCATTTAATTTAACCTTCCTACCGCTTTGTTGCGGTTGTAATATGAATTGGTATCTTGTTTCCGTCCCCTAATGGGGATCATTTAATTTAACCCTTTATATTTAACACCTCGTATAATTAGATTAATAAAACAAGTTTCCGTCCCCTAATGGGGATCATTTAATTTAACCAATTTCTGGCGTAGATAGGTATAATCTATCCGCATAGATTTGTTTCCGTCCCCTAATGGGGATCATTTAATTTAACTTGACGAATTGCCAAACAACAAAGGCAACATAAGCGAATATAAAGGTTTCCGTCCCCTAATGGGGATCATTTAATTTAACTAAACAAGTACAAGTTTCCGTCCCCTAATGGGGATCATTTAATTTAACTGGACATGACACACAACGAAGTAAGAGAAAACCTATTCAAGGTTTCCGTCCCCTAATGGGGATCATTTAATTTAACCTACCCTATTACTTTAATCATTAATTTTGCTTGATAACTCTTGGTTTCCGTCCCCTAATGGGGATCATTTAATTT
>NZ_KQ960798.1:92722-93133 GCF_001553335.1 Veillonella parvula | reverse complement strand
TCCGTCCCCTAATGGGGATCATTTAATTTAACGTGAATATTACGACATCACAAATATTATTGAATTAGTACAAAAGTTTCCGTCCCCTAATGGGGATCATTTAATTTAACGTTCTGGCCCGTTTTCACCAACCAGCATAAGCCCTGGATTCTTGTTTCCGTCCCCTAATGGGGATCATTTAATTTAACCTTATTCATAGGAGGATAACATATGTTTTATTTCACAAGTTTCCGTCCCCTAATGGGGATCATTTAATTTAACACTACCTCGCCTGTGTTAGCATCGATAATCTCGCCTGCTACTTGTTTCCGTCCCCTAATGGGGATCATTTAATTTAACAAGAATATGGAAATATCAATGACAGTATTGCTCAGTTTAGTTTCCGTCCCCTAATGGGGATCATTTAATTTA
>NZ_KQ960798.1:31957-92622 GCF_001553335.1 Veillonella parvula | reverse complement strand
CCGTCCCCTAATGGGGATCATTTAATTTAACCCTGTCTTTGAAACAACAGGTATTTACTGGTTCTAAAATGCCAAAAACGGCGGAGATTGTAAATCTACCCCAAAAGGCACTTTAGCGAGCTAAAATAATGCCGTTTAACCGCGCCACTATCACAACGGCGCAGATTTAGTTTTCCAAAGATTAAATCTAGGTCTATTATAGCACATCACTAGCATTAGTGAAAAACATATGAAAATAGAGCCACCTTATATAAGGTAGCTCTATTGAGATGCCATATGTAACTTATTTTCAATAGTTCATCTGCTCCAGCAGTTTCTTCTTTTTCTTATACGCCTATCCTCCTTTCCCAGATTTCTCTCCACCCTCCTGCTTCTACTTTCACCATCCAACGAATTATCTCGTTAGGTCTCTCCAGGCGATAAATAGTTCGGCCACGACTTGAGGGTTTTGGCTGAGTTTGATGCGGGCTAGCATTTTGCGCACGTAGTTGCAGTGTTCTAACATCGCTTCATTCAGTTTGTGTTTAACATGACGCGGGGATTGGTACACCAAGATCGGTGCAAAGTCCGCCACATGAATATAGCTCGTATCGGGTTCCGGACCTTCCGTAACGATATATTCATAAGGTATAGCCACGTTAAAGAGGCCGTACACCACGTCCTTGCCGATAGGGCGGCGACATTTAATATGAGCAAAGGTTAGATGCGGACCATAGGTCTTAGGTGCGGTATAGCTGCTGCGTCGACCATCGCTGGTCATGATGTAATTGGGTCTCAGCCCTTCCTGCATCGCCAGCTCTCGCGTAATCGTGCGCATCGGCAAATGAACCATTTCTTCGCGTCCATCCACAAAATAACACTTCGTACTGTCTCCACCACTAGGTTGATAGGTAGGAATAAAACAAACAATATGATTCTTTGGATTCGTATAGATCAAATCCAAATCTTCTCCCTTAGATAGCCGAGCGGCCATCAAATCTGTTAGTTTATCATCTATTGCCATGGAATCCTCTCCAATCTAATCAGGAACATTCCTTTCAACAATACAATGAACACGTGTTCTGTGAAAGCAGATTAGCATGCTTTAATCTGCTGCTAACTTAATTGTATATCAGCCTGTATAATTTGTAAATATATATACAAAACTATAGAAATTTACGTATATTTAAAGACTTTATGATCTTGTAAAAGTTATATATACCTTGATGTGTCATTATTTTCTCATTTAAATTGAGAATTGCATATTTTATGTATATTTGTTAATCGAGATTAAAAGAAATATGCAATATATAGGATATAAATAAGAAATTAAATTATAATAACTAATGCACACACAAGTGTTCAAAGTCCGTACTCAAATACCTGCGCAGCTTCCGAATGGCTCGTTCGTGGCGCCGTTGGATGGCTTGGCGACTACAGTTCAGTTCTTCACTAACCGATACCAAGCTTTGGCACTCACCGTAGACACGGCGCAATAGGTCTCGTTGATCAGAAGATAGTCTGCCCAAGGCCCACACGAGGCGTGCTCGCAGTCTATGCTCTTCATCGGCACTCATCACCATATCCGCTACATTCTCGCCAGATGCGAAGATATCCATACCAAAAGCGACTTCTCCATCATCGGTGGTGCGATCTGGGATGTGTATTTCACGGCGATAACGCAATCTCTCACGCTTCCAGTACCGCATGTAACCATACATAATGCCAGCTTTCACAAAGCCTGGGAACGGTACGGTCCCATTCAAATCAAAGCTATAAATCGATTCTATGAGGATGGCCCAAAGATAGCTCTCTACGTCCTCGCGGAACTCACGGTTTCCCATGCGATTCGTATAGTGCAAGATGAGCGGTCGATACCTGCGACAAAGCTCGATTTGTGCCGCATCATGACGAAGCTCATCAGCGGACCACGGCTGATATCCTACCGTCTGAATCCGCATATTCGGCTTTTGACAGATGGACACGAGGCTCTTGTCCGACAAGGACGATAAAACTTGATGACCACAGACGAGGGTCTGTAATTTCAATTCCTCTGGAATACTTTCCCTAGACTCATTAGCTTTCGATAGTAAAGAATGAGATGGTAATGCCTGTGTTTCTAACATTTCTGACTGATAATTGTCATGTTGTAAGTTTGCAGTTTTAATACATGTTTTTTGTACTAAAGGTTCTTCGTTTGTGTATAACATAAATCCCCTTTCCTGCCATGGCATAGCGCTTATGTACACAATACCGCGGAAAGAGTGTTTTGACAAATTGGCAATTCCTTGGAATTTCCCTATATTCTGTTATATTTGAGTCTTAGTTTCCATCCACAGTACACCATACGTATGCGATTCAAAGGGTAATTGCTGAAAATATTTTATTACTAAAAATGACACCACATACGCAATGTGGTGTCATTTTTTAGAGGAAATATATACTATCATTGGGTAATAGTATTCAATCTTTAAGTAATAGTATTCAATCTGAAATTGTCTGATTACATCGCAATACACGCGGCTTGAACAAAGTCCTTTAGCTGCGGTTTTACATGATTATAATATACATCAGCGCCATAACCGCGCACGATATCGCCCCAGTATTTATATACATAGCGGTACCAGAAATGGAACATACTATTCGTGAAATGGTAATCCGCGTACTTCGCGTTCCCACGGTTACTTGCCTGAATGCGGCCCACGAGCCCCATAGAGATGAGATCGTTCAAACGAGATGTGAACGTACCACTTTTAATTTGGCTTTCTTGTAAAAGCTCCACGTAGTACGGTCTTTCCAATCTAGCAAGGCCCGTTAAAATAGCATTGGCACCGGTTATATTTTTCATATCTCGATGCAAGATATACTGTGTTTCTTCAAAGAGAGCTCCCGTTACTGAGAAGAACAAATTAATAATATTCGTATCGATGCTTTCACCATTATCAAAGTATTGCACATAGGCAGGCAAACCACCTGTTACAGCAAAGACGGTGCGCAAATCGTCCTTTGCATAGTGAAGGCCCAAGGATTTCATATCCACTAAGGAAAATGGTTTCACCTCGAGATATTCAGACACGAAAGGCCTAATAAGGCTACGATCGCCAATGATGCGGCCATCGAGCTGTTCCATGCCATTCGCCATCAAAATGATGTTTAAACGGCTCGTATCTTTATAGGTATCTAATAAATCACGCAAGTGAATGGGAAACTGAGGAACTGCTTCCACCAAGAATGGATAATCATCAATCACCACAGTCTGAGGTATTTTCACACTACTTTCAAAAAGTCTTACAAAGGCCTCATGCAAGGTCTCTACAGGCTCAAACTTGTCTTGAGCATCAGCAGGAACAAAACGTGCCTCAAGAGCTCTATTTATATCAGCCACATGGACTGATTCATTGGCCATGCGCCCCGCCAAATATACCGCCTTATGACGGCGTACAAGTTGCGAAGCCACATAGGATTTACCACTGCGATGAGGAGCATATACAACACATAAACTCATTTGGCCCAATGCAATACGGGACTGGATACTCTCTATAATCTCAGCACGTCCCACAAAATTCATATACTCACCTCCAACTATTTACGAAAATTATTATATCATAATTTTAAATCATTATTAAAATTTTTTTCATATCATTAACATAGCTTTTTTTATGTTAATTTTTTTACCCATCAAATCAGAGCTTTCATGTGATACGTATTGCCTTACTATCATAAAAGGCCTTATGATTACTTTATTCTCATATACGTTTGATATCAACATATCATATAAAACATAGTTATATAAGTTATATATGATAAGCCATATATTTTAATCTATATATTTTAAAAATGACGTGCTACCTGAGAGGTATAGCACGTCATTTGCATATAAAGTATATTAAATTGTTACCGAATTTTCTTATACTAAGTTTCTTAATAGTAAATATCTAACTTGTAAATATCTAATTCGTAAATTCCTAATTACAAAATCTAATATTCCTAAATATCTTATGGATCCATTTGCGTTTGCATTTTCATCAATAAGATGCGCTTAACCGATTCGTTAAGCCGCTCGGTCGTAATCGTTCCATCCGCCACCGCTTGCGTCAGCGCACGATGGACTTCATCGATATGAATCGTATCCGCATCAACAAGAATGAGGTCACTGCCCGCCAAAATGGAAGCCACAGCGTAATCGCCTATCTTTTGATTGGATTGCAACGCACCCACATCGATACGATCTGTCATAACGATACCTTTATAGCCAAGCTCCTTGCGAAGCCAACCATCAATAATCGCCTTAGAAGAGCTCGCCAAATTCTCGTTATTGATAGCGGGAATTTGAATATGGCTCATCACGAGCATATAGCTATTCGCCCTCGTCTGTGCAATGAGACGTTTAAAAACGGCTACATCATTATTGCTGAGATACGCTTTCGCCTCATTAGCTGATCCAAAGGATGCATCCCCTAAGGTCACCGCCGGAAAGTAGTTATAAGCGAACCACATATGATTAATTTGGTAACGCTCCACCATGGCAAGGTTTATATGGCCTGCCCACGTGGGATCGGATGTATAGGACATATTAGGTACACCAAGATTAGCATTAGGCCCAATAACTAGGTTAAAACCCATATCCCGCATTTCAATAGCAGATCGCGTGGCCAAGTTGATAATACGATCCATAGGCAATTGCCCCCACCGATTGGGCTTCGGCAACCGCAAGAAACTTTCATTCCCATGCAAAATACGATCACGATGTACCCCGATATAGGGTGTCACCATGCTAGAGGTTATCGCCGTTTGCATAATATCGCTGGTGAAAGTTTTCACTTGGTTCTTATTAATAAGATTTTCATTCGTTAGCATAACGCCACTGACACGGTATTTTCGGATCACATCCTTTTGGGATTGTCCTATCGTACTGCCATGAAGGCTGATCATCATCAGCTGCCCCACCTTATCCTCTTGAGACATGGCCGCAATCCAAGTGTCCACCTTTTCAGACACGGGTTTGTTGGACTCCATGACGGCACGGTACGATACGGTTCGTACCGTTTCTTGTTCTGCCTGACTCTCATGTTGGCATCCAGTTGTACCAACGACAGCAACTAGTAAGGCAAGGCCACTCAGGACCCGCCGAAAAAACTGGTTCATCTCTCCTAAAAGCTCCTTAATGCTTACGCAATATTATGAATATTATGGGCTTTTTATGTTGCTCTCCCAATGCAACACCCATAATTCCCCCCTTTGATCCGTACAGTATATTTTTATATTATACACTAAATGATTCATCTTTTCCTCATAATAAAATAATTTTTTCGTACTGAATTATTATAATAAAGTTATACAGTAAAAATATGTGAATTTTGAATAATTATATAAAAAATCCTACGAATCGTTTAAAAAGTGACCGCACTGTAACAAAAGGCTACGTGAGTATCAAGTCACTCATGACCCGTAGGATTTTCTATTTTATGTTATTATACCCTAAACAGCTAACGCTACTATATGTTTATAAACATTGAGTTGCCGTAACAGCCTACTGTTTAAGTAATCGACTATTATTAACCTTTAAATTTTTCTTTGTTTACTGGTACATCATCAACACCAACTTGCACCATATTTAAACAATCGGCTATCATTAGCCTTTGAATTTAGGGGATGTTGGACATGTTTCAGGTGTTACGTCTTTACGAGTACCAAGAACCGCGCTGCGGTCTGTGTAGTGTGTGTGTAAAAGTTCGTGTGCCTTATGGCCCAATGGTTCGCCTAAGAAATCTTTGTACAAGGTTTGGATTTCTTCATTTTCATAGGACGCAACCCATTTGTAGTTTTCATCAGCTTCGTAAAGACCGCCGATACGAGCTTCTTTAGTTTTCACGGCTTGCGGCAATTTAGTGCGCGGTTGGCCACCGCCACCAATACAGCCACCTGGGCACGCCATAACTTCGATGAAGTCGTAGTGTTTACCGCTGTCTTTCAATGCATTCAAGAAGTCACGTGTGTTTTTACCACCATGAACAACGGCAACGGACAATGTTACGTCATCACCCAATTGAACAGTTGCCTCTTTTACGCCTTCCATACCGCGAACGTCTTCGAGATGAGTCAACGCGTATGGAGGTGGCTCTTTATCAGTGATGAGCTTGTAAGCCGTACGCATCGCCGCTTCCATAACACCACCTGTGTTACCGAAGATGATGGATGCACCAGTTTCCATACCGATTAAGTCATCAAATTGAGATTCTTCCACTGTGTTGAAGTCGATATGTTCCTCTTGAATCCAACGAATAAACTCACGAGTTGTGATAGAAATATCTGTGTCCATGCCAAGGGATTCGTCATTGTGGTAACGAGCCGCTGCATTTTCTTCTTCCCGTTTCGTTTCTGCTTTTTTAGCCGTACAAGGGTTTACAGATACGGATACGATCTTACGAGGATCGATGCCTTTTTTCTCTGCAAAGTACGTTTTAATCATGGCCGCTTCCATAGCGATACAAGAACGTGTGGAAGACAAGTTAGGAATCAATTCAGGGAAATAGATTTCCGCAAAGCGCACCCACGCTGGGCAACAGCTTGTAAACTGAGGAATTTGACCGCCATTTTTAAGGCGTTCTACAAGCTCGGATGCTTCCTCCATGATGGTTAAGTCCGCACCAAAGTTAGTATCTACTACATAGTTTGCACCAAGTTTACGCAAGGCACCAACCATTTTGCCTTCCAAGAATGTACCTGGTTCATAACCAAAGCCTTCACCGATGGATACACGAACTGCTGGCGCTGTTTGGATAACAACGATTTTCTCAGGATCAGCAAGGGCTGCTTTTACCTTTTCAAGCTCGGATTTAGCATGCATGGAGTCGAATGGGCATGCTGCCGCACATTGACCGCAATGGATACATACAGGCACATCGCCGTTTGCATCAAGGTCGTAGTAATCAAGTACGCTCATTACATCCGCACAAGCGCGACGGCATAACGTACAGTTTTTACACTTGGAAATGTCGTGATAAATGGATGGATTGTCGAGTGCAATCGGCACGCGTTTATCGATAAATTCGTATTGAGACATGAGGACCTCCTCTAACAAACTATAACTACCAAACCTATTGGGGCGAAATATGCTAAACTACGGAGCACTGCGCCCAAGCCATACTTCTGCATCTTACCTATAGTATACGATATGGTGAAAGTTTATACTATGTAGAATTGTTACACTTTTGCACAAAACCTCCGAAAAAGTGTACTATAAATCACATTTTAACATAGAAAGATGAATAATTCATCTATCTTAAGAGCGTTAACTAACGTGCCTTAATAAGTGACTTACTTATAGCGCTATAAAAACTAATGGCTTAATTGTTAATACTATAAAAGCTAAAACAAAATTATATTATACATAAAAAACGCACGTTCTTCTAAAGAACGTGCGCCAGTGAAGCTTTCACAAAATCATTCAATCTAGACAAGCCTGTACTAATCAATAATGTACTCGTCTATAGGATTCAATTATTTACCGCCCCAAATAAGTTGGAATACAGCGTACGCAGGCGTACCTGGCTCAACTTTACGGCTATTTTTATTAACTTGTTCCTCTTTCACAACATAACCTTGTGGGTTATAAAGAGTCACCTTAAGATCCTTAACTTCCCGTTTTTTATGATTGAACTCTTCAGTCACGATGTAGTGGTAACCTTCGTAGTCCATCGCTTTAATATCCATTACCGCTTTTTTATCATCTTTTTTAACAGAATCATTGTCGATAGACCAAGTAACACCATTACTATCAGTGCCTACTGTATACCAATTAGCCGCATCAACACTACCAATACCACCGATTAATAATGCACCTGCTGCCAAAACAGCTGCCAATGTTTTTTTCATATTAATACCTCTCAAAGAAAATACAAAAATATACAAACTAGTATATAAGGGAAAACTAAATGTTATATGAAAAATAAACTTATGGACTCGAATCTTAAAGCTTCACATAATAGGTCGAACGGCCGCCACCTTTACGCTGAATACGACCAGCCTTCACAAAAGAACGTATTGCGCCTTCAATAGCACTATCGCTGATATTTGGACACCATTCTCTAATATCTTGTTTTGTAAAAGTCCCTAAATGCCTATCGATGGCAGCTTGCACCTGATTCATCGCAGAACCGCTATTTACTAGCAAAGCACTACGATCCTCAAAATCATGATAAGCGGCCAATAACATCTGTAACCAATACCGAATGAAAGCCGTAGGGCAGGAGCTTTCACCATACCACGCATCACTAGACTCGCGTAAAGCCGCATAATACATGTCCTTATTTGCTGCGATTTTAGCCTCTAAGGACACATATTTACCAACCATAAAGCCACTACGATATAACAATAATGTCGTCAGCAATCGACTCATGCGACCATTTCCATCATTAAATGGGTGAATACATAAGAAGTCATTAATAAAAATGGGAATTGCTAGAAGTGGTTCCACCTCACCATTACCTACAGCTCGATTATATTCTACACAAATCTGATCTAAAGCCTCCGCCGTTTCATAAGCTGCTAGCGGAGTAAATAATACCTCTGTTCGACCATCTGGATACGTAGCACTAATATAATTCTGTACGCTCTTTAACTGCCCACCACGTGCATTAAACTGGTAATTATACAAAATCTTGTACAACTGTAAAATATGATTCCGAGACAACGATATGGAATCATAACTCTCATGGATAACATTCAATGCATCACGATATCCCATGATTTCCTGCTCATCCCGGTTACGAGGTGTCGTCTTGTCAGCCACTAATTGCCGGAGGCGTGTACTCGTCGTCACAATCCCTTCAATCGCATTTGAAGCCTCTGTACTCTGTACCTTTGCCAACTCCACAAGCGAGTCTAATATGGCAGGACTCTGTGAAAGCAAAACCTCCTCCTTGCCATTTACCCGATAAATCCCCGCAATAAGACTCAAAATATCCATATCCCACGACAAAGATTGAATCTGACCATACTCAAAACGACGCATACACACACCTCCATTCCGCTCTAATCCCTTATAAATAAAACTATTCCCTTAAATTATGCCATAAAACAAGGGAATAAATAACTCTCTACTTCTCTACCGTGTGTAATCCAACGGATTTGAAAGCTGATATTTGCCCTGTAAGAGTACTAATAATATAGAAAGCCCCGAACTATTCTGAAAACGACTTAGGTCGCTTTTCTCTAGAGGGTGGTATGCAGAGCCCTATGGGATAAAAGAATATTAGCAGTTAAGGGATGCCAATACTAACGCTAAGGTAATTTAGTAAAGAAAAGACCCAACACTGCTATGAAAACGACTTAGCTCGCTTTGGAGGCTTTCATAGCAGTGTTGGGTCTACTATCTAAACACACAGTCTAGAATTGGCATCCCTTCACAGAAGGATTATTTCCCCCATAGGGCCTGCATAACTTCCGCCCCCATGGTATCCGGTTCAATTTTCGTAGGTTTTTGTGCTTCTTTACTGGATAACAATGCTATACCAGCATTGCTATATACTGTTGTATCAAGTTCTGTCCATGTTTTTTCTTTGCGATCAATCCGAACGGTATAAATATATGTGAAGCCTTCTACATTGTTAATTTTAACAAGTACTGTGGCCGCATCATCTGTTTTATATACAGAAGAGTTGTCAATAAACCATGCCGCATCGTCAGCATCAGCATCGATATAGTACCAGTCAGCAGCACTAGCTTGACCAAAGCCACCTACAAAGAAAACTCCTGCTGCAAACATAGCAGCTAGCCATTTTTTCATTTTTAAACTCCCCCAACACTAGAGGCGACCATCTTAGATGGTCGCCCATAATTACTCAATAGTTAATATAGTGTTTTATATTATTCTACTTCTTCTTCGATTTCAGCACCTGGAATAACAGCAATACTAGCTACCTTATCACCTTCGTCGAGATTTTGTGTTTTCACACCAGAGATAGCTTTGCCCTTCTTCACAGCGATGTCATTCATATTGAAGCGGATGATTTTGCCTTGCTCAGAAATAAGCATAACCTCATCATCGTTATGAACAACCTCTACGGCTACTACATCGCCGGTTTTGTTCGTAATCTTGAAGTTCTTAGAGCCTTTGCCACCGCGTTTTTGCAATGTATAAGCTTCCGCATCATTGCGTTTACCAAAACCTTCTTCAGAGATAGTAAACACTTGTGCTTCACTTTCATCAGTATTAAGAACACCAGCGCCTACAACTACGTCGCCTGCATTTAATTTAATGCCGCGCACGCCGTGAGCCGCCCGTTTCATGAGGCGCACATCGTGCTCGCTGAAGCGAATAGCGATACCCAACTTAGTGCCAATCAAGATATCTTGGTTGCCAGTCGTTACGTTAACGGAAATCAAACGATCGCCTTCGTCGAGATTAATCGCATTGAGACCAGAACGACGGATATTACGGTATTCTTCAATAGCCGTACGTTTTACAACGCCGAACTCAGTGACCATGAATAAATTTACATCTTCATGGACCCGTTCAAGGTCTATCATAGTCGTAACGGATTCGCCTACTGCGAGTGGCAATACGTTAACCATAGCGGTACCGCGAGAGTTGCGAGAACCTGCTTCCGGCACTTCGTACGCCTTGAGGCGATATGCACGGCCTGCAGATGTGAAGAATAACAATGTATTATGGGTCCGCACATGCATAATTTGCGTTACATAATCATCTTCCTTCGT
The DNA here is from genome assembly GCF_001553335.1 of Veillonella parvula. GTDB lineage: Bacteria > Bacillota > Negativicutes > Veillonellales > Veillonellaceae > Veillonella > Veillonella parvula_S. The sequence goes on along the minus strand of NZ_KQ960798.1, from coordinate 81,924 downwards.
CTTCATGCCGATAACGCCAGCGCCGCCTTTATGTTGGTTGCGATATACGTTCGCATTCATCCGTTTGATATAACCTTGTTTAGTCAAAGTAATAACCATCTCTTCGTCAGCGATGAGGTCTTCTACGTCAAGATCGGACGTATCGATTGTGATTTCAGAACGACGAGGGTCGCCGTATTTTTTCTTCATATCATCGAGTTCGTCTTTGATGATTTGACGTTGACGCGCTTCGCTAGCTAAGATAGCTTTCAAATCTTCGATCAATGCCAACAATTCCTTGTATTCGTCTTCGATTTTTTCGCGTTCCAAGCCTGTTAAACGGCGTAAACGCATGTCGAGGATGGCTACCGCTTGTTTCTCTGAAAGTCCGAATTTTTGCATTAATGCATTGCGTGCAATTTCGTCAGTTTGGGAACTGCGGATTGTAGCGATTACTTCATCGATGTGGTCGAGGGCAATCAACAAGCCTTCCAAGATATGAGCACGTGCTTCGGCTTTGTTAAGCTCGAATTGAGTACGGCGTACGATAACATCTAGACGATGATCTAGGTAGTAACCCAATACTTCTTTCAAATTCAATACGCGAGGATGTCCATCTACGAGAGCTAGCATAATCACGCCGAATGTTTCTTGAAGTTGAGTGTGTTTATATAATTTGTTAAGTACGATATCTGGTTGCACGTCAGCCCGCAATTCGATAACGATGCGCATACCTTGGCGGTCAGATTCATCGCGAAGTGCTGTAATGCCATCGATGACCTTATCACGGCTCAAGTTCGCAATAGTTTCAATGACACGAGCCTTATTCACTTGGTACGGAATCTCAGTCACTACGATCTTATGCTTGCCCTTAGACATCTCTTCGATGGTTGCACGAGCACGCATTTTAACGCTACCACGACCTGTGGAATACGCTTTTTTGATGCCTTCTCGGCCCAGAATGAGTGCACCAGTCGGAAAGTCTGGACCCTTAATAGCGGTCATCAATTCATCTACCGTCACATCCGGATTGTCGATGAGCATCGCTAGGCCATTACATACCTCGTTGAGGTTATGTGGTGGAATATTTGTCGCCATCCCTACGGCGATACCACTGGAACCATTGATGAGAAGATTAGGAATCTTCGCTGGCAATACAGTTGGTTCTTGCAAGCTTTCATCATAGTTCGGCATGAAATCAACAGTTTCCTTGTCGATATCGGCAAGCATTTCCGTTGTAATCTTCGCCATACGTACTTCGGTATAACGCATCGCAGCGGCACTATCGCCGTCGATGGAACCAAAGTTACCGTGACCGTCTACCAAGAGGTAGCGCGTATTAAAATCCTGCGCCAAGCGAACCGTCGCATCATAAACGGAGCTATCACCATGTGGATGATACTTACCGAGTACGTCACCGACGATACGAGCGGATTTCTTGTACGGTTTATTTGGCGTCATGCCTGTTTCATGCATCGCATACAAAATACGACGATGTACTGGTTTCAAGCCATCGCGCACATCTGGAAGCGCACGCATAACGATTACGGACATTGCATAATCGATGTACGCATTCTTCATTTCTTTATCAATCTGAACGGGATGAATATTCCCGTGGGACCATTGTTGGTCTGCCACAATCTCACCTCATTTTACTAACACTGATACTAATTTATCATATAATTATAGCATTTTTGCGTATATAACGCTATATTTTGTAAAAGTTTCTTCCCATTACATGGCCCAATTGTACAACTGTTGCACAACTGTAATTAATTCTATAGAATATAGTAACCTCTATCTCTTATTTAATGAGCTGCATGTTGTATCATATGATCTAAAATGCTAACAAAATCTCGTTCTACAGCCGAAGTGTCGTTACCAGTACTGCCAATGCCTGTTAGCATAGTTTCTTTCCAATCATTTTTTGCCATAAATCGAAAGGCGATCAAATACTTAGCTTTTGTTTTGTCCGCTTCTCCTTTTGGTAGATAATAAAAGCCTACGCTTCTATCAGAACGAGGGTGCAATAACGCTGGGTTGTCTTGCGGTTTATACAGGCTATATATAGATTTCATAAAGGTTAGAATATCTTTACCCTTTACAGATTCGTCTACAAAGATAATCTCATCATATGTGAATAGAGATATCTTATTAGTACCTGCTACACGTGTCGCTTTAGACTTAGCTAACTCCAAGGCTTCCTCGTGCGTCGCCATCCGCATGCCATACTGCTTAGCACGTTCCACTAACGAACCATTCAAATGAACTAAATACGCTTGTGAATACGCAAAATCCGCATCATTTTTTCGCTCACCACCAGGGGCCGGCAATGTTGGCCGCTTGACTACAGAATTTGTAGTAAAGGAAATACCATTACTTTCATCATAAAACACATACACATTTCGCTGGAATGGCTTCTCCTTCTCCACCACAGATGACTGAAGAACAAGATTCGGATGCACAACCGAAAACTCCTTCTCCACGCTAGACTTGATATCCTCTGGTGTAGCAGGATCACCATTCTCCGTCGTCCAAATGAAAGAACAACCACTCAACACTACACTACAAACACCAACGATACCTAACAACACAAACTTAACAAACAACCTCATACACAAAACCTCCCTTCTCTCTATGTAGAAACTATAGAATGAATATGCTGGGATAACTATGGATAGGACTATATTATTATTGATGGGACACCTCTATAGCTAGTGTTTTAAAAAGTGCTATTACCTATTGATGAGCGACTTAGGTCACTATGGAGCGAAGAGATAGGTAATAGCACTTTTTAATTAATTACGTATATAGTTCTCGGGCCCCATCAATAATAATTACCTATTAACTAGTTCATCTAGCATATTCATCCTGTAATTTTCTATTACATTCATAAAGATTTGATTGTGTATCGGATTTTCGCTCATTCCGAATAGATGGCTGTTGCAGTCACAGTCGCTGCACCCAAAGTTCGGTACATTCCATTCCGCAATAGCTCGCACTGCATCAGCAAGAGCACATTCTACGTCAATTTTAGTTAAATCTACATCTGCACTTTCACGAGCAGCCGAATCATCATAAAATTTAGCTTTCTGCCGTTTCTGAGCAGAAGGTGTCATAGCCTGCGGCCGCCCACTAGTACGAATCGGCAAGCCCGCTATCATTTCACAGTGACCGCGGAAGTAATCTAGATGCCAATGCATTTTCTTCCGTTTTCGTTTATGACGTTCAATGCGTTTCGTCAAATTTGCCTTCGCGGAACCTACGTACATATAGTAACCAGGTTTGAAATGCATCATCCCTTTAGAACCGATTTCGAGATCTAAATCGTGATCGAGGTGCATGACCATCACATACACGCCACTATCATGAGCCTCTGTATCGAGGATACTACTAGGGTAGGAACATTCATGTGTCACCGTAGGCATGGTGAAAGTCTCATCCCACGCCACAGCAACGGCTTTCCAATCTAATGAAGGTGCCACCTCTTTAAAGGTTTTGGCAAATTCCAAATCCGTATGATAATCTGGCAAGAACCACTGCGCTTGATCCCATTGTACGAGGAATAGAACACCCGTGTGGTAGCCTTCATTTTGTAATTCTTTCAGATGCAATAAATGCTTGCGGCCTCGCTCTGTAATAGCATCAGGGAACATGGCTCCCGTCTTGGAGAACAAGGTACAAGACTTAACCTCTAGTAAAAACTCATCCCCCTTATCATTGGTGAGGAGCAAGTCAAAGCGAGATGATGTGCCGTGTAGTTTAACCGTATACTCCCGTCTCACTACGCGCCACTCCTCCCAACCAGGGATACATTTATTTTCGATTAAATGTTGTGCCACATCGTTGCTGTAGTTTGTATCGAGCATGATAACAACGCTATCACGTTCTATACCTACCACGCGATATTTCGTCTTCGCATCCGGCTTGTCGTGAGGCACGATGTACATCGTTACCCCCGTAAACAAGAGCTCCCACATGCGACCAGGATTTGGCAAATGAGCGAGTACGCTTTCACCATTCAAATCTAAAGTCACCACAAAACGGTTCGGGCGACCTATGTATGTTGCTTTTAAAATAGTATCGTAAAGGACTTTCATCGTTTCTCCTACATCAAGAACATTCTATATGTCTATTATACGATATGTAACCTTGGGTTTCATCTGTAAACAGTATCGTATATAATGATAGTTAGTAAACAATCAATAATTAATATTAAAAAAGTTCTATTTTTGTAGCTTGAGTTACATTATTGTTTGTTAAAATGGTTTATACTAAGAGCGTCGGGTCAGTATTCTAAATACCCATACTGATCATTACGCCGGGTTTTGATGAGGCATCGCCTAGTTGATCTCATCCCACTTGTCCGTATATATGTGCGAAGCTTTCACAAAACCCTAGGGCGTAAATAATTAATATATAAAGAGTTTTATAGATTAACTAAGTAGTTTTAGCCACTATTCTCCGCAGAGAGGGCTCGAGAAAGGATTTAATATGGCACAAATTGCAGCAAATTTACAACGCATAAAAAACGGTCAACGCCGTTATGCAATTACACCTCGCGTTCCTGCAGGTTTCATTCAACCAGATCAATTACAAAAATATATCGACGTAGCAAATGAGTTCGGCGCTGTTCTTAAATTAACTGGCAGCCAACGCATTATGATTACGAATTTGAAAGCAGAAGACGTAGATAAAGCATGGGAAATGCTTGGCATGGAGCCAGCATACACTGTGTCCAACCGCGTGCGCAGCGTAAAAATCTGCCCAGGTACTACCTTCTGTAAACGCGCTAAACAAGACAGCGTACACCTTGGCATGCAAATTGAACGCAAATATTTATCTCTTGAAATGCCAAGTAAAATGAAAATCGGCGTGTCCGGTTGTCCAAACTCTTGTACTGAAAGCCGCATGAAAGATGTGGGCGTTATCGGTACTGTAGACGGTTGGAATGTATACGCTGGCGGTAGCGGCGGTGCGCATCCTCGCATCGGCGACCTCATCGCAGAAGTTAAAACAGAAAAAGAAGCTCTTGCATTAGTTGATCGAATCATCGCATACTATAAAGAAAACGCACAAATCGAACGCATGGGCGAATTCATCGACCGCATTGGTTTAGAGGCTTTCAAAGCAGCTGTATTGGGCGACCTTGAAGGGGCTCCGGCTGAAAACAAGTCCGAAGAACCAGCTGTGTTCTTGCCTGGTCAAGGTAACGATCCTGAAGTAGAAGCACCACGCCTCGAAGCAGGTTCCCCTATCACTCCAGACACAATTATTCGCGACATCGTTGAAACCTACCCACATGTTGTACCTGTATTACAAGGTATTGGTATGGGTTGCCTAGGTTGCCCATCTGCAACAGCTGAGCCATTATGGCAAGCCGCAGAAATCCACGGTTTTAATGTATACGATTTAGTAGAGAAATTAGAAACAGCACGAAAAGGAGCTTAATATGTCCGCATTCTTAGGTCACATCCATTACTGGTTATATCGCAAAATTCAATTGCTCGTTGAGCGTGAAAATTTGATTTTAGAAAAAACTTCTAAAGTTGTTGATGATTTAGCGGAGGAACTACACTCCATCTCCGTAGATACATACGGCGAGCCAATTAATCCAAGTATTCCCTTGGAAAACATCATCGACCATGGCAATATTCACGGCTGGTTAGCTAACCAAATCAACATTGCTTCCGTTCGTGAAGCAGCTTTCATCAAAGATATGCTCGACACAAATTCCGGCGATGAAGCAGTACACGTGGTAACCGCTATTCTAGATGCCTTTGCAGTACAAGGCCAAGCATGTGGCGTTGTGGCTCAAGATAACCTTGAAGAACACACTGCACCAGCGATTTACAATGCGTTACAAAACTTCTACGTAAATGGCATGCCTTGCGATGGTGGTGACCAAGTGGTTTCTGAAAGCCCAGATGAATTTACCTGGGTTGGCGACCACAGATTACAAGCAGGCTACTGGCGTACAGCGGGCATTGACCCTAAGTTCATGGCATTAGCTTACCAAACATGGTTCGAGGCCTTTGTAAAAGCTATCGATCCAACATTTGAACTTGTAACGACAGAAGAAAACGGCACACGTTTATATACCATTCGTAAAAAATAATATAAACTATCTACTCTCAGATATATGTACTGAAAAAGGAGCGTAACTTACGCTCCTTTTTTCATACCTATTTTTATATAAATTATACAATAGCTTAACTATTTTCGAAACTGTAGCCATAAGCACAGCATTGATAAGCAATATCATTTATAATATAATTATAAGGTAATTACACAATGTAAAATTAAATGTTAGCGTAAGCTTTCAGAACATAAAAAGCTAGAATTAGGAGGTCTATTATGGCAGGCACAGTTAATCAAGAATTAGGTTTATTATTCCAAGGCCCTAACTATGTAATCGTAAAAAAAGGCGGCAAAGCTGGTGAAAAGGTGGAAAAACACAACCACCCTGAAGCTAATGTCATTTTTACAGTTGTAAAAGGTAAAGTTCAAGTGTTCCTTAACGAAACAGAAGAACATGTACTCGTACCAGGCCAAGTATTGGAATTCAATGGCGACAACTACATCCAAGCTACACTCGTAGAAGACAGCGAATTCGTTGTAAACCTCATTCATAAACCAGAATAAAATACCAAAGGACAGTTGATACAAGCAACTGTCCTTTTTATATGGAGTATGTATTAAAGAGAAATCATATAGTTATTAAGTTTTATATAACTGTTCAATAGTTCAGTTATATCCATAGTTATTAAATACTTATAGAGTAATACATAGTCTAAAAACATTCTTTTAAAAGGAATTATAGATTGTAAATTCACTCACATCAAAGCGTTTTGTATGGCCTGGTGCAGGAACACAGTCTGGATGAGGGTAACCAATTGGGAAGATAGCTACAGGGATGATATTATCAGGCAAGTTATATGCCTTGCGAACTTTAGCAGGATCAAAATGAGCAATCCACGTTGTGCCTAGACCGATATCGGCTACGGTAAACATAATGTGGGATCCCACAATGCTAGCATCTACAACCCCCATATCTGCATCATCGTATTATCGCTTCCAGCTCACCGTATTATCGTAACAAACGATAATTGCCAACGGTGCATTGAAGTGACCATTAGTGCAATCTTTTAGTTTCTTTAAGCTATCTTCTGTATTTAACACGAGCAGTCGTTGTGGCTGATAATTGTGCGCCGTAGGTGCTAATCGAGCGACTGCTAGTAACATATCTACCTTCTCCTGCTCCACTTGTCGAGTATCGAATTTTCGAACCGAATACCGCTCTGTGGCTAATACTTTAAAATCTTTCATTAAATCTCACTCCTTTATCGGATTTATTAAAATGTATTTTAATAAATAACCCCCTAGCTGATACCTCAGTTAGGGGGTTTCGTGCTTATTATTTTTTAAGACGGCTAATTACTTCGTTAGTAATGTTTTCGATTTTGCTGTTAGCGTCAGCAGCACGAATTGTGTATGGATCATCCAATACTACGTCCATTTGTTTTTCAACACGGATAGCTTCAACAGTGTTGTGAATTGCTTGCATCATAGGTTGAGCAATTTTATTGATTTCTTCGTTTTCTTTTTGAAGCAATGGAGCTACAGTTTTGTTGAATTCTGCTTCTGCTTGTGCAGAGTCTTTAATTTTTTCAATTTCTTGTACTTTTTTTTCAATTTGTGGACGGTATTGAGCGTCTACTTGTTGCATTTTCATATCTAATGCACCGTAGCCAGGGTAGCTATTTACTACTTGGCTCATATTTACTAAGCCAATGTTAGCAGCACTTGCTACTGCAGCAGTAGCAGACATAGCACCAACGATAGCTAAGGTAGTCAATTTTTTAGATAATTTCATCTGAAATCCTCCTCGATTAAAAGTGTCACTATACAATCCAATAGTGTACTATTTTTACTATAACAAATCTTGCTAACTTTCACAAGACTATGATAAATAGCATAATAAAGCCCTATGAACTACTTATGAAAGTTATTAGAACTTAAAATAATACCCACAAGCATACTCTGAGACCCTTAAAGCAATCGATACAGACATATTCAGAACACACATGTGGGCATTTCGACTTTCACCAATTATTTATAATTTGTCATCAAATTATGGTTTATTATTCACCGAATTATTGTTCATCATTTAAATAGATGTATTTATCGGATTTCAATTTGGACACGAGATCAGGCACCAAACCGATAAGGCGATCAAAGCTGCTGCTGTAAGGGTTGCCCTTAATGTTGAACAATTCGATGCGGTCACCTTTAATAACAAGGATTGCGCTTGGTTCCATTTTGGCACCACCGCCACCGCCGCCAGATTCTTGGCTTTTGTTGGCTGTGCAATGGTTTGTACCAGTACCGAAGCCAAAGGTTACATCAACGAATGGAACGAGCGTAGTATCGCCAATTTGCACAGCTTCACCAACTACAGTTTCCACTTTAATCATATTTTTAAACTTCTCGAATAGGACTTCCAAATTCTCTTTTACATTACTGTTCTCCATCACAGTACCTCCGCTTTTTGTGAAAGTATTATAGCTATAATAATATAGCTCATATACTCAATTGACTTTATATATCCTTACGCTGTTTGACCCTGTTCGGCTTTTAGCTTTTCTAGTTGCTTTGCTTCCTTCCGTTTAACCCAGAAGACACGAGCACTTTCACCCAATAGGGAACGCATAGGTTTAGATACCAAGAATCTAGTACCATACCACGCCAATACGGCAAGAATCATACGACCTTTAATATGGCCGCTGCCTTCAGCTACCCAGTTCACATAATCTATCTCAATAGACTCTGCTTGCTCAGGCCAAATGCTATACAACATAGATGCAATAAGCCCCATCCGATACGGATCGCCAATACCAAATCGGCCCTCTATAGCCATATCACGTGGTTTAGAGTGGTTATAGCATCGTTTCGACACAAGGAATATCTGACGCCACAACTCTGTATTTCTCAAGTGTTTCATGAACCAGAATGTAGGAATTTCAGACTTGAATGATGCTACCGGATCATTGGGATCAGGCTTTCCAAAACGTTGTTTCACAGTCGTTTTAATATCATTTACCTTTGTAAATACCTTTTCCTTGATAGATCCGTCACTATTGAAAGTAACATGACTTATTACTTCATCATCATCATCTTGAATATGAGCCGTTGGATCTTGTTGTATCGAATCATACCGCTCAGCACGAGCTTGTGCATCCATATCCTTAGAAACCGCATCAGGTCGCTCAATGCGCTCCTTTGCCCTAGGTGCGCTCCCCGCTCCTGGTGATTCATCATCATCAAAAATTGTATCGGAGCCTTGGGCGCTCTTCAAATCATCAAAGCTTGTGCCGCTAGAGCTTGCAGTTGGACCTTGTCCGCCTCCTTGCATAGCCTTTGCAAAAGCTTCTGCTTGTGATATGTCGCCGTCATCATCCATTACCTTTTGATATTCTTCATCTACACGATTTTCAAGCCATTGTTCATAGTCTTTCACAGGACCGATCTTAAGTACACCTAAAACGTATAATTCCTTAAAAAATGGTTTATTTTGAATGTACGCTAAGTGGAGTGAAAATACGCGCCACAGCCATTTGATACGCAGCTCGCCACGATATGGTGTCCGCCCATCAATTTCGATGCTATATGTGATTGGTGCCAGTAGGATAGTCAAGATGAGTGCTACAATGATGGCCACAATAACGAGGGCCACAATAGCCACTGTACTCAACCACATCACCTCCTTAGGTGTTCCTATGATTAGTTTTCAATGCCTTTTCGAGCCATTACGCCTTGTAGGTAGTAATGTTTAATCTCTTTCATCTCCGTTACAAGATCGGCCTCATCAATTAATTCTTGAGGAGCTCCACGGCCCGTAAATACGAGTTCTGTTTCTGGATGACGAGCATCGAGTAAAGCTTTAGTTTTATCCCATGTAATGAGTTCAAAGAAGAGAGCCATATTGTACTCATCAAGTACAACGAGGTCGTACTCACCACTACTGATCGCAGCGAGTGCACGTTCATAGCCTTTTTCAATGAGAGCTACATAATCCTTCGGAGGATTACCAGACTCAAAGACAACGACTTCATCGCCCCATTTAGCAAGTTCATCCTTACTCTTCATGCCTTCTTTGATGATAAAGAATGGTTTGCCCACAGTTTCTAACGTTAAATTTGTTAAGGTAGGTAAAATAGTATGCTCACTATATACTTTAGATTTCATAAATTGTAAGAAGAGGACTTTCTTGCCAGCGCCGATGGCACGAATAGCTAGGCCGATTGCGGCAGTTGTTTTGCCCTTGCCTTCGCCGGTATAAACTTGTACATAGGCCTTCATAGATATACCTCCGTTCATATACTTTTATTTTACAATATATATATACAAAAGGAAAGAAAAAGAACTTGCTATGAGCGCATATGCACGTATAACAAGTTCTTTTTAGGTCTTATATAAGCTTTTATATTTCTAATTGCTAATTGGTAAGAAGATCATAGGGTCTACAGGCGTATTGTTAAGGCGTACCTCATAGTGAACGTGGGCGCCCGTACTTTTACCAGTACTACCCATCAAAGCTATAGTTTGACCTTGTTTCACGCTCATCCCTACCGTTACCAATACGGCACTATTATGGCCATAACGGGTAACAAAGCCATTGCCATGATCGATTTCAACGAGGTTACCATAACCGCCACTTGTATACCCTGCAAAGGTTACCACCCCTGCCGCAGTAGCCACGATTTGAGAACCATAGTCGTCGGCAATATCGATACCTTCATGGAATGCACCAATAGCACCCGTAACAGGGTCAACACGGCTGCCAAATGGAGATGTAATAACGCCCTTACTTGGCCAAATACTAGGTGTCGTACTATTCACAGCACCACCAGAACCAGCGGAGAAATTGATGGATTGTAATGCCATCAAATCTTTTGCGCCACCATCGCGAAGGATATTGCGCATTGTATAGAAACTAACAAGCAATTTTTGTGCTTCCTTATCCATTTTGGATAGTCGAGCCGATAATTGTGCCGCTGTTAACGTCTGTGCTTCACTATTATCAGCGGCTTCCTGCTTTGGGTCGCTACCATCCCCGCCACCTTGAGCTGGTGTGCCAGATTCAGCGCCCTTCAGCATTTGCTTATTCTCTTCACTAATTTGATTTAAGTTTTGAATTTTCTTATCCAGAACCTCTGTTTTTTGTTGTAACAATTTCAACTGTTCCGATTGCAATTGCGTTTGTTGACGTAATTGCACAACCTCAGCCTGGCGCACGATGCCCCAAATACCGAGTACCAATGCCAAGACCAATACTACAGAACCAATAATGGCAACGAGTTTCGCTTGCTTGGTAGTTAATGTCAATATGCAGTTGTCACCATTTCTTTCAACTTTGTTTGAAATGAATGCCGGTATTTTCAACATAAAACTTCCTTATTTAGAAACGATAGCGCTCGTCAACGCTTCCTCATTGGTACGCTCACCCAACGCTTCGTTCAAACTTTCTAATTCTTCTTGTGAAAGACTTACTAAACTTTTACCTTTCACAATAGGTTTACTAAAAATACGAGATTCGCTACGTCCATAAATACTGGAGATACAGATGCCATTATTATTGCCATCTAGCAAGGTAAGCGCAAAGGACAGATCATTTCCGATATTTTCAAAGGCATTATATTTAATAAAGCCAATTTTTTGTATCGTATTACTCTGAATATTGCGAATTGCCACTTGCTCGGATAACAAGGACTCAAGGCCCTTCGCAGCATCGCGAATCTCACTAACCTCTACAGATAATTTACGCTCTAGGCTCGCACCATGCTCCCCTTGCATAAAGAAATCATATTTCTTTTTCAAGCTACCTAAACGGATGTGTAAGATTACACAATACACGAATAACACGATAATAAGAACGATGGTAACCATGCCTATCCACGGTTGAATCGATTCGAACATGTATTTTCCTTCCTATACAATCATCAAAACTCCAACAGTTAATTATACCACTCTTATTGTGAAAGTTAAATGACTGCATGCAATTTAATTTAATATATCTAATATAGATAAGCGATACCTATATAACAATTTATATAGCAAGTATGTATGTATATCTAAATTTATGTGTTACATACCTATTACAATGCTATTTATTGGGCTACTTATTAGCCCTCTAGTTCGTCAACAAATGGGCTGATTGCTCGTTCTAGTATACCATGTAGAGCTGCTATGAGTACACCGTAATTTACAATGGGTGTACCTTGTACAACGGCGCATTCTATACGGCGTAACACCTCACGGCGTGTTAGCATACAAGCACCACAGTGGATGATCAAATCATACTGTGATACAACCTTAGGAAATGCTCCCCCACTAGTGAATTCTAACTGTAAATCTGTATAACCTTGCTTCTTTAAAAGATTAGGTATTTTTACAGTTCCAATATCATCGCATTGACGACGATGTGTACAACCTTCACTGATCAGCACCTTGGAGCCAGCTTTCAAATTCTTAATAGCCTTAACACCAGCTACTAAGTCCTGTAATTTTCCCTTGAACCGTGCCATCAAAATGGAAAAGGACGTCAACGGAATCGAATCAGGCGTCAACTCGTCAACCCGATCAAACGCTTGGGAGTCACAAATTACCATTTTAGGTGGATGCTTAAGCGAGTGAATCATAGCCGGTAATTCTTCTGTTTGGCAGACTAAAGCTAAGCCTTTGTAATCGAGAATCTCTCGGATAGTTTGCACCTGTGGCAAGATGAGTCTTCCTTTTGGTGCGGCACTATCGATAGGACATACAAGGATGATTGTATCCCCCTCTTCAACTAAACCTCGTAAAAGAGTTTGCTCCCCTTCTACATCAAGTGGTGTTAACCCACCGAGTAAATCAAGCAACTCTAATCGTTTCGCATCAGATGTGAAGTCAGCAGAGCCAATGACAGTAACCAAATCAGATAAACCCGTATGATCTGCTATATAACGCTCTCCCAGTATATCTCTGCCTATACTAGCTTTAGACTCCGTTAAATTGTTTGGCGCCGCATTAATCTCATTAATGAAAAGTGCAACAGGTACATTATTTTGTTTCAAAAGACCTAACCAGTGCATATCGTCAGAGGTTGGCTCTTCATCGGTGCGAAGCACATAAACAGCCAAGTTAATCTTTTTCACGACCTCTTCTGTTTTCTCCATGCGCAATGCACCTAATTCAGTTGTATCATCTATACCAGCAGTATCAGTAATCACCACAGGGCCAAGTGGTAAGATTTCCATAGCTTTGCTTACAGGATCTGTTGTAGTCCCTGCCACATCGGATACTAACGATACAGGCTGATCAGTTAACATATTGATCAATGTAGACTTACCGGCATTACAACGGCCAAAAAAGGCAATATGTATGCGGTTTGCCTTAGGTGTTTGTTCCATAACCTATCCTTGTTACTTAACCTTCATATATATTACAAAATATATTATAAAACGTCTTACATCTTATCTTATTATTTAATAAATCTCTTACATATAGTAAAAGCGCAGCCCGTAGACTACACTTTTACTGCAGATTGTTATTTATACTCTAAACTCTATTGTTTCCGCATCTTCTGTTTGATCTTGCCCATCCATATATGCAATAAGTCTTTCTAATTCAGCTTCAGAGGAGAAAGCAATTTCAATTTTTCCTTGTACCTTTTTGCCTGCACGGAATTTAATATTCACAGGAGACCCTAAGCTTAGTTTTAAACGATCCATTAGAGCACGAACCTCTGCCGTATTTTGAGGTTTACTAGCCTTTGCTTTAGACGATTTATTTTGCATAGACTTAACAAGAACCTCTGCTTGTCTAGCGCTTAGCTCGCCCTCTTTAATACGTTCAGCTGCTTCCATTTGTTGAGCTGCACTTCTTAACGCTAATAACGGACGAGCTTGACCAACCGTTAAATCACCTTCGATAAGATCCTTTTGTACAGAATCACATAATTTTAAAAGGCGAACCATATTAGCAATATACGAACGGCTACGGCCAAGACGAGCGGAAATCATTTCTTGCGTTTGCTTATAGGTATCCATCAATCCTTGATAAGCCAATGCTTCTTCAATGGGATCTAATCCTTCACGTTGTAGGTTCTCTACAAGAGCAACCTCTGTCATTTCTTCGGTATTATATTTTTTAACAATAACTGGTACTGTTTTCAATCCAGCAATCATAGCAGCACGATAACGGCGCTCACCAGCTACAATTTGATATTTATTCTTTTGTTTACGAACTACAATCGGTTGGAAAATACCAAGATTCTTGATTGATTCAGCCAATGTAGCTAGACTATCTTCATCAAAACTTTTACGCGGTTGATCTACATTTGGAACTAACTCAGAAATTGGCAGTTCATGTATCTCCTTTTCAGGCAATACAGACTCTACAGAGTCAACCTTCATTAAATTCTCAAGGCCCTTCCCCAATCCAGACGCTTTGCTTTTTTTGCTTTTAATTTCTCTTGGCATACAACTAACCTCTCTCGGCCTTACAAATATTTACAAATTTAAAATATGTAAATCATGCAAACCACCAAAAACTAATATTCTTAGCATTAGATACATACATATAACAAATACTTATTACCTTTAGGTACTTACTTCGCTTTTGTGTTTATTGAGCTTTAGTACTTATTTATCTTTAGTGCTTATTTAGTTTTAGATGCTTTAATTACCTCTTTAGCTAATTTCGTATATACATCAGCACCTTTGGATTTTGGATCATATACAATGATTGGCTCCCCATAACTAGGCGCCTCACTTAAACGTACATTACGAGGAATAATTGTTTTATATACTTTATTGCCAAAGAATTTTTTTACTTCATCGGCTACTTGAATAGATAAATTTGTGCGGCCATCAAACATAGTCAATAGCACGCCTTCAATTTCAAGATCCTTATTGGATGTTTGTTGTACAATTGTTATCGTTTTAACTAATTGACTAACCCCTTCCAATGCGTAAAATTCACTTTGAATCGGAATCAATACACTATCAGCAGCAGTAAAGGCATTTAATGTTAATAACCCGAGAGATGGTGGACAGTCAATGACGATAAAATCATATGTATCTCGTACTGACGCTAATGCTTTTTTCAACATTGTTTCACGTGAAACAACGGAAACTAGTTCTACTTCAGCACCAGCTAGTTGAATTGTTGCAGGCGCCACAAATAGGTTTTCAAGCATTGTAGGTTGTACAATATCAGCAATTGGTTCTCCATCAATTAGAACATCATGCACACAGAGCTCTAAATCATCCTTTTCAATACCTAACCCAGAACTAGCATTACCTTGTGGATCCAAATCAACCAGTAACACTTTTTTACCTGCATCAGCTAAACAAGCACTCAAATTTACTGATGTTGTAGTTTTACCAACACCGCCTTTTTGATTAGTAATAGCTATAACTTTGCCCACTTAATTCACCTCACATCTTCGTTCAAAATATTTCTTTTCCATTATAACATAAAACAATGCTAATTACGGTATTTATAAATCAAATTCTCATTAATTTTTTATCTACTATATTATTTTATTTATCTACTACATTTTTCCCACTTACATTTATATTACGCACATAAACTTATAGGTAAATAACTTCATTAATATAATTACAACACTTATTTTTTATTGTTTCACGTGAAACATAGCAATTTATTCCTTTACTATATAGTACAACACAAAATAAGAAAAATTACATCAAATGTTTTATAAGTTTTACGATTAAATGTTTCACGTGAAACATTTAAGGATTAAAATCTAACGCAAAAATTAAGTTATAAAATTAATAAAAAATTTTACAGTAAAAAATTATCATATTAATATAAATCTATACCAATAGACAAATATACACAAAATTATTTTATATCATCTTTTTATTTATAGAACAACACCATTAGCGAAAGGTATAAAGTAATCAACTTTTGATCGGTAACATTATATATAACAATAATATACGAAATGTAATGAACTAATATTAATATACTTATATACTCATAACAAATTATTAGATTATATTTAATAAATTGTTTCACGTGAAACATTATGGTTAACATTAAACATATAAAACCTTCACCATCAATAACTTTCATGAACAAAAATCATTTTGATATAACTTTAAACTATACCTATATACTACTAAATTATATGAGAATACAGGCCCCATATACTTTGACAGGTATTATTCATATCTATATACTATTAGTTAGATAGTAATTAGATTGATAATCTTAAGAGTCTAGAAAAATCACTTTATAAGATTTATATATACAATTAATAACAGTAAGCACACGCTCTACGGACACGCAGAGCTTTTTA
Organism: Veillonella parvula; assembly: GCF_001553335.1. Taxonomy (GTDB): domain Bacteria; phylum Bacillota; class Negativicutes; order Veillonellales; family Veillonellaceae; genus Veillonella; species Veillonella parvula_S. The sequence goes on along the minus strand of NZ_KQ960798.1, from coordinate 65,573 downwards.
TTTTGAAGAGGAGGCGTTTCTATGCCCATCTATAACGGAATGCTTCCTGCCATCGATAAAGCAGAAGTAAAACGATACGCAGGACTTCGTCACGCTGAAGATTTCCCACAAAACTATGTTGACGAAGCATGTAAGGAAATCCAATTATTGGCTACACCTAGGGGTGTATATCAAGAATATGATTACGATGCAGAAACAAAAACAATTTTAAGCAATCCACCGCTTAAAATTGAAGGGTCTATCATTGAAAAACATCTAGAAAAATCTACTAAAGTATACGTATTAGGTGTAACAGTTGGAGAAGATGTAGAAATTCGTAGTGAGCAATTATTTAAACAAGGTAACTATACGGTAGGCTTATTACTTGATGCAGCAGCCACAACTGCTGTAGAACAGGTAGCTGATCAGGTAAACGAAGTAATCAATACAATTGCTAAAAAACAAGGCTATAAGCCAACTTGGCGTTTTAGCCCTGGTTATGGCAACTGGCCACTAGAAATTCAACCACAATTAGCTAAAATCATCAAAACAGAGATGATTGGCTTACAAGTAACAGAGAACTATTTATTATTCCCACGTAAGTCTGTAACGGCTATCATCGGTTTAATGCCAGCAAACGAAGATATTAAAACTAAACGAGGCTGTACATCTTGTTCACAACAAAACTGTGCATCTCGAAAATTACCAGAGAAGGCAACAGTCAACACCCAAGATGGGGGAGAAGAGGAAGGTAGTAAAACTACTGCCGACATTTCTGGTATTGCCATGAAGGGGCAACCAATACAATAGTGTTTCACGTGAAACATTGTAATTTAGGATGTTAAAGGAAGATGTTTATGTATATATTTGACGGTGCTATGGGCACAATGCTTCAAGCTGCAGGCTTAGAAGAAGGCTATTGTCCAGAGCTATTTAATATAGAACGGCCAGAAGTAGTAAAGGATATTCACGCTCAATACTTACAACATGGCAGTGATGTAATCACTACAAATACATTCGGTGCTTGTGGTCTTAAATTAGAAGATTATGACTTGCAGGATCGTGTAAGAGAAATCAATATTGCAGCTGTTAAGGTAGCAAAAGAAGCCATTGCAGAGAACAAACCAACTGCTCGTGTAGCAGGTTCTATGGGCCCTACAGGTCGCTTTTTGCAACCATTAGGTAATATGAGCTTCGATTCTATTTACGACACATATCTTGAGCAGGCTAAAGCATTAATCGAAGGCGGCGTAGATTTCATTATCATTGAAACAATCATCGACGTACAAGAAATGCGTGCCGCTTTATTAGCTTCTCTTGATGCTCGAGAAGCAGCAGGGAAGACAAAAGAAGATGTACAAATCATTTGTCAATTCTCTTTTAGTGAAGACGGTCGTACCATTACAGGCACGCCACCCGCAGTAGCAACTACTATCGTAGAAGCTATGGGTGCAGATATCATCGGTATCAACTGTTCCCTTGGACCTGAGCAAATCACACCTCTTATCGAGGAGATTGCAAGTGTTACAAACTTGCCAATAAGCTGCCAACCAAATGCTGGTATGCCTCAACTCATTAATAAACAAACTGTATTCCCACTTTCAGCTGAAGAGATGGGGCCGTTGATGATTCCAATCGTAGATGCAGGTGCCAGCTTTGTAGGTGGTTGCTGTGGTACAACACCAGCACATATTCAATCCATCTCTGACGCTGTAAAAGCACATACACCTAAGGAACGCGTTCATGTAGAACCTAAAACAATCATTACGAGCCGTACTAAATTGTTAGAGTTAGGCCATCATACAAAACCACTTATCATCGGCGAACGTATTAACCCAACAGGCCGTAAAGTCCTCGCTCAAGAATTGCGCGATGGTTCTTTCATCCGTGTAAAACGCGATGCTTTAGACCAAGTTGAAGCAGGTGCAGACATCCTCGACGTAAACATGGGTGTAGCAGGCATGGATCAAACCCCATTAATGGAGCGTGCTATCTTCGAGTTATCCATGCTCGTAGAAACACCTTTATCCATCGATACATTAGACCCAGCAGCTATGGAAATAGCGCTTAAAAACTATCCAGGTCGCGCCCTCATTAACTCTGTAAATGGGGAGGAGGAGTCTATTACTCACGTAATGCCATTGGCTAAACGGTATGGTGCAGCATTGCTTTGCTTGCCACTCTGTAGTGGTGACTTACCTGAAAAAGCGGAAGACCGCGTTGCTTTAGCTGAAAGCATCGTAAATCGCGCTTACGGTTATGGTCTTCACCCACATGACTTATTACTCGATCCATTGGTATTAACACTTGCCAGCGGTGAAGATAGTGCACGCCAAACATTGCGTACGCTACAGTTATATAAAGAAAAATTTGGCTTCCCCACAGTAATGGGGTTGTCCAATATCTCCTTCGGTATGCCTCAGCGTCCATATTTGAACGGCCAATTCTTAACAATGGCCCTCGCATGTGGCTTAACAACACCGATTATGAATCCACTCAATTATCCAGCCAAAAAAGCATTTGTATCTAGTACTACCTTACTAGGCTGGGACCCAGGTTCTGCTGAATTTATTAAAGAATACGGCTATGAAGACGAAACTACCGCTCCTGGTAACACTGCTCCTAAAGGGCCAGATAAAAAATCCTTCGATAGTAATGATCCTTTAGCCAATATTCGCGCATGTGTAGAACAAGGCGAAAAAGAAGCTATCATTGATCTTGTAAAAAAAGCCTTAGCAGATGGTATCGATCCATTAGATCTTACGAAAAAAGGCTTATCGGAAGCGATGAACGTAGTGGGGGATAAGTTTGGTTCTGGTAAATTATTCTTACCACAAGTAATGCTTGCTGCTGAAACAATGCAGGCTGCTTTCAACACCATTAAAGAAATTATTCCTGCTAGTGAAAGCTTAGATAAAGGCACCGTTGTCGTGGCTACAGTTAAAGGCGACATCCACGATTTAGGTAAAAATATCGTAGCAGCATTGCTCGAAAACAATGGTTACAAAATCGTCGACCTGGGTAAGGACGTTGACCCAGAAGTTATCGTACAAGCCATTAAAGATAACAAAGCTGCCCTCGTTGGCATCTGTTCCTTGATGACGACTACCATGCCACAAATCGACAATACTATCGCTGCTATCCGTGCAGCAGGCCTTAAAACTAAGGTCATGGTTGGTGGCGCTGTAGTATCTCAAGACTACGCAGACCAAGCAGGTGCAGATATCTACGCTAAAGACGGCATCGCTGCTGTTAACCACGCCAATGACTTCTTTGAAACACTAGAAAAATAATGTATAGTAACGAGGTACATGATGACATTACGAGAAAAACATCAACAAAGACAGTTCACCATTACTGTTGAATTGGATCCTCCTAAAAGCAGTTCTGCAGAAAAGACCTTCGAACAAGCAGCCCGTTTGAAAGGGAAGGTCGATGCTATCAACATCGCTGATAGCCCTATGTCCAAAATGCGCATGAGCCCAATTTCTCTTTCTTATTTGTTACAACATAACAAAGAAATTGAAACTATTTTCCACCTTACATGCCGCGACCGTAATATTATCGGATTGCAATCTGAATTACTCGGTGCAGCAGCATTGGGCGTGCATAATATTTTAACACTCACTGGTGATAAACCAGATAATGGGGACCATCCATTTGCACAATCCGTATTTGAAGTCGACTGTATGGGACTACTTAACATCGCTAAGACATTAAATGCAGGCAAAGACCTGGCAGGTAATGACCTAGATGCACCTACGAACTTCTACATCGGTGCCACTGGTAATCCTGGTGCTCCAGATTTAGAGATTGAACGCCAAAAATTAGCTGCTAAAATTCAAAATGGCGCTCACTTTGTACAAACACAACCAATTTACGATTTAGAACAGGCAAAACGCTACATTGACAAGATGTCTGAATTCGATGTACCTATCATGCTCGGTTTGATTCCACTTAAAAGCTTTAAAATGGCTACATACCTCCATGAAAAAGTGCCTGGAATCAATCTTACTCAAGAAATATTGGACCGCATGGAAAAAGGTGGTAAAGAAGCGGGTACAGAAATTGCGATTGAAACACTTGAACAAATCAAGAAAATGGCAGCAGGCGTACATATTATGCCTTTAAATGATATCGATACAACATTATATATTATTGATCACCTATAAAGTCATTCTGAGATTAACATATAACACCTTTCCCACGACCTCCATAGTGTACTAAGTCGTTCTTAGGGAAAGGTGTTATATGTATCTTTATCTCCGCCTCATATAGTGAACAAAATATATAATTTTGTCGTAAACGATATCATTTAATAGATATAGAGTGGGGGAGGGCATACGAACTAATTCGTTACTAAGAAAAGGAAAAGAGGATGCAGATCTAAGATTTGCATCCTCTTTTCCTTTATGTAGCAATATAGCATAGGGTTTATTTATATTAATATATATTAGTTTCTACGCCTAAATCATTAACTGCTATACTAACGGTTTATCTTTGATTTCTTTTGGTTTTCGTGGGTATTGTTTCGGTGTTTTTCCCGTTTTCTTCATATATAAGATTGCACGTTTATCGTCTAAGGTTGGCAAAGTAACGGTCCTTACTTCTTCGATAGTAGCTTTCAGTGTGCTAAGGGCTTTATTAGATTCTTTAACTTCTTCTTCGTAGATAGCTCCTTTTAAAGCAACAACGTAGCCACCTTCTTTTACGTATGGTACAGTCCATTCTAAAAGAATCGGCAAGCGTGCCACGGCACGGCTCGTAGCAATATCAAAGCTTTCACGGTAATCTTGATGACTCAAATCCTCCGCACGTCCGTGTAAGGTAGTACAGTTCGTCAGTTTTAGTTTATCTATAATCGATTCCAAAAAGGTAAGCCGCTTTTTCAAAGAATCAAACAGGGTAACCTTGAGGCTACGGTCATAGATAGCCAATGGAATACCAGGAAAACCTGCACCGGTACCAACATCGATAATCGTCATGCCAGATTTGATAATTTCAGAATCATAACAGGAGAGGGAGTCAATCATGTGCTTAATCACGACCTCTTTCATATCCGTAATACCCGTTAAATTAAAATATTTATTTGTTTCAATCATATGCGCATAATACAAGTAAAAGTCTTTTGCTTGCTCTTCCGTACAAGGCAAGCCAAAATGGCTCATTTGCTCCATCATATATGAAACAAATTCAGACTGAGGCGCTATAGGCACATCGTATTTTTCTTTCATAAGTACTCCTAATGAATTGTCTAATATATATATATGACAATAAGATTTGTAGGAAATATCTTTTAAAATCTGTAGGAAATATCTTTTAAAAAAGTTCATATAACATGAATGTTATTATATGAATTTATATTATTACATGCTAATTTATTTGTTTCTGTTGTATTGTTCGAGTTGGATCAACAGAACAGATACGTCCGCAGGTGATACGCCAGAGATACGGCTTGCTTGGCCGATGGAGTGAGGGCGAATTTTGTTGAGCTTTTGCTGAGCTTCAAGGGAAATGCCCTTGATTTGTGTATAGTCCCATTCTTTTGGAAGAATTTTTTCTTCTAGTTTACGAACCTTATCGACTTGCTCCATTTGCTTCTTGATGTAACCTTCGTAGGTAATGGAAATGTCGACAGCTTCCTCTACATCAGGTGTATAGCGTTTCAAACCAAATGCATCGGCTACGATGGCGTAAGAGAGTTCGTTACGTTTTACTAAATCATAAGCGTGAATACCTGTTCTAATAGGTGCTGTACCTAAACTTTCAAGCAAAGCTTGTGTTTCCTTGGATGGATTGACAGGTGTATTTCGTAACATTTCCATTGCTTCTTCGATAGCAGCTTTTTTAGCTGTAAATTTAGCCCAACGATCATCTTTTACAAGACCGATTTCACGGCCTTTTTCCGTAAGACGCATGTCTGCATTATCTTGACGAAGCAATAAGCGGTATTCACTGCGGCTTGTCATCATGCGGTACGGCTCATTTGTACCTTTTGTTACAAGATCATCGATGAGAACACCGATGTACGCTTCAGAACGAGCAAGGATAAACGGTTCTTTACCTTCAAGCCACAATGCTGCATTGATACCAGCCATAAGACCTTGAGCAGCCGCTTCTTCATAGCCAGATGTACCATTAGCTTGACCAGCAGAGTAGAGGCCTTCAATATGTTTCACTTGAAGGGCTGGTGTTAATTGTGTTGGATTCAAGCAATCGTATTCGATAGCATAGGCAGGGCGCATAATTTCTACATTTTCAAGGCCTGGAATAGTACGCAAGAATGCATATTGTACGTCCATAGGAAGGGATGTACTCATGCCTTGAACGTACATTTCATTTGTACCCGTACCTTCTGGTTCTACGAATAATTGATGGCGTTCTTTATCGGCAAAGCGCACTACTTTATCTTCGATGGAAGGGCAGTAACGAGGGCCTACGCCTTCGATTTTGCCACTATACATAGGAGCGCGGTGAATATTGCTATGAATGATTTCGTGCGTTTCTTTGTTAGTATAGGTCAACCAACATACATCTTCATTACGGTTAATCCATTCATCCATAAAGGAAAATGCGTGATGATGTGCATCGCCTTCTTGAACTACCATATTTTCGAGGTTTAAAGTACGTTTATCTACACGTGCTGGTGTACCCGTCTTAAAGCGCATCAATTCAACACCATTATCGAGTAAAGATTGAGAGAAATGTTCCGCTACGCGTTGGCCATTTGGACCGCCCACATAATCGATATCGCCGATGAGGATTTTACCTTTCAAATAGGTACCTGTACAAAGAATTACCGCCTTAGCGCCATAAAATTCACCAAGCTCCGTAACGATACCTGTTACCTTGCCATCCTCAACCTTAAGCTCAGTCACCATGATTTGCTTAACATTGAGATTATCTGTATTCTCCAATGTTTGTTTCATCAAATGTTGGTATTTAATCTTGTCGGATTGACAACGCAAAGAATGAACGGCAGGTCCTTTGCCCATATTGAGCATACGCATTTGGATAGCCGTAGCATCCGCATTGATACCCATTTGACCGCCTAATGCGTCAACTTCGTAAACAAGATGGCTTTTACCAGGACCACCCACGGCAGGGTTGCACGGCATAAGCGCAATATTATCTAAACTGATGGTCGCCAGCAACGTGCGATGACCCATGCGGGCAGTAGCGAGAGCCGCCTCACAACCAGCATGACCGCCGCCGATGACGATGACATCATAATTATCTACTGTGTACATATCAATTAAATTCCTTATATTTGTTACTTATCTTATTGTGAAAGTTTATTTTACTCAAAACTACGAAGCCGAATATCCCAGAGCACAGTTCCTCACTGTGAATTTTCTTTAGGCTACGTTGTAGCCTAGAAAATTTTACGTTCGGAACAAAGTGAAGCTTGAATCTAACCCAGAGTACAGGTCGCTCGCTGAGCATTTTTCTTCGAAAAATTGCACGCTCCGACCAAAGCGATGCAGTGTCCCTGTCGTCGCAAGCTCCTCCATTGACTACTGCCCTGCTTTTACTTACCTAAACAAAATCTACTGAAGAGTTCGTCAATCATGGATTCTCGGATGGTATCGCCTGTGATGTCGCCTAGTAGTTCCCAGGCACTGCGCAAATCGGTAGCTACAAAGTCTACAGGCATGCCCATGTCGATGGAGGAGAGGGCTTGTTCGACTTGTGCCTTTGCTTGTTCCATAAGGCTAATGTGGCGCACGTTACTAATCATGGCGCTGTTGTCTTGTTTTACGCGACCGCCATAGACGAGTTCTTGTACCCATTTAGAGAGAACTGCAGAGCCTTCGCCTTCTTTAGCACTAATGCGTTCGATGGCCGTAAAGGTGCCGTGTTCTTTAATATTTTCATCTGTAACGAGTTGTGCCACGTCGGACTTATTAAGGAGTACGATGGTATTTAAACCGCTCACAGAGGTCAAAATTTCGATTTCTTCAGGGTTTAACGGAGTAGATCCGTCAATAACGCAGAGCACGATGTCGGCTTTGTTGATATAATCGCGAGCACGCTCCACACCAAGGGCTTCAACCGTATCTTGTGTGTCCCGAATACCTGCTGTATCGATGAGGCGCAAGGAAATACCTTCTACGGTCATATATTCTTCAATACTATCCCGTGTCGTCCCTGGAATATCCGTTACAATAGCACGGTTTTCGCGCAAGAGAGCATTCATCAAGCTCGATTTACCTGCATTTGGACGGCCTACAATAACCGTCGTAATACCGTCCCGAATGAGGCGACCTGTATTGGCTGTGGACAAGAGATCATCCATGGCTTTCAAAATAGGCTCTAACTGTTCACGAACCTCTTGGCTCGTTACATCCTCGATATCCTCCTCAGGATAGTCGATGGTTACCTCTAAATGAGCAATCATGGCGATGAGCTGTTCTCTCACATCTTTCACAAAAGACGAAACAGTCCCGTCTAGCTGAGATACAGCGAGGGAGAGGGAGTCCTCCGTTTTTGCTTCAATAATATCAATGATCGCCTCCGCTTGGGTAAGGTCGATACGTCCGTTCATAAAGGCACGCTTCGTAAATTCACCGGCCTCAGCCATGCGCACATCGTGGTTGACGAGCAATTTTAGAATTTGTCGAACTGGCACAATGCCACCGTGACACTGAATTTCCACTACATCCTCTGCCGTGTAGGAATGAGGACCTTTCATCAATAACACAAGAACCTCATCGATGGTCTTGTTAGTTGTAGGGTCCACAATGGTCCCATATTGTATCGTTCTATTTTGGCGGTCCATCAAAGGAACAGTGCCAGTGCTCTTGAACAGGCTATTTACAATAGGAAAACTATCCTTGCCGCTGACCCGAATAATACCAACCCCACCAATGCCGGGCGGTGTCGCAATGGCCGCTATTGTATCATCTATATACATACATATCTCCGTATTTCGATTATCTAGTATTTGTTTTTGTATATGTTCTTCGCCTGTGAAAGTTAAACTAAACTAATCTTTGCATGCGAAGATTAACTTAGGTTAGCTTTCACCATAACCTAAAGAATAAAGGGAACAGCCCTCAAGTAACGGAAAATCCTAGTTACTTGAAAGCTGCACCATTATATTTATTTTTTGTACGTAATCACAACGTGACGGAATGGTTCATCCCCTTCACTGTTAGTAACAACGTTTTTGTTGCCTTGAAGGGCAGTATGAATGATTTTACGTTCAAAAGCATTCATCGGTTCTAAGGAAACCTTTTGACGATTACGTTTCACCTTAGAAGCCAAACGTTTCGCGAGATTTACCAATGTTTCTTCTCGGCGAGAACGATAGTTTTCCACATCTACCACGATATGGCAGTGGCCAGATACATCCTTGTGAGCCACGAGATTTGTTAAGTATTGAATAGCATCCAATGTTTGACCATGTTTGCCAATCAAAATACCTAAATCTTCGCCGTGTACTTGGAATGTAATCTTGTCTTTGGTCATCATCTTTTCGATAACCACAGTGAGGCCCATTTGTGTAAACATATCATCGAGGAATTGTTTACCTTTTTCAGCAATTTCTTGTTGATCTTCTTTTGAAAGTTCTTTTTTAGAAGGTTTTTCCGTTACAGTACTTTCAGAAGTTTCAACTGCTGTATCTTGTACTTCTGTTTCGCTTGTTGCCACTGGTTCGGAAGCAATAGCTACAGATTGTTCTTCTGCGTTAGCTACTTCTTTTGCAGTAGCAGATTGAGCCAAAGCAGTGAAGAATAAGCGAACAACTGCTGGTTTACGACCAATGCCTAAAAATCCACTAGAAGGTTGTTCTAAAACTTTAGTTTCTACCAATTCTTGACCTTCAGCGGCTAATTGAGCTACACCTTTAGCAATGGCATCTTCAATGGTTTTAGCAGATACATCGATAAATTCCATAATTGCCTCCTACTTAGCGTTCAAATTTTTGTAAATGAAATGCTGTTGAATCAATTGGAATACGTTAGAAACTACCCAGTAGATAACGAGACCAGATGGGAAGCTCAAAGAAATGTAACCAATGAATAAAGGCATAAAGATTGTCATAATCTTTTGTTGTTGCGCAGCTGCACCAGTTGCACCATTACTAGTTTGACGAGACATAACCCATGTGGATAATGCACTCAAAATAGGTAAGATGTACATTGGATCTGGATCGCCAAGGCTAGGCAACCACAAGAATTGTACAAAGTTTGGATCGTATGGGTAATCTTTCAAAGCCCAGTAAATAGCGATCAAGAATGGCATTTGTACCAACAATGGCAAGCAACCAGCCAATGGGTTAACGCCCATTTCTTTGTACAATGCACCCATTTCCGCTTGCAGTTTTGCAGGATCGTTTTTGTATTTATCTTGCAATTGTTTCATGCGAGGCTGCAATTCTTGCATAGCCTTCATGGATTTGATTTGCTTAACAGTAAGTGGTGCCAAAATCGCTTTAATAACGATTGTTAAAAGGATAATAGCCACACCGTAGCTTGGATAACCTATCATTTGAGTCAATTGGAATGCATAAGTTACCAATGTGCTCATTAAATCAACGATAGGTTGGAAAATACCACTTAAAAAGTCCATTGTTTCTCCTTTTTCATACAGTCCGAAATCGTCCTTTGCACATCTATATATCGTTATGGTATGGTCTAAATTTCATCCATACAGATGCTCAGGTATTTCCAAAACTGTGCTTGATGGTGATGGTGAAAGTAACTTTCACAGAACACATCCAGCCTAATCCCACGTGGGTTAGGGAACTGGATCGTAGCCACCCTTGTGGAAAGGATGACAGCGAAGAATGCGTTTTAAACCCATCCAGCTACCTTTCAAAGGACCATATTTTTCGATGGCCTGCAGAGTATATGTGGAACATGTCGGATAATAACGGCAACATCCAGGTTTTAAGGGAGATATGGCGAGCTGATAAAACCTAATTAAAAGTCGTAAAAGCATGGTTATACAGCGTTTCATGGAAACCTCCATATACACAAAAAGGACCAAAGCCTCTAACTTGTGGTCCTATTTATCATTTTGTATCAATAATTTGCTTTTTCGCAAGAGATACAAAATCTCCTTTTCCGCTTTTTCGTAGGTAGCGTTTTTCAGAGGGCCACGTCCAACAATTACGATATGATACCCTTCGCGAATGGCGTGCTGATTGAGGCGATATACCTCTTTCATCAGGCGTCTAGCTCGGTTGCGCTCCACTGCACAACCAACCTTTTTACCTGTTACAAAACCAATGCGCGTAGGTTGCTTTGCCACGGGCATACGATACAGTACACACATACGGCCTACTTCGTATTTTCCGTGCTTATACACAAGGCGATATTCATTATTGTGCGTCAGTCGTCTTGCTTTATCAAGGCAATAATCCATATGCATTGTCCTTAAGTCCTAAGAATAGAAAAACTTGGCAGCAGCGCCAAGTTTTTTCTCCTGCCTAACAGCTATTATATTATGCAGATAAGCGTTTTCTGCCTTTTGCACGTCTTCTTTTCAAAACGAGACGGCCACCAATAGTTTTCATGCGTTCACGGAAACCATGGGTACGTTTTCTCCAAAGAGTATTTGGTTGGTAAGTACGTTTCATTAGTAAAACACCTCCTCGTCATTCTGTATTGTTTTACTTATACCATAACAGGGTAATTATAGAGGTAAAACGTAAATTTGTCAATATAATAAAGGGGTTCTGCTGTGAGTTCTTGTATTTCTGAAAATAATTCTACTACACATTTTATCCTATAATTGATGTTACGTTTCCAGGGGGAGGAATATAGGGTTCCTTCATCGCTCCATACTCATCGTAAAGTCGCTCAAAAGGATCCTATATTCCCTCCCTAAGACAACCCTAATGTCATCCTCAACACCACTACACGATGTAAACGTAACATCAATTTATCAACATACAAGAACTCACAATTCAAATCTTTTTATACTTTGGCAAATTTATGTTTTTATCTCCAGTTGAAGGGGGGATGAATAGATGTAGTTTTCTCCCTCCATACTGATCGTTTCGGTCAAAAATCCACATCTATTCCTGCTCCTAAGACTCCCTTTTAGAAAAATCACTAGTTTGTCATTTTTATCTATCATTTATTTTTGATTATCTGAAGGTTAATGCTGTTATGTTCATCAATTACTTTTCCATCTATGTGTATAATAATCATAAAAATTATCTTATTGGAGGAGGGGAATGAAAACTACTTTTTGATCGACTTGCGTTAGAATGGAGCGATAAAAGTAGTTTTCATTCCTCCCCCAAAAGTAATTGATGAACAAATGATAATATAATTATTGAATTATTAACATATTTCCTTCAGATAACCAAAAGTTATCCACAGAATAAATGACAAACTAGTGATTTTTTGGTACAATCATACTTGAAATTAGGAAAAATTATATATTTTTATAGGTTTTTGATGGATAACTTTCGAGGTTATCCACATTTTTTCTCTTTTATTTTATAAAAACTAAAAAGTCAGTAATTATCTATATAAAATAGACTTTTATTTTTACTTATTCACAGGTTATACACAAGTTATTCATAGGAATAATAGTTTTTTCCACAGCTTTTACAATGGTTATGCACATTATTCCTAAAGTTATACACATTTATTGCAATAGTTATTCACAAGAGGCACGTCATGCAATCATTTGATTTAAATAATATATGGGAGCATATATTGCAAGAGGCGAAAAAGAATATGCAGCATTTACCTGATGCATTGTATTTACGCGTCACGTCATCGTTGATTCCCATGTCTCTCGAAAGTCATTCGATCCATATTGGGGTCATGCAAACATTTGTAAAAAACTTAATCGACCAGCAGCCGCAGATTAGCAAGGCTTTACAAGATGCAATTACCACAGTTATCGGCTCTCCTCGAGATATGGTTTTATTCGATTTTAATCAAGAGAGTATAGATACAAATTTTGTTGATGAAAGTCTCATCGATACGCCAGTTGTAGCACCGCCGATGCCTTTACCACCTATAGTAGAGGAAAAGGCTCATCAAGAGGAGTTTTACACTCCAGTCTATCAAGATCCTGTCTATATCGACCGTACACCAGCGCCTGTGGAGATTCCAGACGAACCAATGGTAGCGACAACGAAGAAACCATCAGAAACAACGCCAACATTACAGTCTGACAATGTACCTGTAGATTTATCGTTATCTAATCTCAATCCTGCATACCGTTTTGATAATTATGTAACGGGCAATGCGAACCGAATACCATTTGGAGCCGCTCAAAATGTAGCTGAATTTCCTGGTGGAGACTATAATCCGCTCTTTATATATGGTCCATCGGGCCTCGGCAAAACACACTTGATGCACGCCATCGGTAATGCTATCAAGGAAAATCATCCACATATGAAGGTCATGTCTATTACGAGCGAAAACTTTATGAATATTTTCGTTGAAACATTACAGCGCAACCAAGGTAAATTGTTCCGCAACACATTCCGCAATATCGATGTGCTCATGATTGACGATATTCAGTTCCTTGAAAGCCGTGAAAGTACGAAAACTGAACTGTTTAATACGTTTAATGAATTATTAAATAACAACAAGCAAATCGTACTTACCTCTGATACGATGCCAAACGATATGGAGCAATTCGAAGATCGTCTTCGCTCTCGTTTCCAAGCTGGCTACATTGCCACAATGGAAAATCCAGATTTAGAAACGCGCATTGCCATCTTCAGGTCACTGCTCGAACGAGAATATAAAAAGAATCGCATTATTCGCATCGATAATGATTCAATTAACTACGTAGCATTGCAATTTAGCGAAAACGTCCGCGTATTGCAAGGTGCTTTCACCAAGCTCATCGGTACAGCATCCATCGATCAACGTCTCGAATCTATCGACCTAGAATACACAAAACACGCCTTGGCGGGCCTCGTTCATACCGAAGAGGTGAATATGGTTAATATTGAAAGCATCCAGAATTTTGTAAGTTCTTATTTCAATATTAAAAAGCAAGACCTACTCGGCAAGAAACGAAAAGCCCAATTCGCATTTCCACGGCAAATCGCCATGTATCTATGCCGCGATATGATCAATGAAAGCTATCCTCAAATCGCAGCAGCTTTTTCTCGTGACCATACGACAATTCTCCATGCGTACGATAAAATAACGAAAGAAATTGAAAAAAATGAAGAAACTAAACGAATGGTTGCAGAAATCAAACAGAAATTAACAACCTGTGGATAACTCTGTGGATAACTCTGTGGATATACGGTGAATAACTTTGTGGATATCCTAAAACTCATACTTTGATGTTAATATGTTGATAAGTAGGTACAAACTATCAACATAGTTATACACAACTCATAATTCACACAATTAGTGGCGCCAAATCACTTTTACACATATAAACAGGCCCCTACTATTACTACTACTAAAACTAACAAACAATCAAAAAACTAGTAGAAATAGATCTACCATAAAATATCTATAGAGCATCTACGATAGTAAATATAGAATATGACAAATAAAACAAGTAATTATTAATACTTTTACAATATATGAAAAATATAAAGGAGTAACATATGCATATTACATTCCCAAAAGCAAATCTCCAAAAAGCAATTAACGTATTGCAAAAGGTATCTCAAAATAAAACAAATTCCAACTTACCAGGCGCTATTTACATGACTACAAAAAATGGTCAAGTAGAATTGCAAGGTAACGACTTTGAACTCGGCATTCGCTTAACCATCGATGGAGACATCAAAGAACCTGGTATGTTAGTAGTAGGTTCCCGCTATTTCCAAGAATTAATTCGCAAATTACCTGGCGATACTATCGAACTTTACAAACCAGAAGACGGAAATTCTTTAACCATCACATCTGGATCTTCCGAATTTAATCTTGTTACATTACACCCAGATGATTTCTCCTTGGTGGAACAAATTCACGACCAAGATCATGTAAACATCGATAGCTTTGCCATGAAAGAACTCATCGATTTAACAAATTATGCAGCTGCTACTGATGAAGATCGACCTGTATTTACCGGTGCTCTTCTTGAAATCAAAGAAAACGAAGTGACTATGGTTGCTACCGATACACACCGTATGGCTGTTAAAAAAATTACCATCGATGAACCAGCAACGATTCCAATGCGCGCTATCATCCCTACAAAAACGTTGGCTGAAGTATCTCGTTTATTACCAACAGATAATCCAGCTATGATCAATATCATTTGGAATCGTACACAAATCGTATTTAATTTTGAATCTATATATATTATTTCTCGCTTAATCGAAGGCACATATCCTGAATATGAAAAGGTAATTCCTTCTCAATTCGATTCTAGCGCTGTAATCGATCGCCGTGAATTTGCTGGTGCTGTTGATCGTGTATCTTTGTTGGCTAAAGACATCAGTTATAACGTAATTCGTTATGATTGGTCTGAAAGTAATGTCACATTGTCTACTCAAAATACTGAAATCGGTATGGCAAAAGAAGACGTAGCTGTTGAATTTAAAGGCACACCTTTCACAATCTCCTTCAACGGTCGCTACATCTCTGACATCTTGCGTCACAGCACAGGCGATAATATCCACTTGTTCTTAAAACAAAATGGTCCTGTTGTTATTCGACAAGACAATAATCCGAACTATACATACGTAGTAACACCAGTTCGCACGAATGCATAACCTTTATTACTTTAGGAGAACGTTATGAAAGAGCAACAGCAGGTACCCATTCATACGGAGTACATTCAAATTGATCAGTTGTTGAAGTTAGAAGGCATCATTGAAACAGGTGGTCAAATAAAATCTTTCATCGATGAAGGCATTCTTACCTTGAATGGTCAGGTTGTAACGGAAAAGCGCAAGAAATGCCGCGTTGGTGATGTGATTTCTTGTGAAGGTCTCGATGTAGACCTCGTGATTACACAAGAGGAGGCATAATCGGTGAGAATTGACTCACTGCAATTATTCCAGTTTCGAAATTATAAGGATGTACAGATACAGTTTAATCCTGAGATTATCGTTTTACATGGCACTAATGGGGCTGGTAAGACGAATATCCTCGAATCGATTTATGTTGGTACGATTGGTAAAAGCCATCGCACTAACGATACATCGGATATGCTCATGTTCAATGCTGAAGAAGCAGGCATTGTGGTAAAATTTGAGAAAAAAGATACGCCACAAAAGGTAAATATTAAATTATTCCGCCAAGGACCTAAGGATATTCGTTTAAACGACACAAAAATATCTCAAAAAGAGCTGATTGGTACATTAAATACAGTTATCTTCTGTCCTGAAGATTTACAGCTCATCAAGGGAACTCCTTCTGGACGTAGGCGATTCCTTGATATGGAAATATCTCAGACCAGCGCTACCTATTATCATCAATTAATGCAGTATAATCGGTTGTTACAGCAACGTAATGCAGTCCTAAAAGAATATAGAGGAAAGAATACTATTCCTCTTGAAGAATGGGATTTGCAATTAGCAGATATGGCGAGTTTTATTGTAAAGAAACGATTAGAAAGCTTAAAAAAAATCAATTTGCTCATCGATTTGATGAATCGTAAATTGACAGGTGGCCTTGAGAATTTAACCATTGGTTATGAACAGCCGTATATGGACAATGGTTCATTGGAATATACAAAGGAAGGCTTTTACGAACGTATAAAAGCAGCGTTGCCGCAGGATCGTTATCGTTTAAGCACTAGCGTTGGCCCTCATCGCGATGATTTACGATTCTTTTCCGATGCTATGGATTTAAAGAAATTTGGATCGCAAGGTCAGCAACGAACCGCTGTATTGTCCTTAAAGTTGAGTGAGCTTGAATTTATCAAGTCAGAGGTAGGAGAATATCCAGTTCTTCTCTTGGATGATGTATTGAGCGAACTTGATGAGTCGAGACGAACGAATTTATTGCAGTTTATTCATAAACGAATTCAAACATTTATTACCACTACAGATATTCACGATTTTAAAGATTTGAAATCCGTTCAATTTATTTCTTGTGAAGGGGGACAGGTTCAGTATGGACAGCCTTGATCTTTGTTTACCAAAGGCCTTAGCAGAAATGAATTTACTGGAACAATATAAATTAAATACCCTTGTTTACAAGTGGCGTGATGTAGTAGGTGATGTTATCGCAGATCATACAAAAATTGTGTCCATCAAGCCTCCAAATATGGTTATCAGTGCAGATAATTCCATGTGGATGCAGGAATTACAGATGCAAAAACGTCGTATCATCGAGGCTATCAACAAGTATTACCGCCAAGAGGTAATCACCGATATTCGCTTCATCATGAAACGTCAGAGCTATGTGAAAGTAGAAACTAATACGTTTCTTACGATTCCTGATGAACAAATTATTACAAAACGTATTAACTTTGCAGATATCGTGCTTTCAAAAGAAGACGTAGACGCCATCGATACATCGTTGAAACAAACGGATAACGAAGCATTAAAAGCTGCTTTCCGGAAAGTACAAATTACGGCTCGAAAGCGAGAAATTTATTTAGAGCAGCATGGATACCATCGTTGTGAGCGATGTGGCATGCATATGAAATCTAAAAAGGAAATCTGTCCAACCTGTGAATATGAATTGCATCGGGCTCATATTAAGGAAATTAAAGCTGTTATTCGAAAGTATCCGTATTTTAAATACAGCGACTGCCAGCAATTTATACAGTGTAGTTTTTCAGACTTTGCAGAAGCAATGCGAGAATCCATATACTTTTACCTTGATAAGATTTATAAAGGATCTATCAATCGCCGTCATATGTTTATGGTGGCCATGCTCATTACTCACAAAAAACCTGATGAATTGACGGATCAACACGTCATCAATTTGTGTAATAAATATCGATCAAAGTTCCTTGCTGAAGAGGAACAGCGCAAAATCGATGCCCTTAATGGGACATTAGAAAAGTAGAGGGGGCATTCTTATGTATGTTCATATTGGAGATACCATTTCCGTGCCCATAGAATCCATTATTACGATGGTGCATGCTAAGGGTGGAAAGTCCCATAAAAGTCCTATTCATCACTATGAAACACTAGAATATATCGCCATGGTGCCAGAGGAGCAAATCAAGACCTATGTGGTCACAGATGATTGTGTGTATGGATCTGGTATCAGTATTAAGACTTTAATGAGACGGATTGATGAGTTTTATAGTATAATAAAGAGATAAAGTTTAATCCTGTAAATGTTTTGTTACTTTATTTCAATCAAGTGCAGTATGATAGATTGTTAGGAGGAGTTTGTTTCATGCCTGAACAAAATTATGGCGCTCAGAATATTCAGGTTCTTGAGGGTCTAGACGCGGTGCGTAAACGCCCAGGGATGTATATTGGTAGTACGTCTGCTCGTGGTTTGCATCACCTCGTATACGAAGTTGTAGATAACTCTGTGGACGAAGCGCTTGCTGGTTATGCTACACATATCGAAGTATCCATCAATCCAGATAACAGTGTTACCGTTGTCGATGATGGTCGTGGTATTCCAACAGGGATGCATGAATCTGGTATGTCTGCGGTAGAGCTAGTATTAACGAAATTGCATGCCGGTGGTAAATTCGGTGGTGGCGGATACAAGGTATCTGGTGGTCTTCACGGCGTAGGTATTTCCGTAGTTAATGCATTGAGTGAATGGACTAAGGTTCAAGTATCTCAAAATGGTATTGTTCAAGAAATTTCCTTTGCTCGTGGTCATAAAACTTCCGAGTTGCACGAAATTGGCAAGGCCGAAGGCACTGGTACTACAGTTATTTTCAAGCCAGATGCAGAAATCTTTGAAACTACCGTATTTAGCTTTGATACATTGAAAATGCGTTTACAAGAATTGGCATTCCTTAACAAAGGCCTTCGCATTACATTGAGCGATTTGCGTTTAGAGGAACCTCGTGTTGAAAGCTTCCACTATGAAGGTGGTTTGGTTTCTTTCATTACCTTCTTGAACGAAAATAAAGAAGCAATTAACCCAACTGTTATTAACATTGAAAATACAAAAGACGATGTTGTGGTAGATGTAGCATTGCAATATAACGATAGCTATAGTGAAAACTTGTTGTCCTTCGTAAATAACATCAATACGATTGACGGTGGTACACATCTATCTGGTTTCCGTGCTGCCTTGACTCGTACCCTCAATGATTATGGCCGTAAATCTGGTTTGATCAAGGAAAGTGAGTCTAATCTTTCCGGTGAAGACGTACGTGAAGGTTTGACAGCTGTCGTATCTGTAAAAGTATTGGAACCTCAATTTGAAGGCCAAACAAAAACTAAACTTGGCAATAGCGAAGTCAAAGGTATTACAGACGTTATCGTTACAGAAGGTCTTAAAACATTCTTCGAAGAACATCCTCAAGATGCGAAGAAGATCATCGAAAAAGCAACGATGGCAAGCCGTGCTCGTGAGGCTGCTCGTAAAGCCCGCGACTTAACACGCCGTAAAAATGCATTGGAAGTATCTAGCCTTCCTGGTAAATTGGCGGATTGCTCCGAAAAAGATACATCTATGACTGAAATTTATCTCGTCGAAGGTGATTCTGCAGGTGGTTCTGCAAAACAAGGACGCGATCGTCGTTACCAAGCGATTTTGCCATTGCGTGGTAAAATCCTCAACGTAGAAAAAGCACGTCTCGATAAGATTTTGGCTAATAACGAAATTCGCTCCATGATTACCGCTTTTGGTACAGGTATTGGCGATGAATTTGATATTACAAAATCCCGTTATAATAAGATTATTATCATGACAGATGCGGACGTTGACGGCGCTCACATCCGTACATTGTTATTAACATTCTTCTACCGCTATATGAAACCATTGGTAGAGGAAGGCCATATCTATATTGCTCAACCACCTTTGTATCAAATCAAGAAGGGTAAATCTCACTGGTATGTATACTCTGATGCTGAGTTGACTGCTAAACTTGATGAAGTAGGCCGTGATGGTACTACAATCCAACGTTACAAAGGTTTAGGTGAAATGAACCCTGAACAATTATGGGAAACTACAATGAATCCTGATAATCGTACGATTCTACAAGTTAGTTTAGAAGATTCTATCGAAGCTGACAAAATTTTTACGGTTCTCATGGGTGATAAGGTAGAGCCTCGTCGTAAATTTATTGAAGATAACGCAAAATACGTGCGTAATCTAGATTTGTAAGAGGTGACCCATGTCTGAAAATCATAATAGTAACGTAGAGTTTACGTCTAACAAAGATCAACACCTAAAACGGTCCTTAAAAGCGCGTCATATGAATATGATTGCTTTAGGTGGTGCTATCGGTACAGGTTTATTCGTTGCCGGTGGTGAAGTTGTAAGTACAGCAGGCCCTGGTGGTGCGCTAGTAGCTTACGGCCTCATCGGTATCATGGTTTATTTCCTCATGACATCTCTTGGGGAAATGGCTACGTACTTGCCAATTCCAGGTTCCTTCGGGACTTATGCAAAACGCTATGTAGACCCTGCCTTTGGTTTTGCCTTAGGTTGGAATTACTGGTTTAACTGGGCTATTACCTTGGCTGCTGAAGTATTAGCAGGGGCGCTCATCATGAAATATTGGTTCCCTGATGTACCTGCCATCGTATGGTCTGCTCTGTTCTTGTTCATTTTATTCGGCTTGAACTATTTATCTACTCGTTCCTTTGGTGAAAGTGAATATGTGTTCTCTAGCATCAAGGTAATTACCGTATTCGTATTCTTATTCTGTGGCTTCATACTTATCTTTGGTATCGGTGGCACATCTCCAGGATTTGCGAACTGGACCGTAGGAGAAGCTCCATTTGTAGGTGGCTGGGAATCTATTCTGGCTATCTTTATGGTAGCAGGTTTTTCCTTCCAAGGGACTGAGCTAATCGGTGTAGCCGCTGGTGAAGCGGAAGACCCTGAAAAGAACGTGCCAAAAGCGATTAATACAATCTTCTGGCGTATTCTATTATTCTATATCGGTGCTTTTACGGTTATCGGTTTCTTGATTCCGTACACAGATCCAAATCTATTGAATTCTAGTGTAGAGAACGTATCTATTTCTCCATTTACACTCGTATTTGACCGCTTTGGTTTTGCCTTTGCTGCTAGCTTTATCAATGCTATCATCTTAACGGCTGTATTGAGTGCTGGCAACTCTGGTCTGTACTCTTCTACGCGCATGTTGTACGCACTCGCTAAGGAAGGTCAAGCACCTCAAATTTTTGCTAAGTTAAATAAACGCGGCGTTCCAGTACCTGCGTTAATCTTAACGACAGCAATCGGTTTATTTGCGTTCCTAACAAGCTTTATCGGTGAAGGTACAGCTTATACATGGATTGTTAATATCTCTGGTTTATGCGGTTTCATCGCATGGGTTGGTATTGCAGTATCTCACTATCGTTTCCGCCGTGCTTTTATTGCACAAGGCAGAGATCTTAGTGAATTGCCATACAAAGCGTGGTTATTCCCAGTTGGCCCAATCTTGGCGTTCATTCTTTGCGTCATCATCATCTGTGGTCAAAACTACTCCGCTTTCACAGGTGATACCATCGACTGGTACGGCGTATCCGTTGCCTATATTGGCTTACCAATCTTCTTCGCAGTGTACCTTGGTTACAAATACATCAACAAAACTAAAGTTGTGCCGTTGAAAGAAGTTAACTTAGACCGCGATTTTGATAGATAAAAATATAAAATTAGACCTGTTCATTATGAAAGTAGTGAACAGGTCTTTTTTTGATGTATAATATGTAAATTTTTGATGTATAATATGTAAATTTTTGATATATAGTATGTAATTTTTGGAGATATACTATGTAATTGTTTTATGTGAAAGCTATATTTGTTTTTATCTAAAAGTCTTGTTATAATAAATTAAAATATATTGTAATCAATTAGAAAGGATACAATTATGATTATTACAACAACTATGCATATTGAAAATAAACCTGTACAAGAGTACAAAGGTATTGTATTTGGTGAAGTCGTAGAAGGCCGTAACTTTGTGAAAGATTTCATGTCTGGCATTCGCGATATCGTTGGTGGTCGTAGTGGCAGCTATGAAGATTCTTTGATGAATGCGCGCAAAGCAGCTCTCGACGAAATGTCTCAACGAGCTTCTAAATTGGGTGCTAATGCTATTATTGGTGTATCCTTCCAATACAGCACAGTAGGTGCACAAAATGGCATGCTTATGATTACATGCAATGGTACAGCCGTTGTAGTTTAATAAATAATAGACTAAGTCAGATATAATTATTAATATAATCCTAAGGGAAATAAGTAAGTCGTAATGTATTATTGTGACTAAAAAAACAGCAGGGGAAAGCCCTGCTGTTTTTTTATATGATATTTATTAAAAAACCCCCTATAAAAAGTATTAGAAACTTTTATAGGGGGTTTTTTGTATTGTGGTTTATCTATATATCTTATAGATAATAAAAAAGCAGAAATAGTTACTGCTTTTTTATTTTACCTTATACCAGCTTGCATACATGACTGGTAATACGATGAGTGTTAGAACCGTCGCCACTAGTAAGCCGCCGCTGAAGGCGATGGCTAATGGACTCCAGAATACAGATCCCATGAGAGGAATCATGCCTAAAATCGCTGCGATAGCGGTAAGCATGATAGGGCGGAAACGAAGTGTAGCGGAGTTGATAATCGCTTCACGAGGTTCTTGTCCTTCTGCCTTGTGAATTTCGATTTGGTCTAACAAGATAATGGAGTTACGGATGATCATACCCGAGAGGGCGATAATCCCTAGAATAGCCATAAAGCCTAACGGCGTTCTCGTAATATTGAGTGCTAATACAACACCGATTAACCCCAATGGAGCAGTGAGTAGAGCCATTATCATGAGGGCGATACGCTTTAATTGGAACATGAGGATTGTCATGATTACAAAGAGCATAATTGGCATTGGTGTTAATAGCTTTTGAACGGCTGTTTCGCTCTTTTCAGCGGCGCCGTCTAGGTCAATAGAATAGCCTGTAGGCAAGGAATCGCGAATGTCTTGTAAGGATTTGTAAATCTCTTTCGTTTTCGCATTACCCAATATACCTGCTTTTACATTGGCATGCACACTAATGGTTGGCATCATATTGCGATGCCAAATAATACCATCCTCTTGTGTCATGGTAATGGTTGCAATTTGGCTTAGTGGTACATAGGATCCATTTCCTGTTTGAATTGGCAAGGATGAAAGAGCACTTAAGTTATGTTGCTCGTTGTCACCTAAACGGAAGGTAACAGGAATGGTTTGGTTCCCTTCGTAGTATTCACCAGATTTAGTACCAGACAATAGACTTTGCAAGTGCAAGGATACAGCATAGCTATCGATGCCGAGTAAACGTGCCTTGTTTTGATCGATGTGAATATTGGCTACAGGTTCTGTATCTGGCCAGTCAAAGGCGATATTTTGTAAGTCTTTATCGTCTTGCATTTTAGCTTTTACTTGATTTGCAATTTCTTTTACCACCTTTTGATCAGGGCCAGCAACGCGAAGCATGACTGGAAATTTGGATGGTGGACCGATTTGTAAGAATTGCGTATTTACAAGGGCCGATGGGAATTGCTCGTTTAAATAAGGAGTCAATTCAGCATAAAGTTTATCGCGATCCTCTAAGGATTTTGTGACAATCACATATTGCAAGAAGTTGTTCCGTTGCAATTCCGGTTCCAAGGTGAGGACGAAACGTGGAGAACCTTGCCCAATGTAGGAGGTGAAGGTTGCAATGCGTTCGTCATCTTTCAAATGTTCATCGATGAGTTTTGCTTGGTTAGCAGTATACTCGATGGACGAGCTTTGAGGAAATTGCATGGATATAATGATTTCATTACGCGTTGATGATGGGAAAAATTCCTGTTTGATCAATGGTAGTGAAAGCAAGGATAAAACGAAAGCTCCTAATGTGGCCAGCAAGACTACCTTGTGATGTCCTAGAGCCCAATGTAATAGTTTTTCAAACTTATCATAGAAGGTTACATTGAGCTTATGCATGATACGGTCTCGTTTAGTCCATTCCGATTCTGGCTTGGGAGCCTTGTTTTCGATGATTTTATAACCCAATACAGGGCTGACGAGAACAGAGGCAAACCAAGATAGAATAAGTGCCATAAATACAACGATAGATAGGGATTTTGTAAACTCTGCTACCATACCTTGTGCCAATGCTAATGGCAAGAAACCTGCACAGGTAATGAGCGTACCCGATAGCATTGGAAATGCTGTAGATTGGTAAGCAAAGGTAGCTGATTTAAAGTGACCCCACCCTTCTTCAAGCTTAACGCTCATCATTTCTACAACGATGATGGCATCGTCTACTAGGAGGCCTAAAGCTAGGATTAAGGCACCTAAGCTAACCTTATGTAGATAGATGCCGCTTTCATACATCAAGATGAACGTCGTAGACACAACGACCGGAATGGTGAGGGCTACAACGATACCGGTTCGTAAGCCGAGAGATGCAAAGCTTACGAGCAATACGATGGCGATGGCTTCAAATAAGGATTGAGAGAAATCGCCGATGGATTCTTTAACGATATGCGGTTGATTCGATACTTGATTGAGTTCGAGACCGGCAGGAATCGTTTTCTGTAATTCCTCGAGTTTTTTGTCGATGGCTTCGCCAAATTCGATATTATTAGCCCCTGCATCCATGGAGATGGCGATGCCAATGGCTGGCTTGCCTTTGTAATAGAACTGTGGATCGCTAGGGTCTTGGTAGGTCATGGTTACATCAGCCATGTCACCGAGGCGCAACGTTTGATTGTTGATGCGGATTGGCATATCCCGCACCGCTTGAGGACTATCGAATAGGCCATTGACGCGGAGATATACATTGTTTGTATCCGTTGTAATCACACCAGCTGGAACCATCATACTTTGCTGTTTAAGCGCTGTTAACAGCTGTTGTGTACTGACTTTATAGGATGCGAGTTTATCCTTGTTTATGGTTACATTGAGGGTTTGTTGTTGCACCCCTATAAGGCTGATTTTTTTTACATTAGGAACAGATAAAAGCTGACGTTTTAGGTCTTCTGCTTGTTGTCGTTTTTCTTCGTACGAATACTCATCACCACTGATGGCATAGATAATGCCATATACATCGTCGAACCTGTCGTTGATGGTCGGTCCTTGAACACCTGCAGGCAATGATTTCCATTCGTCGTTGATCATATTCCGCGCTTCTTCCCAAGCGGGACGAATCTTATCGGATGGCAAATCCTCTCTTAAATTGATATAAATAACGGATTTGCTGCCATCTGTGAAAGATTTTGTATAATCTACACCAGGAAGGTCGCGTAGTTTTTCTTCGAGTTTGTCCGTTACCTGATCCGACATTTCTTGTGGAGAAGCCCCCGGCCAAGCAACACCGACCACCATGGTTCGCATCGTAAAATCAGGATCTTCCATGCGTCCCATATGAGTGAATGAGAAGATACCAAAGGTGAGGAGCACAGCCATGAAGTAGTAGATAATGGACTTGTGTTTAAGAGCCCATTCGGCTAAGTTAAATTGTTTCATTGACTAACCGCCGTCCCTTCTTGTAATTGTTGGGTACCTGCGGTGATGACAATGTCACCTTTAGCTAAACCAGATGTGACGATGACGGAGTTCTTACCGAACTCACCAGTCTTGATAGGCACGAGATGAGCCTTCTTATCGCGGATGATATAGACCGCATTATTGCCGTTAGAGTCTTTCACAAGAGCCGTCAACGGAATAGAAATATTGGTACTATCTTTGGTAGATAGATTAGCATTGACTGTCATACCTAGCTGTACCTCTTTAGGTGCATTTTGTAAGGTAATTTTTACGGTATACGTTCTGGCTACAGGGTCAGGCACTGGTGAAATTTCACGTACTACGCCTTGTACTGTTACATCTGGTAAGGCCCAGAAGGTAATAGTAGCAGGGCTTCCTACATGAATTTTACTTAACTCTTGTTCAGGAAGGGCAATGACTGCTTCTGGATCGTGACCGGCCGCTAAGGTACCAACGCTTTGACCGGCTGCTACGACTTGTCCTGCTTCAATATTGAAAGCTGTAATAATACCTGTATCAGGAGCCGTCAAATTAGTATAGCTATTTTGATTGCTGCTCAAATTAAGGCTTGCTTGTGCCTGTTGTAATTGAGCAGATGTGGCATTCAATTGGTTTTCAGCTTGGTCTAATTGCAATTTACTAATTGCTTGTTGTGCATAGAGCTCGCGGTATCGTTTAGCATTGGTTTCTGCCAATTCGTAGGCCGATTGAGCAGCTTTTACAGCACCTTCAGCATTTTGTACCTGAGCTGATGTATCTGAACCATTGATTTGAGCAATCACTTGGCCTGCTTGCACTACATCGCCAACATTTACAAATTTGTTGATGACACGCCCTCCAATTTGAAAGGCTAAGTTTGTTTCTGTTTTATTATGAATGGTGCCTGCATAGCCAGCATCAGTAGTTCCAGACTCTTCACCTATAGTGATGGTACGCACCTTGAGACTTGTATCTTCAGGTGGCTTTTCTGATCCACAACCACTAATAATCGCGGTCCCTATTAATAGGGCTCCTATGGTTGCTATGATTCGTTGATTCATAGAATCTCTCCTTTGACTACCGCATATAAGCCCTATGACACAGAACTACACATAGGTAGTAATCATAGGACTCTATATGTATATTAGAAAACTCTAATTTCTAATTATATATTTTATAGAACATTCTGATTATATATTTTATACAATTTAATAATACTATATTTATATTGAAAGTTCTAGCCTTTATGCAGAAAATAAAAGAATTATATACTTAATTTATATAATTGATGATAATTTTTAACGATAATTTTTAAAAGTAATCTATATTTTGCTAGTATATGTATTACTTATATTATGAATACAAAATTATAGCAAAAAAGTGAGTCCTCTATTGATTAAATTGTATCCAAAAATATGTACAATTTTTGGGGTACAGTTCATAGTAAGAGAACTCACTTCTTTAGCTTTTGTCTATTTATAGTTTGAGTTTTATTTTTCTTCTTCTTGTTCTACAATAGGTTCTTCATAGGTTACAAGGATTTTATCGATACGAGTATGATCCATATCGATGACTTCAAAGGTATAGCCGTTCCATTTTGCCTTGTCGAGTTCCTTTGGAATACGACCAAAGAGGACGTTTAAAAGACCGCCCATAGTTTTGTACAAATCGTCTTCTTCACCTGGTAATTCTTGATCGATGTGAAAGAATTCTTTAAATTCATCTACGTTGAGAAGACCATCTACGAGCCATGCACCATCGCGTTCGATGATCTTGTTTTCTTCTTCCTTGATTTCTTCCTCACCGGAAGGCATAAGGCCTACGATTTCCTCCATGATGTCATGCAAGGTGACAAGTCCAGTAAAACCACCATATTCGTCGAGGATAATTGCTTCATGAACGCCTTCTGTACGTAGAACGTTCAATAATTTCATGAGTGAAATGGATTCAGGAACGAGAACAGGTTCTTTCAAACAAGCTTTGATGATATCGTGAATGGAACTTTCACTAGGACGTTGCATAATTTGAACTAATACATCGGATACGGTAACGAGACCCTTTAATTCATCTAAGGAATCAGTACCTACAGGAATGCGGTAATGGTTGGCATTCTTGAGGACCTCCATGATTTCGTCTTCCGTGCCGTTAAGATCAATCCATTTGAGCTGTGTACGAGGCGTCATGATGTCACCTGCGTTCATATCTGCAAGATGGAAGATATTTTCTACGAGGATAGGTTCTTCCTCTTCGTAAGCACCCATGGCAACGCCTTCGGTGAGCATCTTGTTGATTTCAGACTCTGTAACAGGTGCTTCTTCTTTTACAGTAACGCCTAGAATTTTTAAGAGGAATTCTGTGGAAATGCCGAGGAAGCTAACGATTGGTTTCAACGCCACAGATAGCCAGTAAATTGGTTTTGCTACTACAACGGCAATGCTTTCAGGGCTATTTAAGGCCAAGCGTTTAGGCACGAGTTCGCCGATAACGAGGGATAAATAGGTAATGATGGCAACGATAATGAAAGAGCTTATAGAGGCTGCGTATGGTTCGATGCTTGGAATATTTGATACTAAAATTTCTTCTAATGGACTAGAGAAGGTGGCACCAGAATACAAACCAGTTAAAATACCTACGAGGGTGATGCCGATTTGAATGGTAGAGAACATTTCATTTGGGTTCTCTGACAATTCAAAGGCTGTTTTCGCGCGTTCATTGCCTGATTCTGCCAACTCTTCAAGTTTACGTTTTTTCGCATTTACAATGGCTAACTCCGTCATGGAGAATAAACCATTTGCGATGATTAATACGATGATAATGATAAAATCTAAGGTCAGATCACTGTCCATGTAAGTAGATACTCCTTTTTAATGACATATAATTCTGCACATGAGAATAATAGAAATATTACTCCTAGTATACCATATTGACATTAATAAGTGTTTCCAGCACAGAAAAAGGAGGGGTGCCGCCCTCCTTTTTTCCTTTTGCATGCATTAAACGCTACAAAAACATTTATTTTCTTCGTTATCTATCATGATTGATTTTAATTTGTAAATAGTACCCTAATAAGGGTATAGTATGTATAGAAATTAAGATTAGTATTAAATATTAGGTCATATATTTTGGCCTCGTGATTGGATTACATAGATGGCAACAGAGCAAGAGTGGGAAAGTGTATTACAAATTAAAACCTCTGGTCGCGATGATAGTCGTTCCGATACGGAGCATCATCCGTACGAGCCGACGGATTATTGCGTGCTGGAGCGCTTGGCAAATAGCGGTCATATTCGCAAGAAAAATACGCTCATCGATTATGGCAGTGGCAAGGGCCGAGTGAGTATTTTCATGGCTTACCAAACGGGCTGCCATTCTATAGGCATCGAATACGATGAACGGCTCTATGAAAAGGCTTTGATCAATGGTGAAAGCCCTGCTGCTCGCAATCGTGTAAGCTTTGTACTAGGTGATGCGGCGCTCTATGAATTGCCAGATCAGGCTGATCGATGCTTTTTCTTTAATCCCTTTGCACTCCATACGATTAAGCGGGTACTAGGAAATATCTTTGATTCGCTATATCATAATCCTCGGGAGATTAAGTTATTTTTCTACTACGTTAATGACGAGGTGGAGAACTTTTTAAATAACCATGTGCGCTTGGAACAAGAGGAAACTATTGATTGTAGTGATCTTTTTGAAGGAAGCGATATAAAGGAACGAATTCTCGTCTATTCAGTTAACTTGTTTTAGTGCAGTAATGTAAGACTTTTATGTAACAATTAGATATATTTTAATGTAACAGTTAATTAAATAACCTCGGTTTGAATAGTATTTTAGTAGTATGAAATGCATACTATTAAGGACGTATTTAAATTGAGGTTTTATTCTATTTTTAAGGAACTTTTACACATATTATTAAGGAAAAAGCAGATAAATTCTGCTATAATAATATATTAGAGATTATAAAATCAATTTATTTTTATGATTCTATACATTGATTCGTATACGCTAATGTAGCGGGTAGGACTGAGTGTATTGAATATAGGAGGTGCATATGGAACTCATCGATACAATGTTGATTGAACGCATTCGTAAAGCGTTAATTAAACGATATGATCGAGATCAACAGATTCAACAAATGATTGAAGAAATTGGTGCAGAGGAAGGCCTTAATGAGACCGAATTATCTATCGTTTACCAAGCTTATTTAGAGGTAAAAGAACGGGTGTATTATACATCTTCTCTCGTTGATTTGTGGAATCAAATTGAAGATGTTCAAAAACGTATGGCCTTATTGCATTCTTACGAATCTTTAGAAGAAGATCTATTTGGCGATGTGCTAGGCGACGATAAGGAAGATATTGTCATTTCTAATACATCTGGACTTGGCAAGGGTGCGAGTCATAATGATGATGCATATGCTATGGAACAGGTACAATTATCTGACGTTCCTGTGCATCATGATTCTACGGTGGGCATGAATCATATTAAATTGAATGAATTAAAATCTATAGGCGGTCTCTTTACTGGTTTTGGTGAAAGCTCTGGTAAGGAAATGGCAGATTTTGAAGATACTGCGATTGAGCACCTTGATGTAAAACCATTAGAAGGCGTTGAAAGCTTAGCAATTTATCATCTAGATGAAGATGAAGCGTTAGATGTAGATGGTCTAGATGAACTTTCAAAAGATAAGAAATTAGAGGAAGCTAACGTGGATGATGAGGATATGTCCTCTATCGATCCATACACGGCGGTGAATGCTTTATTATTTGGTAAAGCTGGTTTAGAGTCCGATAAAACAAATAAGAAGATGGAAAAGCTTCTTAAAAAGAAATTGAAACGCGTTGATGATGAATGGGCGCGTATCAACGGTTCTGAAGATAAGAAATCTAAGGACGATAAAAAATCCAAGGAAGATAAAACATCTAAAGAGGATAAGAAATCCAAAGAAGACAAAAAGTCCAAAGGCGAGAAAAAATCTAAGAAAGATAAAACGTCTAAAGAAGATAAAAAAGAGAAAAAACACAAGAAGTCTAAGGAACAAAAACGTTCTAAAGACGAAGAAAAGTTAAAGAAAAAGAAAGACAAGGCTGAAAAGAAGCTTAAAGTTTTAAATGATAAGTTAAAAACAGTCTTTTTAGCTGATACTTTCAAGAAAAAAGATAAGAAGAAAGACAAGAAAAAGGATAAAAAATCCAAAAAGGATGAATCCGCAAAAAAGCAGAATCGATAGTTTCCGTATGGAATAGTAAGGCCTCTGAAAAGATGGTCAAGGAGAGTGCTAGTGCGAAGAAATCAGCAGGTGCTGAGACTATCGACCGTGGATGCGGTAAATGCAAACGATGTAAAGGTCCTAAATGTAAGAAATATCCGAAATAATTGATAGTTATGTAATTAGTAGAATATTACGTAATATATTACGTAGGATATATATAGCATATATATGTAGTTTATAAATTTTATTACTCATTTAGGCAGTATAGTTATGTAGTTTTGTTACGTTTGTAACAATATAGTTGGATTAGTGAATTAACAATTTGGTTATACGATTCAACAGTTAGGGGTTAATGATGAACCGATGGCAGCGATTATTTGAAGGCATACGAACAGAGATTAAGGTATTTATCTTTTTTTCTGTTTTGTTGACTGCATTTAGAATCGTGTTTCTTGCAGTATTTCAATCACAACTGGCTTCTGTGACGATGGAGAATATCCTCACATCCTTGTGGTTAGGCTTTAGATTGAGTCTCAAGACCGTCGGTCCTTTGTGTTTATTGGGATTTTTAGGGGGGACGTTGGTACATACCTTTGTGCCAAAATGGCCGTCCTTGTGCATTAAACAGGTCCTCTACTCCATTGCGACTGTACTGTTGACCTTCTTGTTTTTGGGGCGCATTCCGTTTTATAAAATCTTCAACTCCTCCTACAATGCGATGCTCATCAACGGTAAAAATGATGATATCGGCGCCATTGTAAATACCGCTATCAATGAATATAATGCCCTCATGTACATCGTTGGAGCCGTTGTATTGAGCGCAGCGCTTTGCTATTTTCTAGTTCGTTTCCTAGCGTGGGGGGCCAAGAAATATAGTGATTACGCTGTTGACCTAAGGAATTGTGATGATGCGGATAATCTAAGAAATAGTGATTCTGCAGATAATCAACGACTTTGTACTACTTGGTATCCTAAGACGAAGAAAACACAATGGATGACGGGCATTGGATTGACTGTCGCTATTGGCGTATTAGGTCTATTCTTTAGATTTGGCGGTGCTTTCAGTTATACAAATTCTATCAACTGGGAAAGTGCGGCCCGTCTTAGTTCCAATCTGTTAAACGAAAATATCCTCGATGATGTACAGGCTCTCTATCGTGTTAAAAGCATTGCGAAACGGACGGCTGAGCTTGAGGTTATCAACTTAACGCTTCAAGAGTTAAATGAAAAAATCACTGCCGTTGGTGGTAAGTTTAACGGTACAAATTTTGACGGTTCTTTCACGAGAACCATTACGACACAACGATTAGCGGATCAACCGCAGTCTATAAACCTCGTTCTTGGAGAATCCTATGGCTTGTGGCCGTTCCTCGCTGAATATAACGAGCCTGGTGCGTACCTCGTTGAGCAAGGTCGTAAATACGCTGCCAGCCCTCAAGCGATGAGCACGCAACTAGCTCTTGCCCAAGGCACAGGCACGATGCCAGCGATCAATGGTTTGTTGACAGGGATGCCTGATACAGGGCTATATCCTAACTATGAAGGTGAAAGTTTCAAAGAGCCTTATGGTTTAGGCATTGGTCCTGTTATGAAAAAGCTAGGCTACAAGACTGTGTTCTGGTATGGTGGCTTTAGCACATGGCAAAATGTTAAAAACTTTGTTTTATCTCAAGGTTTCGATGAATTCCACGATGCCTCTGAAATGCCAAGCGAAGACGGCAACGCTTGGGGCGTAGGCGATAAAGACTTGTTTAAAGCTATTTCTGCCTACATGGATCAGCATAGAGGGGAAAAAATCCTCAATGTGATTATGACTACCTCTAATCATCCACCGTATAGCATCAATGTGGCTAAGGAAGGCTACGATGTGAATAAGGTAAAGGGTCATTTGCCAGATTCTATCGAAGAAAACGATAAGCAATTGAACGAAATGGGCCATATTTGGTACGCAGACCATGTAATGGGTAATTTTATCGCTCGCGAAGAAACAGCAGATCCGTCTGCACTTTTCGTCATTACCGGTGACCATAGCGAACGCTTTAACTTTGCTCGTGAAGTAGGTCCTAATGTGGCATCTACAATTCCTATTATTTTTTATGGCCACGGCATTCATAAAGATTGGCTTGCGCCTAATGCGTTCGGCATGAGCATTCAAATCATTCCAACCTTGGCGGAATTGGTAGGCCGACCTGGTCAAACCTATGAAGCGATGGTACCAAGCTTGTTTACACAAGAGGAATTTGTATTTAATCATAGACTATATCTTGATAAAAGTGGCAAAGTGTTAGAACAAAGTGCGAGCATGCCTCAATCCTATGGGGATATGATTAAAAACATGCGTGAACTTGCGGCATGGCGCATTAAACATGGAAATAGTATTAAGTGAGGAACATTTTAGCTAATGATATGTAGCTAGAATGAACTATATAAGTTTGAGAGTTTGTAAAACTAGTTTGGCTAGTACATGTGTAAGAGGAGCATGGAATGGAGTTAATTTCGGTCATTGTACCCGTCTATAATGTGGAATCTTATATTGCAGAATGTATTGAATCTATTCAAAACCAAACCTATATGAATTTAGAAATCATCTTAGTAGATGATGGTTCTAAAGATATGAGTGGTGACATTTGCGATCAATATGCAGCCTATGATGAACGCATCAAGGTCATCCATCAAGAAAATGGCGGAATTAGTGTGGCTCGTAATGCAGGCATAGAAGCGGCAAATGGAGATTATATTGCCTTTGTGGACTCCGATGACTATATCGCCTCTAACATGTATGAAGACATGTTAAGCATCTTGAAAGAGAACGACTTAGATATTTTGGAATGCACTGCTTTCAGAGATAAAAGTGGCGAAATTATCGAAGGTTGTAATGATGGTTCTTTAGAAATTTTCAGTCGCGATGAAGCGCTAAAAATGGCTATG
>NZ_KQ960798.1:0-31857 GCF_001553335.1 Veillonella parvula | reverse complement strand
ATGATTGCTTTGTTTCTCTATGGAGTCAATTATATAAACGCAGTGCTATCGATGATGTGCGGTTTCCTGTAGGTCGAAAATTTGAAGATACAGCTGTATCTTATCTATTTATCGCCAATACAAAACGGGTAGGTCATATTAATCGTTGTTATTATTACTATCGACTTAATCCTAATTCAACGACTCAAACCTCTTTTGATGCTAAATCTCGATGGGATTTTGTGCTTGGTTACGAGGAACGTTTGCAATACGCTATAGATCATCAATTACCATATGTTGATGATTGCAATAGTTTATTGATGAAAGCCGTATTATCCTGTTTAACGGCTTACTATGCGAAGCCAATGGGTAATCAGGTGTATTATGATAAATGTAAAAAAATGATTGAAACTTATCGTAATGACGCATCCTACAAACTATTAAATTCTAAATATAAGCTTTTTTTATGGTCTTTTGGTCGTG
Organism: Veillonella parvula; assembly: GCF_001553335.1. Taxonomy (GTDB): domain Bacteria; phylum Bacillota; class Negativicutes; order Veillonellales; family Veillonellaceae; genus Veillonella; species Veillonella parvula_S. The sequence goes on along the minus strand of NZ_KQ960798.1, from coordinate 31,395 downwards.
CCGATTGGATTCATAAAATAGGGGCTCGTTTATCGTATTTAGCAAAACAAGTACGTTCGTAAGTGAAAGGTAAATCTATGGCAACTGTATCTGTAATAATCTTAGCGAGAAATGAAGAACACAATATTCATGACTGCATTGAGTCTGTGCAGTTTGCCGATGAAGTTTTAGTTATCGATGATTTCAGCACCGATGATACCGTAAAAATCGCCGAAGAAATGGGTGCTCGTGTTGTGCAACACGCCATGAATGGCGATTGGGGTGCACAACAAACCTTTGGCATTGAACAAGCGAAATCCGATTGGATCTTATTTCTTGATGCGGATGAGCGCATTTCTGAGCCTCTAGCAAAAGAGATTCAAGGGATTATTGTAAACGAACCAAATAAAGCATACTGGATTCAACGGCGTAATAAATTCCATCATAATAAGGCTACTCACGGTGTATTACGCCCTGACTATGTACTTCGCCTTATGCCTAAAGAGGGCAGCTATGTAGAAGGCTACGTGCATCCGGCCATAATTACGCCGTATCCAACAGAAAAATTACAACATCCCATGTACCATTACACCTACGATAATTGGCATCAATATTTCAATAAATTCAACAACTATACCACATTATCTGCGGAAAAATATCGGGATAATGGTAAAAGCTGTTCTTTTATCAAGGATATAATTTTGCGCCCTACCTGGGCTTTCATCAAGGTGTACTTTTTACAAGGTGGTATTCTCGATGGGAAGATGGGCTTTATTTTGTCCGTTAATCACTACTTTTACACGATGACTAAATACGTGAAGTTTTACTATTTACTAAAATCCAAGGGAAAATTGTAATAGAGGAAGCATTATGTTAGGCAATTTTGGAAAACATTGGCACATAGGCCGTACTATATATGGTAAGCGCACATGGCGTGAAACGAGACGCACCTTCTTACATACAATGCGCTCTTGTCGTCATGACTCAACAGTTACGGCATTTGAAAACTTCTTTAAGTCCTATACGGCAGATCCAAAGCTGTTGCAAAAACATCCCAGTCTCTATGAATTGATGAGCCGTATGTTTTTGATTAAAAATTCTACACCTCAGTGGCGCTTGGAAGCCCTCCGTCAGCATTTCACCATCTTACAAGAGGTGTTTACGGATGAAGCGATTCAGCTCATGTATGTAGACGAAGCAGAGTTTGATTATTTCGATAAAAAACGAGGTATTACCCTTTGGAGTTCTGATGAACTCGATATGTCTGCTCATCTCTATTACGAGCCAGGACAACGTAAGGAAGGCTTCTTGACGATTATGCTCTTGCTCGAAGATAAAGGTGTGTATCATGCAAATATTCGCTTTGCTAAGGGCCCTAATGGAGAGAGAACTCTTGTTATCGGTACGATTCAAGGTTATAAAGATGGACTTGAGCGAGCTAAGAAGATTACGAAAAAGATGTATGGTTACCGTCCTAAGAACTTCATTACCTTCTTGATTCGTGAAATTGGTCGTGCTGCGCAAGTAGAATCCATACTTGCCGTATCTGATGAAGGCTTCTATGCAAATTCACATATGGTGCGCGGTAATAAAGCAAAGGTGGCCATATTAGATACTTTGTGGGAGGATATTGGGGGTACCGTATTGGAATCTGATCCAAATTACTTCACCATTCCACTTGAAGAAGAACGCAAACTTATGGAAGAGATTAAATCACAAAAACGTAGCCAATATCGCAATCGCTATGCTCTTTTAGATGAGTATGAAGCTATGATTCAAGAAAACATAAAACCGTACGTAAAGGCCTAGAGGTGTGCTATGCGCGTAGCAATTTTAGAAAGTATTGTCATGCCTGCTGGTCATGAGGTGGAGTTTGATCGCATCCTCATCAATGAACTGAAGCGTCAAGGTCATGAGCCAGTACTATTCGTACCGCAAAACTTTCCATTTAAAGTAGATTATAGAGTAGATATAGTGTACTTAGAAGGGGGAGAAGTAGTGACTTATGCGGGGGCGTCTAAATGGAAGAAGCCATTTTTATCCATTTTGCGAGAACGCCGTCGCCGCAGTTGGTTCACATCAGCAGCAGAAAAAATTAAAGAACATAATATAGATGCTTTGATCATTCCCACAGGGACATACCGTTATATTAAAGCTTTGTTAGACACGCCGTTAAAGGATAGTAAGGCGGCAGTACATGTTATCTTCCATGGCATTGGGAAGGGCGAGATGGATCGCTTTATTAAGCAAGCCCATCGAGCTAATGCGTATAAAAAAATATATCTCGATGTTATCTCTTTGCGCGATGATATGTTGCGCCCTAATCTACCAAGAGTCCGTAAAATTTTGCCTCCTGTGTTCTTGCCATCGAGTGAATTGAATGGAGAACAAGGAAATTGTGCTACACAAGGCAATGCTAGTATACAAGACAAAAAAGATGCGAACTCTACAACTTGTATAGGTACTAATTTGGAAACTCCTATATCAACGAATAAACCGATAAAATTAGGCTTCTTTGGTCAGTTTAGAAAAGAAAAAAATATTGAGCGCTTTATAGATGCCTTTGTATCGCTTAATTATGATGACTCGGTACAACTCGTCGTTCAAGGGGCAACGGTAAAGCCTGAAGATGGGGCTTTATTTGAGTCTATCATCAAGAAATATAGCCAGTATAGTAATATTAAATTCATCCATGCCAGTCTGATTGGGAAAGACTGGGATACAGCTTTATTGAGTGTAGATGCTCTATTATTGCCGTATGGGGCTGAACGATATCGGTATCACTGGGCAGCTATGCTGTTTACTGCTATTGGCTTTCACAAACCTGTTCTTATATCTCCAGAAATTAATCCCGAGGTATTAGAACAGTATTCTATTGGGGAATTTTTAAATTTAGATGATGTAAACACCATCAGACAGGGGATTCAAACGTTTGTAAAGAATTTACAGCATCATAAAGAGCAATATAATCAGGGTTTAATGAATGCAAATGAGGACTACAGTCATCGTGCATTAATTCAATCCATCATACATGTATAAGGGGTACTATGTAAGGTTTGTAGTTTATATGTAAGGGAGAATGAACATGGGGGTATTATCAAGTGTAAGATTAGAGTCGTGGATTGCCATTATGATTACGTTGATGGCATGCTTTACAAGGCTATCCATGGCAGCTGGTCAAGTATTTTATGTTATTGCCATTTTGTTAAGTATTTTCTATATTTGGAAACATAGGCATGACCTATATGTTCCGTCCTATGTTAAAAAATATAGTAAAACGTTTGCTCTAATGTTTTTATTGTTATTGCCTTCTGCAGTACTAACGAACAATATAGCTGTAGGATTACCTGAATTTATCAATGTTTGGCTGTGGCGGATTCCTGTATTTTTCGTTATCGCCCTGTGTATTCGTGATAAGAAAATATTATTTACGATGCTTGCCGTATTCTTTCTAGATTTTGGTATCGATAATTTAGTAGCCTTTTATCAACATGTTTCTGGAATGACTGATAGAGGGTGGGGATTTGGTAGTAGTGTGTTGACCATATCGGGCCTTATGGTTATGCTAGTACCTATTTTCTGCGTCATTTTATTAGATTCAGCCTTTCCTAGCTATGTGAAAGCATCTGCTCTATGGGCACTGGGTTGTGTTGGTTTTGGTATGTATGGCAATCAAAGTAGAGGTTCTTGGCTCTTTAATATGATTATGGTACCTATCGTATCCCTGCCGTATTTGATAAAGCGTTTTGTCTATGTAATAGCAGTTCTTGCTACATTAGGTGGAGTTGTATGGGGATTTAGTACACAGCCACATTATGTGGCTAGATTTGAATCCATTACCAATACGACTACAGATGGTTCCAACTTAGGTCGTTTTGATGTGTGGACATCGTCAATCAATATGTTTAAAGACCATCCTGTGACAGGTGTAGGTATAGGACAATGGCGTACTATATATGAAGCATCTTATCGATTGCCAACAGAAAATCAACATTTATATCATGCTCATAATAACTTTATTCAACTTCTTGGTGAGGTAGGCCTGTTAGGTCTATTAGGGGTTCTCATCTTTTATGGATCTATTATTGTTGATAATTTTGTGGTTTGGGTTAAGCAACGAGATCCTTATAGTCTTTGCGCTATGATTGCTGTTATTTGTTATGTATTTGTATTTGGCCAAGTGGAGTATACTTTAGATAATTCGTCCGGAATACGTATTATGTATTTTATGTTAGCTACAATGCTTCAATTAAGGGATAATTGATAATCATATAGCTGTATTGAAAAGCATTTAACTATCATTTAATAGACAATTTAGTAGGATTCAAATAGACTTAAATAATAAATAACTACATAAAAGATAGGTGAAATCTATGTTTTACATATTTAAATATGATACAATATATGTAAATATTGGTACATTGTATTCGTATGATAGAGAGGTTGTTTTCTTAATATTTTGAGATTGAGAAAACAACCTTTTCTTATAATTTGGGGTATTAGTATGAATAGTTCTATCTGTAATAACAATAATAAAAAGTTATTTATCAGTAAGCTCATAGTGCTTATAGCAGATTATATTGCTATTGTTTTGGGGACATTAGCAGCCTATTATTTGCGTTTAAACTTATCAATTTTACTGGTAAGTTCAAATTTTAAGGTAGAAGAAATTTACGTATATGGTGTTGTGCCTATCGTATTTTTAACTATATTATTGCTTAATAATGCTTATTCTGTGATAACACCTTATTGGGATACGATGAAAAATTTGTTTCGCAGCATTACCATAGGGGTTGTCGTATCGATTGTTCTAATGTACACGGGCCATGTAATTAATGATGTGTCTCGTCTATTTGTTGCTTTTGCTTATATATGTATGCTCGTATTTATCTTTAGCGAGCGTTTTATTGTAGGAAAAATACTTTCAAAAGCAGGGTATTTAACGATTCCAATCCTTCTTGTTGGGGCGGGTAAGACTGCAGAACTTGTAAAGAGAGCTTTAGATCGCATGCCGATTACTACCTATAAGATTATTGGTTATGTAGATGATAATCCTAAATCATCATCCATCGCCAAAAAATATCCATGCCTTGGGGCCTTTAAAGATGTAGAAAGCGTTATTAAAGATACAGGTGTTCAAACAGTACTGATTTGTGCGCCCGGACTTGAGCCAAAAAAATTGGTTTCTTTAATAAATCAATTACAATTGTTAGTAAAACGGGTGGCCTTTGTTCCTGAATTATTTGGTTTACCTACAAGTAATATTACAGCACGTGGCATGATGGAAGAGCAGGCGGTAGTATTGCGTGTACAAAATAATCTAGCTCGCAAGTCTAATCGTATTATCAAACGTATGTTTGATATTGTGGTTACTATATGTGGTGGTTTTTTTATATTACCATTTATGCTATTCATAGCTGTTATTATTTATTTAGATTCAGAAGGACCTATTATATATAAACAAAAACGAATAGGACAGAATGGAAAAGAGTTTAATTTTTATAAGTTTAGGTCTATGGTTAAAAATGCAGATACCATACTTGAAGAATACTTAAATACTTATGAGAGTGAAAAGATAGAATGGCAAAAGAATTTTAAATTAAAGAATGATCCTCGAGTTACTAAGATAGGTAGAATAATCCGAAAAACAAGTATTGATGAACTACCCCAACTATGGAATGTATTGATTGGGGATATGAGTCTAGTTGGACCTAGACCATTATTACCCAATGAAGTAGAACGATATAACAGCTATATTGAGGATTATAAGTTAGTATTACCAGGGCTCACCGGTGTATGGCAAGTAAGTGGTCGTAGTGATACAACATTTGAACAACGAGCGATAATGGATTCTTGGTATATTCATAATTGGTCCATATGGATTGATATTGTGTATTTGTTGAAAACCGTCTTGGCGGTTGTGAAGTCAAAAGGTGCTTATTAAATAATATATAGGAATTAGTATGAATACATATCTTATTTACATTGCTCCAGGTATTGGTGATTTTATTATTGCCATGCCGCTCATTCAGAGTATTAAATCGCAAGATCCAACAGCAGTCATTGATATGTTTACATGTAGTGATAAAAGACGTATAGGTCTAAACAAAAAGATGGTGGAGTTACAAGGGGATATTCGTCATTGTTACTACTACACTAAGAATGAACCATTTCATTCCTTAATGTTTTTGTTGAAAGTTGGTTATCATAGTTACGATTATGGTATTGTACTTGAGCATTTTAGTTCTAAGTATATGTCATCATGGCCGAGTAAGATAATAAATTTTTGTTGTAAAACTACTATAGGTGCGCATAATCCATATAATGGTGCTACCTATGAAAAATCTATAAATCGTCCAGATAGTTATTATATATATGACTTAGAAAATGATATATTGAAACAGTTAGGTTTTGAACCAACTGTTATGCAGCGTGAAGCATATTCTGTTGATAAGAACCCTGAATTAAAACCAATCATAATCAATCATCCATCTATCGTTTTTTGTATAGGCTCAGGTCATGTAGCGAATGAAAAATTACACGATCCTTATGCATTAAGTCTTAAGTCATGGCCGACTAAGAATTGGGTAGAACTTGGAAATAAACTAGTTCAACGGGGGTATGAGGTTATCTTTATTGGTGGCTCAATGGAACAAGGGATGATTGAACCTTATCATGATGAATTAGATTCACGTATTGTTAGTTTTATAGGAAAACACTCTATTAAAGAGAGTTTTCAAGTGGTACGAGAAGCAGATCTTGTTGTCGGTGTAGATACAGGGCTTATTCATGCAGCCGCTACACAAGGAACTGCTACGTTAACACTTTTTGGGTGTACGGATCCAATTATTTTAAAGCCATTCGGCCCATATAGTAAGATTATTCATCATGCCATAGAATGTTCACCATGTTTAGGATATGATCAATCCTATACATGTACTAATAATAAATGCATGCAGGGAATCTCAGTAGCGGTTGTATTAGATTCTATATTACATATTTTTGAGAGATAGAGAGATAGGAAGAATAAATGGATTGTTATTTATTATTACTAGTATCGTATGTAATATTTGTAGTATTAGGCTATAAGAAGTTTAAATTGCCTATCATATCCCCTACAATGATTACATTGGTATCTTTAACGATTGTTATTGCTTTGGGATACTGGTATAGATATGAAATGGGAACAGACCTTTACTTCTATACCTTTATAGTAATCGCTCTTGGTGGAGGGGCTATTTTAGGCACTGGTTATGGTGTGCAAAGATGGGCTAAAATTAATTGGGGAGACCCAACATTTATTGAGAATAATTTTGACAGTAATCGCTATCCTTTAGTAGGGATAGTAAATCTTCCTGTACGATATAAATACATATCTATGTATATGATATTTTTTATTTTATTTTCTTTATTCTGTGTATTCATTAATACGACTGGTGATAGTGATGTTAGTCGTATGACTCAATATAGAGATATTATTTTATATCCTCAATTACATCCTAATGATACACGATTTATATTTATTAACTCTCAATTTTATAAGATTGCATGGGCCATAACATATGTGTCGGCTTATGTAGCTATATATAATGGCGTTATTTTAAATAAGCCTATTTTTAAAGGAACGGGTCTTCTTACAATAGTTATTTTTTTCTGTATTGGTAGTTCTATTGCTATGGGTGCACGCCAACCAGCTATTGAAATATTTATCTTCATGATTTTGACGTATTTATTTCTCCTAGTTAAAGAGCAATATTTTGATCAAGTTAAAAGATTTTTATTTAAACTCATTCCTATTACTATAATTAGCCCATTTTTATATATTCTTTATGGTATATTAGTAGGTCGTCATGATGGTAATAATGTAACATTGCAACGGGTTACTGAATTATTAGCTGGTGGTATTTATGCGTTGAATATTCATATATGGGAGCCAGCACGCACTACTTATTTCGGACAATCTAGTTTTGCAGATGTATATGATAAATTGATTAATTTTGGCTTGTTACCAGAATCAGCACGAATGGCTTATCATGAATTTGATAAATTTGGCAATACATTATCTTTATTCGGGCGTTGGTATGAAGATTTCGGTATTTTGGGTGTTATTATTATGAGTATTATAGTGACTGCATTATTTTCATTAGCCTATGAATACTTACAACGTCGCTCTAATGACGATATTTGGACTCATGTTTGGACAGCTATTTTTCTTACTGAACTAGTATCACTTGTATGGGCAGGCTATGATGATCGTATCCGTGCATTATTAGCATTTTATCAATTTGTTATTGTTGGTTTAATAGGTCTATTTATTTACGTAGGTTATCGAGTAAAGATAAAGTAACCAAAGAGGTAGATTATGAATATTTCCATCAAAAAAAGAGATGTTTTATGGTCTTATGGAAGTATGGCTCTTACGATGGCAGTAAATCTCTTATTATTGCCACTTTATATCTATTTCTTTACACCTGATATGGTGGGACTATGGTATGTATTTATTAGTATAGGATCTATTGCCTTATTATTTGATTTTGGTTTTTCCATTACCTTTGCTCGTAATATAACGTATTGTTGGAGTGGTGCTCAAGAACTTAAAGCAAAGCATGTTGCTTTTTCTGAATCAAAAGAAGTTAACTTTTCTTTATTAAAAGCGGTCCTTAAAGCTTGTCAATCGATTTATGCTATCTTAGGTGGTAGTGCTTTAGTCTTAATGTATACTTTAGGAATGTATTATATAGGTAGCTTAGTTAGTCCGAGTTCTCGCTGGGAAGCCTATATCGCATGGGCAGCGTATGGGTTTGGAATTTTTTTAAATCTTTATTACAGCTACTATATCTCATTTCTTCGAGGTGTAGGTGCTATTACATTGGCTAATAAAAGTATTGTTTATGCTCGTTTATTGCAAATGGTATTTACGATTATTTTACTTTTATTGGGCTTTGGTATTATTGGGGCGAGTATAGGTTACCTTATATATGGTCTTGGATTTAAACTCTTTGGGCACAGATTTTTTTATAAATATGAGCATATTGGCGAGAAATTGAGATTTGCTACAAATCTTGTTGCTACATCTACAGCAGATATATTCCGAACTATTTGGTACAATGCGTGGCGAGATGGGATTGTATCTATATCTAATTATATATCAACTCAAGCAACTATTATTATTTCATCATTCTATTTAAGTTTGGCACAAACTGGTATGTATTCCATTGCTATTCAACTGACTACTGCAGTAGCTGTTGTTGCTAGTACACTATATAATACATACCAACCGGCCTTTCAAAATGCATACATCACTAAGGATCAGCTTCGTTTAAGAGAATTATTTTCTTTTTCGGTGACGTTATTTATTGTGATTTACTGGGTTGGTATATTTGGTTTATGGCTTGTTGGGCTGCCACTATTAAATATGATTAAGTCTAATTTTGTTATTTCTGACACAGTTCTTTGGGGTGCAAGTATTATGCAATTTGTTATTTACTATCGGAACTGTTATACATCTTATTTCTCCTGTACTAATCGTATTATCTATGTAAAAAGCTTCATTCTATCTTCTGCAATGGGTCTTGTGCTATCTCTTGTATTTATGGAACTTTTCGATCTTGGTATTTTGGGGTTACTTGGTGGGATAATTTTATCTCAATTGATGTATAACAGTTGGTACTGGCTCTACAAGACGCATAAGGAAATGGAGATGAGTTGGATAGAATCTATTGTGAAAGGTATTGACAGTGTTTTAGGTAGAATTAAGGAATAATTATATTGACTAATTATTTTGTATGATTATTTTTTCTATTTAGAAAGAGGAATTAATATGGAGAGTAAACCTATACGTATTTTACATATCATTGGAATTTTAGTTGGTGGTGGTGTAGAAACGGTTGTGATGAACTATTATAAGAATATAGATCATTCTAAGGTACAATTTGACTTTGTTGTTCACGACAATGATAAAGTAGATATTACAGATATTGTTGAAAAGATGGGTGGTAGGGTTTATAAAATTCCAGCCTATTATAAAAATATTTTTGGCTTTATGTATAGTATCTATAATATAGTAAGAGAGAATAAATATAATATCGTTCATTGCCATATGACAACCCTTGGTATATTTTCACTATTACCTTCATGGCTAGCAGGTGCTAAGGTTCGCATTTTACATGGGCATAGTACTACTGTTAAAAGTGAAATAAAGCGAAATCTTATGAAATTAGTATTACGTCCATTTTCGACATTTGTAGCTAATCGTCAATTTGCTTGTAGTAAAATGGCAGCTTGTTGGTTATTTGGAAGTGATAAAAATGTAGAAATTATTAAAAATGCAATTGAAGTCGAAAAATTTCAATTTAATGAGAATTATAGAAATAAGCTTCGTGAAGAATTAGGACTAGAGAATAAGTTTATTATTGGACATATAGGTAGATTTATGTATCAAAAAAATCATGAATATTTGATACAAATATTTAATGATATTGTTCATAAAATTCCCTCAGCACATCTTGTTCTAGTTGGTGATGGGCCATTGAGAGAACATATCTTACAAAAAATTGAGAATTTAGGTTTATCCACAAGAGTGACTTATATAGGTTTACGGAAGGATGTACATAAATTATATAGTTTATTTGATATATTTTATTTTCCTTCTTGGTATGAAGGTTTAGGATTAGTGGCAATTGAGGCTCAAGCTGCAAAGCTACCAATTTTGATGAGTAATTTTATACCAGATGAAGCTGTTGTAGATAGTACATTAGCTAAAAAATTAAATATTACAGAGAATGATATAAATCTATGGATAAATGAAACAGAACAAATTTATCAAAAATCTAATAATTTTATTTCACGTATAGGTGTAAATGATATTATTAGTCGTAATGGTTATGATATACATAAAGAAGTAAAACGTTTAGAGGAGCTCTATTGTGAATACAGTAAAGGCTAATACTAAACAATTAAATATTTTAGTAGAAATTATGCATGGTTTAGGCGATACTGTATGTGCTTTAGCATTATTAAAAGGAGTGCGGTATTTATATCCTGATGCAAAGCTAACAGTACTTTGTAAGATGAACTCAGGCCGTGATATTGTTGAATCTTCATATATTCCCATAGATAAGATTATTGTTCTTGATGTATATAAGAATATATATACAACATTTAAAACAATAATGAATTTAAGAAAACAAAATTTTGATATAGGGATTAGTGCTGGCATTACACCAGTAAAAAAATCACAACTTTTTATGAAATTATGTGGGGTAAAACAACATATAGGTTTTCAAGCTTCGGGCACTAATAAATATGACTATGATATGCATTTTGTGGAAGCTAATGTGAAGACGTTAGGTTTAGAGTTTAATGATGAATTAAGACCACAGTTATATGTAGATACTGATAGTGATAAATCCATATGTCATTATTTTGATAGTTTAGACCAATCAAGACCTATTATTGGTTTATGTATTGGTAATGCAGATCCCTCTTTTACTAATCGTTGGCTAAGGGTTGGTCGTGTTTTTCCAAAAGCGTGGGGCATTACAAAGATGCATAATCTTTTAGACTTATTGATAAAAGATGGAAATCAAATTGTACTAATTGGAGGGCCTCAAGAGATACTTTTATTAGAAGAGCTAACCGAGTTTTTAAAGTTACCACATGTTATAAATTTAGTGGGGAAATGTAGTATTAAACAAAGTATGGCTGCTATAAAACGATGTACCTGTTCTATAGGTATTGATACTGGTATGCAACATATTGCAGGTGCTTTATCAGTACCTACAATATCTATATTTGGGCCTACAAATCCTAAATATATAGGAGCTTTTTCAGATTGTAGTTATTTTGTAGAATATGAGACCGATTGTAAATATTGCTTTGGAACAAATCAATACCTTCATTGTAATCATCGTCGTTGCTTAACAGAAATTACTCCACAACAAGTGATGGATACTGTGCATCAGGTATTAAAAAAGGGTAATCATGAGAATGTATAGTGCATATAATTGCTATAAATATTAGTTCATTTTATTAATAGGAGACATTACTTATGGATATCATTACACAAAGATTTGATGATCATTTAGATACTCATACGAAGATGCGTAATTATATTGAAGAGATTCGAGTAGTTGCGGATATATGTAAGAATGCTCTTGATAAAGGACATAAAATTCTTTTCTGTGGTAATGGGGGATCAGCTGCTGATGCTCAACATTTGGCAGCTGAATTGGTAGGACGTTTTGTAAAAGAACGGAAGTCTTTACCTGCTATTGCTCTTACAACAGATACTTCTATTTTGACAGCTGTAGCTAATGACTATTCTTATGATGATGTCTTTTCTCGTCAAGTAGCTGGTTTGGGACAGGCTGGAGATGTATTAATAGGCATTTCTACATCAGGAAATTCTAAGAACGTGGTTAAGGCCACAGAACTAGCAAAACAGAAAGGTCTAAAAACAATTGCATTTACTGGTGAAGGTGGCGGCAAACTTGGTGCTCTTTGTGATGCCGTAATAGCCGTTCCATCTAAGACCACAGCTCGCATTCAAGAAATGCATATAATGGTAGGACATATTATCTGTGAGATTGTTGAGGAAGACTATGATTAAGAAAACTATTAATAAGTTCTTACATGATAGTCTGCCGAATCTTCGTATGGCTGTCATTGGTGATCTTATGGTAGATCGTTATGTCTTTGGTGATGTAAGTCATATATCTCCAGAAACTCCAGTCCCTGTGAATCGAGTAAAACAGATGAAAGAAGTCCTTGGTGGGGCCGCAAATGTTGCTGCGAATCTTGCCAATTTGGATGTTCATGTATATGTCGGTGGAGTCGCGGGACAAGATACCCATGGAAATCTTTTACAAGACTTATTAGATTCTAATGGTATTGATAAAAGTGGCGTAGTGATCTCTAATGAAAGATCTACCATAACTAAGATGCGAATTTTAGGTGCTCGTCAACAAATGATGCGGCTAGACTTTGAAACAGTTCGAGATGTTGACCAACAGGAAGAGGAGGCACTCATTCGTTGGCTGACTATTCTCTGCCAAAAAGGATTAGATGGAATTGTTATCTCTGATTATGGAAAAGGGGTTTGTACAGACACTCTTTTAAGACAAGTTTTCGACTTGGCTAATCAATATATGATACCAACTATTGTTGATCCTAAGGGAGCTCAGTGGAATAAGTATGATGGGGCTACCTTTATTACTCCTAATGTGAAGGAGTTATCTGAACGAGTTGGTTACTCTATTAGAAATGATGATGATAGTATAGTGACTGCAGCTAAAGAGGCTCTAGATACTAATAATATTCAATATATTATTGCTACTAGATCTGAAAAAGGGATTTCTGTTATTGTTAGAGATGGCCGAATTTGGCATAATCCAGCTACTCAATAAGATGTTTTTGATGTATCTGGTGCTGGTGATACAGTTGTGGCTACGATGATTTGCTCTATTGCGGCTAATCTTTCTATGCGGACCGCTCTTCATGTAGCTAATGGAGCAGCTGGTATCGTAGTATCTAAAGTGGGTACTTATCCTATCCATCGACAAGAATTAATTGACTTGTGGATGTCTCTTCAAGAAGGAAAATCTATAGAAAAGTCACTCTATTCTTGGGAAGAAATGAAGACTTTAGTTCGACAATGGCAAGATCAAGGAGATACAGTTGTTTTTACTAATGGATGCTTTGATATTCTTCATAGAGGGCATATTACGTACTTGCAAGAAGCGGCTCAACTAGGTGATCGACTTATTATAGGCCTAAACTCTGATGCCTCCGTAAGGCGCCTTAAAGGGGAAACTCGTCCTTTAGTAGAGGGAGAAGATAGGGCTTATTTATTGAGTGCTTTGGGTTGTGTGGATGGTGTTGTACTTTTTGATGAAGATACTCCATCCAAATTATTAGAAACTATTCGACCTAACATACTTGTTAAGGGTGGAGACTATAAAGTAGATGAAGTAATTGGACGTGAATTTGTAGACTCAGTACAAATTTTATCTTTTAAAGACGGATACTCAACTACTAATGTGGTAAATAAAATTGCTAATTTAGTAAAAGACAATAAATTATGATGATAATAATAAGATAAGTATTGTTGTTACCTCACATGTATAGAATACAAGACGTTGGACATAATATAGATAAATCTTATATAAAATATACGGAGGAGCTTTAGATTTTCTTCTAACAGCTTTTTTAGTATTTAGGGGCTGTTTTGTTACAGCCCCATTTTATATAGGTGTCAATGGAATTAGTAATGTATTTGTCTTAAAGTATTGAACGATTTATGTTCAAAATTTGCTATTTTTACACATAAATACTATAATTTAGTTAATTGGTGTCTAAAAAATAGAGTTTTTGAACATTAATTTTGAAAGAATTAGATTAGAATATAAAATATTATCGTTTTGTACATCATATTTTATGATCATGCAGGAAAGATTGGAGAGATAGTATGAAGTTTGAACCTATGTATAAAATATACTATAAACAACCTTCTGATTGGCAGCGCATATTAGATAATCGTCGTAATTCTGAAAGCTCTATCTCCTTGCCTATTCCTATTCATGAATATAATAGACGTAATACATATGATGCTTTTTTTATATATCATCCTGTATTAGTTCAGCTTTTATTATCATTAGAATCTAAAAAAAGTGCTTTTATCAATTTAGTTTCCAAGGTTCCTACAGTTATGATTTTGCATGTAATGAATACATTTTTATCTACTGAAATCAAAGCAAGTAATGATATTGAAGGTGTTTATAGTAGTCGTAAAGAGATTAGGGCGGCTATACAGAATAGTCAGAATGATAAATTAAGATTTTCAAATATTATTGCTAAGTATCAGTCTATTTTAGATAATCCTCATGGATTTAAGTTTGAAAGTAGTAAAGATATTAGAGGTTTATTTGATGATATTATCAGCAATGAAATAGAAAAGAAAAATCAGCCAGACGGCGAGTTGTTTAGACGTGATTCTGTAGATATAGTGAATCATCAAGATAAAATAATTCATAGAGGGACATGGCCAGAGTCAGATATTATTATAGAGTTGGATCGAGCACTGGGAATTCTTAATAATGAGGATTTAGTGTTACCGATTAGAGTATCTATATTCCATTACTATTTTGGATATATTCACCCTTTCTACGATGGAAATGGGCGTACTAATCGTTTTATTTCGACAGCCTATTTGGCAAAATATTATCATCCTCTTATTGCATTACGTTTATCGGCTATAATTAATAATAATAAAAAACAATACTATGATGCTTTTAAAATGACTACAGCCGAGATTAATGGGGGCGATTTAACAACATTTGTAATTGCCTTTATTTCACTTATTGAAAAAACGATAGATAGTGCGATTGAGCTATTAGATAAGCGCATAAATCGGTTAGTTGAAGAGAAATTTAAATTAGAAGCATTTTTTGAAGTTCAACATATCAAAGATTCACTGCTTCAAGAGATATATTTCTTATTATTACAAGCTCGATTATTTTCCTTAGGTGCTGGTATTAGTAAAGCTGAAATTATGAATGCTTGTGGTAAAAGTAGAGGTACTATTTTTAATAGATTTAAACAAATTCCAGAAGAACATCTCATAAGGGTAAAAAATAGTCGTACCGAATCATATATGTTAAAAACAAGTATATTAGAGTAACTTGGTAATATATAATTTATAAGGACAGTTGATTATATCAGCTGTCTTTTTTATGTGTAAAATTTATCACAACATTCTCATATATTTCATGTATTTTATGATGTATACAAGTCATTTTGGTAGTTACCAGTTAGCGTAGTATTCATATAGTTTGAGAGGAAGAATATGAGGTATAGAGAATGAGAGCGAGCAATATTGAGTTGTTGCGTATCATTTCGATGATACTAATTATTATGCACCATTTTAGCGTGCACGGTTGTTTCCCTCTTACGCCAGATTTAACGTTTAATAAGGTGTTCATTCAAGTATTTGGGCTTGGAGGCAAGGCTGGTGTAGTTGCCTTTGTTATGATAACAGGCTATTTTATGATTTCTAGTAGCTTCAAGTTGCACAAGTTTGCGAAGTTAGTAGGGCAAATATGGTTTTACAGCATTGCCATGCTGGGCGTAGCTATGGGTTTAGGACTCGATACGGTGACGTCAAGGAATATGATGCTCGCTTTATTGCCCATTGGTGTCATGAGTTGGTTCGCCCAGAACTTTTTAGTACTCTATTTATTAACGCCTATTATTAATCGAGTACTTCATTGGCTACAGCATACATACTACGTTATGCTCCTAGTGGCTTCCACGGTAATTTGGTTCTTAATACCGACGGTGCTGAATTTGTGGCCTAATGTACCGCATACCACCTTTGGATTTAAACATATCTTTTCCTTTATCGTATTCTATTCGATGGGGGCGTACATCAAGCTGTACGGCTCACATATAACAAAGAAAATAGGTATTATTTTTAGCGCCATAGGCTTTGTAGGGGCCTTTCTAGGGGACATCCTCGTTGATGTACTAGCCATGACGAATCCAGTGTATATGAAACAGATTTTCTACTTTACACAAAATGATTATGGCTTCTTTCAATTGCTATTAGGCATTGGCTTATTTATTATTTTTTTGAAAGCAAAGATCACTTATCGTCCTTGGATCAATGCGGTAGCATCTACTACCTTTGGCATATACCTATTGCATGATAATAAGCTATTCCTTCATTACATGTGGGACAATGTATTAGCAACGTATCAGTACTATGATTCAATACTATTACCTCTGTATGCAATTCTTGTAGTGGCGCTTATTTTTGTCATCGGTATGATTGTAGACTATGTGCGGTTAGCTTTCATAGAAAAACCTGTGATGAAAGCAATCACGCCGAGCCTCGAGCGAATTCAGTTAAGGGTTGAGAAAGTACTGCCATTATAATGCGATTATCGGTGTTTTTTGGTATAATATATAAGTATTCTTACCATAAAACGGGAGGTAATTATAATGCGTAAATTCTTATATATGTTAGCGGCATTGCTTGTATTAATTGGCATTAGCACAAACGATGTAGAAGCTCGTCAAGATGTGTATGCTACGACGTATCTCGGTAATAGCTGGTATGTAGATCAAGACTCCGTAAAGCGAGTGGGAGATATACTCAACTTTACGGTGTACACAACAGCAGGTCTTAGCTACAAAGTGACATCTAGTGATGATAACTATTACAATGCAGACGTGTTTTACGATAATAATAAACTCGTATCGGATAATGGCCAATCCGTCTGGAAGTCGCCAGGCATGATGGCAGCCATGCGCGTGGCTCGTAGATAAACAAAAAAGGCAGGAATTATTGATATGTCCTCCATTACTGAACATCTAGTAATGGAGGACATGTTATATAATCTCTGCCTTTTCTTTTGCTTTTTATTATATATTTTTGTATATTTCTATTTATAGATTCTTATGGACTCGCTTATATGTTCGATATATAATTGGATTAGGATAGTCAGCGAGGTTGGGCCTCTCTTCGTTAATGAAGGGAGGGGTGTCTATGAGTGATTATGAGTTAATCATGCTAATTCTAGAGGTAATAACTGTAGTTATTGCCTTTGGAGCACTTGTGGCTCTTATTTGTCTTGGAAAAGACAAATAGCCCTTCGTTACCAGTAACTGGATAACTGAAAGGCCATTTCATCAATTATTTATAGTTCTGAGATGAGCCTAACGGAACCACTCGCTTGGCTATCTACCTATATTATAGGGATAAAAATATATATCGTCAAATTGAGATGAAATACATTATTATAATAACTACATATAAATAATCATAAAAGCTGTACATACATAGATTAGACTGAACGGCTTTGATGTCAAAACGAATGTAACATCAAAGGTGGTTCAAAAATCGATTATGTGTGTACAGCTTTTTGTGTTTTGGTTTTAGTGTGTTTGTGTGAAAGTAGTCATTGGAAGAATAGACAGAAAAGGCTGTAATTGAATGCGATATAACTGCATTTCAATTACAGCCCTTTTTAGGCTCTGTATGAGATTTTAGTTATCTTTCTTGATAAATTTCACGATAATACCGCCTACGGTCGATGCAATGCCGAGGCCGAGACAGAACATACCGATGGTGTGGATAAGAATGGATGTCTGGTTATTCTTGGAAATGGCTTGAGCCGCTTGTTGTGCACTGGTCGCATGTTTTGCGATTTCTACGTTGTTCGCTGATGGATCTGGAATGATCAGCAAGATGACTACGGCGATGATTAAGGCTATAATGCCCATTGGTAATAATTTGTTCTTCATCGTAATTCTCCTTTTAAGAATTCATTAAATGCTATTTATACATCTTAATTATACACTTGTTATAAATATTTAAGAAGAACTTATATATAAATAAAATGAAATTTATTTATGTATATAAAATAATATTATGGATTGTAATGATTATATTGTATGGATATTTTGTATGAATGTAGCATATTGTATTTGCATTGACAATCCTCTATATATTTATATAAAATAGAAATAATTTCATGTTTTGTTCATGATAAAATCATGAGTCATCGACGTGTGTAATCGTGTGTAATTAAGTATTATGTACATAAATAAGTACGTAATTAAGTGCATAATGAGAAGTGTGTTTGTATGTAAGAGTGTGTAATGAAATATATAATCGTGTTGATGAGTGCTCTTTGCATGTTCGTTATGCCCATATTGGGGGAGCAGGTAAATAAAGCAGAGCAGCCAATGCAGGGGACTACGGTAAAACAAGTTCATAGTGAAAGTAAGACCGTATTATCTGACGACTCAGATACATTCCATGTTAATTCGTCTCATACACCGAATCATGTCATCGGGCAGGGCGGATTAGAAATGCCAGAATCCACGGACAAAAAGACGACCCGTTATTCCGACACGGATGCGGTTAACTCTGCGTTACAGGCGGTGGTTATGGCTGGTGTTCATTCTGCGATGCATGGGTCGAAGGCGAAGCCGTGGATGCAGCGAACCGTTTTGTCATTGCGCTTTCAGAAAAATTGGAAGCCCTTGTACGGTGTAGAAACCTTGCAGCCACTAGGTCATTATGATGAGACATCTCGCCATGTTTGGTTTACTCAGGAGCGATTGGCGAATGCAGCGGATACAGGAACGATGGCGAATGTGGGCATCGGCTATCGCCGAGTTGCAGCGAACGATGAACACTATTACGGCGGCAATCTGTTTTATGATCATCGGTTTAGAGGTAATCACGGTCGTATGAGCGTCGGGTTGGAGTATGTATCGGGCATCGGTGCATTCCGTGTGAACTGGTATCGCGGTGTATCTGGCGAGCGTTCCTTTGATGGTGCGTCACGCTTGGAAAATGTGTCTAACGGATATACTGCGGAATATGGGACTAGCTTTAAGAATGCTCGTTGGGCGCGCGTGTACATGGAAGCCTATCGTTGGCAGTTGCGGCGTAGTGAGGATAAGCATGGCTTGCGCATCGGTACGGAGTTGCAGCTCACGCCGAGGATTTCCGTGGACATGGGCTATAACAAGCCGGAGCATAAGCACGGCAGTCCGTACGGAAAAATTATGTTCCGTCTAGCAGGCGTCGATACAGCGTGGTTCGGTGGTAACCATCGGTTGGATGCAAAAGCATCGGTTCGTGCGAATATGTTGGAAAATGTGCGCCGTCACCATACGGTGCACGTTGATTGATAGATTAGTATATATATATTTATTATTTTGATAAAAGCCGCATAAGAATCTATATTTATTTTTAGATAAAAGCAATAGCTTAATTGTAGAATGAAATTGAACACATAAAAAGTCCATAGTGAACCTTGTGTCATGATTTAAGTGACCAAACATAATCTAACCGAGGTAATCACTATGGGCTATACTAATCATAACACGACATTACGTACAAACAAACACTTAAACCTTGAAGAACGCTTTTATGTAGAAAAGAGAATCGCCGCAGGTGATTCTGTTACCGCTATTGCAACCGTATTAGGACGCTCTAGAACCACTATTTATACAGAACTAAAACGTGGTTCAGTTGTCCAAATTCGACAAGGTAAAGTCTGTATTGTATATGTAGCAGATTCAGGGCAATTAACATATGAACAACAACGTCTTGGCTCATTTAATACAATGAAGTTAGGTTCCATAGAGTCCTTCATACTTTGGGTTGAAGAAAAAGTATTTAAAGAACATTGGTCTTTTGATGCTGTTGTCGGATATGCTAATCGTCAGTGTATATTTGCACGTAATGAAATGGTTTGTACAAAAACTTTATATAACTATCTTCATCAAGGTTTACTTGGGGTAAAAGCCATTGATCTGCCTTTGGTAGTACGTCGTTCTATGAGAAAATCCATTGTCAGAAAACATAAGCGCGAACTGGGGCAATCCATAGAACTTCGTGATGCTACAATTGAAACTCGTAAAGAATTTGGTCATTGGGAATTAGATACTGTTCGTGGAACAAAGGATAAAACAGATAACGTATTAGTGACGTTATTAGAGCATAAGACGACAAGGCCATTTTCTCCGTGGCAGAATGGAAAAGTAGAGCGCAGTCATCGAATTGATGGTGAAAGATTCTATTCTCGTAAGTTTAATAGTATGGAGAGTTTTCTAAAAGCACATAGTCGATATGTTAATAGATATAACAACATTGCACAGAAAGTCTTAAACTTTAAATCACCGAACCAAGTTGTAACAGAGTACTTTATGAATCAAAAGGCATAGGTATTTGTCACAAATGTTTGATTACTCTAAATTAATTGTGAAAACAAGATGAAAAAAGTATTGATTTCGATAAAAAATAATGGTAGTATGAACCTGATTATCATTAGTGTATGTTATAAATGTATAATTAAAAGTTTTTAGTGTGTTTCAAATTATTATGTTGTTAAAATAGGAGTGATGTAATGAATCGAGTCTATAAGGTCGTGTATAATCGCACAAAAGGTCAATATGAAGTAGTGTCAGAATTAGCAAAAAATGGGGGTAAGGCGAATGGCAACCCTCTATTAAAGTCTATTTCGACTTCAGCTAAAGGCTTAAGCAGAGCGTTGTTGGTAGGTATGTTCCTCATGGGAGGAATCTGCGGTGTTCAGGCGGAAACGATTAATGACGGTGATAAAATTGTTGCCGGCCCTAACATTTCTGTAACTAAGGATGCTGCAACTAATACGATTACCGTTGCTGCGACAGGTGTTGCTACTACCGCTGAAATGGCAACAGCTACAACAAATATTACCCAAAATAAGACAGATATTGGGACTAATAAAGCAGCGATCGAAACGAATAAGACAGCTATTGCTGCAAATAAAACTGCGACTGAAACTAATAAGACAGAAATTGGTAAAAACAAGGCAGCGATAGATACTAATAAGAATGCCATTGCAGCTAATACCGGTTCTATTAATACTAATAAGACCAATATTCAAGCAAATACTAATGCTATCAATACAAATAAGACTGCAATTGGAACCAATAAGACAAATATCGATAAAAATAAAGTCGCCATTGATAAATTGGAAGACCTCAACACTAAATTGGGTTTAGATCCAACTAAACCGGGCATGAAATATTTCAGAGCCAAATCTACAGGTGATGATGCACAGGCACTAGGTGATGATGCAATTGCTGTAGGTGTTAAGTCTTATGCGGGTGCTCAGGATTCATTAGCTATCGGTAATGATGCTCGAGCTTCCGGTACTGCCAGCAGAAGTGTTGCTATAGGTAATAATGCAACTAGCGGGTCCTTTGCGGGCATGACAGCTGATGGCAACAGCTCCGTTGTCGTTCTTGGCGGTGGGCAGTCCAGCGTATCCATTGGTGATAAAGCCAATGCACGTGGCAATACTTCTATCGCTATGGGTAAAAGGGCCACAGTTTACAATGATGGTGCTAATACTCAACTTGTGAGCAATAGCATGGCAATCGGCACCGATGCTAAAACTATTGCATCAAACAATGCCATAGCTATCGGTAACACTACTACTGTTGAAAAGAACAGCAATAGTGCGATTGCTATCGGTGATGGGACAAAAGTTAAAAGTGAAGCCGGTGTTGCTATCGGTAAGGAGACCGTTGCGTCCGGACAAGACAGCTTATCTCTCGGTACGGAAGCGAAAGCTGGCGATGTAGGCGCAGTTGCGATGGGTAAAAAAGCTTCGGCAGGTCAAGCAGATTCCGTTGCCATTGGTACTGAAGCACTAGCTAATGCAGTTGCAGGTATCGCTATTGGTAATAAGGCTGAATCTACCGCTATAGGCTCTGTTGTTGTCGGTAATAATGCCGGTAAAGGTATGGTTGGTGACTTGTTGGGGGCTAAAGGTTCTCATGTTGTCATCGGTGACAATGCCGGTCATGATATAGATGGTCAACAAAACATCGCTATCGGTTACAAAACTGGCAAAGCCGTTAAAAGTGATCATAATGTGGCTATCGGTTCCGAAGCCGGTACAAATATAGGTTCTACCGGTAATACATCAGAAGGCAAAAACGTATCCATCGGTTATCATGCTAATAAAAATAATGCACCTGTATCTAGAATTCAATCTACTGCTATTGGTAGTGAAACTATAGCGGCTGATGATGCAGTAGCTATCGGCTATCAAGCTAGTGCTAATGATAATGGCGCTACCGCAATCGGTTTTAACGCAAGAGCAACAGGTGCTGCCAGTGTTGCAATCGGTCAAGGTGCTCGCTCTGAAGATGGCAATATCGCTCTTGGGAATAGTTCAGTAGCGACCGCTGCTATGAATACGGGTACCGGATATTTAACCGGTCAAGCAAAACCAAGAAATGTGGTTTCCGTAGGTGACACCGGTGCATTGCGTCGTATCGTAAATGTAGCCGATGGTTCTGCGGATCAAGATGCAGTTACAGTAGCACAATTGAAAAGATCCATTGATGATACAGTGGCTCGTGTAACGAATGCCGGAGCTGGTGGTGCCGGCAATACCGGGATATTCTACGATACCGTAACCACAGGCCCTGCCGATAATAGCATTACTCTTCGCAACACGAGCGGTAAAGGTACTATTGTCCGCAATGTGGCACCAGGTGTATTAGATACCGATGCTACTAACGTAAAACAAGTTAAAGAATTGGTAGATACTTCAAAAACGCATTATTACTCTGTAAAATCATCGAATAATAATAACTTTAACAATGATTTGGCTTCCGGTGTAGATTCCATGGCTGCTGGTGTGAGTATTAAGGCATTAGGCGAACGAAGCGTTGCTATTGGTAATAACAATGAAGCTCAAAGTACGGGCAGTATCACTCTTGGTGTAGGATATTCTGACGGCAATGCTGCAAATGGTCTAAAACAAACACTTGCCGTTACCGGTTATGAATACAACATGGCTATCGGTGCTGGTGCTCAATCCGCAGGTAATAGCTCCATTGCTATGGGTACACTGGCTACATCATCCATTAAAAACAAAGGCGATGCGGTAGATAAAGCGATTGCCATCGGTTATTCCGCAGGCGTATCCGACAGCAAGGCGATTGCTATCGGTAGCGATGCTAAAAGTAATAGTAAGAGTGCGAGTGCATTAGGTGATACAGCACAAGCTTTAGCTAATGATGCTCTTGCTATCGGTACACAAGCACAAGCATCCGGAAGTACATCCGCTGCAATTGGTGCAAGAAGTGCCGTATCCGGTGCCAATACATATGTGGTAGGTAGTGATAACAGCAACAATCCGGCAGGGACTGGAGCTACTATTACAGCTACTAATTCCGGTGTATTCGGTAATCAAAACCGTTTAGAAGGTAATAAGAATAGACTTGTCGGTAATAGTAATACCGTTAAATTGGAATCCATGGCGTTATTGACAACACCTAAGAAAATCGAAGATGTGATGATCACCGGTAATGATAATACTGTTTCCGGAGATCCTGATGCGTCTACTCAAGGCGATGCAGGCAATATCCTCGGTATTTCTGTAACAGGTTCCAAGAATACTATTCAAGCCAAAAACAGTGGCAACAAAGATCTTAAAAATATCGGTATTGTAGGTAATAACAATACCATCGACACATCCAATACAGCACGTAATCTCTCCGATACTCAAATATTGGGTAGCGATGTGACGGCAACATTGGGTAATTCCGTATACTTAGGTAGTAAATCCGCTTATGTAGTAGCCGGTGCCAGTACAAAAGGCATGGATGCATACACAGGTAACGGTACCTATAACTATGCAGGCGGTACACCTGCAGGCGTAGTTACTGTCGGCTCCGTAGGCAATGAAAGACGAATCCAAAACGTAGCAGCAGGTTTGGTAAGTACCACAAGTACAGATGCTATCAATGGTAGTCAATTGTATAACCATACATTACCATTACGTTTTGGTTCCGATAATTCTACAATCGGTGCTACCGCGGCGGCTGATAACAATGTGATACACCGTGGTTCCAATCAAGCTATGTCTATCCTTGGTGGTGCGAACGGAAATAATTTAACTGAAAATAATATTGGTGTCGTTACAGAAGCCGCAAATAATAAGATGACCGTAAAATTGGCGAAAGATCTTAATGGTCTTAATACCGTGAATGCTAATACGGTTAAAACCGGCGATACTACGATGACAACGAATGGTGTGACTATTAACAACGGTCCTAAGATCGTTAAGACCGGTATCGACGCAGGCAGTAAGAAGATTACCAATGTAGCTGATGGTACTGATAACAGTGATGCAGTTAACTTCGGTCAATTAAAATCTCAAAGTGATGCATTGACTGCAAAAGGCTTCGGCATCAAAGCGGAAGACGGCAACAAGGTTCATAAAGCTCTTGGTGAAGATGTTGACGTGATTGGCGATGGTAAGAATATCTCTACAAAGGTGGACGGCACATCCGTTCGTGTAGCTATGAAAGACGATATTACCGTGACCAGCGTAACAGCTCAAGATGGCAATGGTAACAAAACCGTTACTAATGCAAACGGTGTAACGACTGAAGATAATGCAGGCAACAAGACCGTTGTTAATAAAGACGGTATTACCATCAATAAAGCAGACCCAACAGGTAATAAGACCGTATCTTTAACAGGAGATGGCCTAAATAATGGCGGTAACCAAATCAAGAACGTAAAGGCGGGTACAGACTTAACAGATGCTGTCAACCTTGCTCAATTACGTCAGGAAATCAGCTCCAATGCGACTAAACTTGTGGACGGTAAAAACACAACCGTTGAAGGCGACGGTTCCGCTAATAATCCGTATAAAGTCAATGTAAGCGACGACTTAGTGCTTGGTAAGAAGGGGGCTGATGGCAAAGACGGATCTATCGGCGTTAACGGTAAAGACGGCTCCGCTGTAGTGATCAACGGCAAAGACGGCTCCATCGGATTGAACGGTAAGGACGGTGCTAACGGCATCTCCATCAAGGGTGGCGAGGGCAAAGCTGGCGTTGACGGCACTAGCATCACACGCCTCGTTGTGGAAGAAAAGAATGGTACTAAACATGACGTAGCTACATTGGATGACGGCATGAAGTACGGTGGTGACACAGGAAATGTCATCAATAAGAAACTTAATGAACAAGTAAACGTAGTTGGTGGCATTACGGATGAAGGTAAATTGACTACCGATGACAATATCGGTGTTGTATCTGACGGTATGAACAATCTGAAAGTACGGTTAGCTAAAAAACTTACCGGCTTAGAATCCGTTACGACCGGCAATACGACTATAGATACCAATGGTATTACCATCAATAACGGTCCTTCTATGACGACAAATGGTATCAATGCTAACAGCACAAGAATCCAAAATGTTGCCAATGGCACCAGCGATACTGATGCAGTAAATCTTGGTCAATTAAAATCTCAAAGCGATGCATTGATTGCAAAAGGGTTCGGTATCAAAGCGGAAGACGGCAACAAGGTTCATAAAGCTCTTGGTGAAGATGTTGACGTGATTGGCGATGGTAAGAATATCTCTACAAAGGTGGACGGCACATCTGTTCGTGTCACTATGAAAGATGATATTACCGTTACTAGCGTAACGGCCCAAGATGGCAATGGTAACAAAACCGTTACAAATGCAGACGGTGTAACGACTGAAGATAATACAGGCAACAAGACCGTTGTCAATAAAGACGGTATTACCATCAATAAGGCAGACCCAACAGGCAACAAGACCGTATCCTTAACAGGAGATGGCTTAAATAATGGGGGCAATAAGATTACGAATGTAGCTGACGGTGTTGATGATAAAGATGCAGTTAATAAATCTCAATTGGATAATGCAACTGCAGCTGCGACTACTACCGTAACTGCCGGCAATAATATTATTGTTACAAAAACTACAAATCAAAATGGTTCCACGAACTATGAAGTTGCTCTTAAAGATCAAGTGACATTGGGTTCAGATCCTACGAAACAAATCGCGCTTGATGGTACTACAGGTACGATCAAGGCCGGCGATAAGGTTACAATCGATGGCAATAAAGGTAATATTACTGCAGGTAAAGTGGCAATCGATGGTGAAAAGGGTATCATTAAGGCCGGAGATAAGGTAACAATTGACGGTAAAGACGGTAAGATTGATGCAGGTAAAATCGCTGTGAACGGTAAAGACGGCTATGTTACCGGATTGGAAAATAAAACATTTGATCCTGCGAATATCGTTAGCGGCCGAGCTGCCACGGAAGATCAATTAAAAGCATCTCATGACTCTTTAAATCAAAAGATTACCAATATGGGTGATGAAATCACGAAGAAAGGCATGGATTTTGCAGGTAATACAGGCGAGTTCCACCGTGATTTAGGTCAAAAGGTTACTATTAAAGGCGAAGGTACCGAAGCGGATGATAAATATTCCGGTGAAAATATCAAGACAGTAGCTGATCAAGTTGGTAACATTACTATCAAGATGGCGAAAAACATCAAAACCGATAGCGTAACTACTGATAAGGTGAAGGTCGGCAAAGATGGCCAAGACGGTGTTTCCATTACGGGTCCTAACGGTGCTGACGGTACAGATGGAAAGGTAGGTATTTCCGGTAAAGACGGTAAAGATGCTGTATCTATGTCCGGTAAAGACGGCATTGGTCATATCGGATTAAACGGTAAAGATGGACGCAGTGCTGATATCACCGTTGAAAAAGGAGATCCTAACCTTGATGACAAAGAAATCACTCGCATCAAGTATAAAGATGAAGATGGTACGACTCACCAAGTAGCAACCAAAGACGACGGCATGAAATACGGTGGTGACAGCGGTAACGTTATCAAGAAGAAGCTTAACACGCAAGTTAATGTTAAGGGTGGCATTTCCGATGAAAGTAAATTGACGGATGAAGCTAATATCGGTGTTGTTTCCGATGGCACAGATACCTTGAAATTGCGCTTGGCGAAAGACTTGCAAGGTCTTAACACTGTAAATGCTAATACAGTTAATACTACAACTGTAAATGCTACAACTGTAAAAACAGGTGATAGCAGCTTAAATAATAACGGGTTGACCATCGAAAACGGTACAGCTGGCAAGACTGTTTCCGTTACTAAAGATGGTTTAGACAACGGTGGTAACAAGATTGTAAACGTAGCACCTGGTGAAGTTTCCGCAAACAGCACAGATGCTGTAAATGGCAGCCAACTATATGGTTTAAGTGGTCGTGTTTCTAAATTAGGTACACAAATTAATCGTGTAGGTGCTAGTGCCGCTGCGTTAGCCGGTTTACATCCGCTAGATTTCGATCCTGATGATAAATGGGATTTTGCGGCTTCCTATGGTAACTATAAAGGTACAAATGCCGTTGCTATTGGTGCATACTATCGTCCTAATGAAGACACTATGGTCAGCGTAGGCGGTTCTTTCAGTGGCGGTGAAAACATGCTTAACGTAGGGGTAAGCTGGAAATTTAGTCAAAATAATACGGTATCTCGTTCACGCGTTTCCGTAGCAAAAGACGTGTTGGGCTTGAAACAACAAGTAGAAATGTTGACTAAGAAATTAGAAGCTTACGAATCCGGTCAAGTTCCGGCACCTGGAAACGGTTCTCGTCATGCCATGGTATTCCCTGATGTTCCTGAAAATCACTGGGCATATCAATATGTTAAGACATTGGGAGAACGTGGATACTTACAAGGTTATCCTGATGGAGAATTCAAAGGCGATCGTACGTTAACACGTTATGAATATGCGGCCATCATCTATAGAGCATTACAGAATGGTGCTCCTGCAGATGGAAACATGGCTCGTTCTGTTGATGAATTCGGTTCCGAACTCGAATCTATCAGAAATATCGATAGATTCCGTGTGGATCGTGTGTCCGGCGGCGATAATGATCGCAATAAGGTAGAACGTGTTCGCATCAACGATAAAGACGATGTTGACCAAAACGACTACAGAGATAACTATGGATCTCGCATTGAAAAAGCAAAATAATCGATGTATCATAGCATATTATTAGGGAAATGAAATACTATTTCTCACTAAGAAAAAGGAAATGACATAGCATTTCTCACAAAAAAAAGAGATGGCTGATCAAAGGAGATTGGCCATCTCTTTTTGTATTCATATGGAAAGTTTATGAAGTAAAATTAATAAATGATATATGTTATATTAGACGTTTTGTCCTCTTTGTTAAAACGGTTTAGCCTATATTTATGAGGTTTTGCAACGAGTTATGTAAAACGTTTACAGATTTTTTCAATGTGCTATAATATTCATGTAATTATCATGATTTTGTGATAAAAGTTTCGCCGATGGAGACGAAGTTAATGTTTATGAAATGGGGATTGAACGATATGAACAAACGGAAACGTTTATTAACACTGTTAATTAACGGTGTATTAATGTCTAGTCTTTGCATTGCCTATGCGGCACCTGATAATAATCCGGGTTCCGGTAGCGGTGTGGCTATTGGTAC
Organism: Veillonella parvula; assembly: GCF_001553335.1. Taxonomy (GTDB): domain Bacteria; phylum Bacillota; class Negativicutes; order Veillonellales; family Veillonellaceae; genus Veillonella; species Veillonella parvula_S. The sequence continues at coordinate 2,517 of NZ_KQ960798.1, read as the reverse complement.
AGGAAGCAATGCGCCAAAAACGGAAAATGTGGCTGTTGGCAAGGGCGCCGGCATCAGCTATTCCAATGGTGCAAGTAATGCTACAGGCGATATTGTTGTAGGTAATGGTGCTAATATCAATAACTATGCGAGCCAAGGCGGTAGTGTTGCCATCGGTAAAAATGCAAAAATCGAAAACATGGCAGGTGGTGTAGAAGCAAGCTTTGCTCTAGGCCAAACGACTTTCAGCGGAAGCTGGTTCTCATCTGCTAGAATTCCTGCAGATCCAACAAAGGTTGTGGGCAGTGTTGCTATCGGTGATAATACATTTGCACGTACCGGTAGCACCATGATCGGTTCTCATAATTACAAAGGTAAGTTGGGTGATATCGATGTAGATAGTGCTACGACTAGAACCTATGCTCTTAATGCATATGCTACAACCATCGGTGCTAACAGCTTCAGCAATGGCGCTTTCACTACCAATACAGGTGTGTATAACATCATGTCCAGTGAATATAATGGTGGCCGTTTGGCTAATCCACTAAAGAATTTTGGTGCTACGATTACCGGTTCATTAAACAGCATTGAATCGCAAACTGCTACTAACCGGTATGCAGGTATTGCGAACAGTATCGTAGGTACAGCGAATAGAACATTTAATTCCAACGGTTCCATCGTAATGGGTGCCGGCAATGAGATTACAAATTCCATTACTACCATTTCGGCTCCAAGTGACGGTGGTAATTCTGCCAAGGCGTTAGCTGATAACTTGCGTGGTGCTATTAAAGACTCTAAGAGCGGCGGTGCTACCATGGCTCTCGGCGGTGGTAATAAGGCCGACTATACATTGCGTACATCCATAATCGGTGTGAACAACACGATCACGGGTGCTAGTGGTGATGAAAGCACCAATAACCTTTCCATGGGTGTTGATAATACAGCGGATAAGGTTAAAAATACAACCGTAATCGGTACGGAAAATAATATAACTAACTCTACAGGAACGCTTGTTCTTGGCGATAAACGTACCATAACGAACGCTAACCATGCGGTTGTTATGGGCTCCAGCGATAACGGCACAACGATGAATGTCGATGATGCGGTAGCCGTAGGCCATAATACAGATGTTTCCGTAGCAGGTGGTGCCGCTATCGCTAGTGAAGCAAAGGCAGGCGTTGACAAAGGTGAAGTTGGATATGATCCAAGTAAAAAGGCTGCATCCACTGAAACGAACGCTACATGGAAATCGACGCGTGCTGCAGTATCTGTCGGCGATGTGGACAATGGTGTGACTAGACAAATCACGTCTGTAGCAGCAGGTTCCAAAGATACAGATGCTGTTAACGTGGCACAACTTAAACAATTACAAAACCAAGTAAATTCTGTTGGTTCAACAACTGTTAGCGCAGGTAATCACATTAAAGTAGATGCTACGACAAACGGCAATGTTAAGGACTACAAGGTTAGCTTGGCTGATGATATTACTAATCAAATCAACAATAACACAACGAATATCACGAACATCCAAGGTGATGTTAACAATATTAAACAAGATGTAACTAACATTCAAAATAATATTACAAATATCGGTCAAAATATTTCTCGTTTCGATAGAAAAATCAATCGAGGTGTAGCAGGTGCTGCTGCTCTTGCCGCTTTACATCCATTGGATTTCGATCCTGATGCAAAATGGGATTTCGCAGCCGGTTATGGTCATTTCCACGATGGTAATGCTGCTGCATTAGGTGCTTTCTATCGTCCTAATGAGGATGTACAACTCAGCATCGGCTCCACATTGGGTAACGGTGAAACCGTTGTTAATGCCGGTCTTTCCGTGAAAGTCGGCGCTCATAGCAATGTATCCCGTTCTCGTGTAGCTGTTGGCAAGGAAGTGTTGGAACTTAAGAAAACCGTGGCTGTACAAAATGCGCAAATTCAAAAATTGACTGCCATCATCAATAGCTTGGCAGGCATGAACATGAAGGCGGATCGCACTACATTATTCCCGGATGTACCTAGCAATCACTGGGCTTATGATGCAGTATATGCACTCTCCGAACGTGGATTGGTAGAAGGGTATCCTGACGGTACATTCGGCGGAGACCGCATGATGACTCGTTATGAATTCGCTCAAATCGTATACCGCGCTATTCAAAAGGGTGTAAGCGTAGATGAACGTCTCGTAACGGAATTTGGTCCTGAAATGGCATTGTTCCGCGTGGACACAGTTGCAAAAGACGCTAACGGTCAACCAACTATCGAACGTGTCAGAGTCAACAAAAAATAATTAATCAGATACAGTATTAAGTTTTGTTTATATTGATTGATGTATCGCATATTGATTAATAGGTATAAATTATATTAGGAATAATATAATTAAAGACTTATATACTAGCATATTATCTGATAAAAATAGACAATAAAAAGGGTAGTAACTGTCAAAGTTGCTACCCCATTTTATTATTGTCTTTAGACTGGTTCGAGACGTAGTCGCGAATCATAAAACCACCCGCTATGCGGGTGCGGCAACGAAAG
>NZ_KQ960797.1:0-621 GCF_001553335.1 Veillonella parvula | reverse complement strand
ATTTGTTTACATCAGTAATGCCACCGACTACATTCACTTGTTCGTTAAGTTTCTTCTTGATAACAGCACCTGTATCACCGCCATATTTCATGCCGTCATCCAATGTTGCAACATCATGTTTGTCGCCATTCTTTTCTTCGATAACGAGACGAGTGATGTTTGTACCGTCAACGCCAGGTTTACCGTCGCCACCTTTAATGGAGATGCCGTTAGCACCATCTTTACCATTCAAGCCGATAGAGCCGTCTTTACCATTGATAACAACAGCGGAGCCGTCTTTACCGTTAACTCCGATGGAGCCGTCTTTGCCGTCAGCGCCCTTCTTACCAAGCACTAGATCGTCATTTACGTTAACTTTGTATGGATTATTAGCGGAACCATCGCCTTCAACGGTCGTATTTTTACCGTCTTTAAGGATAGTTTTACCTGCAGCGATAGCGTCTTTCAATTGACCAAAGTTAACTGCATCCGTATTGTCAGTACCAGCCGCTACATTAGTAATCTTCTTACTGCCTGCATCGATGCCGTCCTTAACAATCTTAGGACCGCCAGTGATAGTCAGTCCATCACTGTTCATAACAGTATCGCCGGTAGTTACGCTGTTCAAACCTTTCAAGTCCT
>NZ_KQ960796.1:0-2791 GCF_001553335.1 Veillonella parvula | reverse complement strand
GGGGTCGCGAGTTCGAATCTCGTTTCCCGCTCCAATTTTATATGGCGGCATAGCCAAGCGGTAAGGCAGAGGTCTGCAAAACCTTTATTCCCCAGTTCGATTCTGGGTGCCGCCTCCACAATCGTTACCCATGCCGGGGTGGCGGAACAGGCAGACGCAACGGACTTAAAATCCGTCGGTTGGAAACAACCGTACCGGTTCGATTCCGGTCCTCGGCACCAATTAAGACTAACTTTGGGTTAGTCTTTTTTTCTTATATACAATTAAAACGATTTGTGAAAATTATTACTATAAGTTACGTATAAATATATAAGAGATAGATAAATCTATGAATAAGAAACCTAAGTTATTAATTAGTGAATGCCTATTTGGTGTACCTTGTCGATATGATGGCAAAGATAATTATATAGAAACGATAGAGGCTCTAAAGGAATATTATGAATTAGTACCTGTATGTCCGGAAGTGTTAGGGGGACTTAGTACGCCTCGTGATCCTGCGGAGCGGCAGGGTGAACGTATATGTACTGTTAATGGAGCTGATGTTACCGATGAGTTTGTAAGAGGTGCTCAATTAACAGTTGATATTGCACTAAAATATGGTTGCAAGCAAGCTTTGATGAAGGCGAAAAGTCCTAGCTGTGGATATAAGCGCATTTATGATGGAACTTTTACTAGAACAATGAAAAATGGCCATGGATGTACTGTAGAGGCTCTACTTGAAAAGAATATAACAATTTATACTGAAAATGATATAGAGCTTTTACTTGCAGAAAAAAAGAGATGAGTTTAACTCATCTCTTTTTGATTATATCAAGTTATTTTACTGGTAAAATAACTCAATATAATAGAAAAATAATGGCTACAATATTAATTAAAGACTACTTGTTTGCATTAACAGGATCATTTGCTAATGGTTGTTCACCAAGTAATGTAGTTAAGTTATGTAGATTAAATCGATATTGAGCATTACTAAAATCTCGTGTTGCATCATATCGTTGACTTGGAGCATGCATGAGACCAACTAATGTATCGTATAGCAAATCATTAGTAAAGAATTGATGCTCGTGTTTTGCAAGTACCTCAGCAGTCTGTGGATAGGTTGAGCGATATTGTGGAGATAGGTATACCCAGAATGGAATATGTGTCATAACAAAATCAAATGTATCAGGGTTATGCGATTTGTCTAAACTTTCACCGTGATCGGAGAAATACACCATGGCTTGTAAGTTTAATTTGTCTTTGCCATAATTGTAAATTTGTTGTAATAACCAGTCTGTGTATAATTGGCTGTTAGCATATGCTTCTTGACCATCAGGATACGGACCTTGTTTCCACTTGCTAAATTCATGAGGGTAACGGTCATTGTAATAAATATGACTACCCATAATATGTATAACGATAAAGTTGTTTTTGGTAGGATCTACAGTTTCTAATAATGGCAATAGAGCTTCATCATATCGATCTGAGAATGCATAAGATTCATGGGCCCATTTTGTTGTGTCTGCAGTCTTAGCCATTAATGAAATAGCTGTATCATATTCACCGAATACACCTTGATTGCTAAACCAAGAAGTCGTGTATCCCGCTTTTTTAGCAATATCTAAGATATTGGCTGAATCAAGAAATGGTTTATCATCATATTGATTTCGTTCAGATAGTGCACGCTCCAAGGTTGGTACTGTTTGTACGTAGGATGAATAGGCATTATCAAAGAAGACAAAGTCTTTATTGTCCGAACGCATATTGCCTTGCCATGGAGTATCGTCATATGGGAAGTTTGGATTATATACTTTCATATAATCTCGAGAACTAGATTCTCCAATGACTAGAATAATAGTACCAGGTGTTTTGTTCACCGCTGTTTCCTTTGTGTCTAAATTAAAGGAATCAAATACTAAGTGGTGATTATCATTATATTGTTGCATTTGTTTTACATAATCGCCTGCAGCAATCCAGTTCGCCACAATACAGGTTTGTGGGAACAAGAAGAATGGTACATATACTAAAAAAGCTACAAGGGATGCGATAAGCATAGCTGAGCGCATAGGGCGTGTAGTATTTAAGTTTACTACTGCTTTCATCCCTAAGTTAGACCAGTACAATAAATAAGTCCATAAGATAAGACCAATACTTATTGCTATAAGACCAGGTATTCCAGCTGCATTCTTTAAAAAACCAAATGCTTCTTCTGGATTGGTCATATATACGGCTAGCAGACTGGCTGGCGTTAAGCAATGCCAAGTAGTCATGTAATAGCCAATTTGTAAGAATGGTATTAAGCTCAAGATCATGGAAATGATAGCCATGATTAAGGATGTTGTTTTATGGAAGCGATTTGTTTGGTTCAGTAAAAACTGAATGCCTGATAATCCCATGAAAATTAATAAGCCAAATAAAAAATCATTAGCAAATTCATAGAAGTATAATGGCTTCACATAGGACCAATGGAATAAAAGAGGAAAGGTAAGTGCCCATAAGATTCCGACTAGGCCATACCCTAAAAAAGGCCTGTGGAAAACGGTACACCCCATAAAATATTGAAATAAAAAGGTACCTACAATTGTTGGTACAGCTAAAATCGTAATATCCTCTACATCAAGCCCTAAGGTTATGGGCTCATAAATTAAAAATAAGATGATATATAAAACAATACCTATAATACCAAAGCGAAAAATTGGATTTCGCCCAATTTGCCTCACACTCGATGACATAATAAATCCTCTCTAAAAGGAATACACAATAACGTATCTTTTTTTAATATCTTGAATTGCAATAAGTAATGCGACAAAAT
>NZ_KQ960795.1:0-776 GCF_001553335.1 Veillonella parvula | reverse complement strand
TATCAACACCACTATTGCGAAAGGTTTGAACTTCAAGGGTGATGATGCAACTGTCATCAATAAACAATTGGGCGATCAATTGGATATTAAAGGCGGTGCGGCAGCAACGAACTTGTCGGATAACAATATCGGTGTGGTATCCTCAAATGGCTCATTAAATGTGAAATTGGCCAAAGATTTGACCGGTTTGAACAGCGTAACGGCGGGAACAGCTAGAATGGGTGTTGATTCCACAGACCATAAGAGCTATGTGACCGGTTTAGATAACCGTGACTGGGATGTACAAAATCCGGTAGTTGTAAATGGTAGAGCGGCAACAGAAGACCAATTGAAGAAGGTATCTGATGCTATTACCGTTGCCAATGCATCTAAGACTGATTATCGTCTAGTTAAAAACTCAGCTGCGGCAGATGGATCTTATACAGTAACTAATAACAAGGTTGATCTTAAAGTAGAGGATAAAGCTAATCCAACTTCACCGGCAAGCACAGTTACAATCAATAACATCGCTAGTGCTGATGATGTTGAAAAACTAAAATCCGGCTTTAAAGTAAAGGCCGGCAATAATGAAGGCCCAATCAAAGCTGGCGATACGCTTGAATTTGCGGCAAAAGACAATGCAATCGTGGAATACGATACGGCTGCTAAGAAATTGACCGTAGCTGTAAGCAAAAACCCTAATTTCGATAGCGTAACCGTAGGTGACGTAGTAATCAATAATAGTGGTATTAATGCGGGCAATAAACAAATCACAAACGTTGCCAGCGGCGGAGATG
>NZ_KQ960794.1:0-20083 GCF_001553335.1 Veillonella parvula | reverse complement strand
AAAGGTTCTGGTGTACCTAACCGTGATAAAGTAGCAAAAGTAGGTCGCGATAAAGTTCGTGAAATTGCTGAATTGAAAATGCCTGACTTGAATGCTAATACCGTAGAACAAGGTATGCGCATGGTGGAAGGTACTGCTCGCAGCATGGGCATTGAAATCGTTGACTAATAAGCGTACGACTTGCGCATAAGGCGCAAATCGGTGGGAGGGAATTCCCGTTTGACCACATAAGGAGGATATTATAATGGCAAAAGTAGGTAAGAAATACGCTGAAGCAGTAAAACTTATTGAAGCTGGTAAATTCTACGAACCAGTAGAAGCAATTGAGTTGGTTAAGAAAACTGCAACTGCAAATTTCGATGAAACAGTTGAAATTGCTTTCAACTTGAATGTCGACCCTAAATACGCTGATCAACAAGTTCGTGGTGCAGTAGTATTGCCTCATGGTACTGGCAAAACTAAACGCGTTCTTGTATTCGCAAAAGGCGACAATATTAAGGCAGCTGAAGAAGCTGGTGCAGATTTCGTAGGTTCTGAAGAGTTAGTAGCTAAAATCCAAGGTGGTTGGAGTGACTTCGACGTAGTAGTTGCTACACCAGACATGATGGGTCAAGTTGGCCGTCTTGGTAAAATTTTGGGCCCTAAAGGCTTGATGCCAAACCCTAAAGTTGGTACAGTAACTCCAGACGTTGCTCGTGCAGTAAACGAAATCAAAGCTGGTAAAATCGAATATCGTACTGATAAAGCAGGTATTATCTCTTGCTCTATCGGTAAAGCATCTTTCGATGAAGAAAAATTACTTGACAACTACCGTACAATCGTTGATACTATTATCAAGGCTAAACCTGTAGCAGCTAAAGGTCAATACATTAAATCTGTAACCTTGTCCGCTACAATGGGCCCTGGTGTACCTTTGAACGTGTTCAAATTGAGCACTGTTTCCAAAGAGCAATAATTATATATGTCTCTTAGCTGTAGACGGCTGGTATGTATAATGGATGAAAATCCGCCCGCTGAGGCTGACACTAGAACAACCTAGGACTAGTTACGACCTCATCGCGTGCGATGGGGTCGTTTTTACGCTAAGATAGTACATAGAGCACCAAAAAAATCTACAAGGAGGTAATCTAATGGCTGTCACTGAATCAAAAAAAGCAATTGTTGCTCAAATGAAAGAAACTCTTTCTGAAGCAAAAGGTGCTGTATTGATTGGTTACTCTGGTTTAACTGTTGCGCAAGCAACTGATCTTCGTCGCAAAATGTTGGCTGAAGGTGTTGAATACAAAGTAATCAAAAATACTTTGACTCGTATCGCTGCAAACGAATTGAATCTTGAAGGTTTCGCTGAGCATTTAGAAGGCCCAACTGCGTTGGCTACTTCTAAAGATGATGCTGTTGCACCTGCTCGTGTAATCGAACAATTCATCAAAGCAACTGAAAAAGAAGTTGTAACAGTTAAAGCTGGTATCGTTGAAGGCGAAGTTATGGACGCTGCAGGCATTAAAGCAATTGCATCTCTTCCAAATCGCGAAGGTATGCTTTCCATGTTGCTTTCCGTATTGCAAGCTCCTGTTCGCAATGTTGCATACGCTGTCAAAGCTGTTGCAGAAGCAAAACCTGCAGAATAATATTTTTTGCAAAGTATTCGTTGGCCGCTTGAGGCTGGCACTATAAACTAATTTATGGAGGAAATCTAAAATGGCATTGAACATTGAAAACATCGTTGCTGAATTGAAAGAAGCAACAATCCTTGAACTTAATGATCTTGTAAAAGCAATCGAAGAAGAATTTGGCGTAACTGCAGCAGCTCCTGTAGCTGTAGCAGCTGCTGGTGGTGCTGAAGGCGGCGCTGCTAAAGATTCCTTCGACGTAATCTTGAAAGATGCTGGCGCATCTAAAATCAACGTAATTAAAGTTGTTCGTGAAGCAACTGGTCTTGGCTTGAAAGAAGCTAAAGCTATCGTTGACGGCGCTCCTGCACCTGTAAAAGAAGGCGTAGCTGCTGAAGCTGCTGAAGCTTTGAAAGCTCAATTAGAAGAAGCTGGCGCATCCGTAGAATTGAAATAATTCTAGCTATATTAAAGGCGTACCCTATGGGTACGCCTTTTTCTATTGGAGTTTATAAATTGATGCGAGTTTTGTTTTGTTAACTAATTTGGCTTTTGGATACGGTAATGTATTAGAGAAATCCTTATCATATTTTTTAGGAACGATGACATAGGCACCGCGATTATTTGATGTATTACTTAAAAATGTTTCTTTAGTTATTGTAGGCATTAATGTTTTGCCTTCGGTCCATATAGAATCATCAGTTGTATCTACGAAAACTTGGGTAGGTGTAGTGTCCATGTAATATACAATGGAAGTATAGTAACTGCCATATACATATATTGGTTTTGATGTATCTTCGATGAATGCTTTGAACTGTAAACCAGACTGATTAAACAATATTGGTGGTACTGTAATCGTAATAACTGAGTACAACGTAATTAGTGGAACTAAAGCATATATTGCTAGTTTGAAAAATGATGTTATGTAGTATCGACCGATTAAAATTATACATACTATAATAAAGGAACCAACGATTAATGGTTTATTATCAAGACTTTGATCAAAAGCTGTAGCAAATGTAAAAATCATGTAGTAAATACCTAGTGGTAGGGTAATTAAATAATTAAACTTTTTGAATGATTGAGTAAATTCACCGGTTTCTTTGTCAGTAACTAATTCACAAATTTTTACGGCCGCCCATATTATACAAGGGATAATGGCAGGTAATGTGTAGGTTAGATACTTGGTAGCTACTAGAGAGTAGAAGAGTACTATAACTATAAACCATATAATACCTAATAGATCAAAATCATCTTTCCAGTTAATATCTTTTAAATGATAGACTATTACAGGTGTCCATGGTAATAGTGAAAGGGGCACAATTAATAGATAGTAATACCATACATCAAATTTAGGATGCTCAGATACAAGGGCTCGATCTACATTGTGTAGACCCAAGAATCCGGAAATAAACTGCTCACCGTGTATGGAATACATAGCAATATACCAAGGGCTAGCTATCGCTATAAAGACTAATAGTCCGAAGGGATTAAATAGTAATTTTATATCCTTTGAAAGTTGATAGATTTCATCCTTTCTATGGATTGCGTAGCGTGCACATACATAAATAAGTAATATTAGACCAGGTAAGATGATGCCTATAGGTCCTTTGGTAATTACAGCTAAGGCCGCAGCAATGTAAGCTTTCACCATAGCTGACTTGTCATTGTTGGTAAATGCTAAATAACTATAGCCAAATATAGCTAAGGTGAAGAAAAATAAAAATCCATCGGTTATAACTGCATGAGATATGTACCAAAACTGTAGTGTACTCATTAATAAAATCGCACAAAGTACACCGGCAAAGGTGCTTTTAGACATGCGGTAAGTTATATGATACATTAGGGCCACACTAGCTCCCGCAACAAGTGTATTTGGTATACGAGATGTAAAGTCAGATATGCCAAATAGTTTGTACGTAATCATAAGTGCCCAATAGGTGAGCGGTGGTTTATCATACCATACGTGATCGTATATCATGGGGGATATCCATGAGTTATGTTTTAGCATGGTGATGGCGGAGAGAACATAATTGGACTCCACCGGATCAGTGATTGGCAAATAGGCATTATAAAAGCCGTAGCTCAAAACGGTTAATAAAAAGAGCGCACCTATGCGCAGCATGTGATTGTTAATCATAGTTACTCCTTACTTACATAGTTTATATTATTGTACTATAGGGCGTGTAATATTTAAACCAATCAAAGATAAAAACAGAGCCTTTATAAATATGGAGATAATATGGAGATAATTACAAAAAAATAATTATTTATGAAATAATATATTGTATAGAATATTGTTTATTCGGAATACATGAAATAACTTTTATGTATACAAAATACATGCTATAATGAGCGCATAAGATAAAACCGTTTCATTAAACTATCATCTAATATATGAAATAGTGGAAAGAGGATCTATTATGAGAAAAGAACATGATTTCCTAGGTGAATTAGAAGTAGCGGATGAGTTATATTATGGTGTGCAAACGATTCGTGCCTTAGAAAACTTCCATATTACAGGGAAACATTTAGACCAAGATTTTATTAAAGCTCTAGCGATGGTAAAAAAAGCATCTGCTTTAGCTAATATGAAAACAGGTCGTCTCAATGTATCTATCGGTAAAGCGATTGTTCAAGCCGCTGATGAAGTTATTGCAGGTGAATTTGCTGACCAATTTCCTGTTGATCCTATTCAAGGCGGTGCTGGTACTTCTGTAAATATGAACATGAACGAAGTATTGGCAAATCGTGCTTGTGAAATTTTAGGTCATCCAAAAGGTAGCTATGATATTGTAAGTCCTAACAACCATTGTAATATGGCGCAATCTACGAATGATGCGTTCCCAACAGCAATCAAGGTTTGTGCAATTTTAAAAACTAAACCTTTACTTGAAGCTTTGCAACGTCTTGTTGATGAGCTTGAGAAAAAAGCTGAAGAATATAGTGAAATTTTAAAAATGGGGCGTACTCATTTACAAGATGCGGTGCCTATTACATTGGGACAAGAGATGGGTGCTTACGCATCTGGTATTCGTCGTGGTATTAAACGTATTAAATCTGCCGTTGAAGGTGCACATGTAATTAACATGGGGGCCACTGCAGTTGGTACAGGCCTTAATGCTGAACCTAATTATATTCATGATGTAGCGTACGAATTAAGCGAAGTAGTAGGCGAACCGTTCTACACTGCGGAGAACTTAATCGATGCCACAAACAATACAGATGTATTTGCTGATATTTCTAGCGGTTTGAAGGTAACTGCACTTGTGTTGATTAAGATGGCAAATGATTTCCGCTTAATGGCATCTGGCCCTCGCTGTGGCATTGGTGAATTAAAATTGCCTGCCCGTCAACCAGGCTCCTCTATCATGCCAGGAAAAGTAAATCCTGTTATCGCTGAAGTATTGAATCAAGTGTGTTACCAAGTTATCGGTAATGACCTTACTATTACATTAGCTGTAGAAAATGGTCAATTCGAGTTAAATGTTATGGAACCTGTATTGGCATACAACTTGTTCAATAACCTTTGCTACCTCAAAAACGGTGTAAATACATTCGTTGATAAATTGCTTGTTGATCTTGAAGTAGACCGTGAACAATGCGAGTACTGGTTGAATCGTTCCGTTGGTATCGTAACAGCATTGTTGCCACATCTTGGCTATGAAACAGCTTCTGCATTGGCGAAAGAAGCGTATGAAACAGGTCGAGCTATTCGCGATATCATCTTGGATCAAGGTTTATTGACTGAGGATGAAATTAATCATATTCTTTCTCCTAAAGAAATGACTCGCCCTGGTATCGCTGGTGCGAATCTTTTAAAACAAAAAGGCAACTAATTTATGGTTCTCTTTTGATACATGAATAAAGCATGAAAATAAAAGACTGTCAACCCTTTTGGTTGACAGTCTTTTTTAATACTGATAGAATTATATATTGCAAAAGTAGCGTTTTCTGCTTTTGGATGTAAAAACTATAACACAAATAGTGATGAGGTTTTCTTCCAAGGTTGTGCTTGGTTAATGGGAAGCAAGGTTATTTTAAAAATGAAATGGACCTTGCTTTATTTGACGTTGCCCGAGCAGGAAAACTGAGACCTGTAAGATGTCTTTTTCATGCCGTTATAGAAAATGGTAGACCAGTGTGTTTTGATAGGGGTGAAAGCAAATATGTTCAAACCTGAACAGGTAGGCAAACGAACTCGTTATACGTACGCTAAAATTAACGAAGTTATCAAGATGCCGCATTTATTGGACATTCAACGTAAATCGTATGAGTGGTTCTTGGAGAGTGGTTTACAAAATATTTTCAACGATATTTCTCCGATTAAAGACAATTCAGGTAATCTAGTACTTTCTTTTGAAGGTTTCAGCTTAGGTGAACCTAAGTATGATATTAATGAATGTAAAAACCGTGATGCTACTTACGCAGCACCACTTCGTGTAAATATTCGCTTGGTAAATAATGATCCAGAAAATATGGACATTAAAGAACAAGAAGTATTCATGGGCGATTTCCCATTGATGACAGATACAGGTACTTTCATCATCAATGGTGCAGAACGTGTTATCGTATCCCAATTAGTACGTTCTCCAGGCGTTTACTACAATAAAGAAATCGATACAATGGGTAACCGTTTGTATGATTCCACAGTTATTCCTAACCGTGGTGCATGGATTGAACTTGAAACAGATGCTAGTGAAGTGGTAGCTGTTCGTATTGACCGTAACCGTAAATTACCAGCTACTGTATTGGTACGTGCATTAGGTTGGGATACGAATGAAAGTATCCTCGACCTCTTCTGGAATGGTAAAACTGATGAGGATGGTTTACCAGTATATGATGAACGCATCGTTCGTACATTAGAAAAAGATACAACTCAATCTGCTGATGAAGCATTGGTTGAAATCTATAAAAAATTACGTCCAGGTGAGCCTCCTACTGTAGAGTCTGCTCGCAACTTGTTCGATAACTTGTTCTTCGATGCACGCCGTTATGACTTAGCGCGCGTTGGTCGTTATAAATTGAACAAAAAACTTGGCTGGCGCCAACGTATGTTGGGTCAAACATTGGCTCAACCAATTGTAGATCCAGAAACTGGCGAAATTATCCTTGATGCAGGCGTACAAGTTGGGGAAGAACAACTTGATATCGTTGCTAATAGCCATGTTTTCGATGGTGAAGGTTTTGCTGAATTCTATATCGTAAATAATGATGGTGTAGAGTCTAAAGTTATCTGTAATAACTGCAACTTACCATATGATCACCGTACAGTAACACGTGAAGACATGATCGCTAACATTTCTTACTTGCTCAACCTTATGGATGGTGCAGGTCATACAGATGATATCGACCACTTGGGTAACCGTCGCCTTCGTTGCGTAGGCGAATTGTTGCAAAACCAATTCCGTATCGGTTTAACTCGTATGGAACGTGTTGTTCGTGAGCGCATGACCATTCAAGAAACTGAATCCATTACACCTCAAGCGTTGATCAATATTCGCCCTGTAGTGGCAGCTATCAAAGAATTCTTTGGTTCTTCTCAATTGTCTCAGTTCATGGACCAAACAAACCCATTGGCAGAATTGACTCACAAACGTCGTCTTTCTGCCCTTGGCCCTGGCGGCTTGTCTCGTGAGCGTGCAGGTTTCGAAGTTCGTGACGTGCATCATTCTCACTATGGTCGTATGTGTCCTATTGAAACTCCAGAAGGTCCAAACATTGGCTTGATTAACTCCTTGTCCAACTATGCAAAGGTAAACGAATTTGGCTTCATCGAAGCACCATACCGTAAAGTAGAAAAAGTGTATGGTAAAGGCAAGGATGCTGATAAAGTTGTTAAAGTGCGCGTATCTGATAGCGTAGTATACATGACCGCTGATGAAGAAGAAGGCATGACAATTGCCCAAGCAAACTCTCCGCTTGATGCAGAGGGGTACTTCACAACTGAACATGTTGCTTGTCGTCGTGGTCATGATGTATTGGAAGTTACACCAGATAAGGTTGATTATATGGACGTTAGTCCAAAAGAAGTTGTATCTATTGGTACAGCTATGATTCCATTCCTTGAAAATGACGATGCTAACCGTGCCTTGATGGGCGCGAACATGCAACGTCAAGCGGTACCACTTTTGCGCGCTCAAGCACCACTTGTTGGTACAGGTATGGAATATACAGCAGCTACTGACTCTGGTGTTTGCGTATTGGCGCGTGAAGCAGGTAAAGTTGTACGTTGTTGGGGTAATGAAATCCACGTTCTTCGTGATAGCGATGGTCGTGTTGATACATACCATTTGAATAAATTCCTTCGTTCTAATCAATCCACGTGCTTTAACCAAAAACCAATCGTCAATCGTGGGGACCATGTTGTAAAAGGCCAAGTATTGGCTGATGGTCCTGCTACAGATGGCGGCGAATTGGCATTAGGTTATAACGTTCTTGTAGCGTTCATGCCTTGGGAAGGTTATAACTACGAAGATGCTATCTTGCTTAGTGAAGAACTCTGCAAAGAAGATATCTATACATCCATTCATATTGAAGAATACGAATGTGATGCTCGTGATACCAAATTAGGTGCTGAAGAAATTACTCGTGAGTTGCCTAATACAGGTGACGACACACTTAAAAACTTAGACGAAGATGGTATTATCTGCATTGGTGCAGAAGTACATCCTGGCGATATCCTTGTAGGTAAAGCTACTCCAAAAGGTGAAACTGAGCTTACTCCAGAAGAACGTTTGTTGCGTGCTATTTTTGGTGACAAAGAACGTGAAGTTCGCGATACTTCTTTGCGCGTGCCTCATGGCGAATCTGGTAAAGTTGTAGATGTAAAAGTCTTCACCCGTGAAAATGGCGACGAATTACAACCAGGCGTAAATAAACTTGTTCGCGTATATATCGCTCAAAAACGTAAGATTCATGAAGGCGATAAAATGGCGGGCCGTCATGGTAACAAAGGTGTCGTTTCTCGTGTTATGAGAAAAGAAGATATGCCATTCCTTCCAGATGGTACTCCAGTACAAATCGTATTGAACCCATTGGGCGTACCTTCTCGTATGAACATCGGTCAGGTTCTTGAAACTCATTTGGGGTGGGCTGTTCAAGGCTTAGGTATGAAAATCAAAGCTACAGACCTTCACATTCAAAACGTGTTGAAAGAAGCCCGTACTGATGCATCTTACTGGGAACAAATCGATGCAATCCGCGACCTTTATGCTCAAATTGAGGTATTGGAAGCGAAAGTTGCGGAAGATGTTACGGTAAATCATTTCGAAGAAAATGAGCAAATCATTGCTTTGAAAACTAAAATTTTAAAACATGTAGAAGCAGCAGCGCAAAAGAAATTGGATGCTATGGGTGGCGAAGCTCGTTACCAAGAGCTTAAAGCTATTGAAGCTAAATACAATGCACTTCATGTAGAATTCTTTGATTCTGAAGAAGAGGCTCCTGAAATGGATCCTGCGCTTGTAGAAGAATTAGAGGCAATTAGCAAAGTCAAGAATACTCTTAACAACATTCACTCTGCTGAAGAAAAACGCGTTGAAATTCGCAAAGAGTTGGAAAGCCTTGGCTATGATTTTGACAAATATGGCATGCCAAAACCAGATGTAGCAGGTATTCATATTGCTACACCTGTATTTGATGGTGCTCACGAAAAGGACGTATTCGAAACATTGGCGATTGCAGGTCGTCCTGATGATGGTAAAACTGTTCTATATGATGGTCGTACTGGTGAACCGATGGATAACCGCGTTACTGTTGGTTACGTTTACATGCTTAAACTCCATCATTTGGTTGATGACAAAATCCATGCTCGTTCTACAGGTCCGTACTCCCTTGTTACACAACAACCTTTGGGCGGTAAAGCTCAGTTCGGTGGCCAACGTTTCGGGGAAATGGAAGTTTGGGCTCTAGAAGCATATGGCGCAGCCTATACCCTTCAAGAGCTATTAACTGTTAAGTCTGACGACGTTGTTGGTCGTGTGAAAGCATACGAAAAAATCGTTAAAGGCGAAAACATCCCTGAACCAGGTGTACCTGAGTCCTTCAAGGTATTGCTTAAAGAACTTCAAAGTATCGGTCTCGATGTAAAAATCTTGAACGAAGATCAAGAAGAAGTTGTTATGAAAGAACTTGAGGACGAAGATGAGGTGGTAGAAACTGGTATTGAAGAAGTTATGGAAGGCAGTGCTGTAGAAACTGATGAAGTAACTGTAGTAGAACCAGAAGTAGAGGAAGAGGAAGACTTACCAGCTGATAATGGCGGTGAAGATGATATCCTTAGCCAATTGGCGTACCCAATGGGCGACTCCTCTAACGATGAAGACTAAAACTATCTATAAGGAAGGGAGCGATAGTAGTGCTAGACGTAAATGAATTCGATTCCATGCGAATCGGTTTAGCCTCTCCAGAGCAGATTTTATCCTGGTCTCATGGGGAAGTTAAGAAACCTGAAACAATTAACTACCGTACGTTGAAGCCAGAACGTGATGGTCTATTCTGTGAACGCATTTTTGGACCAACAAAGGACTGGGAATGTCACTGCGGCAAATATAAACGCATCCGCCATAAGGGCGTAGTCTGCGACAAATGTGGTGTAGAGGTTACCCGTGCGAAAGTACGTCGTGAACGTATGGGCCATATTCAATTGGCTACTCCTGTATCTCACATTTGGTACTTCAAAGGAATCCCATCCCGTATGGGTCTTATCCTTGACATATCACCACGTTCTTTGGAACGCGTATTATACTTTGCTTCCTACATCGTAGTAGATCCAGCTGGTACACCATTGACAAAACGTCAATTGTTGTCCGAGCAAGAATACCGCGAATACGAAGCTCAATTTAATGAAGACGGTTATACTATCGGTGGTAAATCCGTCGTAATCGAAACAGTGGCTCAACGTAATGAACGTTTAGCTATTGTTCGTGAAGCACAACGCAAAGAGCGCTATAATGCGGCTCTTCGTGATGATGCAACAATACCAGAAGCTGATAAGGAATACGAAGAATTAACTCGCGAAGAACGCTATGAGTTAGGCGCTGCTGAAGAGGTTCTCTTCGCATGTATCGACATGGGTGCTGAAGCGGTAAAAGCTCTCTTATCAGAACTTGATCTTGAAGCATTGAATGCCGAATTGCGCGAAGAGTTGAACACTGCTAGTGGTCAACGTAAAATCCGTGCAGTTCGTCGTTTGGAAGTAGTAGAAGCATTCCGTCAATCTGGGAACCGTCCAGAATGGATGATTATGGACATCGTTCCTGTAATCCCACCTGAATTGCGTCCTATGGTCCAATTAGATGGTGGCCGTTTTGCTACATCTGACCTCAACGATTTATACCGTCGTGTTATCAACCGTAACAACCGTTTGAAACGTTTACTCGACTTGGGTGCTCCTGATATCATCGTGCGCAACGAAAAACGCATGCTTCAAGAAGCGGTTGATGCATTGATTGATAATGGTCGTCGCGGTCGTCCTGTTACAGGTCCTGGTAACCGCCCATTGAAATCCTTGTCCGACATGCTTAAAGGTAAACAAGGTCGTTTCCGTCAAAACTTGCTCGGTAAACGTGTTGACTACTCCGGTCGTTCCGTAATCGTAGTAGGTCCTGAACTTAAAATGCACCAATGTGGTTTGCCAAAAGAGATGGCATTAGAATTGTTCAAACCATTCGTTATGAAACGTTTGGTAGAACGCGGTCAAGCATCCAACATCAAGGCTGCTAAACGCCAAGTTGAAAGAATTGGCCCTGGCGTGTGGGAATCCTTGGAAGAGGTAATTAAAGAACATCCAGTTCTCTTGAACCGTGCCCCTACATTGCATAGACTTGGTATCCAAGCCTTCGAACCAATCCTTTGGGAAGGTCGTGCTATCAAATTGCATCCATTAGTATGTACAGCCTTCAATGCCGACTTTGACGGTGACCAAATGGCGTGTCACTTACCATTGTCCGTAGAAGCACAAGCGGAAGCTCGTACATTGATGCTTTCTAGCCATAATATTTTGTCTACTAAGGACGGCAAGCCAGTAGCAGTACCTTCTCAAGATATGATCTTAGGTACATACTACCTAACAGTTGTACGCGAAGATACTCGTGATAAAGCAAAAACATTTGCTACCTATGATGAAGTTATGCTTGCCTATGAGTCTCATATCATTGGTTTGCAAGATATTCTTTATATCCGTTTACCTGATCATGGCCGTGTAGAAACAACAGCAGGTCGCTTGATCTTCAACAATGCTTTATTCCCAGAATTGTGGCAATACGAGAAACGTGAAGATGGCACTTACTCTTTAGGTAAGGTTATGGATAAGAAAACAGTTGGTAAATTGGTTGATCAATGTTTCCAATTGTTTGGTAATGAAAAAACAGCAGAACTATTGGACCGCATCAAGTCCTTGGGTTACTCCTTCGCTCGTCGCGCAGGTATGACGGTAGCTATTGCTGATATTAAAGTACCAGAAGTTAAAACTAGTTTGTTAGATACAGCGGAACAAGAGGTAGAAAAAGTATCTCGTATGTACCGTCGTGGTCTTATTACAGAAGAAGAACGTTATCGTAAAACTATCCAATTATGGACAAAGGCAACAGAAGATGTTACCGATGCGATGATGGATAATATGGCGTGCGATAAAGACGGCTTTAACCCTGTTTACATGATGGCTATCTCTGGTGCCCGTGGTAATAAACAACAGATTCGTCAGCTTGCTGGTATGCGTGGTTTGATGGCCGATCCATCTGGTCGAATCATTGACTTGCCAATTAAAGCAAACTTTAAAGAAGGCTTGACTGTATTGGATTACTTTACATCCTCTCATGGTGCTCGTAAAGGTTTGGCCGATACAGCGCTTCGTACAGCTGACTCTGGTTACTTGACACGTCGTCTCGTTGACGTATCTCAAGACGTAATCGTTCGTGAGGACGATTGTGACGTTGTAGGTATCGATCTCGTTCGAGAACGTGCTCGCTTGGCTACATCCCCACGTCAAGCATTAGAATTGCTTAAAGATAAACTTATTGGTCGCGTTTTAGATAAAGATGTTGTGAATGCTGAAACAGGGGAACTTGTTGTACCAGCTGAAACTATCTTGGATGAACAATGCTTGGCAGATATTGCTGAAGCTGGTGTTACATCTATCGCATTGCGCGGTGCACACTTGGGCTCTGATAGCGATATTAATCATACTAACTTGGTTCAAAAAATTATTCTTGGTGAAAGCGACGATAGTATCCGTGCAACATTGAAAGAAACTATGGTTCAAAATATGTTGAACAAGGATACTGTACAAGCAATCGTTGACAGCGAAGGTGTAGAAATCTTCCCAGCTGATACACGTCTTACAGAAGAAGGCATCGAAGCTATCCTTAACTCCGATGTAAAAGAAGTACAAGTACGGAACAATGAAATCCACGGTATTGAAGTGGAAGCTATCGTTGAAGGTACTGGTGTTATCGAGCCATTAAAAGACCGTATTGTAGGTCGTATTGCAGCTGAAGAATTAGTTAACAAGGAAACTGGCGAAGTTATCGTTCCTCTTAATGGTGAAATCACAGAGGCGTTAGCTGATGAAGTTGTAAAACACTATGAAACAGTAAAAATCCGTTCCGTATTGACTTGTCGTAGCCCATATGGCGTATGTCGTAAGTGCTATGGTCGTGATCTAGGAACTGGCAACCAAGTTCAAGTTGGTGAAGCTGTAGGTATCATTGCAGCACAATCCATCGGTGAACCTGGTACTCAGTTGACAATGCGTACGTTCCATACTGGTGGTGTCGCAGGTGACGATATTACACAAGGTTTGCCACGTGTCGAAGAATTGTTCGAAGCTCGTAAACCAAAACGTAATGCTATCATTGCCGAAAACGAAGGTACAGTTCGCGTTGTGCCTAATGAAGGTAAGAAAGGTACGAACACTATCTTTATTACTGGTGAAGATGGTATTGAACTTGATTACCTCATTCCTTACGGCTCCCGCATTATCGTTAAAGACGGTGACGTGGTATCCTTGGGCGCTCGTTTGACAGAAGGCTCCATCAATCCTCATGACATTATGCGTGTCATGGGTACTGAAGCAACTCAACGTTACCTCGTATACGAAGTACAAAAAGTATACAAATCCCAAGGTGTAGAAATTAACGATAAACATATCGAAGTTATCGTTCGTCAAATGCTTCATAAAGTTAAAATTGAAACAGCTGGCGATGCGGATATGCTTCCAGGGGATATGGTGGACGTTAATACCTTTGACGAAGAAAACCGTCGTCTTACCCTCAATGGTCGTGAAAATGCTACAGGCAAACGCACGCTATTGGGTATTACGAAAGCCGCTTTGGCAACGGACTCCTTCTTGTCCGCTGCGTCCTTCCAAGAAACAACACGTGTTCTTACCGACGCTGCTATCAAGGGTAAAATCGATCCATTATTGGGCTTGAAAGAAAACGTAATTATCGGTAAGTTGATTCCTGCTGGTACAGGCATGAGTCGTTACCGTAAGATTGAAGTTGTAAAAAATACACCTGAAATCATTGATATTACGGAAGAGGTTATGTCTGAAGATTAATTGCTTCGGAGCGGCCGTTAGGCTATATTAATTGTATAGACTTGTTGCATTATTGATACTGTGCGACAGAATAAAAAAGGGTGCACCTGCGGGGTGCACCCTTTTGTTATAGGCATATATCGATTTTTGAGCTATAAAAACTACTCAGCTGCTTCTTCCGCGTCATGAGACATGATGTCATAACCGACGTCATCCGATAAAGTAAGATATCGTTCGTACTGACGAATGATATCGGTAATGATATCCTCCCGTGTCATATACTGCGCATCGTATCCGGCGCGTCCGTCACTGAAATATGTCATAGGAATTGCGTTGGTACTTTCAGTAATGTGAGGAATGTTAGGATCTTCGATGAGATGA
Organism: Veillonella parvula; assembly: GCF_001553335.1. GTDB lineage: Bacteria > Bacillota > Negativicutes > Veillonellales > Veillonellaceae > Veillonella > Veillonella parvula_S. The sequence continues at coordinate 5,551 of NZ_KQ960794.1, read as the reverse complement.
TCCGATACCTCTTGCGTAACGAGTTTGATGCCATAGGTAAAGTTGCGCATTGATTCTTTTTCGATGGTTAACTCTACGGAGGCGTCGTTACCATTGAAATGTTTGTCAATTCTCGTAGTTAATCCGTACTCTTCGGTTAATTCTTTATTGAGCTGATACATAGCAGGCAATGCTGTTGTTTTCATAAAGGAAATAACATCTTCCGATTGCGTTTGGTTGAGTATTTTGGCAAGACCTTGTTTCCAGTTCTTGCTGTCCCAGTAGATGGATGTGGTTGAAAGTTTTGTGTTAAAGTATTGCGTATCTGTTAATAATCCTTGCCATAAGCTGTAGCACATGATAACCATCAAGGCTGCAAATGGTAAGGCGAGAATGAGCGTTACCGATTGTAGTACATTAAGCCCACCAATGCTGAGCAAACTGATGGCAAGAAAGGACATTACAGAGCCCCACATTAAGCATTGCCACTTTGGAGATGAAGTGGATTTATCATAGGCCGCAATATTATTTAACACATAAATGCCTGAATCGGCAGATGTGATAAAAAATAATGCTAATACGATAATTGATAGAAGACTAGTTAAACTGGATAATGGTAAATATTCAAGGAATGCAAAGAGTAGTTGTTCTGGTTTATCGGTTAATGCACCGAGTGCACCGTTTGCTACTGTTTCATCGATATAAATTGCAGTATTACCAAAGATAGTAAACCAAACGATAGTAAAAACAGTTGGAATAATGAGTACCCCAAAGATGAACTCTCGAATAGTCCTACCTTTTGAAATACGCGCAATGAACATGCCCACAAATGGTGCCCAAGATAACCACCAAGCCCAGAATAGTATGGTCCAGCTGAAGAACCATGGACGGGTTTCTGGTGTATAGATAGATGTATAGAAGCTTTGCCCTAAAATATGTGATAGATAGTATCCAAAGTTTTCTACCATTGTATTTAATAGGAGTAATGTAGGACCTGCACAGAGTACAAAAAGCATTAAGACTAATGCAACAGATATATTAATTTCGCTGAGCAGCTTAACGCCTTTATCAATACCTGTAACAGCAGATAGAACGGCAATGGACATAATGATGATAATGATGACCGTTTGGGCGGAAAAGTCATTAGTGGAGATGATATCAATATATAGGAACCCTGCACCTAGTTGGGCCGCACCAAATCCTAAGGTGGTTACGATACCTAATAAAGTTACACAAAGTGCGATGATATCGATAATGTGCCCTCGTGGGCCATTGATCTTATCCTTCCACAGCGGATAGAAACATGAACGTAGTGATAAAGGCAACTTATAGCGAAAACCAAAATACGCTAATGCTAAAGCCATAATTCCGTATACCGTCCATGCATTGATGCCCCAGTGGAAGATGGAGCGGAATAACGCTTCCTTGGCGCTAGGAGCACCATCGACTAAGCCTACAGCGGAGTGATAATGTGAGAGCGGTTCAGCAGTACCGAAGAACATGAGACCTACACCAGTACCTGCCGCAAATAACATGGCGAGCCAAGCTGTATAAGAGAATTCCGCTTCTTCATCGTCGCTACCAAGTTTGATGTCCCCTAGCGAACTAAGTGCAAGAAAGATATTGAAGATAAAGAAGAGACTTATGAATAAAACATAAAACCAGCTGAAATCTTCAAATATAATATCACGAACCCCTTGGAGGATCGTTTGAGAAATTTGCGGAATCAGAAGGGCACATAAGCTCAGCCCTAAGACGATAGACAAGCTACCTATAATTACAGGGGGATTAAAGTTTGAATAACGTTTAATGAGTTTAATCATATAATCTCCTTTCTTTAGTAACTTATAAATACAAATATTTGTTCTGTATTAATTTATATCATAATAAAATGGTGTTTATATTAATTTTGCATAATTGGTAAAAGAAAAAATAATAGTGAATGCATAGAATGATTATTTATACATAAAAATAATGATATATGAATAAAAAATCACTCTTCATTTATAATTTAAGATTGAATGAAACACACGGATGAGTGTACATATAAAATGCAGCTGTAGAGCGGTGTGTGACATTGGAAATTGTTTGACATGGACTGATGTAATTGATATACTTACATAGTGCTTTAGGCGAGGTATGCCTAATGGGCATAATTTCGTAAGGAGAATTAGTACAATGGACATTGCCCATCTGAAGTCGGTGAACAAAACAATCGGTGCCAAGCAAACGTTGAAACAAATTGCTAAAGGTGCTGTGAAGTACGTGTTCCTGGGTTGTGATAGTGATGAACGTGTGGTACAGCCTTTACGGATTGCTTGTGAAGAACAGGGAATACCTGTGAATGACGAGCACACCATGGATGATCTCGGTCGTGCGTGTCGCATTAAGGTGCGGGCCACAGCTGTAGGCGTCCTACGTTAATCTTGGTAATATCCGATGTAACATTTTGTTATGACGGATCAATTATAAATCTCAAATTTGGAAAGGAGGTGCCCAAATGCCAACAATTAATCAGCTAGTACGCAAAGGCCGCATGAGTTTGACTAAAAAATCTACAGCTCCTGCCCTTCAAGAATCTCCACAAAAACGTGGTGTATGTACTCGTGTGTACACAGCTACTCCAAAGAAACCAAACTCCGCGCTTCGTAAAGTTGCCCGTGTACGTTTGACAAACGCTATTGAAGTAACTGCTTACATCCCAGGCATTGGTCACAATTTACAAGAACACAGTGTTGTACTTATCAGAGGCGGTCGTGTAAAAGACCTTCCAGGTGTGCGTTATCACATCGTTCGTGGTGCATTGGATACAGCTGGCGTACAAAATCGTATGCAAAGTCGTTCCAAATACGGCGCGAAAAAAGCTAAAAAATAATTTTAGCCATTAAACGAAATTAACACACATCATTATAAAGGAGGAATTGAACATGCCAAGAAAAGGCCCTGTTCCGAAACGTGATGTACTTCCAGATCCGGTGTACAACAGCAAATTAGTAACACGTTTCATTAACAAAGTTATGTACGATGGTAAAAAAGGCATTGCTGAAACTATCGTATATGATGCATTCGAAATTATTCGTTCCAAAATGGGTCAAGACCCAATGGAAGTTTTTGATCAAGCATTGAAAAATGTTATGCCTGTACTTGAAGTACGTGCTCGCCGTATCGGTGGTGCGAACTATCAAGTGCCAGTTGAAGTTCGTGCTGATCGCCGTCAAACCCTCGGTATTCGTTGGGTTGTAAATTATGCTCGTCTTCGTGGTGAACGCACTATGAAAGAACGTTTGGCAGGCGAATTGATGGACGCTTTCAACAATGCAGGCGCTGCAATCAAGAAAAAAGAAGATACTCATAAAATGGCAGAAGCTAATAAAGCGTTTGCTCATTATCGTTGGTAATAAGAGGTGACAACTGTGGCAAGAGAGTTTTCCTTAGCAAAAACTCGTAATATCGGTATCATGGCTCACATCGATGCTGGTAAAACAACAACTACAGAACGTATCCTCTACTATACAGGTATCGTTCACAAGATCGGCGAAGTACATGAAGGCGCTGCTACGATGGACTGGATGGAGCAAGAGCAAGAACGTGGTATCACAATCACTTCTGCTGCAACAACTTGTCAATGGAAAGAACATCGTATCAATATCATCGATACTCCTGGTCACGTTGACTTTACTGTAGAAGTAGAACGTTCTCTACGTGTACTTGACGGTTCTGTTGCGGTGTTCAGTGCTAAAGGTGGCGTTGAACCTCAATCCGAAACAGTATGGCGTCAGGCTTCTAACTACGGCGTACCTCGTATCGCTTATGTAAATAAGATGGATACTGTAGGTGCTGACTTCTTCAACGTAGTTGACATGATGAAAGCTCGTTTGGGTGCAAATTCCGTAGCTATCCAAGTACCAATCGGTGCTGAAGATACTTTCGAAGGCATCATTGACTTGATGACTATGAAAGCGGAAATTTATAAATCCGATGACGGTAAAGAATATGAAATCACTGATATCCCTGCTGAATATCAAGAAGTAGCAGAAGCTCGTCGCGAAATGATGATCGATGCTATCGCTGAAACAGATGATGATATCATGATGAAATATTTGGAAGGCGAAGAAATTTCTGTGGAAGAATTGAAAGCGGCATTGCGTAAAGCTGTTATTGCTAACCAATTATTCCCAGTTCTTTGTGGTTCTTCCTATAAAAATAAAGGTGTTCAAATGTTATTGGATGCTGTTATCGATTACATGCCAGCTCCAATCGACATCCCACCTATTAAAGGTGTTGTTCCTGGTACTGAAGAAGAAACAACTCGTCCTTCTTCCGACGAAGAGCCATTCTCCGCATTGGCATTCAAAATCATGGCTGACCCTTATGTTGGTAAATTAGCGTTCTTCCGTGTGTACTCCGGTACATTGGAGTCCGGTTCTTACGTTTTCAACTCCACTAAAGGTAAAAAAGAACGTATCGGTCGTATTCTTCAAATGCACGCTAACTCCCGTAAAGAAATCGAACGCGTATATTCTGGTGACATCGCTGCGGCGGTTGGCTTAAAGGATACTACTACAGGCGACACATTGTGTGATGAAAAATCCCCTGTAATTCTTGAGTCCATGGAATTCCCTGAACCAGTTATCTCCGTTGCTGTTGAACCTAAAACAAAAGCTGACCAAGAAAAAATGGGTACAGCTCTTGCTCGTTTGGCAGAAGAAGATCCTACTTTCAAAGTTCGTACTGATGAAGAAACAGGTCAAACTATTATCTCCGGTATGGGCGAACTTCACTTGGATATCATCGTTGACCGTATGAACCGTGAATTCAAAGTAGATTGTAACGTAGGTAAACCTCAAGTAGCATACCGCGAAACTATCCGTAAAGCTGTTAAGGCTGAAGGTAAATTCGTACGTCAATCTGGTGGTCGTGGTCAATATGGTCACTGCTGGTTGGAATTGATTCCTCAAGAACCAGGTGCTGGCTTCGAGTTTGAAAACAAGGTTGTAGGTGGTGCGATTCCTCGTGAATACATCGGACCTGTTGAAAGCGGTGTTAAAGAAGCTATGGAATCCGGTGTTATCGCTGGGTACCCTATGGTTGATGTTAAAGTTATCGTATTTGATGGTTCCTACCATGACGTTGACTCCAACGAAATGGCCTTCAAAATTGCTGGTTCTATGGGTTTCAAAGAAGGTGCTCGCAAAGCAGATCCTGCATTGCTTGAACCATACATGGCTGTAGAAGTAGACGTTCCTGAAGAATATATGGGCGACGTTATCGGTGACTTGAACTCTCGTCGTGGTCGCATGGACGGCATGGAAGCTCGTAATGGTTCCCAACATATCAAAGCATATGTTCCATTGAGCGAAATGTTCGGTTACGCAACTGACCTTCGTTCCAAAACGCAAGGCCGTGGTAACTACTCCATGACATTCGATCATTACGAAGAAGTTCCTAAGAAAATTGCTGAAGAAATTCAAGCAAAGAAAAACGGTTAATCTCATATTAGATTAATAGAATTACTATTTTCCTCGGAGGATAATTTAAAATGGCAAAAGAAAAATTTGAACGTACGAAACCG
>NZ_KQ960793.1:49845-75813 GCF_001553335.1 Veillonella parvula | reverse complement strand
TACCTATCATTGTTCAGTTTTCAAAGATCTGTTATCAATTTGCACTACTTCATTATTAAGTACTGTCGTAATTGACGACTTGATTATAATAACATTATGACCACTTTCATGTCAACACATTTTATAATCTTTTTTGAAGTTCATTTTAAACCTCTAAGTGTATTGCTACACTCATTAAGAAACAGCCGCTCAAACGACTGTATGCATATTATAGTACAATGAAAATATAATCGCAACCCCCAATTCTCAATTTTACAAAATCTTCATTTTATTTTCATTTTTAATCATAAACCTAATAATTGATTTTACACAATTAATCATGTACAATGTAGCTGTAATAAAGAACTTCCAGCACAAATTAGTTTTCTTTTATTAGCGTTTACCAATATGAATATTACATTATTGTAAGGAGATTGAGTATGAAACTATCAAAACATTTATTATCAAAAGCTGTAGCTATAGCTGCTATATGTGCTACTATGGGAACTACCACATTAGCTGCACCACAGGGCACATTTGATACTTCAGAAATTAATATTACTGGTCAAGCGTCTCGATCTGTAGCACCTAACTATGCGATTTTAACACTTGGTATTACAAGCCAAAATACCAATATCAATGCTGCAAAATCTAATAATGATCGTATTATGAGTAATTTAATTAGTCAATTAGCTAACTTAGGTGTTGCAAAAAAAGACATCTATACATCTAGCATTTCCATCAATCCAACGAGCGACTATCAAGACGGCAAACGCATCAATACAGGTTACAATGTATCAAATCATGTAACAGTTAAGATCAATAACCTTGATAACGTAGGAAAGGTTGTCGATGCCGCTGTTAGCGCTGGTGCTAACGACATCAACAACCTTTCATTCCAAAATGATGTGTCTCAACAATTATCTGATTCTTTAACTACAGAAGCGATTCAAAACGGTCGCCATAAAGCAGAAGTTATCGCAGCTGCCCTCGGTCGTACATTGGGACCAGTAAAAACTGTTTCCATTAGCACAACTGAAACTAGCACAATGGACTCTGGTTACTATCGTAACCCAGTAATGCTAAAAGCAGCTCTCGAAACTGCTACGCCTGTAGAAAAAGGCTCTTTAATAGTTTCCCAAGACGCTAACATCACTTATTATCTACAATAGAATTTTTCGGTACCACACCTTCGTGTACAGCTACAATGCCGCCTGTCAATTCATGATAGGTGGCATTTTCATATCCAAGAGATTTCCAGATTTCTAAAATCTCACTTTGATGTGGGTATCTACGTAAAGATTCTGGAAGCCAGGCATAGGAAGAGTTATCTTTGCTCAATTTTCCTATAATAGGCAGTATATATGAAAAATAGAAGTTATATAACTGTTTAAACCCAAACATACTTGGTTTTGCAAGTTCTAACACCACAACCTTCCCCCCTGGTTTTACCACGCGTTGCATTTCAGACAATACCTGCTTAATATCTGGAACATTTCGCATTGCAAAGCCACTCATTGCAGCATCAAATGTATTATCCTCATATGGTAAGGCCATGGCATCACCTTGTACTAAATTTACTTGATTGAGTAAACCAGCAACCTCAATACGAACACGACCTTGATTTAGCATTTCACTATTAAAATCTAATGCCTCTACCTTCAAAGTGGGCTCTTGATGTAATGCTTCCTTCGTAAATACACAAGTGCCACATGCCACATCAAGTACATATTGGTGAGGACCGATATTCATCGCTTTTACAGAGAATTTACGCCAAAAATAATCTTGTCCAAAGCTTAACACCGTATTCATTAAGTCATAGTTTTTTGCAATATTAGAAAAAACGCCTTGTACAAATTTCTCTTTATCTGCATACGTTTTAAATTCTTTAGTATTCATTATGGACCTTTCACAAATCAAGAACTATGTTCAAGAATTATATATGGCATAGTATACCACACTATAGGAACGCTAAAAAGAATCCTAATATATATACTCTATATAGTGACTATGTAATATATACATACCTACTAAAAACACTGGTATTTAGTATTTTCCGCTACATAATATAAAACTAAACACACATATCTATTTTTTACCTATATTCATAATAAATATATACGACTATCGATTATAATATCTATTGCCACCATTTCATGTTCGTTGTATAATGACATATGTCCATGTTGAAAGGATACTTTATCATGGGATTTTATTTGTTTTTATATAAGTATTGGAGTGTACTATGAATCGATTTGTAAAATCAATCAATAGAGTCAGTCTAATCCAACAAATTATCATAGGTTTGATTATTGGTATTTTAACTGCTCTTTATGTGCCCGATGTGGCCAATGAACTTGCTTTATTAGGAGTCCTCTTCGTTGGAGCGCTAAAAGGTATCGCCCCTATCCTCGTATTTTTCTTAGTAATTGCTGCGATTAGTAAACATCGCTCTGGACAAAAAACAGGTATGGGCTCTGTTATAACCTTATATTTACTAGGTACATTCCTATCTGCGGCTTTAGCAGTAATCGTAAGTTTCTTTTTCCCTACTCCATTACACCTAGCAGCAGGTGCAGCCGATGCCGCACCACCTCAAGGTATCGTAGAGGTTATGACAACATTACTAAAAAATGTAGTTGATAATCCTGTAAAAGCATTAATGACTGCTAACTACATCGGTATTTTAGGTTGGGCACTTATCATTGGTGGTGCTTTACGCCATGCACCGATGAATACGAAGGAAGTTATGGAGTCCATTGCACAAGCTATTACTACTGTAGTAGGTTGGATCATTCGATTCGCCCCTCTTGGTATTATGGGCCTTGTAGCAGAATCCATTGCTACTAACGGCATCGAAGCCTTGATTGGGTACTTTCAATTACTCGTATTATTACTTGGTTCTATGATTTTTGTAGCACTAGTAATCAATCCAATTTTATCCTTTATTTACCTTCGTCGTAATCCATACCCATTGGTATTCAAATGCTTACGAGAATCTGCAATCTATGCGTTCTTTACACGTAGTTCTGCTGCAAACATTCCCGTAAACCTTGATTTAGCCAAACGATTGAAACTTAATCCAGATATGTATTCCGTATCCATTCCATTAGGAGCCACAATCAATATGGGTGGTGCAGCAATTACAATCACAATCATGACATTAGCTGCGGCGCATACATTAGGTATCGTTGTAGATATTCCTACCGCAATCCTATTATCTGTTATTGCCACTATAGGTGCATGTGGGGCTTCCGGTGTTGCAGGCGGTTCCTTGTTACTTATTCCATTGGCTTGTTCCCTATTCGGTATATCCAATGATGTAGCAATGCAAGTTGTAGGCGTAGGCTTTATTATTGGCGTATTACAAGATTCCACGGAAACTGCACTTAACTCTAGTACAGATATCCTCTTCACTGCTACTGCTGATTATGCAAAACGCGGTTATCATCAAGATTGGAACTAAAATTTTTTTAGACGGTCCTTTGGGACCGTCTTTTTTTTGTAAACTAATTATATATTATTTTATAAGGCTTTGTGAAAGTTACATATATCTGCGCCTCTTAATTTTCTGGAAATGATATTATGTATTTAGATTAACTAAATATAAACTTTCACCAATCACTAACAAACTATATTGATTTTCTTCAATATAGTGGTATAATATAGTTAATGATAATAACTATTAGTAGATATATAGGAAGGAATCAACATGAAACAATACGATATTATTGTAGTTGGTACAGGCGGCGCAACCATCGTAGCTGATGCTGCGCTCAAAAAAGGCCTTAAAGTGGCAATCATAGAAAAAGGTAAATTTGGTGGTACATGTCTAACTCGCGGTTGTATTCCTACAAAAGTTATGGTTACAGCAGCTAATGCAATTCAAGAAACAAAAGAATTCAAAAAAATTGGCGTTAACGTTGGACCTGCTACTATGGACTGGCATACTGTGTCCAAGCGTACTTGGCATAAAATTGACGAATCTGCAGGCATCTATGATTATTACAATGCCTATGACAACGTAGATGTGTATCGTGGTGCAGCAAGCTTTGTATCTGATACAGTGATGAACATCCAGCTTAACGATGGGTCTGGCATTGTAGAAATTACAGCGCCTACAATTATCCTTGGTACTGGTGGCTATAGCAATGTTCCAAATGTACCTGGTCTTCAAGAGGCAGGTTTCCTTACTAGTGAAAGTCTCTTTGGCGATAAATTTCCTAAACAACCATACAAATCTCTTGCCGTACTTGGTGCAGGCCCGATTGGTGTAGAGTTCGCTCACGTATTCGATTCCGCAGGTACAAAAGTAACAATTCTACAACATAATGTACGTTTAGTTCCTAAAGAAGATGCAGATATATCGGAACACTTACTTAACAACTACAGAGAACGTGGTATTAACGTACTTCTAAACCAAGACACTGTTGAAATCCGTCAAGAAGATGACCTTAAAGTGGTAGTTACTAAAGATCGTACTACTGGCCAAATTACAGAAACTAAAGTTGAAGAAATCCTTGTAGCTGCAGGTATCCGTCCAGCTGTGGAAGAGCTTCACCTTGAAAATACTGGTATCGAAACATGGCCTAAAGGCTGGATTAAAACTAATGAATTCTTAGAAACATCCGTTGATGGTATCTACGCTTTAGGTGATGTAAATGGTGAACCTGCATTCCGTCACCGTGCAAACTACGAAGCAGATATCATTGCTCACAATCTCTTCTATGCAACAAGTGAAGATGATTACCGTTGGGCAAGGTATGATACATTACCTAAGGTTACATTCTCCTATCCTGAAATTGGTAGTGTAGGTCTCACAGAGGCGGAAGCTATCAAAGCAGGTTACAATGTAGGGGTTGGGAAGAACTTCTACTCCTCCACTGCAAAAGGCTATGCAATGGGTATCAACCCTGGAGATATAAACGATGGATTTGTAAAAATTGTGGTAGATAAAGACACCAACCATATCCTTGGTATGCATGTCGTAGGTCCTCAAGCCTCTATCCTCTTCCAGCCTTATGTGAACCTTATGAATAGTGGTGTAACTCCGTTGACAGCAATCAACGAAGAAATTGCTTCTGAACGCACTAAACGTTTACGTGAAAAAGGTATTACTCGTGAAATGGACCCTAGATCCGTTATCACTGTAGGCGAAACTATGAGCCCACATCCATCCCTCGTCGAGGTTATCATGTGGACACAAGTGTACTACGAAAATCGTTGGTAATACAACTATAGTTATAAATAATAAAAGGACTAAACTTAAGCGCAGTCCTTTTGTTGCAAACATATCTATTGTAAAAAAATAATATTCTAACATAAGAGCACTATCAACCGATATTTTATAGTATCGGAATCGCAAAAAAGAGCCAAAGGCATTGCCTTCGGCTCTTTTCTTATTAATCATCAATAGATAGGTTAGCGGCCCATATCTATATCAGAACCCCAAACGAGATTTGTTTTACGACCATCGAAGCCTTGATCTGGCTCAGGTGGTAATTTATAGGATTTAGATTGTTCTACATAAGCACCTGTCTCAGCATCTACTGTAACAACTACTTTTTTACCATCTTGATGCATAGTCACATAGTATAAAACTTTACCATTATGAGCTTCAATTTTCCAGCCCTTCATAACAGCATCATTTCCAAGTTGTTGTTTTGCAACACGTTCTGCTTGCGTTGATTCAATAACTTTATCTTTATTAAAAATCTCACCAATAACTTTCTTAGGTTTGCCCCCCTCTTCCATATCAGAAGCATTACCAGTGATTACGTCAATTTTCATCTTGTACTGATGATACTTACTATAACCAACTACTTTATAACCATAGTTCAAGTCATTAGAGTTGAGCTCTACAGAATGAAGCGCCGCATTTGGATAGCGATTTTGAAAAATAGTTCCAATTTGGCTCATAGTCATAACTATGGACTCGCCAGGTGCACGTTTTACAGAAATATCCGTACTTGTTTCAGGCTTTGTTTTGCGTGCATCTGCCACACTTGGTGTAGCAACGGATAACATGCCCACTGCTAATACCCCCGTTAATGCCATAGAAATCAACTTTTTATTCATTATAATCCTCCTACTAGATACTATGCTTCTATTAATCAAACTATTAGTACACTAGAATTTCTATAAGTTCATGCTATATTCAGCAACACGAAAAATATGTAAATAGTCATATCATTTAGACAATATACTATAAACCTTCATTAGATGCAAGTCGTCCATCTACATCAGTCATAATCAATTTATAGCATGTAGCCACTAAAGGTACACCGATCAACATACCAGTAACCCCCATCAAACTACCGCCTACGATAACAGCAGCAAATACCCACAAACCTGGTAATCCAACAGAGTTACCTACAATTTTAGGATAAATAAAGTTACTTTCAATTTGATGAAGTACCTCTAAAATAATTACATAGATGAGAGCATCCATAGGACTAACAGTAAGTAGCATAACGGCTCCAATGATACCACCAACATAAATACCTAATAGTGGAATCAATCCAGTTAGACCAATTACACAGGCAATCGTTGTAGCATATTCAATATTAAATAGCCATAAAGTAATTCCTACCATCACGCCTAGCACCAAGGCATCTATAAACTGACCTACAAAAAAATTGCTGAATGTTTGAACTGCTACGCGAGTTACATAACTAACTCGATTTACCCACTCATCTGATGCATATGCCTTTAATATACGTTTACCTTGTAACATAAGGCGTTCCTTATCAAGCAACATATAAACAGCAAAAATTAAGCCAAGACCTATGTTCAAAGTCCAAGACAATACGGTGCCCATTGTATTTACAATATATGTGCCACCTTTTGTCCCCCATTCACGAGTATATTTAGCAATATTCTCTCCACTTAGGGCATCTATAATCGTTTGATTCGACGCCATTGGAATGGTTTCTGTAATATGTTGCATCCATGTTTGGAAATCCGTATACAATTGCGGTGATGCAGCTACAATAATCGACATAGAATGAATCAATTGAGGTAAAGCCATCCGAGCAATAAAATACACAATAACACTAATTGTTACAAAGGATAGCAAAAGACTCAACGGGCGACGTATTTTATACTTCCATCCAGAGTCACACTTAGGCCATAGCCATCGTTCATAACGAACGACTAGAATATCCAATACGAAAGCAATACAAGCACCCACAATGAGCGGAACAAAAGCCGTAAAGATAGCGTCAAGACCACTAGCAATATCACTTATACGTAGTGCCATCATAATCATAATGCCCGCTAGTATAATAGCTCCTATGAGCTGTTTGTAATATTTGAATTCTTTCATAATAACCTACTTCACATAACACTATTAATAAGCTACACCTATATAACTATACGATTCTCACATCGCATACATTACCAAAGCATAATGAACATTGTATGACCTAGGATTGTATGCAATTTTAGTATAACACAAAAGTCCACCTTATCGCATGCTCGAATTCTCGATAAACAAGAGAGCATGATTGAAGGTGGACTTATTGTAGGCCTAATCTAGATTAGTCTAGAGATTAGCGATGAATATAAACGTCTACACGACGGTTTTCAGCTTTACCTGCTGCTGTAGAGTTAGTTGCAACTGGTTTAACATCACCATTAGCAATACCGATAAGACGATCGGCAGATACACCATGGTTAACTAAATATTGAGCCACATGTTGTACGCGGCGTTCAGACAAAGCAATGTTGTATTGAGGATTTGCATCAGTATCAGCGTTACCCATCAATTTAACTTGGTCTTGAGAATATTGGTTAGCAGCATTTACAGCAGCTGTTAAGTTTGGATATTGGTCTGCACGAGCAACATCTTGATCGGAGTCAAAGTAGATAGATTGTACATAGTAATCCAATTTAGGAGTTTTATATGCAGGCGCTTCTACAGTAGGAGCTGGAGCCGGAGTGTATACAGGAGCTGACGCTGGAGTGTATACAGGAGCTACGGATTTGTGACCATCGAAACGGTAAGATAATCCTACTACAGGACCTTGGAAGGAAATATTAGACTTATCATCACGTTTAGTATTGATATAACGATACCCTGCATTAATATCCCAGTCTTGGTTAACTTTATAACCTAAACCTGCTTCCCAAGTAGTAGTTCTCTTAGTCCCTACACCCGCTTTACCATAAACGTCTACTTTGGAGCCAAGGTTAGCTTTACCAATTACACCTAATTGAGCAATATTATTTGCTTTAGGGAATGTATCACCAGAAATGTGAGCATAACCGCCATATACTGCGAAATTTTTGTTCAAGGATTGAATCAAATTAACTTCTTGCATTCTATCACTATAGCTAGTGCCGAACATTTTATCATTCAAACCATGGTATTAGTATTGCAACGCTGTTTTATCTGTGAAAGCGTATGTTACACCACCATCAAAGTTCCATTTTGCATCAGAAGTCCAAGCTTTAGTTTTTGCTTTAGAATCAGACGCACCAAGATCAACTTGAAACTCACCTTTATTGAATTAAGTTTGAGGAGTTGCACCTGCTACGGACACACCTACAGCAGCAACTGCCAATAAAGCTAATAATTTTTTATTCATTATAATTCCCTCCAAAAACAGCCCTTATAATACTTAGGCTTTGGTAATAATATGCTTATATTTTACATAATTTTTCAATATAATTCAACATTCTTCATGAATATTTGATGAATTTTTAGTTATATCTATCTATAAATATTATAAATATAAATATTTAAACCCTCTCTATTGCCGAATCACTGCGATTCTCTGCACATATTACATTTCCGAAATTATAATACTATTTATCTTTTTTAAGATTCTCTAACAATAATAAAATTACTGGTCTTATAAGTTCATCAAAATCATTATTATATATACTAATAGATCTAACTATAATTGAACGAATAAAAGCTCCCTTATGCACTAAGGAAGCTTTTATCATTTCATATGTATATCCCTTACATATATACGTGAAATCAGAAGTTTCTGGTCAGATAACACATTCCCCAATGTGTCATTTTTTTTACATTACGTATTGTACATCAAAAATTTTTAATAGACAAAAGTTTATTCACTTCTTTTTCATGAATCCTTCTAAAACTTTCAATGTGAAAAAGAATTTACATCTCATTAAACAACCTTATGTTGCCATGTTCCTCGAATAAATCTCAAATAAGAACAACATAATCTTAGAGACTGATCGAAGCACAAAGATAACCATGCCCCAAAAAGCCCTAAACCTAGTGTAATGCACAATAAATAAGTAATAATAGGACGAATGATTGCTACGCTTACAAGAGAATATTTCATGATGTAATATGTATCTCCTGCCCCTTTCAACACACCGGAATACACTTGCTGTAATGCTTGAGGGAATGCAGCGATAGCCATAATGCCCATCAAAGTGGCTGAAAGTGTAACAACATCACTTTCACGAGTATATAACTGTACTAAAAAATCACCAGGACCAATAAAGATTAATGCACTTACAAGGCCCACGACTAAACCAATACGAGCACCAATTTTACCATAAGTACGTGCAATATCTGGTCGTTTGTGTCCCAGACTTTGCCCCGTATGTGATGCACCTGCAAATCCAAGACCCATCGCAAAATAGTAAAATATATCCATTAAATTCATACATACGTAATGTGCTGCTAAAGGTACCGCACCTAAGGAAGCAACAATCATAGTGTATGTATACATACCGAACCGCTCAAAGAACTGTTCTCCTAAAGAACTGCCACCGACATGAAACATTGTATGTAATACGGGCCTTTCAAACATCCATTTCGACGGATGGCGCAATGTTAATCCAGTAGAAGTATGTTGTGAAATCGTACGCAACAACAATAATGCAATAATAGCACTACTGATCATAGTGGATACACCTGCCCCCATAACGCCAAGTTCAGGGAAGAAACCAATACCATAAATCAAGAAGAAATTCATTATCGTATTCAAAATATTCCCTACTACATTAGATTTAAAAATAACTTTAGTGTTACCATATCCAATGAGTGCAGCCCCTACGATTTGGCTAAAGGACTGAAATATTAAGCTAATAACTATGAAACGACCATACCAAACGGCTGTTTCAATATAGCCATCTTCAGCACCCGTAAAACGTAGAATATGCTCTAAGTTCAAAAAACATATCAATAATAACGGTACATAAATTAAAAAATTCAATAAAATAGATTGCTTGAGTACGGCATTCATACCATCTACATCGCCTTCACCATGACGACGAGCTATAATTGCCGTCACAGCAATGGATAATGCTCGACAGAAGATGAGCATTACCATCTCAGGTTGCCCCATAATGCCTACCGAAGCAAGAGCTGACGCACCTAAGGCACCAACCATCGCCAAATCAATGGCAGTCATAAATTGTAACATCAAGCCTTGTAATGTAGCTGGCCAAGCTATTTTTAAATAATTACCATATAGCTGCTTTGTAGTTCCTACAGGTCCTAATCGTTCTGCAACAGGCAACATGGTGTCTATTGAAAGCCATCGTTGTATACGGTCTAACATCCTATCTCCTATTCATGCAAGATCATACATAATAGAGGTATCACTTTACCTTTTATTTCCACTGTATTATATCACACAACATATGAGAAGTCATTCACATGTTATGCATTTTAAATAAGAATACATATTAAAATAGCAAAAGAACCTCTTATGCGAAATGTATATACCCTATCAAGTACAACAATGTATAAGAGGTTCTTTAGTTTTACAGAGAAATAACTATCTTAGACTATTATCAAAATTAGTTCTCAACTCTTAACCTTTAGAAGCTAATAATTGATTTACTACGGCACGCAAGTCATCTAAGCCTTGTTTAGTTTCAGCCAATTCTTGACGTTGACGTTCATTTTCAGCTTCCAATGTATTTAAACGTGCTGCTTGATTAGCAATAACCGTTTTTTGATTACTATTTTCTTTTTTGAGACTAGATACTTCATCTTGCATTACATAAACAGAGCTAATAGGCCCCGCCTTATAGCGTTCTGGAATAGCGTCTTTTCTTTCACGACTACCACCAAATTTATGCGTTACACCTGCATTAACCATGTTATGGCTAGTGCCAAGTGAAACACCTACGTTGAACATCGTATCTTCAGTTCGGTAGTGAGCAATACCGATGGCACCAGCAGTTTCACCACGGTAGCTACCGATACCAGCCATAATTTGTGTTGGCTCCAATGGATCATATTGAATTGGTTTCAACGCTGCCATAGCTGCCGCATGAGCACCAACACGTTGTGTTTCAGTACCGACACGGTTAACAGCTTCTTGTAAACCAGCATTAGATGCTTTCAATTGGCTAACATTTACTGCATCAGTATCAGCTGTGCCAGGCGCTACTCCATGAATTTTGTTGCCACCATTATTTAAGCCGTCTACAGTAAGTGATACAGGGCTAGCTGCTGTATCTGCAGGAGTAATAGTCATACCACCCCCATTAATTGTAGTAGAGTTGCCAGCTGCATCTTTCACAGTTGTACCTGCAGGAGTGATTTTAGTAGATACACCGTTTTCATCACCTACAATAACACTGTTTAGGCCTTTTAAGTCTTTAGCCAAGCCATATGTGAAAGTAGTTCTATCTCGGTTAACTACAAGATTATCACCAGCTTGGAATTTTACGGTATCCCCACCTTGTACTTTTTCAACAGTACCTCCTGCAGCTGTTACCTTCCATGCAGATATATCTGTACGACTAGCATTAACATTATATCCTGCTACGCCTGAAGCAATATCAGCTATAGATTTTGAGCCAACAGCTACACCATCTACTACTTTACCTCTGGCGCCATCACCAACAGCCACAGAACGACTCGCAAATGCGTCTGTTGCGGCATTTGGGCCAATAGCAATAGAATTAGCTGCCGTAGCACCAGTATTATCTTTATTAGCAGCATCAGAAGATTTTATAGATATATATTTATAAGCGATTTGGTCTACAATAGCGCTAAGTTGAGAGCCATTAATTGCATCTGTGGAGGTAGCACTTACTTCACCTGGAGCCACATGTTTCAACTGACGTTCATACCCTTTAGAACCAAAAGATACAACGTCACCTGGCAATGTTTTATCACCACCAGCCCAGGAAGCAACAACATTATTTGGCAAAGTATAACTAGATTGTTTTGTGCCGCCTACATCAGTGTTAGAACCCCCACCAATGGCAATACCCACATTGCCTGACTGACCTTTCATGCCTAATGTGATACCAGATTCACCAGCCGTTGCCGATGTATATAGTGGGTTTCTCATATCAAATCCTGTTAAGCTTTGAACAGCACTACGCAAATCCCCAGTTTTATTCTCACCATTATTCGTAGTGTAAATAACTTTTACACTATCGGCTTTAACTACATCATCGCCACCAATAACAATAGAAGAGTTACCTTGAGCTATTGTATTTCCCCCAATGGCAATTGCTTGCTCCCCAATTACTCTTGCACCTTCATTAGCAGTATTACCACCACCAATAGCGATTCCTTGTGGACTGTTAACAGTGGTACTAGAATTAGAACCTATTGCAATAGAATATCCACCAGCAGCTGCTGCATTTTGACCGAAACCTACAGCTTTATCACCAGTAACAGAAGCACCAGCCCCCAAGCCTACTGCTGTTGCATGCATATTTGTAGGCAAAGTATTTGCCGCCATAGAGATGCTAGCATTAGTCATTGCTAATGCAACCAAAATTGCTGCTACAACAATTTTCTTTTTGCCACTATTATTCTTAGCGAACTCAGATACTACTACGTAACAGTTTTTTGATTTGCTACAAACCACTTTAAAAATCTTATTTATACTTTCTCCTATAAACTATAGTAATATTAATGCTCCCTCGATGTTTTATCATATGGTAAGTCATACGAGAATTCCAAAATTTTCAATATTATAAGTATATCAAAACCTTGAATACACTATCAAGCTTTTTCATTTTTTATTCATAATTCTACATAGCGCACAAATACAGCATTAATGCGTTTTATAGTGATTCATATCACAAATTTATATAAAATACGGGCTTATTTTATACCATAACGAAGATATAAAATGAATATAAATTCATAATCATTATTTTAAACTTGTTTTATAAGATTATATTTTCCCACCACCTCATCAATTCATCTTACATTACATAACAAAAAGCTATCTCATAGAAATAACAATCTACAAGATAGCTTTATTGCTAGTTTATATAATTAAATAGGGAAAACCAATTAAGTTACATTAAAGACATATACACTTTGTTCGTGTGCTAATTGTATGCGCTTATGTAAGCGTTTCATATATGTACGATATATTTCTTGTGCTTCTTCGACAGATACGATATCAAAATGAATTCCATCCCCCACTGGTAATTGGCTTAACCTAGGTAAATCTGCCGTAATCACAGTACCAATCTTTGTATAGCCACCTGTTGTTTGCCGATCTGCCATGAGCACTATAGGGTTTCCATCAGAAGGAACTTGGATAGAACCAAATACAGCGCCATCGGAGATAATATCCGCACCATCTATATGCTCTATAACAGGGCCATCCAAGCGAAAGCCCATGCGATCACATTGTACAGTCAATGTATATATTTTACTACCAAAGGTCTTGATTCCTTTCTCTGTAAAATACTTTGCTTGATTTCCGAGAACAACACGCAAAGGTTCGTGACACTCACGGCCGCCGCGGTTATATAAGGCGATATTGAATAAGTTATGACCATCATAGAAGTCGCACACATTCACCTCGTCTCTAGTAAATGCTTTAATGCCAAACTGATCACCTGCTTGTAACGGTCTCCCCTCAAGACCACCTATCTTAGCCTTTGTATGAGTCGATACGCTACCATTAATAGTAGGAACATCAATACCGCCTGAGAAAGCAATATACATACGCACGCCACATTGGCTAAAGCTACCAGAAATAATATCTCCTTCGTGACATATAAAAGGTATGTATCGAGGCACGACTATATTATTAATAGTGGGGTGCATATCAGCCCCTGTAAAAGCAACAATACATGTACCTTGAACCGTTAGTGTAGGCGGTAATACGGTACACTCTAAAGCCCCTAGAGACTCCTTGTTTCCTACTAAAGCCTGCCCCAATAGATAGCTTTCACTATCCATAGGACCCGCTACAGGCATACCATATTGTTGATAGCCGACTCGTCCTGCATCTTGAATCGTTGTATACATCCCCGGTCCATCTACGTGGATTGAAGCTTTCTTAAAACTATTTAAAGCCACGCAAATCACCTACCTCTACTTCATGTACAACAGGAACATAAGCTGAACCTAAAGATTTGATGCGATAAAATTCAGTATCATCGATGGGCACATAACGAACGTAGTCCCCTGCTCTTAATAATGCAGCTTGTTTTTTAGACATATCATACATAGTCACAGGTGTGCGCCCAATAATTTGCCATCCCCCTGGAGAATCTGATGGATATATGCCAGTCTGTTCTCCTGCAATACCTACAGACCCGGCAGGAATCAAAGTTCTTGGCGAAGACAAGCGCGGAGTTGCAATGCGAGGATCCATCCCACCTAAGTAAGTAAAACCAGGAATAAAACCTAACATATAAACCAAATAATCAGTACCACTATGAATGGATACAACCTCAGCTTCACTTATATGATTGTGAGAGGCTACAAAACCTAGATCTGGACCATACTCGCCACCGTAAATGGTCGGGATTTCAACAATCGTAACACGTTCATTTCCGCTGTCTGTTACAGATTCTTGTAATATTGGATTAAGAGTTCCACAAATGTCGGAATACGTATATACCATTGCATCATATTGAATAAGCAATGCACAGTATGTAGGAACTAGTTCAATAATTCCATCTAGCTGTAAGAGTTTAATCTGCTCTATAACTTGTCGGATTTGTCGATTAATCTTTGGATCGATTGCTTGACCAAAATCAATAGAGATAGCGCAATCCCCTACAGGTGAAATTGTAGGTTTCATATGTACCTCCTGCTATAACTAGAAAGGACCATCACATTCAAGACGAACGTAATGGTGCTTTCACAGATAATTAATTAACCTAGTAACTTAGCAATACCTTTTAAAGATGTAACACCAATGTAAGATGTTACGAGCACTACAATCCACCCTGTATAATATAAAAGTTTATTGTGTTTGTATGCCCCTACGATTTCAGATTTATGAGTAGCAACGAGCATAACTGCCAACGTAACAGGCAAGATTAGACCGTTTACAGAGCCCGCTAAAATCAATAGAGATGCTGGTTTACCAATAAAGATTAAGATACATGTAGAAATAAAGATAAACGCCATAATAGTCAATTTTTCATTTCGTTCTACAACCTTAAACAATGTTTTTAAGAAGGATACTGATGTGTAGGCAGCCCCTACTACAGAGGTCAGCGCAGCACAGAAAAACACTATACCGAATAATTTATGACCGATTTCACCAGCACCGAGAAGAAACGCAGAGCCTGCTGGATCTTTAGGATCTAGCACAAAGCCCATAGATACTACACCTAAAACGGCTAAGAACAGTAACACTCGAACTAATGCATCTACAGACATCCCCATAATCGCTGCACGACGTACATCCTTTAAATGTTCTTGACCTGTAATACCAGCATCAATAAGGCGGTGCCCACCAGAGAATGTTATATATCCACCTACGGTCCCTCCAATAAGAGTTATCGTAGCAAGCCACGGATAATTCGTAGGTACTATCGCATGAGTCACTGCTGTCCCTACCGGGGGATTCGTTGAAAATGCTACATAAGCAATGAGGACGAGCATAACCGTACCGAGTACTTTAGCCGTATTATCTAGAACACCACCCATCTTCTTAGATGTAAATAGTAAGATGCCCAAAATACCACTAATAGCGGCTGCTGTTGTTGTGTCGATACCAAATATAATATTGAGGCCCATAGAAGCACCACCAATATTACCGATATTAAAGGCTAATCCACCAAGGGAAATTAAAAATGCCACTATATACCCAAGGCCTGGTAATACCTTATTCGCAATATCTTGACCGCGCATTTGGGATACACCAATAATTGTCCACACATTAAGCTGTGCAATAATAGAGAAAATAACGGATATAACGATAGCAAATGCAAAGTCTGCTTTCAACTCATTTGTAAACGCTGCTGTTTGCAACATAAAGCCAGGCCCAATAGATGACGTGGCCATTAAGAAAGCTGCCCCTAATAGGACAGAGAAACTCGCTTTACCTGTAATTGGTTTCATAGGAACCTCCAAAATAATAATTAATCTATGTCATACTTATTGCTTAAAGCTCATATTTGCTTTTAATACTTATATTCGTATTTTCTGTTAGTATTAATTAAGCATTTATTTTAATGTTCTTAATAGTGTTATCGGTGTTGAAAATTCGCCACCGTTATACCAGCTTTTGATAGCCCTTCCCGAATATACTTTGTGAAAGCTATCGCTTCAGGATTATCTCCATGAACACATATGGAATCTGCCACAATATCAATGGTCTTCCCCGTATTAGTAACGACCTTACCCTTTGTAACCATCATCAGTACTCGGTCTAAAGCCTCTTGTGGGTCTTTGATGAAAGCACCTACTTCTGTACGAGGAACCAATGTTCCCTCCTCTGTGTAGCCACGATCGGCAAACACCTCCTGTATAACAGGAATACCTCGTCGCTGTGCCTCTTGAGCAATATAGCTACCACTCAATACCATAGCCGCAATATTGGGATTTACTGCTTGTAAACCATCTAAAATTGCATCGGCTAGTACAGGCGTAACACAGGCTGTATTATAAAAGGCACCATGCAATTTCATATGCTGTAAAGTAACATCATGACTATCACAAAAAGCTTGTAGTGCACCTAGTTGGTATATCATATAGGCTTTTGCCTCAACAGGATTTACTGCCATCGCACGACGACCAAATCCCATCAAATCTGGATAACCAGGATGTGCCCCTACGGCTACGCCCTTTTCTTTACATATGCGGACAGTCGCATCCATAATAAGAGGATCTCCAGCGTGCCAACTACAAGCAATATTAGCACTTGTTACGTGATTTAATACTTCACTATCCATACCTAATGTATAATTACCAAAACTTTCGCCTAAATCACTATTTAAATCTACATAATGAGACATATACTATTACCTCTCCATCTTCATTTATTTTATAAATTCTATAGAATATCGAATTTAATGATACGATTATACTAAATAAATCGATGTGTTAGCAATGATTTTTATCATGTATACAAAATTCTTTTATAACTAAAAAACCACAAGATTATAATCTTGTGGTTTGTATGTAAACTCAATTTTTTTATCTGACTTTCCTATATCCAGTCATAAGCTCATAAACCGTATTTTTTATATTGTCCGACTCTGTTATTTCAGAAACGGCACAAATAAAATCGGGATGCGCTTGCCAAACGATATCAGCATTTGTCATTTTAATCCCCCCAATAGCAACAATAGGAAACTTACTAAATTGCTTTGCCCAATATACATAAGAAATTCCTACAGGATTAGCATTGGGTTTTGTCTGTGTAGAAAAAATAGGCCCTACCCCAATGTAATCTATAACACCCGTATATCTGTTTGCCGCCTTTAGGTCGGATATACTATGGGTTGACCACCCAATCAACATATTAGGCCCTACAATCCGTCTTACCGTATTAGGCGGCAAATCATCTTGTCCAATATGAACACCATCAGCATGTACAGCTAGCGCAAGATCAACATAATCATCAATAATTAATAGAGCATGATAATCATAGGTCAACCGCCTCAAAATCATAGCCTCCTGATACCGCAGAATAGGCGTTTTTCCCTTTTCACGATACTGAATAATTCGTATCCCTGCACTTAGCATATCTTTTATAAGCGGAACTACATCTCGAGTACCGCCCGTAATTCCATATATAGGGCAAGCATTTATTACCTCTGTTAGTTTGTCTTTTCTATTCACCTATTACACCTCATTAAACATGGTCTTCTCTAGTAAAAGTGATAACGCTAGATCCGCCTGTTTTGCAGCAGCAATAGCCACACGTGGTGCATAAGGATACGCATTATCTACACCGGAATGCTCGTCACCAACAATATATAAATTTTGACCTAACTTTTTAGTTCGTAACGCATCGGAATTACCTATTCCAGCCAATCCGGATACCATGATTTTAGGTACATCTACTGAGATTGCAGCCTCTAAAAACATAGATTTAGCTTCTACCGCATCAAAGGCTTCTATCAAAATATCAGCTTTTTTATAAATTTCAGGTATATTTTCGGTTGTCAATTTATCCTTATAAATCTTAACGATAACATTTGAATTAATGGCAGTTAACACATCTTGTAATGCCTCTACCTTATACTGCCCCACATAACACGAAAAATAGTATTGTCGATTTAGATTACTTAGCTCTACAATGTCATAATCTGCAATAATTAGATTTCGAATACCACTACGTACAAGATTAACAGCACAATTGGATCCCAATCCGCCAGCACCTAAAACGCCTACTACTGAACTCTGCAATTTACGAAACTCCTCAGAACTATAGAAGTGGGATATAGCCGTTTCAAATTCGTTATTCATATGAGCCATACACATATCCCCTCATAGTACTTGCCAATCTTTATAAATAGGTTGGTATCCATTATTTTCAAGCATTGTTGCCATTTCACTTACACTGCGATTATCACTAATTGTAAATTGGCTAGAATCATCTTGTTTTGTATGTCCTCCTACAGAAGTCGTTACTCCAGCTGAAACTTTTGTAATCCCCAGTCTCACCAGATTGTCACGCATATACTTGCTTTCACGAGAGGAAAGCGTAATTCCCACACGGGGGAACAAAAGACGCAAAGCCAAAATATATTGAACCAATGCCGTATCATCTACAGGATATTTTGGAGAATAACCTACTGCACAAGGTCGAATTCTTGGAACTGAAACAGATAATTCTACATCCGGATAATGTTGCACAAGGTAATTAAGATGTAACATCGTCTTGTATGCCTCTCTACGCCATTCATCAAGGCCCATTAAAGCACCAATATTGACCACTCTAAATCCAGCCTGACAAGCCAACTCAGGCGTATCAATACGCTTTGCGAAATCACTCTTAGGCCCAAATGGATGTAATTGCGCATACAACGTCGGATTATATGTCTCTTGGAACATCGTCATTCCATCCGCTCCAACTGTGACTAATCCTTTATATTCCTCTAGCGTAAGCGAATACACCTCAATACTAACGCTACTAAAAATAGGAACCAATGTTTCTACGGCAGCTTGTATATATGACGGTGGACTGCAAGATTTAGATTCGCCGGTTAATACCAAAACTTGCTCTAATCCCGTTTCAGCGATTGCTTTCGCTTCAAGCTCAATATCGTTTAAGCTTAGCTTTTCACGAGCAATCCCACTATGATGGCTATATCCACAATACACGCAACCATTATCACAATAGTTTGAAATGTACATAGGCGTGAATAGTTGTGTAGTATAACCAAATTGCTGTACCGTCCGTTCATGAGCCAGCTGGGCCATATCTTCTAAATATGGTAGGGCTTGAGGTGATAATAGAATAAGTGCATCATCAATATCAAGTACTGCTTTAGAGAGCGTTGAAAGTATTTCATCGTCAGTTACAACATCTAATGTTTTAGCTATATCTTCGTCAGAAATTCTTGAAAGCACATCTAAAAATGACATATTCTCACCTTACTTTCGCAAGAAACCAGTTAACGGTGAAGATGCACTGCCTACAAACTTCTTAGGTGCACATTTTGCTAGATATGCTTTCCGTCCAGCCTCTACAGCATGATAAAAAGCCTCTGCCATACCTACTGGATCTGAACACGTAGCAATAGCCGTGTTAACAAGAACAGCGCTAGCCCCCATTTCCATAGCGATTGTTGCATCGGAAGGTCTGCCTATTCCCGCATCAACAATAATCGGCACATCAATAGAGTTGATTAAAATTTCTATCAATCCTTTTGCTTCAAGTCCACGATTGCTACCAATAGGCGAAGCGAGGGGCATAACACAACTAGCACCAGCATCTACCAGTCGCTTTGCATCCATCAAATTAGGACTCATATAAGGAAAGACGATAAACCCTTCCTTTGCCAACACTTCAGTAGCCCTAATAGTCTCTAGATTATCGGGCATCAAATACATCTGATCTTGAATGACTTCAATCTTAATCAAATCACCACAGCCTAACGCTCTAGCCATGCGTGCAATACGTATAGCTTCGTCTGCATTTCGAGCACCCGATGTATTCGGTAATAAATGCATCCTATCAGGGATATAATTTAAGATATCCTCTTCACTTTGTGTTGTACCTGCTCGTCTAAGAGCAACCGTCACAATGTCTGACTTCGATGCTACCAGTGCATCTCGCATCAAATTATAGGATGCATATTTCCCTGTTCCTACTAATAAGCGACTAGAAAATCTTGTATTACCTACAGTAAATGAATCCAACATATCAACCACCTCCTACAAAGCTAACAATCTCTAATCTATCAGCAGCCGTTAATTTAGTGGTTGTATATGCTTCCTTGCTAAGAATCTCGCCATTAAGCTCAACTACAAAGTGTTTACCAGAATAGCCTAATTCATCAAGAACCAAATGAAGTTGCTTACCTACAACATGCTTTGGCGCTCCATTAACAATCAAATCCATCATGACCTCCCATATGAAAAAGCTTATAAAATATCAATATATTCTTCTTGTAAAGCTTTATTCATACTGCGTACAGCACAAAACTTGCCGCACATCGAACAGGTTTCACCATGATCTTCCTCCGGTGCTCTACTTTCACGAATAGAACGAGCCCGTTCAGGATCAAGGGCACAAGCATATTGTGCCTCCCAATCGAGAACTTGACGTGCCTTAGCCATAGTGTCATCTATATCTCTTGCATTAGGAATACCACGAGCAATATCTGCAGCATGCGCCGCTATTTTGAAAGCCATAATTCCATCTTTTACATCATCTGCATTTGGTAAGGCTAAATGTTCCGCTGGTGTAACATAGCACAAGAATGACGCACCATGCATACCCGCTACAGCCCCACCAATGGCAGCTGTAATATGGTCATAACCAGGCGCAATATCTGTTACGAGCGGTCCCAGCACATAGAATGGCGCTCCATCACACAAGGACTCTTGTATTTCCATATTCATTTGTATTTGATGTAAAGGTACATGCCCAGGTCCTTCAATCATAGCTTGTACACCATATTGTTTCGCTCGTTTTGCCAATTCACCAAGCCTTACAAGCTCTTCAATTTGGCATACATCAGTTGCATCCGCCAAGCAACCTGGACGACAAGCATCACCTAAAGACAAAGTAACATCATATTCTTTGCAAATCTTTAAGATTTCATCAAAGTATTCATAGAATGGATTTTCATGGCCTGTCATGCTCATCCATGCAAATACCAAACTCCCTCCGCGGCTAACAATATTAAGCATCCGTTTATGATTCTTAATTTGATCTATTGTTTTCCTCGTAATACCACTGTGGATAGTAATAAAATCTACACCATCTTGAGCGTGTAATCGGATAGTGTCCAAGAAATCTTGAGCTGTTAATTCACCCAAATCTTTTTGATGATGAATGACACTATCATAGATAGGCACTGTACCAATCATTACTGGCGATGTCTCGATTAATTTACGTCTAAAAATACGAGTATCACCATGAGTAGAAAGGTCCATAATCGACTCTGCTCCAAGTCGAATAGCTCGATTAACCTTTTCAATCTCACTATCATAATCAGTAACATCTTTCGATGTACCTAAATTAACATTGACTTTCGTTCTTAGACGCTTACCAATCCCCTCAGGCGAAATGCTAGTATGCTGCTTGTTACAAGGGATAACAACCTTTCCTGCTGCCACTAGGGAGCGTAATACCTCTTCATCCATACATTCTTTTTCTGCGACTACTTTCATTTCCTTCGTAACTACGCCAGCCACAGCCGATTCCAATTGTGTCATAAACATTTTTACATCCTCCTATATAAAAGACATATATAGTTAGGTATGCAAAAACGGGTATCGAACAAAATGATCGATACCCGTATTAAGTATTAGCGTGCTTCCTACGCGGGCATGATCCCGATCAGGTATAAAGGTCAGGTGCTCGCAGCCCTTTCTCAGCCTATATAATAGGCTCCCTTGCATACTCACTATATAATTATGCTATTAATATTACTACTTTATTCAGATTTGTCAAATGATTATTCTGACACTTTTACGTCTATTCTTTATTTCTCAGCCTTATCTTGGTCTTTGCTATTATCGGAATCTGCTTTTTCAGAGATTACAATATGCCCATCCTTAACATCAGCAAGCAAGTGTTTAGCGTCGATATGATCCAAGTAGAAATCAGTTACATTATCGCGGATTTCAGATTCGATAACACGACGTAATGGACGAGCGCCCATAGTTTTATCATACCCTTGTTCCATCAACAATTCTTTAGCTGCATCTGTTACATCAAGAGTGATATCTTTTTTAGCTAAAGTTTTATTCACTTGATCAAGCATCAAATCTACGATTTTTTTCAAATCTTCTTTGCTCAATTGATTGAACTCAATAACTGCGTTAAAACGGTTTAAGAACTCAGGACGGAAGAATGGAGCGATGCGTTCCATTACATCTACTTTATTTTCATCATCATTGTCATTGCCATAACCGAAACCTGCATTGGATGTAGCAATGATAACAGTATTTTTAAAGTTTACTGTGTTACCTTGACCATCTGTTAAGCGACCATCGTCCAATACTTGTAGAAGTAATGTGATAACTTGAGGGTCTGCTTTTTCGATTTCGTCGAATAATACGATGGAATAAGGATTACGTCGTACGCGTTCAGTCAATGTGTTGGAATTATCTTCGTAACCAACATAACCAGCTGTAGCACCAATTAGTTTAGATACGGCTGTGCGATCACTGTATTCGGACATATCCAAACGAATGATTGCATCTTTGTTACCGAACATATCTAGAGCTAATTGTTTAGCTAATTCTGTCTTACCAACACCTGTAGGACCTACGAATAAGAAACTACCGATTGGACGATTACCTTCGTCAAAGCCTGCGCGGTTACGACGAATTGCTTTAGATACAGCTTCTACTGCTTTATCTTGACCGATTACATGAGCTTCTAAACGAGATTTCATGTCTTTCAAGCGCTCGATATCAGACGCCCCCATTTGAGATACAGGAATACCAGTCATTCTTTCAACGGCTTCGGCTACGTCGTTTACTTGAGCTACCACCTTTTGATTTTCTGTATGGTTATCAAGCTCTGCTTGTAACTTTTGAATGCGCATTTTTTCATTGATTGCAGATTCATAGTCTTCTTTTTGAGCATATTCCTCTTGTTTTGCTTTAGCATCAGCAATATCTGCTTCCAATGTTTTAATATCTGTTACAGGATGTTGAGATGCCAAGTGAGCTGCTGTTACATCGATTAAATCAATAGCTTTATCAGGCAAACTACGTTGTGGAATATACTGTACGGAATAATCTACAGCTGCTTTCAACACCGCATCTGGCAATTCAATATTATGATGCGCTTCGTACAACGGACGAATGCCTTGTAAGATTTTGAAAGTATCCTCTGCAGATGGTGCATTGACCTTAACTTCATTGAAACGGCGAGCAAGAGCTGCATTTTTCATGATTGTGTTACGGTATTCATCTTGTGTTGTAGCACCGATAACTGTCATTTCACCACGGGACAAAGCAGGCTTCAAGATATCTGCCAAGCCTTTAGATCCTTGACCATCACCTGTGGACCCAGCACCCAAAATTTGGTGAATTTCATCGAAGAACAAGATAATATTGCCTGCGGCTTTTACCTCTTTAATAAGGTTTTGAATGTTTTCTTCGAAGGAACCACGGTATTGAGTACCAGCTTCTAATCCGGAAATATCGATGGAAATGATTTCTTTATTTTTAATAGCTGCTGGAACGTCACCATTTACAATAGCTTGTGCCAAGCCTTCTACTACTGCAGTTTTACCAACACCAGCATCACCTACAAGTACAGGATTATTTTTAGTACGACGTGCTAAGATTTCTGCTGTTTCTTGGATTTCTTTGTTACGACCAATTACAGGATCAAGTTTACCATCACGAGCTTGTTGAGTTAAGTTTGTCCCCAAACGAGCAAGGATGCCATCTTGTTTAATTTTACCTTGTTGCGCAGCTTGAGCAGCTTGCATTTCCTCATTAGATGGTAATCGACCAGTTTGACGATAAAACGCAAATTCTTCTGGAGTTACTTCGCGACCATTAATCTTATAACTACGTCGTTCTGTGGAATACCCCCCCATATTACCCATCAATTGATTAAACAAATCATTCATACTAGAAAATTCATTACCAAAGTTGTTAAAGTTGTTGTTCATATATTTTACCCCCTCATACATCATAGAGTTTAACTATTTGACTAATACTATTTTTACTGGGTTTATTTACCCTACGACATTATAATAACCCTTAAAAGTCAAAAAGTCAATATATCAAAACGTAATTTTTTGACTTTTATTTTGACTAATTCGAATTATGAGGAAAGAATGTAGATAAATACTGAATTTATAGGATGCGATTAAAGCTGAACTTTTGAGTGATTTATTATAAATGCAAAAAGACCATTCGATGAATGGTCTTTTTTTCAGAAGCTCAATATAAAAATATTGTTAATATATGAATCTATATCTAATTTAAAATAGCTAATAGGTTACTATAATCTTCCCAAAAAATATTCTCTGTAATTAAATCCCTTACTTGCCAACGTCTTTTCTTTAAATCAAAATTTAATATAAGGTAAACAACAGACTGTTCTTTATAAGTTTCATATATTAGAGGAGAAAGATATATTCTATTTTTTATAATCTCTTGAAGCTTTTTTAGTTTTTTTACTATTTTATTGTAATATTGTATATTAACAATTGGATCCCCAATAGTAGAATAACCTAACCCATTCATTGAGACAAAAATTTTCTCTCCATTTTTAGAGTCTTTAATATCTATTATAGCTGAATTTATACCTGCTTTTCTAAGCAGCTGCCGATCATCATCTGAAATCTCAGTTGGCAAACCAATAATATCATCAAATTTATGAAGAAGCTCCGGCCAATTATCATATACTTTTTGTACTAATATTTTTTAGACCAAACATTATCACGATGATTAAATACAGAGAGAAGATATACTTTATCAAAATATGGAATTATAAATAAAAGAGGACCAGTCCTCTTTATAAATTTAGGATTTTTAGCTTCAAACTCCTTACCCAAATGTAAATGTAATATCCCCCAATCATTAAATAAATAATCAAATTTCTCATCATTATTTAAGATAATACTATTCTTACTTAAATATGGCGTCAAATCGACTCCATTTTCAATTTTATTAATTAATGAATGAACATTATCAGCCAATTCTACAGGAATAGATTTATCAAAATCTTTTGACTTTATTATCTTTTTAGGTAAACTATTTCCTGTTTTTCTTAAATAGGTTAAAACTCGAATAGACGCTAATGATGGATCAAGATTTTGTAGTTCAAGACCTATTGAACGCCCCTTATTCACGAGCTTATCCTCAAAATCACCAATTAAATTTATACGTACATATGCCAAATTACCACCATCCTTACACAGGCTATTATAAATTCAAATAAACAACGGATAGCTCATTACGAACTATCCGCTTATTTCTTTGGTGATCCAGGAGGGATTCGAACCCCCGACCCACGGCTTAGAAGGCCGTTGCTCTATCCAACTGAGCTACTGAACCATGTGGATTACCTATATATGGAATTATCTATTATAGTATAAATTATGTACTATGTATCGTCAACTACACCCTATCTTAGTATACCCTAAAAAAGGCAAAAAAAA
>NZ_KQ960793.1:0-49745 GCF_001553335.1 Veillonella parvula | reverse complement strand
AAAAAAAATGGAGCGGGTGAAGGGAATCGAACCCTCGCGACCAGCTTGGAAGGCTGGGGCTCTACCATTGAGCTACACCCGCAAATAAAAAATGGTCGGAGCAGCAGGATTCGAACCTGCGACCCCCTGGTCCCAAGCCAGGTGCGCTACCAAACTGCGCTATGCCCCGTCATTAATTACTTTGCTATTATAGCAAACCCGGTAGTTGATGTCAACCACTACTCTTGCTGAGTTCTTACTCTCTTGAGTATCGCTCTGCAACGAAAATTATTATATCATTGATAGAAACTAGTGACAAGTACTTTTTTACAACTTCATTAATTTTTTTACTGATACATTAATACATTCTTTAATATATATCTATCCTTACTTCTATTATCCTATATGCCTACGCCTCTATATCATTTTAATCTATAGATTATTCGCCCTAATAGTATAAAGCCAATCATATACTTAATCGATCATATAAAAACATGCACCCCTTTCGAGGTGCATGTTGTATTGTTCTATGGTTATATAAGATTATAAAATGCTAGTAAATCAAATAAATTAACCTTCGTAGCTACCATCTTCTATTGCTTGAGGATTTTTAGCAATACCTTGTTTTACAGCAACTTCAGCAACTGCTTTAGCAACAGCTGGAGCTACGCGAGGATCGAATACGGATGGCATTACGTTTTCTTCGTTCAATTCACTATCAGGAATCAAGTGAGCCAAAGCGTCAGCAGCAGCTAATTTCATTTCGTCAGTGATTTGAGACGCACGAACGTCGATAGCACCGCGGAATACACCTGGGAATACTGCTACGTTGTTGATTTGGTTAGGAGCATCGGAACGACCTGTACCAGCAACACGGATACCAGCAGCTTTCATATCAGCATATGTTGCTTCTGGATTAGGGTTAGCCATTGCAAATACAATTGCATCGTCAGCTAAGCTTTCCAAAATTTCTTTTGTAAAAGCACCCGCTGCAGATACACCAAGAAGAATATCAGCACCTTTAGCATTTTCAGCCAAATCGCCATGTTTTTCTTCAAGTTTAAGTAAATCGATTAATTCAGCTTGTAAAGAGTCAAGACGTTTGTAGTCTTTATGCAATACGCCAGAGGATACCAATAATGTAATATCACGAGCACCTGCAAGGTATAATAAGCGAGCAATATTAGCACCTGCCGCACCAGCACCGTTTACAACGATTTTAGCAGTAGCTAAATCCTTTTTAACCAAACGAAGAGCGCCTTTTACACCTGCTAAGCATGCGATAGCAGTACCGTGTTGGTCATCGTGGAATACAGGGATTTCTAACTCTGCTTTCAAACGATTTTCAACTTCATAGCATTTAGGAGAGGAAATATCTTCCAAATTAATACCAGCAAAGTTTTTTTGCAACAATTTTACTGTATTGATCAATGTATCAGCATCTTTTGTATCTACAACCAATGGAATGCAGTCTACATCACCGAATTTTTTGAACAATAAGGATTTACCTTCCATTACTGGCAATGCTGCTGCAGCGCCAATATCACCAAGACCAAGTACACGAGTACCGTCAGATACAACGGCAACCATGTTGGAACGGCAAGTTAATTCGAAGGATTCTGCTTCATTATCTTTAATACGCAAACATGGTTCTGCTACACCTGGTGTGTAAGCTACAGATAAATCATGAGCGTCTTTTAATTCATATTTAGTTCCTACAGTAAGGAAACCTTTTAATTCACGTTTTTTTTGTACAGCTAATTCACGTACGTCCATAACAATTCTCCTTTGTGGATACACTCGGACTCTTTAGAGTCGGTAATTTATACCTTTAACTAATTGTATTATACAAAATGCTAAATCATAATTCAAGTTTTTTCGATATAGTTTCTCGAAAATTTTAAAAACAACTATCATTAAGCTCCTATAATAATAAAGATTAAGCTTCAACAGTGATAAAGTAAATTATAAAAAAGTAGATAAACCATATAAGGCTTATCTACTTCAAGTCTATCTTCGTATTATACGATAAAAGCTGTCACAACAATGTTATAAAAGCTGTCTTTAAGCTTTTACAGATGGCAAATTGCGTCCATAGAAGATTTCCATCATTTCTTGTTTTAATTGATGTTTAATTTGCTTGATTTCGCGATCGCTCAACTCTGACTCAGTAATGCCAAAAAGATAATTATCTAAATCAAATTCTTTTAACATCATCTTAGTATGGAAAATATTTTCTTGATATACATTTACATCAATCATATTGTACATGTTGCGGGTTTTTGCACTGATGTAATTTTGAATAGAATTGATACGATGATCAATATAAATTTTCTTACCAGACACGTCCCGAGTAAAGCCACGTACATGATAATCCAAGGTAAGAATATCAGAGTCAAAACTTTGAATTAAGTAATTAAGTGCATTTAACGGAGAGATTTGTCCACATGTAGACACTTCAATGTCGGCACGGAATGTACTAATCCCTTTGTGCGGATGGCTTTCAGGATACGTATGTACAGTAAGATGCGATTTATCTAAATGCATAACTACATCTTCTTTTTCAATTTCCTCTTCAGAAATTAAAATCGTAACAGAAGCACCTTGTGGATCATAATCTTGTTTCGCTACATTAAGGATATTAGCGCCGATGATATGGCTAACCTCCGTCAAAATAGCCGTTAAACGATCCGCATTGTATACTTCATCAATGTACTGAATGTATTGTTTTTTCTCTTCTTCCGTACGAGTATAACAAATATCATAAATATTAAAACTCAATGTTTTCGTGAGATTGTTAAAACCATATAACTTCATTTTAGGCTTTGCTTTAACTGGTGTATCCATGATATGTCATAACCCTTTCCATGCATAGACTTACTATTCCTTTTGAAAGTTTCAAAACCGAAGCTTTCACCATATAACTAAACAATATCTTGTTTATACACAAACTCTACATCAAACTGTCCATTATCGTAGGTAACGATGGCAAAGGTACCACCGGAGCGATCACGAGCCAAAGAAATACTACCAGGATTTACAAATACCGCATCACGGGCACGAACCTCCCCATGATGATGGCTATGACCGGACACGATGAGTCGTGCACCCATGTCAGTTCCTAACTCAATCAGTTTTTGTATTCGATTATAATATGATACCTCATGTCCATGTGTCATGTAAATATAGGTATCTTCAAGAGGAATTAATTGCTCTCGTGGTTCAAGCGGTTGCACACGGTCGTTATTCCCACGCACAGCATATACAGGAATATCCGTATGTTCCTGCATATAGCGTGCGTCATCTCCAAAATCACCAGCGTGAAGCCACATATCGATGTCTTGATCAGCCGTAGCAGCCAAGACGAGGTCGATATCCTCTAGATACCCATGAGTGTCACTTAAAATGCCAATTCGTTTCATTGTATTTAATCTCTAATGCCACTATATTATATATTTATATGAACTATACCATATAGTTCGAAAATATCAAAGCTTGTTAATTAATTCACGTAGTGCACGGCCACGATGACTAATCGTTTCCTTCTCTTCTATACTTAACTCTGCCATAGTCTTTTTAAACTCAGGCACATAGAAGTACGGATCATAGCCAAAGCCATTCTCCCCTTTTGGCTCATCTTGAACGAGTCCATCACAATAGCCTTCCGCAGTAACTTCTCGGCCATCAGGATATACAAGCGCTAAAGCGCATACATAATGACCTGTACGGTTACTTTTCCCTTGTAGTTCACGAATTAACTTCTCGTTGTTTGCATTGTCATCACCATGACGACCTGCATAACGCGCAGAATATACACCTGGTGCACCATTGAGGACATCAACCGTAATGCCAGAATCATCAGCAAGGCATGGGCGATTCGTAGCCTTCGCATAGTAACGAGCCTTCAACAGAGCATTTTCCATAAAGGTTGTACCAGTTTCCTCAGGCTCCTCAATGGAAATCACAGCTTTTACAGGTACACAATCGATAGATAAATGGGAAAAAGCCTCAGAGAACTCACGAATTTTTCCTTTATTGCCTGTAGCAAGCACAATTTGTTCCATTTTATACCTCCGGAGCTGTAGGATACTCTTTACCTACTTTATCTGCTGTCGCACCAAGTACTTCACGTTGTTTAGCCATGAGCTCATCTGTAGCAGCCTCTGCTAAATCAAGTAAAGCGTTGAGCTCATCACGATTAAATGTACCGTGTTCACCTGTACCTTGTACTTCAACCATATTACCAGAACCGGTACGGACTACATTCATATCTACAATGGCGGCACTATCCTCTTCGTAACAAAGGTCCGTAATAGGACCATCTGGACCAATACCTACGGAGATGGCTGCACAGAAGTCAGTAATTGGAAATTTTCCAGCTCCGCCAAAAGTGAAGTCCACCGCATCAACGAGAGCTACAAAGGCACCTGTAATCGAGGCTGTTCGTGTACCGCCATCCGCTTGAATCACATCGCAGTCGATAGTGATAGAACGCTCTCCTAATGCTTCAAGGTCCACAACAGCACGCAATGCACGACCGATAAGGCGTTGAATTTCTACAGTCCGTCCTGTTTGTTTTCCTTTTGCAGCCTCACGGCTCACGCGAGTTTGTGTTGAACGTGGCAATAATGAGTATTCCGCAGTTACCCATCCTTGCCCAGAACCTTTTAGCCAGCGTGGCACAGAATCTTCAACAGTAGCTGTACAGATAACCTTGGTCTTACCACACTCAATAAGTACAGAACCTTCTGCAAACTCTGTAAAATTCCGTGTTATTTTAATAGGTCGCAATTGACCCGCTGTTCTATTATCGCTGCGCATAGGAACCTCACCATTCTAAAACTAAATATTAGAACGCCCCTTACACAAAGGGGCGTTATTTCTTATATTATATCATAATTTTTCTATTTTTCAGCATTACAAATCATATTATAATTTACGATTCTAACATAATAACTCGCATTATCTACGGAGATTAACATTATA
The DNA here is from genome assembly GCF_001553335.1 of Veillonella parvula. Classification (GTDB taxonomy): domain Bacteria; phylum Bacillota; class Negativicutes; order Veillonellales; family Veillonellaceae; genus Veillonella; species Veillonella parvula_S. The sequence goes on along the minus strand of NZ_KQ960793.1, from coordinate 44,780 downwards.
GTTCATATTGTCCGTCACCGAGTGGATCTACCACAACGTAACGACTAGCTCCCCCTTCTGCTTTAGCTCGTTTTGCTTCTGCAATAGCATCTTGACGCGTCCCTTCATCTGCTTGCCAAGGGATAAACATCGCATATACACTTTGCGGCCCATACGGGCCGTATTGTCCTCGTGAAAGCACGCTATGCCAGCCTACCTTGTCTTTGTACATGCGCACCCTTTCAAGGCGCTCCTCTTGTACGCCCGTTTCATCGTAATACACATTGTAACGATTTGACCAAATATCACCTACACCAGCACGTTCTTCTTCTGCTATACGATATCGATTAGCCCATTGTACCTTCCACTTAGCGATTAAATCATCTATGTAACTAGTTACATTTTGACTCTGTTTGTATTTAACAGGGTCAAAAGCAGGTTCTACGACCTTGCTGTAATCAAGGCCTGCCATGGATAAAATGATACCTGTATTCACATATGGCAATGCTTCCTGTACGGAATATCCCCCTTCTAAGACTGCTATATCTGCTTGTAATAAATCGACTAGCTCTGCATAGCCCTTTGCAGTTACCTGCATATTGGCTAATGGATCGCTAAAGTGATTATCTTGCCCAGCCGAGTTAATGACGATATCTGGATTAAACTCTTCAAGGATAGGCAATACAAGCTCACGCATGACCTTCATCAAGCCTTCGTCACCCGTACCAGGCGGTAGTGGAATATCGATGTTACCACCGATGGCCTGAGGTCCACCAAATTCATCCATAAAGCCTGTACCAGGATATAAAGTACGTCCATCTTGATGGAAGCTAATATACAACGTATCAGGATCATGGTAAAACACATCTTGAGAACCATCACCGTGATGTACATCGGTATCTACTACGGCAACGCGTTTGATTCCATAGGTTTGACGTATGTGTTGAATCATAACGGCTTCAATATTAATCGTACAGAAGCCACGAATACCATGAACCATAGCCATCGCATGGTGACCTGGTGGTCTTACTAACGCAAAGGCGCGATCTACTTCACCGCGCATGACCGCATCAGCTGCCGCAATAGCACCTCCAGCAGATACTCGATGAGCTTCAGTCACCCAAGACTCTAAATCTGGAGCACCAACATGAACCCGCTCTATTGTATCCCAATCAGCTACTATTGGATTATATTCTCTAATATTCGGTATATCTAACAAACCTTCTTCTACAATTTGATCACGCGTATAGAGTAAACGCTCTTGTCGTTCAGGATGTGTTTCAGAAATTTTCCAATCAAACGCAGGGAAAAAGACAAGACCTAAACTGTGATGATATTTAGCCTTATCAATAGTAGAATTCACGTCGTCATTCAGTTTCGTGTTCGTATCCTTTTCTATAAGGCCATGACGCTCTCGATAGGATAGTCCTTTATTCCACATAGTGTTTCACCCCCGCCGCTAGTTGTACTTTCACCGTAATTAAACGCTCCATAGATTGCCAGCCCTCTACCACAGGGAAATCTTCAATGCTAATAACCTCGATTTCTTGCGCCGTATCTAAACCTAAACGTAAAGCCTCTTCACTGAGAGCCTCTTTAGCTCGTTCTACAACTTGTTCCGCTCGTTTTAAAGTACAATTTTGCTGTTTAATACCTAATTCAGGAATGACAAACAAACGACATTTTGTATCTACATGAGCAATGAGCTCGATGGTAGATAGGGCTAGCGCAGCACCAATAGCATTCGCCACAGCTGCATTTTCTGGAATCGTAATAGGTAATTCCAAATACTCACCAATACTTGGACCTAAACTTGGCGCTGTGCCCCCTACTACAACAATATGTTCAGGCACAAATATATCAGGATTCACAATATCTGCCACCACATAAATAGGACGTTTATTCTCAGCCTCTACGACCTCATCAATACCATGTTGAATCGTTTTCAGTGCATTTTGTACGATTAGCCTTGCTACATCAGAGGCGGTCTTAATATGAGCTAGTTGATTGTTTGAGGTATTTACATTATTAAATTGCAACGTAGCCTGTATAGCATCCGTTAAATCTTGTAAAGCTCGTGATGCCAAATTAAAGTCGCCATAGTTTGCGTGACCGAGCACGATAAGTGCATCCCCCAAGGTAGGTTCTACACCACCTAGAGCTACCGATGGTCCCACTCGTTCAGGACCCACGGTAAGATTACCATTTTTAAGGCGAACTACAGATTCCCCACCAATACCGACCGAGGTAACGGCAAAGGATCGTACTGCACTTGGATACTCACGAATAGATACACCATTTTTTGTCATCAATTGTCTACCATGCTTCCAAAGGGATATATCCGTTGTAGTACCTCCAATATCTAGAGCCACTGTATGCTGATTACCTATAACGCCAAGAGCAGATAGTCCAAGAACTGTTGCGGCAGGGCCTGTAAAAGCTGTTTCTACGGGTCGACTTACCATATGTTCTATTGGAAGAGAGCCTCCATCTGCTTTTAAAATGTAAAGTGGGGCCACTATATCCCGTGCACTGAGAGCATCTTCAACATTTTTCTTAAACACCGTAAATACTGGTGTTACAGCGCTATTAAAATAAGCGCTAATAGTACGCCGAGGGAAATTTAAAGAACCACTTAATAAACTACCATTAGAAATTACATGATATGTGTTTTTCAATTCTTCTGTTATAGATAGTTCTTCTTGAGGATTCCGCACCCCAAATTTAGCGGACACAGCAGCCAAATCAGTACCACTACGTGCTTGAACCATGTTGGCTATACCACGTACAGCATCAGCAGGGGTATGCTCTACAACGATACCTCTATGATCTGTATAACCTTGAAGGTATATAGGTTTCACAGGGAATATATCATCTACATTACGGCCTGGACCTGTAACCACATAGAGATCTACTACTTGCTCCTTCTCTTCTACGATGGTATTCGTCACCACGGTAGTAGATAAGGTTACTTGTTCAATATTTGATGTATCATAACCCTCCAAAACCGCATCTAAGGCCTCACCTATACCATTCATTAGATTATCCTTTGTAGTCCGCCTCTTGGCAGTTGCCACTACACGATGGCCATCAATGATAACAGCATCGGTAAAAGTACCACCTACATCTAACCCTAGTAACATATAACCTCCTTATTAGTATTAATAAAGAATCTATACAAACTCAAAACAGAGTAAAGAAAACTCAATTTAAGCTAGCATATAATCTCTATTTGAACTAATATGCAATTCCTATTCAACCCTGCGTATAGTTCGTATTCAATCTCATTATATATAAAAAAGCTGTACCCATCTCTATGTGATGAGTACAGCCTTCTGTTATTTACCAGATACAGATGCGTAATTTTTGATGATAACAATCGGAGTCATTTGGCTATCATTACCAAATGGATTATCAATCAACAATTGTGCAATTTTTTTAGCGTCAATGCCACGACTTGTACCTAAAATAGCGGACCGTTTCAAGTCATTAACGTCAGCTACAACGGCACCATAACAACCTGTGCGAGATACAATTTTCTCAGCCACTTTATCAGGATCCTTTGGACCAAATACAATGTGCTTATCAAATGGAGGCATAGTCCCCGTTACATCATCGGTTAATGATGCAGCACGAGCAATTGCATAGAACACGCCAGGTTTACGGAAAATTTTAGCAATAGCACCTAAAATAAAAGCACCTAACACCTTCCATTTACCGTCCAAATTCATAGCCGATTGCATACCATAAATAGATGCCATAGAGCCATCTGGATGGATAAAACGATTAATTAAACGAGCTTGCCAGCACACATTTAACTCTTCAGGACGTGTAAAACGGCCTTGCGTAATAGCTACTACAGATTCAGCAACACATACGATATCTTCAGGTCCAATATTATGACCCCCAAATTCAACGATAGCATCAACGATGTCATCATTATCTGTAAGAATACGTGTTGGCACACATACTAACTCTAATTCTGCCATTGTTATGCCTCCTTATTGAACCATTGCTGCTTGAACTTCTTCAGCAGTCAAACGAATACGCTGTTTATCGATATGATAGTCTGTCCGACCTACGATTTGGTAGTAAATATCGATGTCCATATAAGGGAATCCCTTAATATCTTCTCGAATATTGCCAGTTTTACCTGTTAATGTAACATATACACGAATTGTGCCACCTTTGCGTGGTTTGATAATTATAGCTTCAAAGTATCCATCTTGACGCGGACGATTAATATCCATAGCCCAGGCATTTACCTTAACTGCATCAAAATGTTCTTCAGGTAATAATGGACGTGGAAATAAGTCCATTATTGTGCCCAATTGGCGCCCTTTATTTACAAATGGTATATCACAGAACAACGTAATGGACTCAAAATTACGATCAGATACTTGAAAGTTCGTTGCTCGTTTCGCTAATAAGACAATATTTTCATTACCTTGTTTCAATACAAACAAACGGAATAATAAGTACAGAGCTGCAACAGCCACAATAATAGCTATTACTGCACTGAGGATGTTATAAAACCACATAGGGTATCTCCTTTATAATGTAATATGTTCAATGGTACGACGGCTTGTATCAAGGAAGGATGCACTCAATGTATCACCAAGTTCGACATCCTTTGTAAAATACAATGTCACGGTGCCTACAGTATCTTGAGGATTGAAAAGATTTTTACGCTCAAGTCTGTGACGAACCAATTCACTTGTTTCAAAAGCAGGATCAATGAACTGAATGCGACATGATGTTAGTTTCTCTAGTAAAGGTTGTACAAATGGGAAATGAGTACAGCCCAAAACGACTACCTCAATTTCTCGAGATAATAAAGGTTCTAAATAATCCTTGCATACTTCACGAACAAAGTAATCATCTAAATGACCTTGTTCAATAAGCCCCGCCAACTCTGGACAAGGTTGTTCCCAAACCAAAACCTCATGATCAACTTCTAAAGCCACATGCTTATGAATATGACTATTTACAGTGGCTACGGTTGCCATAATACCGATAGTCTTGCTTTTACTTTTATTAATGGCTGTTTTCACACCTTGTGATACACCAATAACTGGCACAGATACAAGTTCACGGACCGCATCAAGAGCCACAACGGTGAAGGTGTTACAGGCAATCACCATCAACTTAACAGGCTGCTTTTCTAGCGTCTCCGCAATACGACACGCCAAATAAGTGATTTCATCATCACTGCGATTACCTACAGGATTATTCGCATTATCACCGATATAGATGAAATCTTCGTTAGGAAATTGTTCTTGTAACACCTTTAACACAGATAATCCGCCTACACCAGAGTCAAATACACCGATAGGCAATTGTTGTACATTACTCATGCGGCATCTCCTCAACAGCTGCTAACATAGGCAGATAAAAAGTATCGTCTAATCGCACAATTTTTCCTGTTAATTTTGACATAAAGGCGTTCTTAGTTTCCCCCGTAGCAAGTAACGCTCCATCACTAGCACGGCGCATGCGATAGCGAAACACCATTTGAGCCCTTGTCATCTTAACCAAATACGTTTCGATGTGAAGTTCATCATCGAAATTCGCAGGTTCTTTATAATTACAAGATACATTCATGATAGGAAATACAATATCCTCATTCATCATATCCCACAAAGTGACACCGATCTTACGAAGGAATTCAATGCGCGCCATTTCAAACCATCTAAAATGATTACTATGGTGAGCAATCCCCATCATATCAGTTTCATAAAATCGTACATTTACTGAAGCAATATGCATAAATTCTGTCCTTTTTAAATAGTATACAATTTTTATTCTATATCTATTACTTTAGTGTGTCAAATAAATAAAGGCAGTTCAATCACTGTGGATCAAACTGCCTAAAATGGTAAAAGTTAGCGACTGCTACCAAATGGAAAGAATTTTTTTGCCTCTTCTTGATGACTCGTTTTGATATAACGATTCGCAATCTTAAAGGCTAATCCGAGTACTGCCACATCATCTACCCAACCTAATACAGCAATCGCATCCGGCACAATATCAATAGGTAATACCAAATACCCTAAGGCACCTGCAATGACCGCTTTTACATATTTGGGAGTATCCTTGTCACGAAAACAAAGGAACAAGGTTACTGCTTGTTGTACAAAGGCAAGTTTCTTACCATATCGACCAAGAAACCCTAAAAATCTTGATTCGCTAAAATACTTACCATATTTAATAATATTAAATGGATTCATAGTAATAATAATCCTTCAGCGTTTATTTACGCAAACCGCCAATTTTTTCTTTCGCTGTATTAACAGTGTTTGTAGCAACATCTTTTGCTGTCTCTACGGCATCAGAAGCTTTAGTTTTTGCAGTTTCTACTGCTACTTGTGCAGAAGCTTTTGCCACTTCTACACCACCTTTTGCGAATTCTTTGGCTACTTCAATACCTTCTTTAGCAGAATCAATTTTTTCTTTCGCTGCATCAGAAACCTTTGCTACAACCTCTGCTGCGTTATCATGGATTTGGTATTTTGTTTCATTATTCCATTTATTGATGGCAGGTGTTACTTTTTCATCGTAAACTTGCTTTAAAGATTCTTTAGCAAGACCTGTTTCGTTAGCAATCCCAGCCCATACGTCACGTTGACCTTGAGTGAAAGGAATGCTAGCACTTGCATCACGAACGATTTCAGAAGCAATAGCTTTGCCATTTTCAAGGAATTCAGCAACCATCGGTTTGTAACGTTCGATATCAGAAGGCATGCCATCTTGAATCCAAATATGTGCAATTTTACCAATAGCATAAGTTAAACCGATAGCTACAGGAACGCGAACAGCTTTAATTGGAATTAAAAGGGATACTGCAGCTGTACCTACAGCTGTGCTAAGACCACCTACTAAACCAACTACAGCACCTGCTTGCAATTCTACATCATAAAGATGAGCAATGCGAGTTACCATGTACGTAGCATTGGCGCACAAAGCGACACTGCTGAATTTAGAGGATAATGCCAATGCTGCCGCACGACCTGCCCCCCAGAAGATAAATTGTTCAACTTGATAGTCACGATCTTGAGATCCATCCGTAAGGGGCTCAAGTGTTACGCCATTATATTCTGCCATAAGTATTCTCCTTTGTTGTGAACCAACTATAGGTCTTATTATTAGTATTATTATACCATTCTATTGATAGAAGTGAAATGAATTTTTCTAATTATCCATATATAATAGCTTCTAATATTTTCTATATTACCAACTTGTGAGTCCTCCATCGATTGTCCAGGCTGCACCTGTCACAAAAGACGCCTTATTACTCAACAAAAATACAATTACTTCTCCAATTTCATGAGGCTTAGCAATACGACCTAATGGGTAATGTTGGCCCATTTCAGCCTTAGCAGCCGCCGCATCTTGGTGGGCATTAGCAATCTGTTTATCTACTAATGATGTATCTACATCACCAGGACACACACAGTTTACACGAACACTGTGAGGTGCCATTTCAAGAGATAGAGATTTTGTAAAGCTCACTACAGCTCCCTTTGACGCACCATATACAGAACACGCTACATTACCTTGTAAACCTGCATCACTAGCGATTGTTACAATACTGCCCTTTGAGGCTCGTAAATAGGGAAGCGCCGCTTGACATAAGAATACAGTACCTTTTACATTGGTCCCAAACATTTCATCAAAAGCTGCTTCTGTAACATCAGCTAGTAACTCTTCTTCATAATAGCCTGCAGCTGTTACAAGAGCAGACACCCCACCAAATAAATCTACTGTTTCTTTTACAATTCGCTGACAGTCCTCAATTTTAGATACATCACCTTGAATATATTGTACCTTAGAGGAATAACGACGTAGCTTAGTTTTAGCCTTTTGACCAACTTTTTCATTTCGACCATTGATGACTACACACCAACCTTCTTTAAGTAAAAGCTTTGCCGTAGCAAATCCAATACCCGATGTACCACCACTAATCAAGGCCACTTGAACATCACTTTTATGAGGCATACCTTGCCCTCCTATAATGTTGAAATATAGTCATAGACTAATTTCAACAACATAACTGTCGTTACCGACAAGAATACAACTCGCACCAAAGATGAGCCCTTCGCAATTGCCAAATGCGAGCCTAAATAAGCACCTATAATTTGACCTGCCCCGGTGGCAAGACCATACTTAATATTGACGTGTCCTAAATATAAAAATACCAATAAAGACGCCAAATTACTAGTAAAATTCAATATTTTTGCATTAGCAGATGCATGTAAAAAATCAAAGCCTGTAAAGATAAAGCCCATAATCAGAAATGTACCTGTACCAGGACCAATAAAGCCGTCATATATACCAATGCCAAGAGCAAAAGCCATACAAATATATAGCGCTTTTCCTGTTACCTGAGATGTACGATTGATTTCACCCCAGTCTTTTTTGAACACCACAAAGAGTGTTACACAAACAAGTAATATGATAATAATAGGCTTTACATATAGCGGTGGTAAAGAAACAACCGCCAAGGTACCAAGCATAGAACCCACAAAGGTAAAAGGCAGTAATTTGCGAACTAGGGAAAAATCAACCATGTGATTTCTCAAAAATGTAATCGATGCACTGCCAGCACCAAAAATACTAGATAATTTATTACTGCCTAGAGCCACACTAGGTGGAAGATTTGTTAATAACATGGCAGGTACAGAAATGAGGCCTCCCCCGCCTACAATGGAGTCTACAAAGCCAGCAAACGCACCAGCTACGGCAAGTAAAACGAGTATAAGGATATCAAATGGTAAACCTGTTACCGCAATGAGCCACTCCATAATAAACCTCCTACAGATAGCACATCAACGGTCGCCAAAGGCCACCGTTGTCATGCTAATTTATTTTATTTTGCACCTAGACGATCGAGGGCCAATGTATAACCATCCGCACCATATACTAAACAGCGCTTTACACGACTAATCGTAGCAGTACTCGCACCCGTTTCTTCTACGATTTTCTCATAGCTATCCCCTGCGCGAAGCATTTTTGCTACTTGTAAGCGTTGAGATAATGCTTTTAATTCGTTAATCGTACAGATATCTTCAAAAAATGCATAGCATTCCTCTGTATTTTCAAGCGTTAAAATGGCGGTGAACAATTCGTCATTTTGTTGACTTCTCAATTTTTCATTGATACTCATAGGATCCTCCTACTTCTTATTCATCGCTTTAGACCAAGCATCACCAATCATTTGTACAACTTGTACCAATACAATCAAGATGATGATTGTAGCGATCATAATATCTGCTTGGAAACGTTGGTAACCATATCGGATAGCAATATCCCCAAGGCCACCACCACCAATAGCACCAGCCATCGCAGAGTAACCGATGAGGTTAACGATAAGAACCGTTACATTGTCAATAATTGTTGGCAATGCTTCTGGTAATAATACTTTCCAAATGATTAGTAATGGGCTTGCCCCCATAGATTGAGCCGCCTCGATAACGCCAAAATTGATGTCCTTAATAGACGTTTCTACAAGGCGTGCCAAAAACGGAATTGCCGCAATGGTCAACGGCACACATGCTGCAGTTGTACCGATGGATGTACCTACCACCATACGAGTAAACGGAATGATAGCAACCATCAAGATGATGAAAGGTACAGAACGTGTAGCATTGACAATGGCACCCAATACTTTATTGAGTGCTACATTTTCTAAGATATGACCTTTAGAAGTAACAACCAAAACAACACCAAGAGGAATACCTAATAACATTGCCATTACGGTAGAAATTATCGTCATTTGCAATGTATCAAGGGTACCAGTTATGAGTAGATTAATGATTTGCTCTGACATAACCGATCACCTCGCTTTCAATTGGTAATGTTTTGATGTAGTCCAAACCTTCTTGCGCATTTTCTGGGTCACCATTCAAGATAACGATGAGGCGACCAACGCTCGTATTTTGGATGTAATCAATGCCGCCAAAAAGGATGCTTACATCTAAATTAAAGCGTCTTACAAGGCCTGCTACTACAGGCTCATCTGTTGCTTGTCCTGTAAATTTGAGACGAACTAAGGGCGCGGTCCCTGCAATCCATTGATCATGCAACTCTAGATGTTCCAATGCTTCTGGAGGTAAGTTATCACTCACTACAGAGCTAATAAACTCTTTTGTCGTATTTTCGCGAGGATGTGTGAATACTTCAATAGTACTACCTTCTTCGAGGATGACACCACCTTCAATAACCGCCACGCGATCACAGATTTCACGGATAACGTGCATCTCATGTGTAATGAGCACAATAGTGAGCCCCATCTTCTCATTAATATTTTTCAACAATTTCAAAATAGAATCTGTTGTTTGAGGATCAAGGGCAGATGTAGCTTCGTCACAAAGGAGGACCTTTGGATTAGACGCTAAAGCACGAGCAATACCAACACGTTGCTTTTGACCACCAGACAATTGAGATGGATAGTTGTTCATCCGGTCTGTAAGGCCTACGATATCAAGAATCGGCGTAATGCGTTCCTTGATTTCAGATTTGCTCATTCCTTGTAGTTCCAACGGAAATGCCACATTGTCATATACGGTACGAGAGGACAATAGGTTAAAATGTTGAAAAATCATGCCAATATCTTTTCGCGCTTTACGCAAATCAGATTTGCTAAGTGTAGTTAAGTCTGTACCATTTACGATAACAGAACCAGATGTAGGTGCTTCGAGCATATTGATGCAACGAATCAATGTGGATTTACCGGCACCAGATTGGCCGATAATGCCAAAGATTTCGCCTTCTTTCACATTTAGGCTAATATCTTTCAACGCTTCCACACGAGTAGCGCCTTCATAGACTTTACTAATGTGTTCTAATTGTATCAAAATAATTTCCTTTCTTAAGGTAAATATGTATTATTTGATGAAAGCAGCTTATCTATCAAGGTAATCCTTCTTCCATCAATTTTTCTAGAGCTTCGCGTAGACGAAGTGTAATAGCACCTGGTTTACCACCAGATACTGGATTTCTGTCTAGCTTAGTAATTGGAATGACACCACCAATTGTATCGGTAAAGAATAGTTCGTCCGCTTCATCTACAAAGGTGCGGTCAAATTCTTTCTCAATAATGGTAATACCTAAAGATGGTGCTACACGGGTTAAGATCATTTGGCGCGTAATACCTTTTAAGATATGATTATCCGCTGGATGCGTGTACAAGATACCATCTTTAACAGCAAACACATTAGATGTAGCGCCCTCTGTACAAATGCCATCACGGAACAAGATGGCTGTATAGGCAAATTTCTTTTCTGCTTTTGTTTGCGCCAAAATATTCGGGATCAAGTTAGTAGTCTTAATATCTACATGTTCCCAACGTTCATCAGACAAAGCTATCGCTTTTACACCTTCACCCAATTTATTGACTTCATCTAAATCCAAGGTGCGGATAGACATAAGCATTTGTGGTTCTAATTTGGAGCGATCATAAGCATGATGACGTGGTGCTACACCACGAGAGATTTGTAAATAAATATAGCCCTCTTTGATTTCACTTTGCTCGATCAAAATTTCGTGCAATTCTGTCAAATCATCAGGGGTCATTTTTACAGGGATATCCATTTCACGCATAGAGCGATACAAGCGATCTTGGTGGTAAGACAAAGCGAAGCAACGGCCTTTTACGACGCGAACAACTTCATATACAGAGTCACCAAATAAATAGCCACGATCATCAATGCTGATAACTTTAGCACCTGGTTCGACGAATTCACCGTTAAAATATGTTAATTCTTGCATAGGAGCACCTCTTTTTCTATTCCGTTACTCTATCAAGTGGTAATCATCATGGACTTATTATAACACAATTACTTTCAAATTTTCACACTTTACTTTGTGAAAGATAATAATTCGATATACAAAAATCCGCTAGGATACCATAGTTAAAAACTATATCCTAGCGGATGTATAACAAATATTATGTTTATACTAAATCAGCACTACAAAACTAACTAAAACTACATACACCATTAACGTACTAGCACCAATTAGGTCTCTCAATATAATAGTTCTCATACTAAACTAATGCCCCAGTATAAATTTACGGATAGATTTAGGCACATAATTAAGGCCCACTGTAGTCAAATAAGATAATGCTAACGCCATACCATACATAATTAGCACGTTGGTCACCGTATACAAGAGATTATATTTAGCCATCACACCAGAAATGATTAACAACCAAAATGGATGCGCTAAATAAATACCATACGATTTATCGCCTATCTCAGACCAAATGGACTCCATAGTCACATTCATAGGTAGCCTTTGGAATAGGAATAAACTAAACATCGTTCCCAATCCTGTATAAAGAACGCCCATAGGACTCATTTGATGTACCGTGTAAATTGCTTCTAACACAGTATAATGCCATACGTCCATGACATAGTAATAAGAGCCAAGCATCAATAATATAGAGCTTACCGCACTGACGCCTAAAAGGTAACGATAACGCCACATATATTCGCAGACGATTTCATATCGTTCAGCACATACGGCACCTAAAAGGAAAATCCACACATAATGAATAACCCAATAGTTGAGTCGCATATCAAAAAGATATTTAAGAACTGGCTGATTGCTTAGATTTTCTGTTACCCAACGGCCAAGCATGTAAGACGAAACATAATCGATACCAACTTGGATGACAAATAGTAACACCAGCCAAAATACAGGCCGTTTTAAGATGACTTTCACCATGGCCCGCCATAATGGCATCATCACGTAGAACCATAGCAAAATAACCATAAAATATAGATGATACATAGAGGTACCAAAGAGTAGATTTATCGCCAACGGCCCTGGATGTAAATTGCCAAGGTTATGAGCTGTCATCCCTGTATATAGCAAGTAAAAGATGGACCACGTAATATATGGAAATAGCACCACCTGAATGCGGCGGTGCATAAATTCCTTATATGAGAATGGTCCCTCTACCGAGGTATGATAAAACAAGCCAAATGCAGAGAGGAAGAAAAACGCAGGCACTCCAAAGCGAGAGAGAATTTCTAACACGCTGATGAGTTCTAAATTTACAAAAGGATTTTGCAATGCGTAAGATCCTACATGAATGCCGATAACACCGAGCATACAGAGGCCTCGCATATAAGTAATTTCCGGTAAAAACGCTTTTTTCATAGCCATTGCCTATTCACTATTGACCAGGTGCCACTGTAGGTGTCGGTACCACACGTGGACCTTGAGACTCTGTAGCTGGTTGTTTAACTACAGGAGGTGTAGATGTAGGTGTTTGAGGCGTTGCAGCTTTTTCAGGTTGTGCGGCTTGTGCTGGTACAGCCTGACCATTTGCTTTAGCAGCCGCTTCTGCCTTAGCCTTAGCTTCTGCTTCAGCCTTAGATTTTGCTTCAGCTTCTCGTTTCAAGCGCAATTCTTTTTCAAGTGGTACCACTGGTTTGGCATAAACAGTGATATCCGTTTCAAATAGACGACCCCATGGGAATGTAGCTTTTACTGTACGAGGATTGATTTTAAGGTATTTTTCAGCGAAATCTTGAATGCGTTCACCTAAGTAACTTTCAAGACGTTCATTTAATTCACCAGAGTAACGAACATTGTCTGTTCTGATAGAATCTTGCATACGATAAATATCTTTACGAATATTTGCTTGATATGCCCAGTTATCCAAATATTGTTGCGTCAACATATCACGATGACCTTCTGGACTCATAGATTTAAGCAATAATCCTTGAGCAATAGCGTAACCTACTGTGTTACTTGCTGTATTCCAACCATTATACGCACCGATTTTGTACAACAAATCTCGTTTATACATAGCGGATACCAATGTATTATCTGCGCCATTATTGAAAGCAATATCTGCAACGCTTACGTTCACACCAGAGTCAACAGCTTGCTGAATGCGATCTACGAAAGCATTTGTAGAGTTAGAGATCATTGGGAAGTTTTCGAAGTTTTCAGACTCGCCTGTACTCGTAGTAAGAGGTGTATTAACAGCCAATAATACAGTTGGTTTACCTTGTGTCACCATTGTGCCACCTACAGCCTCAACGTGTTGAGCAATTGTTTTATCAATCGTTTGATCTTCGTAACCTGGCAATGTTTTACCTCCGCCACCGAGTGGATAAATTACGGAGAATGTAGGTTTTTCTGTGCTCACATCGGTACGGGAACGCGCCATCAACAAGAGACCAAGTTGGTCAGCACCAGGGAAGCTACCGTATTTTTCAACAGAAATATCCTTGGAATATTTGTTAAGGTAACGACCTTCTAGAGCGGATTGAGATAATTGAGATGTATCATCATGACCTAATGCAAAGTAGTCGAATACACCACTGCGAGTTTCATCAATCAACTCTTTGTTGATTTTCATATTTTTTTGACGGCGGTCAAACCAGTCTTGCAAGTATTCCACAGGAACAGAGGCTTGTAGGCTCATCAATTTTTGAGTTTCTTCTTGCGTTAAAGAGCCAGAATCTAATTTATCTTGTAATGCAGCGATTTGGAAGATAGTTGGGCCATATTCCGCATAGTAGGCCGGTTCAGTACCACCACCACTCGCGCGTGGGGAACGCATTACGGTACCAAATCCATAGATGCGTACATTTTTATTACGCGCTTTTAAACCTTCAATACGTTTCAAGCGATTTTGCAATGTGCTAAGAGGAATATTATGTTTACGAGAATCTACAAGACCTCCATAAATAAGAGTATCTGTACTTAATACCATAACATCAGCACGACCTGCATTTTGCTCTACCCAAGCCATAATTTGATCAGCTTGACCTTGGTACGTCTTACCAGAAATCAAGTGTTGAGGTGGTGTCAACACAGTCATACCCGCCTCACGAGCTGTATCAACTGTATATTGCAAACTTACAGGACGATCATCTTGAGGTACATATAATACGGTTTCTGCATCAATTTTGATGGATGTACCTGTAGCAATGGCTGTAACCATTAATGCTACTTTCAACCATTTATTTGTCATAAAGCAAATCTCCTTCTGTGTACACGAGTACTCTCGACTCGAAAATTAACTTTTATATAATACTCTTTTTTTCTGACACTTTTATGAAATACTTAATAGTATAATTATATCATTTACCTGTTATTTCTCAAATGCAGTGCCTTTAGCTTTAGCGCACTTTGGGTAAGCTCCAATTATATTTAATAGCTAGTAAACGGATAACTAGTACAACGGTAAACGCACCATATACAGCCTCTCCAACCCAGTTAGAAATAACCATTAAGTAATAAACGATGCCCCCAATAACACTAGGCAGAGCGTACACATCTTCTTTCAAAACAGACGGAATCCGTTGAGCCAGCATATCTCGGATAATACCACCTCCAACAGCAGTAATAGTTCCTAATAAAACAATGAAAATTGGCAACTCTGGATATAGTTTAAACCCTGCAGATGCTCCAGTTACTGTAAAAGATGCCAACCCAACTGCATCGGCTAATAAATAGCTTGCTCGGCTACGAGGGCCCATAGCATGCTTGCGATAACGGCTGTTATAGATAATAAATACGATAATTGTTACGGAAATAACCACAGTTACATATACAATATTGCGTAACGAATTCGGCGGAAAATACCCCAAGAGAACATCACGTACAATTCCACCACCGATTGCCGTGGCCAGTGCCAATACAGCCATACCAAATATATCCATTCTCCGCGCCACCCCAACAAGTGCTCCGGAGATAGCAAAGGCAATAGTGCCAATCATATCAAATATGTACCAAATAATATCCATAATACCCTCACACAATCTATTCGCATAACTTCGCACACTATGATAGACTTTATGTAAGATATTATACATTAAGAGGTATGAGAATGACAAAGAACATTACACCTATAGAGATTAAAAATATGGATGAGCGTAGCCGTGATGAATATTTTATGGGTTTTGCCCTAGAGGAAGCCCACAAAGCTTATGCCCTAGGAGAAATTCCTATCGGCGCCATTTTAGTTCAAAACAATACAATCATTTCACGCCACCATAATCGCCGTGAATTAGATCACGATGCAACGGCTCATGCAGAGCTGCTCGTCATCCGCGAAGCATGCGATGTACTCAAGCGCTGGCGGTTGACTGGTTGTACCCTGTATGTTACGATAGAGCCGTGTCCGATGTGCGCTGGAGCCATCATCAACAGTCGTATTGACCGTGTTGTATATGGTGCAAGTGATTACAAAGGAGGCGCTGTAGAGTCTCTTTTCAATGTACTCTCTCACCCTGGTTTAAATCATGAACCCGAATTAGCATCGGGGGTCCTTGGTGATGAATGTAGTCAAATCATGAAAGACTTTTTTAAAGAGCGCCGTAAAACACGGAGGAGTACCCAAGAGGCTGAAGGGTCCGCACTCGAAATGCGGTAGGTCGGGCAACCGGCGCGGGGGTTCAAATCCCTCCTCCTCTGCCATATAAAATATATAAAGCGCTAACCATGGTTAGCGCTTTTTTGCGAAGGGACCACTACTATGAAAAAATATTACCCTTATCTCATTACGGTGAGTCATATGATTAACGACTCCTGTCAAAGTGTATTACCTGCCCTCTTGCCATTATTTATCTACACTTATGGACTTAGTTTAGAGCAGGCAGGCTTTCTTATATTAGCCAATACAGCATTATCTTCATTGTTACAGCCATTATTAGGTTATGTCTCTGACAAGATCAATCAGCCACGGCTCATCGCCTTAGGTGTTCTGCTCTCAGCTTGTAGCACAGGTGCCATGGGGTTTGTAACCTCCTATGAAAGCTTACTTGTTTGTGCTACCTTAGCCGGTGTAGGCTCCTCTATCTTCCATCCTGAAGGAGCGAAAATCATGAATCGCCTTGGAGGTGGCAAAAAAGGTAAAGCCATGGGTACCTTCGCCATCGGCGGCAGCTCTGGTTTTGCCATCGGCCCACTCTTTGCTGGCTCTATTGCCTATACAGTAGGCCCTCATGGACTGGCAGCTTTCACCATAGTGGGGCTTATTATCTCAACAGTTTTATTCCTCCTCATGCCGCGCATAGTAACTTGTGCACGCACTATCGACCAAGCGGTAGCTATGGAAAACCCTACACTAGTGGCTAAGCCGCTAAAAAATTACTGGAAATACTTTGGTATCTTGTTTATTATCATCCTAAGCCAATCGGTAAACTTCCGTGTTATCAATGCATTTATTCCTATCTTCTGGACTCGTGAACTCGGCACTAGCCCAGAGCAAGGTAGCTTTGCATTAACCATATTCTTTAGTATCGGTATCTTCATGACATATATTGGCGGTCTATTAGGCGACAAATATGGCCCCATTAAAATCATTAGACTATCCCTATTGATTTGGTTACCAGCCATGTTCCTATTAACAGAAGTACCAACCTTCTCCCCTGTTATCATGATGCCTATAGCGTATATGTTACTACTCATGATTGGCGCTGCTAAAGCCCTTAGTTACAGCCCAGTTATCGTACTAGGCCAAACCTACCTCGCTAAAAGCATCGGCTTTGCGTCCGGTATCACCCTCGGGGTAAGCCAAACTATCGGCGGTATCATCGCACCTGTAGTAGGCAACCTTGCGGATACCTATCCTCTACCTGCCGCTATGATGACACTCGTACCATTCCTAGTAGTAGGTCTTGGGGCTTCATTGATACTTAAAGATCCTAAAAAATTACAGTAAACAAAAAAGAACCCTTCACGTGAACTGTACCCCCAAAATTGGACACAATTTTTGAAGGTACAGACCAACGAAGGGTTCTTTTTATATTCAGCTAACCACGTCACTTGCAGTTTAGTGTTTTAGCATTTCATTCAATATAACTACGTCCGTTTCTTTCATGCCTTGTGCCACAGCGCCAATACTGCGGATAGTTTCATCAACGGAGTATGCTACAAGTCCATCGCCTTTTTGGTAGTTTTTGTTAAGGCGAGCTTGTTTATATCCCATAAAAGCGCCATCAAGGGAGATTGCAATTTTTCCTGCACAGGATGGTTTCGCCCCATCACATACGATACCAGATAAACTTGCAAGACCATTTACAAGAGTGTTCTCGATTATATCTTTACTATCACCCTTCAAGAAGGCAATACCTGCTACACTTACCACACCGGCAGATACAACCCCGCAGTATGCGGATAGTTTACCAATACCAGATTTAACATAAAGCGTTAGCAAGTTAGCAAAGACGAGCGCTCGATACAATTCATCATCACTTTTACCAAGTTCCTCGGCAGTCGTAATGATTGGTACAGACACGGTTAAACCTTGATTACCAGAGCCAGAGCAAATAACAACAGGCAATGGACAGCCACTCATACGCGCATCAGAGCCAGCTGCGGCACGAGCCTTACATTTCGTTTCGAGAGATGGATTTTCTTCATCTAACAATAACAATTGTCCAATATTAGATCCATAATCATTGGACAGACCTTCCTTAGAAATTGCAGTATTATACTCAACTTGCTGTTTAATTTGAGGTAGGATACCAGAAATATCACCGGTTAAGACAAATTCGTAAATGCTATCGAAGGTCATGGCATATTCTGTTTTAGCCGCTTTCTTGATTTCATTGACTGTTTCAGAGACAATCTCACCATCTACTGATACATAGGTTACATTCGTATGGTCATTTTCAATGCGAACAACCGCTGTATGTTCATCTGTTTCTGCAGTGATTTCTATATATAGATTATCTACGCCTTCAGCAAGTGAAACGGTACAGAAGTTAGCATCAAGCAATGTACCAAGCCATTTGCGATCTTCGTCTGTAGCAGATTCCAACACCTCTAGTTCACGCTCTGGATGACCTACAATAGCACCCAGTGTAGCGGCCGCCGTTAGGCCTTTTCGCCCTCCAGAATTTGGAATGACTACAGATTTTACATTTTTGATAATATTCGCGCTGCATCTTGCGTGAATATGGTTAGGAAACTCATCTAAAACAGAGACTGCCTTCGCAGCCGCATAAGCCAATGCAATTGGCTCAGTACAACCGAAGGCAGGACGCATCTCTGACTGTAACAAAGAAATATAATCCATCTTATACTTCCGCAATAATTTCCACTTCTACAATAACGCCTAATGGAAGGTCTTTTACTGCTACACATGAACGAGCTGGTTTAGAAGTGAAATATTTAGCATACACTTCATTAAATGCTTTGAAATCACCAATATCAGCTAAGAAGCAAGTTGTTTTAACAACCTTGGAAAAGTCTGTACCAGCTTCAGTCAATACGGCTTCAATATTTTTGCATACTTGTTCAGTTTGCTCTACAATGCCCCCTTCAACAACTGTACCAGTTGTAGGATTGAGTGGAATTTGACCAGAAGCAAATAATAAACCGCCAACCACTTTAGCTTGAGAGTAAGGGCCTACTGCTGCTGGTGCTTTGTCTGTAGAAATTGTTTTCATGATAAATCTCCTTTTATAAATAAATATAAATTAATATGACTATATTTAAGGCGCGAAACTCATGTTGATGCCTCGATATATATGACTTACCTCAATATATCACATATAAAATAAAAGTACGTATATAACCAATTATTTAATTGATTTGAATGCATTGTCAAATATTGGTTTGAAATAATCACGTTGTACATCAGTTGTTATACCTACATACAACACTGGCTTTCCTGCCTTCAACACAAATGCAGCATTTGCATAGAGTGGAGTTTGTACACTTCCATCTGCATATAACAAGCGAGAGCTTGCTGCATATGTTTGATATTTTGTGCCACCCACCGGATGTACTTGTTCTGCATTTTCTACGGTTAGAGTTTTAAGTGTTTTAGGCATAATCGTTGCTTTTTGGGGATCACGACTAGACACATTAATAGGTCTATTCAAAGGAACTACTGTTGTGCTAGTGGGAATCTGTTTATTTATTGTTCCTAATAGAAGTTGCTCTGTTACAGGATCAATTTGACCTTTATCAAGAGCGGCCATTGTCGCTATAAACATAGGGTCATTAGCCTTTTCTTTAGCCACTTGTTGCGCTATTTGTTTAACATCTACAGCTACTACGAATGCATCTTTTTGACCAGTTTTATCTGCCCCTTGCAATTGGTATACATCAAAATTAGTACCAAAGTTTTGGAAAAATTCCTTTGCCATCATATTCGACATCGTAGATTTTGAAGGTTCTTCATTTAATTGTTTTTCTACAAAATCACGTGTATTTGTTTTGGATGCAGAAACAACAGTTACATTGTTAGGCACTACCATGGATCCTGCAATTGTTTGTACATCCTTAGCAAAACCTACGCCAGATACAGTACCCATTAAGCAAGCTGCACAAGCCAATACTTTCAAAGATTTCATATTATTTACCTCCCTTGAGAGATTGTGTTTGATACATATGATTCAACTCATTAGCCCAATAATCATAGCTAGAGTCATCAGACATTAAAAGCTGTAAAGATACACCTTTATCTGTAGGAACAGCATATCCAATTAAGGAGTACGTATTTCTAAAGCCATCATATTTTAGACTACCGCGTAAATCGCCTGCCACAGCTGTACCATAGCGTGTTTGCACAGGTTTATAGGCCACATGCGTTGCATCTAGGCTCACTTGTTTTGCCATAAAGTCTACATAAGAACGGACCTCTTCTATACTTTTAGGAGATGATTTCTTATCTGTGGCAAGCATTTTATCAAAGGTACCTATAATTTGAGAAGGTAACTTATCATTTATCGTTTTTAGATCTTTAGCTAATTTAGCACCTTCAATAGTATTGCTCTTCATGCCTTGTAATTGTTGTTGGGCCGTCTCTTTAGAGTAAGATTCTACATGTTTAGAGATAGAGTGCTTTAATGCAGCTTTTTCCGCATCTGACCCCTTCTCTAAAATAGTCTTATTCATACCTATAACTTGATCAATTGCATTTTTAGAATAGTTAATAACAATTAAACCACCTATATGATGTCCTTGTTTATCAGTACCTTGCAATTGATAGAAGGAGTAACCATCAAGAAAGTCCCCCTTCACTGGTTCAACAGCTACACCAGTCTGTACTTTCACAACATTATTAATAGTATCAACAGCAGATTTATTTGCTACTTTAAGAAATTTATCTTGTTCTTGATTACGCAATCTTGTATCAGTAGAAATATGCATAACTTCTACAGCTTTCACAGTTGGGGAAGTTGTGCCGTACATACCATAACCTAAATCTACCGTATCAGCACATGCCACTGCCCCCATACCCACAGTTAAACAGGTGGCACAAGCCAATGTCATCAACTTTTTATTGAGAGTTCTCATAAGACACCTCACCTTTTTAACAATACACTATGTATAGATTGTTAGATAATCTGTGCAGTATATATTAAGAGTTTAAAGGATAATCTATACTGCATATATTAATTATTATACTATATCGACATATATAACTGTATAGTATAATTTACAAGCTTACCTTTCTGCTATACAATACATAAATAGACATGTAAAGATGATATATGTATGAGAAATGGAAAGGAGTGCACACTCGGTGTGCTTTTAACATGATACAAGAATTAATTCCCCTCACTAGGCCTCGCACATTAGCTGCTGCATTGGGGCCTACCATTTTAGGTGCCGCCTTTAGTTATTACGCATTTGGTGCTGCTCAGGGTACAGGTCTTGCCATTTTCCATACAGTGCTCATATTTTTAGCTGTTGTAACAGCCCAAATTGTAGCTAATTTATGGAATGAATATAAAGACTTTAAATCTGGACTCGATGCTGGTCAAAAGGTAGGTAATGCTGGTTCTATCACACGTGGCGTTATAACACCAGAGCTCATTATAACGATGATTAAAGTACTCATGTTTGTACCCATTATTATTGGTCTTTATTTATCTGCTACTATAACTTGGTACTACATTCCTGTAGGCTTCTTATGTATTCTAATTAGTTTTCTTTACTCTGGCGGTCCAAAACCAATTTCTCGAACACCATTTGGAGAAATTTCCTCTGGTATCGCCATGGGTTTTGCTATCGTACTCATTACAGGCTATGCCTGGATACGAGAATTATCCTTAGCCCTGTTAATTCCTGCAATTCCATCTACATTGCTAGTTGGTTCCATCATGTTGACGAATAATATCCGAGATATTCGTAATGATGAAAGCCATGGACGTCACACGTTGCCAATCGTGCTTGGTCGTGAAAGAGCACTCAGCTTAATGAGTATCTCATATATTTTCAATTTTATTTGGATCATTGCTTGGATTATAGTAGGCCATATGACATGGTTCGCCTTATTAGCGTTCCTTGCAGCACCACTAGCTTTCAAAACAATTCATACATTATCTACCAATACAGATGAGTTCCAATTAGATAAGGCTATGGGTACTACCGCTGGGGCCGCTATGATTTATCAACTAATGTGGGCGATTGGACTTATCATGGGCAAATTATTTTAAAAATGAACATACTTATATTATAGGTTCTCCATAGTTTTTAGTTATGGAGAACCTATAATAATTCCTTCTTGATAGATAGGAAGTTATTTAGTACTATAGATTTAATATTTTATATGTAATTATTGTATAAGGAGTGTGTCTAATGAGAAAATTTTTAGCATTGGCAGCTACTGTAATCCTTGGCGGCGCTTTATTAATCGCAGGCTGTGGTAACGACAACAAACAAGCTGCTAGCGATGGCAAACAAGTATTAAAAATTGGGGCAACAGCAGTACCTCACGCAGAAATTTTGGAACAAGTTAAACCAATCTTAGCAAAAGATGGTATCGAATTAAAAATCACTGAATTTACTGATTACAACACACCTAACTTGGCTTTAGGGGACAAAGAGATTGATGCCAACTTCTTCCAACACGTACCTTACATGGAGGAATTCGCAAAAGCTCACAAACTTGACTTAGTATCTGCCGGTGGTGTTCATCTTGAGCCAATGGGTTTATACTCCCGTAAAATCAAAGATTTAAAAGATCTTCCAAAAGGCGCTAAAATCGCTATTCCTAATGACCCTACAAACGGTGGTCGTGCATTATTGTTGTTACAAAAACAAGGTCTAATTACATTAAAAGACTCCACTAACATCTTATCTACCGTACAAGATATTACTGCAAACCCTAACGAATATCAATTCGTAGAATTAGAAGCAGCACAAGTACCTCGTTCCCTTGACGATGTAGCCTTAGCCGCTATCAATACTAACTTTGCATTAAACGCAGGTCTTAACCCTGGCAAAGATGCATTGGCAATTGAAAATAACGATTCCCCTTACGTAAATATCGTAACTGTACTTAAAGGCAATGAAAATGACCCTCGCATCAAAAAATTGATGGCTGCACTTCATAGTCCTGAAATTATCAAATTCATCCAAGAAAAATACCAAGGTGCTATTGTTCCTGCATTCTAAGGTATACCAAAAAGAGACCACATCAACGTGGTCTCTTTTTTACATGTTATCGGCCCCAAATCTAAAAGGTAATAAACCTTCTAATTCAACAACTGTATAGTCCCCTCTTAAATTCGCCATTATAATACGAGGTATTTCAAATTCAGAAATCACCTGACGACAAGCACCACATGGTGCACAAGGCCCTTCCGTATCAGCAACTACGGCAAGGGCTTTAAATTTTGTTTGCCCTTCCGACACTGCCTTAAATATAGCAGTTCTCTCCGCACAATTAGTTAATCCATAAGAAGCGTTTTCTATATTACACCCTTCATAGATGGTTCCATCTTCGCAAAGAAGGGCTGCGCCCACACCAAAATGTGAATAAGGACTATAGGTTTTGTCGCGAGCCACAATAGCACGATCGATGAGCTTTTGAATATCCTTTTCTTTCATATTGCACTCCTCACTCTACAATATCAAGTATAGTATCCACTACTTTAGGTGCGGTATTACCAGTAGTAATCGCCGCTAAATAGGTCTGGGCCGCATTAGTGAATAAGCTTTCATCAGAAGCATATAGTGTAGCTATCCTTTCACCCATGCTAACGGCGTCCCCAGTTGTTTTGTGCATTACAATACCTGCACCATAATCGATAGGGCCATCTTTAACGGTCCGACCGGCTCCAAGCATAACGGATGCAATCCCGCATTGTTCTGTATTCATATGGGTAATATAACCGTCTTGAGGCGCTGTAACTTCATAGGTGAATTTGCCAATAGCTAATAGGCTTTCATCATCAATAACTTGGCTGTCGCCACCTTGAGCATCAATCATCATACGCAATCGTTCTAATGCGGCACCAGAGTCGAGTGCCTCTTGCACACGACTGAGAGCCGTTTCATAATCACACATATGGCTCAATACGAGCATATGAGCTGCCATGATAATACATTCATGCGTTAAATCCTCTGGACCATGACCTTTCAACGTATCAATAACCTCGCGAATCTCCAAAGCATTTCCAATAGCATGGCCTAGCGGTCGATCCATATTCGTCAAAATAGCCTTAACTGAACGGCCATTTTCCTTTCCAATCTCTACCATTGCTTTAGCCAATTCACGAGCATCCTCTATGTTTTTCATAAAGGCACCACTGCCAACCTTTACATCTAACAAAATTGCTTGAGCACCAGAAGCCAATTTTTTGCTCATAACAGAGGATGCAATAAGAGGGATACTATCCACAGTTCCCGTCACATCGCGCAAAGCATATAGCTTTTTATCAGCAGGTGCAAGCCCTTCCGACTGACCAATAACAGCAAGACCAATTTTATTAACTTGATTGATAAAAGCATCTTTCTCTAAAGATACCTTTAAATTTGGAATAGATTCCATCTTATCAATAGTGCCGCCTGTATGACCAAGTCCACGACCAGACATCTTAGCCACCTTGCCGCCACAAGCAGCTACGAGAGGCGCAATAATAAGTGTGGTCTTATCTCCTACGCCACCTGTACTATGTTTATCTACGGTGATCCCATCAATATTCGATAAGTCTACCATATTACCTGATTGAGCCATAGCCAAGGTCAAAGTTCCTAATTCGCGAGCATTCATACCATTAAAAACTATGGTCATCAAGAGTGCACTCACTTGGTAATCAGGGATTTCTCCATTTACATAGCCATCTATGACAAAGCGGATTTCCTTATCTGATAACGGCAAGTTCGCCCTTTTCTTCAGAATAATATCATACATACGCATAGTTACACCGCCATTCTAAGAAACCACCTAAGCATAGCCTAGGTGGTTTTCTATTATACTTCTTCGTTCAAGTGATTCTTTAATAACTCTACAGCTGCACTGGCTCCAATTCGGCTACAACCTTCTGCAATATAGGCTTTCATATCCGTAATAGAGCGAATACCCCCTGCGGCCTTAATCTGTACATTAGGACCAATATGCTTTTTAAAGAGTCTAATATCTTCAAGGCTTGCACCGCCGCTACCAAATCCAGTAGATGTTTTAATATAGTCTGCGCCACCATTTGTAATACATTTGCAAAGCGCCACCTTTTCAGAATCTGTAAGATAACAAGTTTCGATAATAACTTTTAAAATCTTATCACCACAAGCCTTCTTAAGCGCCTCAATTTCACTAGTTACCGCTTCAAAATCACCTTGCTTTACATCTCCAAGATTAATAACCATATCAATTTCAGAAGCGCCTTCTTCAATGGCCTGTTTCGTTTCTGCCACCTTTACCTCTGTTGTTTCATATCCTAAAGGGAAACCGATAACGGTACATATGTTAAGTTCTGGATATGCTTCATGGGCGGATGCTACAAAATCTGGAGGAATACAAACAGATGCAGTTTTATACCTTATACCATCCTCACAAACTTCTTTAATATCATCCCATGTAGCTGTAGGACGCAATAATGTATGATCTACATACGCTAATAATTCTTTCCCCAACATAGTACCTCTCCTTACTAAAAGAACGACATTTGTTCTGGTTCTGGCTCTTTATGTAATGCATCTTGAGCAGAGCGATTTTTATTATCAATGAATGGTTCTAACGGTACGCCTGTAGTCTTTAATAAATCTGGTAAACTATTAACGCCTTTCAACTTAGCAGCTTCTAATACAACCTTTGCACAAGTCTCTGCATCATCCAGTGCATAGTGATGTTTAAACTCAACTCCAATATATGCGGCCATTGTATTCAACTTATGATTAACTAAATCAGGCCATACCGCACGTGAAAGTTTAACTGTACATGCATAATCTAGTTCTGGCCAAGGGATTTTATAATAATCTAAAGTAGCACGCAATACGTTCATATCGAATTTCGCATTGTGAGCCACCATAATATTCCCTTTTAAATGGTTTTCATAAATGGCATTCCACAACTGATCAAAGGTCTTTTCATGAAGAACATCCTTCGGTTGGATACCATGAATTTCAATACATTCATCATCAAAACTCATAAACGGAGGCTTGATGAGGCTATATGCCTTTTTGGTAATTTGTCCGTCCTTTACGGTAATAACCGCCAAGGAGCATGCACTATTTTTAAATTTATTTGCTGTTTCAAAGTCTAATGCAACAAAATCTAACATAGGACTCCTTTCAAAATCTATATATAAGAATTATATTCATTTACTCTACTTATTATAGCATGAAATAGACTATAATCTACTGTTCAAAGGTGACCAATAATCACCTCATTCACACCAATTTTAATTGACAGATAGGCCCTCAGTATGTGAAAATTATTTAGATATGTATGTAGTATGGAGGTTGCAACATGGCAGATGACAGATTAATCGTTGCCCTTGACGTATCCACGATGGATGCAGTGAAAGAAATCGTATTATCCCTCGGTGATTCGGTTAGCTTTTACAAGGTCGGCATGGAGCTATTCTACGCCGAAGGAGCAAAAACAATTCGTTTTTTACAGGAGCAAAACAAACAAGTATTTCTTGATTTGAAATTGCACGACATTCCAAATACCGTAGCCCATGGCGTAGCTTCCTTAACACGTCTCGGCGCTAGTTTAATTACTTTACATGGTCAAGGTGGTCCTGTCATGATGAAAGCTGCTGTTGAGGCAGCTCGTGAGAGTGGCAAAGAACTTGGCGTGGAACGCCCAAAATTATTAGCCATCACCGCATTAACTAGCTTTGACGATGAATCTTGGACTGCTATTGGTGGTCAGCTACCTATTTCCGACCAAGTCATTCGCCTTGCAAAACTCGCTAAAGACTGTGGTATGGATGGTGTTGTATGTTCCGCATTAGAAGCTAAAATGATTCGTGAAGCATGTGGCGATGACTTCCTCATCGTTACCCCTGGTATTCGCCCTTCCTTTGCAACAACAGACGACCAAAAACGGGTTGCTACACCAGCTAGTGCTTTGCAAGATGGAGCATCTCGCCTTGTTATCGGTCGACCTATTACACAAGCCGAAAACCCTCGTGAAGCAGTTCATTTAATTATTGAAGAAATGGAGAAAGTATCCAAATGATGACAGAACAAGAAGTAAAACAATTATTGATCGACACTCAAGCTATTTTAGAAGGTCACTTCCTTTTGACATCTGGTCTCCACAGTCCAATGTACGTTGAAAAATTCAATGTATTGCAACATCCAAAATATACTGAAAAACTTTGTAAAGAATTAGCTGAACGCTTCCGCGATCAAAATGTAGAACTTGTTATTGGACCTATGACTGGCGGCATCTTACTTGCTCACGAAGTAGGTAAAGCGCTTGGCACCCGTGCTATCTTCACAGAACGCGAAAAAGGCGTTATGACATTACGTCGTGGGTTTAAAATCGAGCCAGGCACAAGAGTACTTATCGTTGAAGATATCGTAACTACTGGTGGTTCTGTACAAGAAGTAGTAAATGTGGTAAACCAATCTGGTGGCGAAATCGTAGGGGTAGGCCTTCTTGTAAACCGTTCTGGAGGCAAAGCAGAATTCGGTGTACCTCATGAAAAGGTACAAGCATTACTTAATCTTGAAGTTCCAACTTATAAACCTGAAGAATGCCCTCTTTGCAAAGACGGCGTAGCTATGACAGAACGCGGTTCTAAACACATCAAATAATTTTTTAACGACCTATATACATGCATAGGTCGTTTTTCATTAGGAAGTTAATAAAATATTCCCAGTCCATCAACTACTGTCTATATTTATAAATAGATACAAAAAGAGCTCCTTCACTGAGGAGCTCTTTTTGTTTGTGTGTAGTTATTGTGTGTAAGAGAGAGATTCTGATACGAATGTATCACATAGAGTATGTGGCTCTATGGTGGCCATGAATGCACTTTCATGACCACGTACTCCATAATCTTATAAGAGAAATGGACTCATAAAGTATCGTTAGTTTTGTGTAGCTTGTGGCACACCTTGTTCACTTTGTTGTTGTGGTGCATTACCATTAGTTTGTTGAGGTGGTTGGCCTTGCATAGGCATTTGACCTTGTGGAGGCATTTGACAATTTGAATGCATATGCTGGCCATTATTTGGTCCCATACCATCTTGAGGCATCATTTGGTTTTGACCATTTTGGTGCATATGCTGTCCATTATTTGGCCCCATGCCATCTTGAGGCATCATTTGATTATTTCCATCCATCATATGTTTATCCATATATTTATTAGGACCATCATGTCTATGTGGTTTTCTAAACTGTTGTTCATTTGTTTTCATCCATTCACCAAAATTAGGTAAATCATTTACTGCAAACGATGTACATGCCCCAACAGCACAAATTACGGTTAAAATCGCTGTTATTATAATTCGTCTCATAAATCCTCCTTAGTCCACATTGCGGAAGTAACGTTCACGCACACCACGAAGCTCTGTACCAACAAAGACGCACGTAAGTCCACCAAATAGACCTACACCACCAAGTGCCACTAAAGTTACAATGGACAATACTGGAAATGCAGTAACATTCTCAAATGGTTGCCATGAGCTACCTAGCAAGAACAAGATAGCCGGTGTAATAATGAATATAAGAGCACCTACAATATAGGATAAGGCACTTCCAATAGAGAGCAAAGTCTTAGATGCTTTTTTAGCCATCCCCGGTAATTGAGGTAAAAGACGCTCTTTATAATCATCAAATCGTGCATAAATTTCTTGCATATTAACGGATTTACTTTCACTACCATCTTGATTCATTGTGTCTGTAATGATACCTGCATCTACGTAGGATGCATATATTTCCTCTGGAGTCCCTAAGGATTTAATGATCTCACTATCGGTAAGCCCTTTTTCATAACCTACCGCAAAATGCTCTTCATAAACCTCTATGATACTCTCCACATCTGCAACACGCGCTTTTTTAAATATATTACGCAATGCATCCAAAAAGCTATTTTTGTTCATTATTATCGACTCCTTTCAACAGCATATTGATAACACCAGAAAAATCATCCCATTCTTGACGCATCTTGTTATATGCTGCACGGCCTTCGTTCGTGATATGATAATATTTCCGTGATGGGCCTGTAGAAGACTCCTTTAAATACGTTTCAACATACTTTTCTTTTTTCAGTCTGTTAAACAATGGATATATCGTTCCTTCAGATATTTCAATATATTCTGAAATGGTACTTACGATTTCGTATCCGTAGCGATCATTTTGTGTTAATAATGCTAGCACCAGCATGTCCATAACACCTTTTTTTAATTGAACTTGCATAGTTCCTCCCTTTTAGGCTGTGCTTGCCTGCCAATGTGAAAGCTCTCTTACGGTCACTATCATGTACTGACAAATACATAATAACATAAGGTACCTTGGAATGCAAGGTACCTTGTAAAAAAATATTAAAATTTAATATATTTTTTATTATTTCTAATCTATAAACACAGTTAATTTCTGAGTTTATAGGGAAAAATTTTTTCAAAAAAATTTTCTTATTTATGGTATTTTTTATACAAAATCTATTAAAGTACCCTATTATAACTAAAAATCCTCATCTAAAAGATGAGGATTTTCTAACACTACAAAAGAAAGTAGTGCATTATTGGAATACTTAATTAAGTTTTATTTACTAGATTCTAATTTGAAGACGCTTCCCCTAATTTAAGCTGTGTACTCTTCATTTTGCCGTTATGAGTATAGGATACCAAAATTGTATCTCCCGGGCTCTTAGCATCAATTTGTTCTTTTAATTCACGTA
Source organism: Veillonella parvula (assembly GCF_001553335.1). GTDB lineage: Bacteria > Bacillota > Negativicutes > Veillonellales > Veillonellaceae > Veillonella > Veillonella parvula_S. Next base: position 14,727 of record NZ_KQ960793.1, on the reverse strand, counting down.
ATGTAGTAATATCTTTACCATCAATTTGTGCAATCGTATCCCCTTCTACGAGACCAGCTTGTGCAGCAGGACCATTAGGATCAAGTTGAACAACAAGAAGTCCATCACCTTCATAGGTTACATTATTGCGCGCTGCAGTTTGACGGTCTACAGCCCACACCCCAATATAAGGGCGAATGACCTTACCATTTTTAATAATAGAATCAACAATTGTCATCGCAGAATTAATTGGAATAGCAAAGCCCATACCTTCAATTCCCTCTTTAGAGATTTTAGAGCTATTGATACCAATTAACTCACCATCTGCATTAATAAGCGCACCACCTGAGTTACCTGGATTAATGGCTGCATCAGTTTGAATCAATGGGAATCGTTGACCTTGATCATCAATTGTACGTGCTAAGGCACTAATAACACCAGCGGTAACTGAACCTTTAAACTCAAGACCTAAAGGATTGCCAATAGCAATAGCTGGCTCCCCTACTTGCAAGGAGTCAGAGTCACCAATTTTGATAGGTTTAATATCTTTTGGAGGTTTAATTTTTACAACTGCTAAGTCCGTCTGTGAATCTGAACCTATAACAGTCCCCGTCACCGTACTGCCATCAGACAATGATACTGTAACCTCCCCATTTCTAGCCCCCGCTACCACATGTTTATTTGTTATAATATGTCCGTCATTATCGATAAGCACACCAGATCCGACACCTTCTCCAGCATAGATAGTACGGTTAAAAATATCCTTTTGAAATACTTGTGTTGTAATCCCTACTACAGCTGGCCCAGATTCTTTAGCTGCTTGTACTACATAGGTATTACGCGTTTCAGTAATAGGCTTAGTCTGTTTAGTTTGTTCTCTCACGTTTGTTGGTTGCGTATTAACAGGGCTGCCAAAGAAATAATATCCTCCGCCTACCCCAATACCCAAAGCAAAAATACACGCAATTACTGTTTTCTTATATTTTGAAAATGTCATGTAGATCTCCTTATATTCTTCTTAATATTCTTCTACCTCACCCATAACGTCTTAATGATGATTATAAAAGGTAAAATAAGAACCAAATCATAAATCATATAATTATGATACTTTATAAATACGCCACGTCTCACAATAATTCAAATCATCTCAAAATTAATTTTATAAAATTGATTTTGATGAACCTATTATAGTACGCCTGCTTTTACAATGCAAGATATCAATTTATAACTTTTCTTATGGAAGTATAATTATTATAACCGTATATCCTCCACTAGATAAATACCTAGAACCCTGAAAGAAGCTGTATAGAATGTATTCAAATATCTAAAATCTAAAAAACATAAAGGGCATTCACTAGCCGTCGCTAGCAAATGCCCTTTATGCATATAGTTTGAGAGTGTAAGGACTGTTGAGAGAGAGAGTATATATAATCTAGATAAGCTTTAGAGAGAACTTATTAAGAGAGAGAAGTTAAAATATTACTTATCTAGAGTCATAGTCAGCCTTACTTAAATAAGTATACATGGAATATCTAAACTATCAAAGTAACTATATAAACAATTCTTAAACCTTTGATTATATCTCTATAATAAAATCTCTATAAAGTCATATCTAATCAACAACCACGAACAACGTGAGTATAATGTGAATGCATATTCTCGATACTAAACGAATTTATACCCTACACCCCACACTGTAATAATATGCTTACTATCAGATGGATTATCCTCAATTTCTTCACGTAAACGATTAATATGAACCGCTACAGTTGCATAATCACCATAGGAGTCAAGTCCCCATACACGAGAATACAATTCTTCTTTGCTAAATACAATATCACGGTTACGCATCAAGAACTCTAACAACTGGAATTCTTTCTTTTTGAGATGAACCTCTTTTTTATTCACCCATACTTTCATCATTTTAGGGTCGAGACGGATTTCACCGGATTGAATAGCGTTTGTTTCCATTGCATCGCGCTCTGTTAAACGTTTATATTGCGCCAACATAGCTTTAATCTTCGCAATCAATACAGATGGAGAGAATGGCTTTTCAATATAATCATCAGCGCCTACGCCTAAGCCACGGATTTTGTCGATATCATCAAGACGCGCAGTTACCATAACGATTGGTACACGAACTTTGTCACGAATTTGACGACAAACTTCAAAGCCATCCATTTCTGGCAACATAACATCAAGGATAATAAGGTCTACAGGAGTATTTAATGCTGCTTCAATGCCATCTATACCATTAGTCATAATCGTTACATCATAGCCCGCCACCATTAAATAATCACGCTCAATATTGGCAATATCCAAATCGTCTTCAATAATTAAGATATGTTCACTCATGATTCTTCTCCTTGCTTAGGAAACTCTAATATGATACGTAGACCATGTGGCCTTACATTTTCAATCATAACTCGGCCTTCAAAGATTTCCATAATTCGACGGATAATCGACAATCCTAGGCCACTACCTTCTTGAGGATTCGTACGAGACGAATCTACACGATAGAATGGGCGCATCAGACGCTCTAGAGATTCTGGCGGCACACCTGGTCCATCATCACTGATGACACAGTATACAAAATCATCATCACTCGTTACATCTATGATGCAGTGACCAATATCGGTCATTTTATACTTAGCACTATTGTTCAACACATTCTGCAAAACACGTTGTAACAATTGTGGGTTAGCATTGATAAAAGGTGTTTCCGTAGCTATACGGACCTTAATCTCAAGCCCCTTCGATTGATACGGAGCTAAATGATCTTCTACAAAGTCACGTACAAACTGACCTAATTCAATTCGCTCAGATGGACGAGATTCTTTTTTATAGTTCAATGTTGTTATGAGGAATAGTTCCTCTAACATAGAATCTAAATCATTGGCCCGCTTCAAAATAATCCCCATGTATCTTTTTTGTTGCTCTTCCGTTGGTGCAATACCATCACGAACACCTTCAGCGTAAGCTTTAATAGCCGTCAACGGAGTTCGTATATCATGGGATATACCAGCGAGTAACTCTTTTTGTTGTTCCTGTTCCATTTCAATCTGACGATTTGCCATTTCTAACGACTTTGTCATGTTCTTAACGTGAATCATGATAAATCGTGTAACAAATCGGTTAATAGCAAAAAATGTAACAATAAAGAGCAATATGGAAACTACGATAATATAGAAAGATACGGATTCTATTAAGCTATCACTACCATGAGTAGCACGCCTAATCGCAATATGGTATACATAGGAATGACGTCCATCGTACTTTCTCATTTCATAAACGAAAGTATTATTGGATTGATATACGATACCCTGTAATTCAGGGTTAACATCAATAAGACCAACAATGGCAGAAGCACTATAGATTTGTGGATTACCGTAGTTATACACCATACTTCCTTGATCAAGTACTTCAACATATACTTCCTTTGGATCAAGTAAGCTATAGCTAGGCTTAACCAAGCTATTAATTAGATCATTTTCTAACCCATAAAAGGTAATGGTTTCAGTTATTCGACTGACACTTTTAAACTGTTGTTCCTGCTCAATACGCAAATAGTAACCGGCATTGGCCAATATGCGCAAACCTGTAAAATATAGCAAAAATAAAATAATTGCTATTAAAATAGGTACAACAAACAGCACAACATTGGATATCCAAATTCGTATTTGTAAATTCACAGGATTACCTCAATATCATAAATAGTAGATACTCTCTATAGTTTACGCTATTTTTAATACTTAACGCAAGTAAAACACGCAAATATCCAACATATTATTCACTATTCTTTCATACGTAGTTTATAATTGACCGATTATTCAAAGGTATCTCGACCCTTTTAATATCTAATACTTTTCGTAAAAATTATATTTTCACACGCACCCATGTATCTTATGGCGATATGAAAATTGGTAATATCTAATATTTCATAGTTCCTTAGTCTCCCCTTTTAATAGGAACTTGTCTATACTGTTTATAAAAAATCTAAAATATAAAAAATGAAACAACTATTGAATCTCTTCATTTAATAAAACAAAATATATACTGGATTATACTATTTCTCTATGAGGATAGATTAAATATGGTCAAAAAAAAGAGGATTCCTAAGAATCCTCTTTTAAAATTTGGATTAACGACGATTTGCATCGAAGAAGTTAATAGCAACTTCTGGGAACATAGCGTAAGTCAATACGTCTTCGTCAGTGATGCCATTGTAGCCTTTAGAAGCTAAATCTTGACGGTAACCTTCCAATTCAGGTTCGATAAGATCTGCTGGACGGCAAGTAATAGGTTGTTCATCACCAATGATAGTTTGACGAATTTCATCAGAAATTGTACCAGGTAATTGACCATATTTACCACGAACAAGATCTTTAACTTCGTTAGGAACCATTTTGTAACGGTCGCCCATCATAACGTTCATCATAGCCATTGTACCAACGATTTGGGATGTTGGAGTTACCAATGGAGGGTAACCCAAGTCTTCACGAACGCGTGGCATTTCATCCATAACGTCAAAGAAGCGATCGCCCATACCCATTTCGTTCAATTGGTTTTGAGTATTGGACAACATACCGCCAGGAATTTGGTAACGACGAACAGCAGGGATTACATCACTAGCTGGTTTCAAGTTGAACTCTTCAGCGATTTGTTGTTTTACTTTACGGAAGTGGTCAACTAATGGAATGTATTTATCAAGGTCAAGACCAAGATCCCATTCAGTACCTTTGAACATTTCAATCATAGTTTCAGTAGCTGGTTGGCTAGTTGCATGAGCAAATGGAGAGATAGCAGTATCGATAATATCTACGCCAGCTTTAGCAGCTTCCCAGTATGTAGTACTAGCAAGACCGCAAGTGAAATGGCTATGCAAATCGATTGGCAATTCGCCAAAACGTTTTTTGAAAGTAGAAACCAAATCATATGCATCAGCAGGTCCTAACAAACCGGACATATCTTTGATACAAAGGGAATCAGTACCCATTTCTACCAAAGTTTCAGCTACTTTCAAGAAGCTTTCAGTTGTGTGAACTGGAGAAATTGTGTATACCATAGCGGATTGAACGTGTGCACCAGCTTTTTTGGAGTACTTAATAGCAGCTTCCATATTGCGTGGGTCATTCAATGCGTCGAAAATACGGATACGGTCGATACCATTTTTTACAGCCGCATTACAGAATGCTTCTACTACGTCGTCGGAGTAGTGTTTATAGCCCAACAAATTTTGACCGCGAAGCAACATTTGCAATGGGGTATTTTTCAAATTAGCTTTCAATTTGCGAAGGCGTTCCCATGGATCTTCATTCAAGAAACGAAGACAGCTGTCATAAGTAGCGCCGCCCCAACATTCAAGAGCTTCATAACCAATATCATCTAAAAGGCCGAGCACTGGTTCCATTTGTTCGTAGCGCATACGTGTTGCCAAAATAGATTGATGACCGTCACGAAGAACGGTTTCGCAAATTCTTAATTTTTTAGCCATGTTAATCCTCCAAATCGAAATAGTCTGTGTATGTAACTTTATACACTCATTAAACAACTATCTCATACCTATTTTTTTTACGATTTTTTCGATGTCTGCTCACACTAGCCAAACGCGCTAAAATCGTAATACATACTTATATTAGACTACTTATAAAATTCTTTGTCAACAACCACATTATGCTATTTACTCATAATCTCATGTATTCAAAGATGATTTTTTCGTGATGAATATCACAAAAAACTGCAGAAGAACTAGAGTTTAGCATGTATGTTTAATCAAATTAATTTTTTTGTAATTGCTCATTTTAATGAGAAACTAAAAATTATATCGTAATAATTTTTGGTTATTATTAAATACTTTTCAAAATATATCGGTATTTATAAATGTAGTAATTCGATAAACGTCGGTATGCTTATAAGCTCATCAATTTTATTAATAACTAAGCCGATATTTTTAAATGCATAAACATGCAAAAGAACCTGCCCATTTACGAACAGGTTCTGACCTAATCTTTAAAATTTGAGAGTCCCCATTATACGGCTTACTTCTCAGGCTTAACCTTTTTAGGCGCAGTTTCAAGGACAATATTTTTACCTTCCCGTTTCACCTGAATAGAGAAAGCCCCTTCCCCTTCTTTAAAATACTCCATCTTGATATCAAGGAGCATTTTACCAATCATAGTCTCTACTTTTTCAGTTAAGAAATCACGGTAAAAAGCATCTTCTTTTTGCTTTGGACTTTGATGAACTACTGGTTTCTTAGCATCTCGCTCCTTATTGAGCATAGTATCTTCGAAATTTTCTGTATCCTTAAAATTTTTCATCATATCCGCATCGGATAAACCTTTTTGAATTTTAAACTTTGCCATGTGTATCTCCTATCAGTTCAAAAATTGCTTTCTTTACACGTACTGGATCAATACCAGACATACAATATTGATCTGGCTTAGGACAACGTCGTTTTCGACACCCCAAGCAATCTAATTCGTCATTTACGAGCACCTTAAAGGTCCCCGTCAGAGGGCCCCATAATTTAGGGTCCGTAGGGCCAAAGAGTGCTACTACAGGCTTATTTAAAGCTAACGCAATATGCAGAGCTCCCGTATCTGCAGTAACTACTACATCACAACTTTCAATTAAAGCCCCTAATTCTTGAAGTGTCGTTTCCCCTAACATATTCAGAACAATTTTATCAATACCCTCATCTCTCAAAGAGTCCAGCAAGGGTTTGTATTGAGCAGCCTCTTTAGGGCCACCTAAACAAACAAATTTCGCTCTATATTGAAGGGATTTAATGAGAGAATACCATTTTTCCTGAGGCCACTCTTTCGTTGCCCAAGAGGTACCTAATACCAGCCCAATGCGTAACGGAGTTTCTACCACGCCTCGATGTAAAGAAACGTCATTATCAATCGACTTCCATTGATTTTCTGCCCAACTATGTAAATTTGTTGGCACCTGAAAGTCCATGTGGTACAACGTATTAACATTAGATTCATTTAGCGGACAACTGCTCTCAATACCGTATTTATCAATGTTAAGCGATGTATCTAAATTTGCATGTTCAGTAATAGCCTTTGTTAACAACTGAGCTACCTCTACATAGCGTTTAATCACGTGTTCTGTACTAGGCTTCGTTTTATAGTTAGTAAACAGCCAATTCAACTCTTTTGTGCCACCAAGGCCAAGTCTAATGGGGGCTCCTGAAGCTAATAGTACTAGCCCTGTTATGAGTCGCCCTTGCACATCAACGGCTACATCAAATTTATAAGGCTCTAATTTGGCCTTAAGATCCCACCACATGCGCCACATTGTAGGAATATGTAGTTTTTTAGAATGTGCCTCGTATTCATCCCGTTCCCAGGGAATTATTTTATCTACATAGGGATTGCCCTGCAGGAGCTCTACCATACTAGGCGTTACAATCCAATGCAACTTAGCATCAGGATACTGTTCCTTAATCCACCGCGCAGCAGGTGTAGCATGCAAAACATCACCTATGTAACTAAGGCGTACAAATAATATATTCATAGATATCCTTAGGGTACATACTATTATAGGAATAAAGCCTTTATAATGAAAGAACATTATAAAGGCTTTTTCTTAAGATTTCTTTTTACTACCACTACTATTTGATGATTTAGAAGATGTAGTATCTTCTGTTACCTTAGTAGTTTCTTCACTACCATTCTTAATGATGTTTTTTACATCTGATAATGTCAACTCATTAAATGTAGTAGGGTGGTTGTATTTGTAAACTGGATTGAATCCTACACCTAATTTACCAGTGTAAACAGTCAATGCATTATTGTCCTCATCAACACGGGCGATGTAAATGGTTTTGTCCATATCAACACCGATAAAGCGGAAACGCCCTTCAGGGTTGATAACACGCCATCCCCCTTCAATGCCGTTGAACATGAATACATCCCCAGTTCTCACATTATCGTAGAAGAAGTTATCTTCATCATAGAATACACCGATATGACCGATATCAGTAGCTTGCATGTAAACGCGACGTGTATCGTAGTTAGCATCGGTACGATAAATGCGATATGTGTGTTCTTGAACTTTTACCTTCATATACACCACATTTGTCGCTTCAGAGTACGCAGCATCTACAATTTTACTGCCCCGAGGCAAGTCTTCAAGTTTCGTATCAACTTCGTGTTCTGGATCATCCGCATTGAGGCGTGCCATGACAACATCTCTGGAGTCATATAAACCCATGACAGCATAGTTACGGTCTGGCATCCAGTTGAAGTAACTAATCGAACGGCCCTTCAAATCGATATTTGTAGGCTTACTTTCATTAGCCTTGTAAATTTTCAAAGAGTTTTCTGTAACAACGGCCATAAATTGACGGTCATAGGACACATATTTAGTGCCTTCCTTCACATCAGGGAAGTTTTTAGTATCATCTTTTGATGCGCCTGCTACGTTAAACTCTGTAGTCGGTGCAAACATATATTGATCAAGGTATAGGTATACCCCACCTTGCAGAAGAATACCTACCGCAAAGGCGCTCAGTACACGCGTAAAAGGTTTCATCTGTCCTCCTATTTCACGATAAACGCCGTTGGGATCATGCGTTCCCCTAACAAATCGGCAGGTTTATTTACGACTTTACCATTTAGGTACAAAGTTGAACTAGAACCGCCATCTAAATTTGCTGCAATGTAGCAACCTTTTTCAAATAGAATATCTTGTACGTCACGCAAGGTAGCACCAATGGAATACCCTGGTTGACGACCATCGATTACGAGGAATAGCACTGTACCATCTTTCTTTTGACCGATAGCAGTACGAGGACCTACGCCCCAGCCACCATCACCTTCGGTAATCATCTTCTTGCCATCAACGATAAGAGGCGGACCAAAGGTAATACCTTCCATGGCCTTCATATCACTGAGCTGAGTTTTATCATAGTTACCAGCGATAAGATTACCAGATTTAGAGAAACCTACAAAGTCTACGTCTTCATCAGGGCCTACATCCTTACCGATAACGTACTCACCGTCATGCAAGATGAAACCATATGGCAAACGGCCTGTACCAGTACCATTAGGGTCGTGGAAACCACCACCATTAATCGCTGCTACAGCATTATTCATTTTTGCAATATTACTTGTAGTATCGCCTTTTTCTTGAATATTAGCCGCTGTACCTACTTGAATACGACGAGGATCAGGAATTTCTAAAATATAGCCTACATAACGAGCAGACTGGATTTTTTCAAGATTTAAAGTCTTATCTTCACGAGCATTAAACTTGAACAAATCTTGGCTTTTAACAACCCCTACAGTCCCCAAAATAGATTGTAACTCGTCTTCATTAAACAACCATGTAATGTAATGAGGATGGCGAGATTGTAAGATAGCACCAATTACAGCGCGCTTTACATTATTAAATGGTCCAAAGAGCACCACGAAGGGTGATGTGACAACGGTAAATAAGAACACCATAATGATGAACTTTACCCAATTCTTTTTGAACAATGTATTTCTCCTTATAAATCAGTGAAATGTTCGGTGCTAATGCGTTCTTCAAAATGCTTGATATCCACCGCATTGCCTACCCAAACACGCAAAATATTATATGGATTATCACCAGTATGAGCCCAGCCAGATTTCATAGCCATCCCCATTTTAATGCCAGCTTTCTTAGATGCTGAGTCGGTGAATTCATTTTTATCTCCATATGGATAGCAGAACCAAGGATTATCCTTAATGCCTACTTCTTTAGCAAGTGCCTCTTGGGCCTTTGTTATATTTTCAATTTGTTTTGCTTCCGACAATTGACCCATTTCTATGTGTTGGAAACCATGGTTTGAAATAGTAATACCATTTTTGTGCATTTCACGCACTTGATCCCAAGTTAGACGCGTCCCAACATCGCCAGGATTGATAAATACAGTCGCCGGGAATCCATATTCTTTCATAATTGGATATACGATAGAATACGTATCTGCATAACCGTCATCAAAGGTTAACACAACAGGTTTTTCAGGCACCGCAGCACCATTTACAACATAATCATACAATTGATCCATCGTCAATGGATTATAGCCATTATCCTTGAGAAACTTCATTTGTTCTCTAAACAAATCCTCCCGAATAACTGCATCATTATCTTTGTCGTCGCCGACTTTATGATACATAAGAACAGGAATACCCGTTGGATGTACCATCTTAACTTCTTTTGCAGGCGGTACTGAACTAGTAGGTTCTGTTTTTTGTGAAAGCAATCCACAACCTGCCACCACCATTGCCAATACCAAAACTAACAGTGTTACCAACGGAATCCGTTTCATAGGTCCTCCTCTATTAGAACACAATTATATACAGAATATTATAACATTTCCATGAAGAATAGTAAAAATTAACGCTTTATTAGTACTTCATCAATCGATTTCCGAGGTCTAGGATACATGGACTCATCTGGAATACCTATAGCAATGATTGCCTGTACATCGTGAGGAATATTTAAAAAGGCTTTACTTTTACTTTGCATAAAATACACATCATTCATCCACAGTGTGCCTAACCCAATCGCTTTAGCTCCCAGTAGAATATGCTCTACAAAAGCACCAATAGCTTGTAGATCACTTTTCTCCCACACGCGAGTATAGTCAGGCAAGTGATCATAAGGATTAACTACAAAGAGTAAATCGCTAGCTGTTTGCATAGCCTTAAGGCTAATTTCTAAGCTGCCAAAATGTTCTTTTCGCTCTTTATATTGCTCTAACACCTGAAAGCCTAAATTCACAAAATGTTCTTTCTCCACTGCCGTCACATGAATAACCTGCCAGGGCTGACGATTTTTAGGCGATGGAGCTCGCATTCCGAGGGCTACCAAATTTTGAATTATGTCTTCTCCAACCGAAGAAGATTTTTTATACCGACGTACGCTAGTTCGCGCATTTATAACATCTATTATTTCCATATTTTCACCAAAAGATCTAACATTATCTAAAGTAATAACCTATATCTCCATAAATAGTATGCAAACTATTATTATCAAAAGATTGTAAAAAAATTAAACTAGCTTTATCGACTCTTATATTGTAATACACTCAATAATGCTTTAATATTCTAATTATAATACACATTACTAGAATTATACTCATCTAATAGATAAAGGATTCTCTATGAAAAAACGCTTAAGCCTTATACAAATGGACGTCCATGTAAACGAAGTGGAATACAATTATGTGCGCGTCCAAGAATTACTTTCACAAGCCCTATCAGAAAAGCCTGACATTATCGTCTTGCCCGAAACATGGAATACAGGATTTCATCCATCTAAGGATTTAATCAATATTTCTGACAGAAATGGAGAAAGAACAAAAGCTTTATTAAGTACATTCGCAAAAGAACACAATGTAAACATTGTGGGCGGTTCTGTAGCCGTAGCAAAAGAGGATTTAGTATTTAATACCTCCTATGCTTACAACCGTGAAGGTACGCTCGTAGGAGAATATTCTAAAATGCACGGATTTAGCCCTGCTAAAGAGGATACCTATTTTGCTAGCGGTACCCATACTACGCATTTTGAACTAGATGGAATCACTTGTAGCACCGTCATCTGTTACGATATTCGCTTTCCTGAGCTCGTAAGAATGGCTGCATTATCAAATACAGAGTTATTATTTGTACCTGCTCAATGGCCTACTATGCGTTTACGCCACTGGCAAGTATTAAACGAAGTGCGAGCTATTGAAAACCAACTCTTCTTATGTGCTGTCAACGGCTGTGGTACAGTAGGTCGAGTTCAAAGCACTGGTCACTCCGCTGTATACGATCCATGGGGTACAAACCTCCTCGAAATGGACACTAGGGAGGGCATCTCATCTGTAGATATCGACCTCACCGTAGTAGAGGATATTCGCAATAAAATTAACATTTTTAGAGATCGCAAACCTGAACTCTACAAACTATAAAACAAAGGCACATTGTATTGAACACCCATCTAAAATTATTTCATTGTTAGATAGCCTATTCATATGACAATGTGCCTTTTTATTTTATTTATGGAATTCATATACATTAAAACTCAATAAGCTTCCACATATCCTCTGGAACCTGTTCTAGAGGTTTATTTTTTGCAATTGCTTCTTTTAGAATATCAATAGTATCCTGCACATCTTGTTTATCCTTTGTATTAGGATCATGAAGGATGACACGATTTAAAGAGTCTTCACCAAATTGTTTTACATATTCTTTTTCTACTTGATTAAGTTCACGGCGTAAATATTTCATAGATATCACACCTCCTATATAAAAATCTAAAATATTTATCTACCTTTTATATTATCAACCTTGTTGACAAAAATAAATTATATAATCTTTATTAGGACTGACTGCAGCTCCCAATGCATATGGATGATTCCAACTTTTACCAAAATCAAATAGATAAATCACATACTCATCAGGTATTTTTACAGAGTCTTCGTTAAAGGATAATCTATGTAAATATTGTTTCTGAAGTCTTCGATTCTCAGTTTCCGTATAAGTTGGATATGATTTATCCTTAGATAAACTAGTTTGGTTTATTTGTTTAGGTTTTAATTTATCTCGCTCAGCTTCTATGCGCTTACGAGTCTCGACATACCGTTTAAACTTTGCATCCCGATCTTCACCATCAATCTTAACCTTATTAAATTCACTCAAAATTTGATTTTCTAACTCATATAATTCATCAACAGTTTTATCAATAGGATTATCCAATCTATTTTGAATAAATTTCCCCATAGGAACCGTTGTACTTTCAACAAGCACCATGGATTTAGGCAACAATTGTGCTAAAGTATCTGCATGAGTCATATCCGAATCAATATATTGTTTTACATATACATTTTCTAAATCAGATTTGGAAATAACTAATTTGGAATTTATACGTGCTTCATCAATATATGACTTTAATTGCTCAGACGTACCACCAAATGCAAGTTGTATATGTGAACCGCCTTGCAAAAATCCTGGATTACTATGCATATGAATATTCTTAGCAAAACTTGGTATTCTTTTAGGAAAACCAGGAATTGTAGAAATCACTTTATAATTCTTAGGATCATTGATAGGATACTCAATAAACTCTATGGGTTTAAGGAAACTTTCTAAGAAATCTTTAATCTCAGCTTTAGATCTAGCCGTATATAAATCGTGCCCTTTACCTTTATTTTTATCTAAATATTCTCGAAGTTTCTTTTCATCTGCTACTTTTTTCTCCGAACGTGTCCGATAATTGAGTGTATCAACTAAATTTGTTAATTTAACTTCCCCCTGACCATTCTTTTTCATATATGGACTTACGACACGTAATGGTTTATCTCGACCTCCGATGAAATAGCCTTGACTACGTGTTTTTTCATTATTATAGTTATTGATTTGTTTGAGCGACTTTTCATCCTTATCATTGTAAAAAGGATCAAACGTCTTATACTGATTTCCAAAATCTGCTTTTTGTGATACTTTTAGTCTCTGAGCAGAATGCTCCTGTTCTTGCGCATTTAATAACACCAGTTCTTCAATTGAAAGTTTCCTTGGATTTCCTGCACTATCTTTTACTATATTTCTGATAGCACCAGGAATCACCTCAATCCGCTCTAATTTTAAATTTTCTGTTGAGTTTATATCATTTACAATACCTACATTTATATTTTTAACTGGTTCTTGTAGGTTTGCAGCAGAACCAAGTTGAACTGAAATCGCTAGCGAAAGTATCGTTAATGATATATTTTTCTTTTTCATGTATTCCCTCTATAAAAAACGGCGTATTAACGCCATTTTTGTCGCTTCTATATATTAATCAATAATAATAGAGTATTACCAAACTGTATCGCCCGAAATATAGGAATTAATAGCACCTATGATGAGCTTATAGATCAGTGGACAGCCCTATCGTCAACAATGATAATCGATATGTAATTACATCAACGGATAATTCTTCTAATAATAAGGACAGATATCACAATGATACCAAGGACTATACTCCCAGCTACTATATAAGGCCATATAAGTACATCCCGTACATCATTCAATATTTTTATATCAAAGATTGGCATATAAAGTAGTAAGTTCCCCAAAATCCAACCGATTGGTCCTATGAACTTTAGCTTCTTAATCGTATCCATTTTATCTAGAATAGACTCGGTTACCTCTGAATCCTTTTCGACAGATACGTATTCTTTATTAACGTAAAAGCCTTTTGAATATTCCGTTTCAAAAGCCCACTCTTGAACAGAAAATGTAGCAGTACCATCAACATTTTCATACTCTTTATATTTAGCAGTATCAGTAGTACCTACGTCTACCTCACCCCAAGTGCCTGTTACCATCTCATAACCACTATCTAAGAGTTTCATATCGGCTGGTAGCGCTTTTCCACACAACTTGGAAAACTGGTACGCATCTCGCTTCTTATCCCAACTGAGCCAAAACTCTGCATTATTCTTATGTCTAACTAACTTATACTCATACCCAATTTTTCCATGAGTATCAATATAGCGTATCTTGCCTAAGATCGTATATAAATCCCTTCGAATACGTAATGTCTCACCATAATTAAAAACCATAATCTTCTCTCATACTGAAAACTACACACATAAATGTATATTACTAATTACTATGATTGTACACGGATTGTGAAAACCTGCCAACACTTCTCAGATTTAAAAGGAGAAGATAAACTCATTAAATATATTTTAATATCAAAATAAATCATAACCACCCGTAGAACGGGTGGTTTGCT
>NZ_KQ960792.1:66834-67094 GCF_001553335.1 Veillonella parvula | reverse complement strand
GGACGGAAACTTTTTTTGTAGTCATTTTAGACCCGCTCATACGATGGTTTTCTATTCTCTCGGCCGTTCATACAAGTTAAATTAAATAATCCCCTGGTGGGGACGGAAACTTTTTTTGTAGTCATTTTAGACCCCTTTTCTCACCGCTTCAAGTTAAATTAAATAATCCCCTGGTGGGGACGGAAACATACTGCACCGTTATGGACACCAGAAGAGTGTCTATATTATGTTAAATTAAATAATCCCCTGGTGGGGACGGA
>NZ_KQ960792.1:66478-66734 GCF_001553335.1 Veillonella parvula | reverse complement strand
AATTAAATAATCCCCTGGTGGGGACGGAAACTTTGCTACAGACTTTGAACTAATGCAATATCAACAATGTCAAGTTAAATTAAATAATCCCCTGGTGGGGACGGAAACTTTTTTTGTAGTCATTTTAGACCCCTTTTCTCACCGCTTCAAGTTAAATTAAATAATCCCCTGGTGGGGACGGAAACAGTTGATAGCGTTTATTGCTACCCTGCAACCCTAATCGGTTGGTTAAATTAAATAATCCCCTGGTGGGGAC
>NZ_KQ960792.1:66124-66378 GCF_001553335.1 Veillonella parvula | reverse complement strand
ATTAAATAATCCCCTGGTGGGGACGGAAACTGATTCCGCAAGATGCAAAAATTGCGTTGTATAAATGTGCGACTGTTAAATTAAATAATCCCCTGGTGGGGACGGAAACTATAGATTATACTTGCGACGTAAGTTATCAATTTCTTCTTGAGTTAAATTAAATAATCCCCTGGTGGGGACGGAAACAATGAGCAAGAGTTCATCTATCGTACAGGACTCACGCGTTAAATTAAATAATCCCCTGGTGGGGACGG
>NZ_KQ960792.1:65765-66024 GCF_001553335.1 Veillonella parvula | reverse complement strand
ATTAAATAATCCCCTGGTGGGGACGGAAACTTGTTTTTCTTTCGTGCGTTGAATAAACACGATAACTAATGATAGTTAAATTAAATAATCCCCTGGTGGGGACGGAAACTGATAAGCGGTTGAAATTTCTAATGTTTTGTCTTTAATTTCTAGTTAAATTAAATAATCCCCTGGTGGGGACGGAAACTTGTATGGTATTTTGTATTAGTTGCATATGTTTATATTCGCGTTAAATTAAATAATCCCCTGGTGGGGACGG
>NZ_KQ960792.1:65175-65665 GCF_001553335.1 Veillonella parvula | reverse complement strand
AATTAAATAATCCCCTGGTGGGGACGGAAACTAACTGTAAAACTTGAGATTATAGTACCTTTAACTGAGGTTGGTTAAATTAAATAATCCCCTGGTGGGGACGGAAACCCCTTACTGTTAGCAGTTGGAATAATGTAATTATTGCCCTTTGGTTAAATTAAATAATCCCCTGGTGGGGACGGAAACCTAAAATTTCTGCACAATATTCCACTACGTTTGAAAATCCTGTTAAATTAAATAATCCCCTGGTGGGGACGGAAACAATTGAATAAACCCAATTCTATCGATTTCTAGGCTCCCCATGGTTAAATTAAATAATCCCCTGGTGGGGACGGAAACAAGGAACAAAAGGCAACTAAAAAGAATGATAGTGAAAAAGAGTTAAATTAAATAATCCCCTGGTGGGGACGGAAACGTCATTTGCGATAACCACATAAGAATTCCAGCAGTTCATTTCGTTAAATTAAATAATCCCCTGGTGGGGACGGAA
>NZ_KQ960792.1:51126-65075 GCF_001553335.1 Veillonella parvula | reverse complement strand
AAATTAAATAATCCCCTGGTGGGGACGGAAACTCTTGTTTGATTTCATTGTTAATATCAATGCTGCCTTTTAAGTTAATTAAAATAATCCCCATTAGGGGGCGGAAACCCATTGAATTTAGCAATCATTTCTTGTTCTTTAGTTTCAGAAGGTTAAATTAAATAATCCCCTGAGGGGGACGGAAACTTTAAAAATTAAAATACACGTTCAAGCTCGCTATCTCTACAAGTTAAATTAAATAATCCCCTGATGGGGACGGAAACTTCACCCGTGCGCCGTTCATAGTCTTTTATCATACTTTCAAGGGTTAAATTAAATAATCCCCTAATGGGGACGGAACCCCTTTTTAGTTGTAATATGGATTGCGGCAGTATTTGCCACATGTTAAATTAAATAATCTCCTAATGGGGACGGAAACATTTCATCGTTATAATGAATGTAGGTTTTCATCACCATTGCTGGTTAAATTAAATAATCCCCTAATGGGGACGGAAACAGTTTTTCACGATACAAAATCAATGCATATTCTGTAGCACCTAGTTAAATTAAATAATCCCCATTAGGGGACGGAAACTCGTCTAACTGAAATTGCCATGTCCACATTTAATTATCTTCTGTTAATTAAATAATCCCCTTTAGGGGATGGAAATAGTTCACCAGTTTGCTTGTTTTTGTACTCATGCTTTGTCTTATTAAATTAAATAATCCCCAATGGGGTCAAAAAAGCACTATCTTATTATTTGTAGATAGTGCTTTTTCTTATTTTATATAAACATTAATTTTTTACGGTTGCCATTTCGAATATCCAAATCCCATCATGATAATGCTCACGACTAGCATACCATTACCAAGGGTAATGGCGCTTTCACTTGTGGCTAGACAGGTAGTAAAGGATCCGATGCCCATAATGATTGTGCCTAGTATAGCTGATAGTTTATGAATTGCCATGATAATCACCCTTTGCTTTCACTAACAATATTAGGTTTAACAATATACGTAATGACTGCGTACAGTAGGGCACCGATTACAATCCCGTTCAGCGAAGCTAGTCCGAATGGTATGAATTTAACACAAATCAATGCGATGGCCCATGTGATCCATGGAACTAGATTCCATTTTTTGAAAGTCGCTTTGTTGTAATCGATATATTTTCCGCGATGAACCAGGTAAAAGTCCGCTAAGATAATACCGCATAGTGGCGGAACGATGATGCCTAGTGTACTTAAGAATACAAAGAGAGAGTCGATTTTATATGGTTGTGTCATTGTTGCTAATGCAGAGATAGCAATGAGCACGGCTAGCATAATATTTCTGTTTAGTTTGAAAGAATTTGCTAGGTTCAATGATGTGGAATACAGGTTCGCACCATTTGTGGTAAAGATGTTTGTAGTCAACAATAGTAAGCTTGGGAATACGAGGCCAAAGCTTAGTAGTACGTTGATTAAGTCACCATCATTCATAGCAACGCCTGCGATAGCACCGCAGCTGATCATCAAGGTATTACCGCCTAATAAACCAATGGTGCTCGCTGTAATAACATCTTTCTTGCTTTTGCCATAACGCATAATATCTGCGATACATGTAGCAGTGGATAGAATCCATGTACCGATAACGATGGTAATGCCTGACAGTAAATCGATAGGTTGTAATGGCACATAGTTAAATAATTCTTGCCAACCACCGATTGTTTGAACCGAGCGAGCCGCCGTTCCTAGGGAAAGGAATACAATGGACGGAATGGCAATGTATCCGAATACGGCAAGGGATTTAATACCGAGAACTGCAAAGATACCCATGATAACGGCGCTGAGAATCATCGCAATGATTTCGCCTGTGTAGGAAAGGTTGAATACTTGAGCAATAAAATGTCCATATAAAGCCGCTTGAATCGTGTACCAACCTAGATTGACGATAGGTACGAAGAGCGAGGCAATTCTAGATCCTTCCTGACCGAAGCTATATCGCGTCAAAAGAGCAAAGGTAAGGCCTGTTTTATAGGCGATTACACTCACTAGCCCTGCGATGATACATAAGAAAATATTCCCTAGGATCATGGCTAATAGTAATTCGTTAAAAGTCAGCCCCGCAGCTAACCCGCCACCAGCCATCATACTAGTAACAAGAAAAACAAACCCAGTCCAAACGATAGTGAGAGAAAAGCAGGACTTCCTTGCCCCTAACGGCACAGGCTCTCTCGAGTACTCATTATCTGTGTTCGTATCAACTGGTTCAACAAACTCTAATTTCTCCTTATTCATACATCTATACTCCTTTACGTAATAAAAAACTACCATGATGCGTTTTAAGATTTATATAAGCATGGTAGTAAAGACCTATTATGTAGTGTAAATATAGTGGATTTCTCTAATAAAGGATACATATTTAATTTGTCATAAACGAATGGTATTTGTCTTCATTAAAACATACGTAGAATGAATATTCAATATGTATACTATGCATAATAAGCAATGTTGAGAATGATCGTTTCTTTGCTATTGATATTGGTTGGATACATTAAGTTTTAAAGGAGAATATAATAGACATACCGTTGAAATAAAAATAAGTGAAACTTATAATTGTAATATATTAAGTAACTATATTTATTATTTAGTGTGTAAGGTGTATTAGGGAGATTAAAAATGAAAGAAAAATTGAAGTTATTTGTTTGTATGTGTTTTAGTATTATATGCTTGTTTTCTGCACTAACAGTTGAAGCAGCTCAGATGCCATTAGATTTAGTTATTCGCACATCTCAAAAGGTTACAGGTGATTGGTATGATGCTAATGGGAATAAGGTGTTAAGTATTTCCAATGGATATATTAATGGTTGCCGTATTGTTGATGGTGCTGATTTTGTAGGTGGCTATCCTGGGGCAGGGGTTCTTATTATTCAAGAGGCTCAAGGTAGAAAAGCAATTCATTTACAATGGTTAGGTAATGGTGAGCATAAAACCCTAATCATGAATAAAAAAGATCAATTAACCAATAAACTACAAAAAGTGCATTATGAATCTGTTAATGGCGTTTATTTAGGTATGAATCGACAAGCAGTTATTGATTTACTAGGTACGCCAAGCTCTATTGAAAAAATGCATAGTCGTGAAACTTTAAAGTATACGAATTTAGGACTTAAAGTGGTGACTGAGCATAATATGGTTACAGTTATTACTCTTACTGGTAAAAATGCTCATTTTGCAAAATCTGGATTGAGTATTGATTCATCAATGCTAGATTATTACAACTTCTATCAATTTAATAGAATGCCTTCGGAGCTTTCAAAAGATAAATACCAAGGACCATTCTCCATTGGTCATGGTGAATATATATTCTTTGATGGTAACGAAGTTTCTCTCACTATGTATAATACTTAGTATGGCTAGAATAATTTGTCATTTAGATTATACTGTATCAGAGTAGTATGGATTATTGCTTGGGTTTCAAAGGTTAGATGTTTATTTAGTAAGATATTTAATTTATATAAAGGAATATCAGAATATGGGATATATTGAGTTTATATTAATGTACATAACAGATATATCAAGATCTTTTAAAGAGGTAATAAACTTTATAGGAAGTCTTTCTGCATCTGTTATTACGATTTATTTAGGATATTTAACGCTAAGAAAGTCAGTGAGATTTATTGGATATACTTCTTATAATAGTGTGTGGAATGGTAGTAGTTATGGTATTACTCTTTTTAACAATAGTTTGACTGCAGTGTGTATTAATGAAATTTTATTGGTATTCGATTCAAATAAATATTTACCAATACTATTAAGAAACTTCAATGAACCACTTACAATTGAGCCTCGCCGTATTATAGAGGTCAAGTCTAATCCTGTTAGTAAATATATTAATATAAATCATGATAAGTTAAGTGTTAAAGGCGTTATTATTAAATATGCTACTGGAGAATATGTATTTTGTAATTTTAGATATAATGGTATATTTCAATGGGTAAGAAATAAATTAAACTGTCATATATGGATAAATAAAAAACAAAATAGATATGTATGGTTAAATAAAAAACTGCATAGATGTACATGGATAAATAAAATAGTGAAAGACTTTAATGAGATTCAAAGTATTCGTAAGACCTTTGGTGATACAGTTATTGGTTGTGCTGTTAAATATATTGTTAATATTACCTATAATGATACTAATACAAGTGAGCGTATTTATATATTACGAAATGGTACATTAAGTCAATGGATTAGCAATAGTAATATAAGTATTGGATGTATAGATAGTCAATATCTTAATAGTGATAAACAATTATACGATTTTTTAAAAACTATGTTTACGTCAAATGAAAATATTTGTATATCTATTGATGATATGGATAAATAATTTGAATATCTATTTTTAGATATGTAGATTAAATTTATTTAAATACTTTATGTGACTATTTATAGTCTTAAGTCTTATTTGCAGGCACGTTCTCACGAGTGTAGTATACTTATACTAATGCGAGAACGTGCTTATTGTTGTTTGAGAGGTGTTATATGAAATTAAAAAGTATATTGTTGGGGTTGGGTATAGCGCTTGCTTTCACCATGTCTAGTGATGCGGCTCAATATGTTGTTCCTGAAGGCCAGCCGCCTGTACCAGGGGCTGATGCAAGTATTCCAGATAATGCGTATCAGAATTATCGTTATGGTGATATTCGTAAAGCGCCTGATTTTGAAATACAAGAGGTACTTAAGCTCAGATATAAAGAAATAGATGAGCTTGTTCGTAATCGTGAGATAAGTGTAGAAGATGCAGAAGCACTTAAGGAAGTAAATGTTAAGTATATGGATTTGACTTCTCATGATTCTACGGTCATACTACTACATGAAGATGGCTTTAATGCTAAGATGACAGCACCTATTAGAGCTGTAGCTGGGATATTTACTCCTTTAAAGTCTGATGGTATTACGTCTTTTGCTGTAGACCGTTATGCACTTGCATCGCTTTCAGGTACTATAGTAACACCTGAGGATAACTATAATGAAAATAGCGAATTGCATAAAGGTATGTTTATTTATCCTGGTTTTAAATCGGCCTATTGGAGCATAAGTGATGAATCAGTAAGAAATGATAGTCCTATGATGCTAGCTTATGTTACATTTGATAGTGATTCTAATCGAC
This sequence comes from Veillonella parvula, assembly GCF_001553335.1. Classification (GTDB taxonomy): domain Bacteria; phylum Bacillota; class Negativicutes; order Veillonellales; family Veillonellaceae; genus Veillonella; species Veillonella parvula_S. Next base: position 59,942 of record NZ_KQ960792.1, on the reverse strand, counting down.
ATTATATTGTTGGATTAAGTAAATTTCACCAACCAAATGTAAAGGAACTAGAAACAGAAATGGCTAATGTCGTGATTCCTTCTATCCAGCCGTTAGATGAATTAGCACGTATTAGTGATCTTGTTAAATGGGATAATATTACGTATCGCTTGCCTAAAGGCATGATGTTGAAAGCGGAAGAAAAGGTTGATTCTGAGTATAGTAGGCGAGTATATTATGGTCAAGGGTTAGAGTTAGTTATTGATAGAGGTCCTATTGTACATGATGATAGTGCAATGAGTGGATACTTTAATCGTATTTTTGAGGATTACCTCTATGGTTCTTCATCACCTTTATTACGAGATATACCAATTCAATCGGCCATAGTCTGGAATAACGGTGTACCCACATATCTTATGGATCAACATAATCCAGGTAAACAATCACGTATATTCCAATTAATACAAGACGATCAGTATGAATATGATATGCATCTTACCTATGAGGATGGAAAGGTAAAGTATAATCATATTGAACTACGCAATATAATGGAATATTTAGATTTTAAAAATGCTAAAGAGTTAAGAAGAAAAGCAGAAATAAAGACAAAGAAATAAGCAAAAGAAATACATAAAAGGCCGTACCTTTTGGTACGGTCTTTGCTACATTTATCTATATATCCCTATTATTCGTTCCTTATTGTATCGTATATTAGTTCGTTCTATAATAGAGCTAGGATAGTCAGATGAGGTTGGGCCTCTCTTCGTTTTTGAAGGGAGGGATAAGCCTATGAGTGATTATGAATTAATCATGCTCTTATTACAGGTGATAACTGTGGTTATTGCTTTTGGGGCATTAATAGCGCTTATTTGTCTTACAAAAGACAAATAGCCCTCCGTTGCCTAGTGTAACTAGATAACTGAAAGGCCATTTCTTCATGTTTTTATGTAACTAGAGATGAGCCTGACGGTACGACTCGTCTGACTATCTTCTTATATTATAATAAGGTTATTATATATCGTCAAATTATGATGAACATGTGTATGGCATACAGTTTGATGAGGGTATTATAAAATGAGAAAACTCCTATTGGCTTTCACCGATAGGAGTTTTTGGTTTTATAATTGTAATTTTATAGCACTTTTAAGTCTATTATTAAGTTACAGATTATAATAAATTGATTATATTTCTTTTACATTATCAGGTATAGCCGGAGGAGCCGGTGGTTTACCCATGGCTCTTTCAATGCATACGACAGTTACAAAGACGATGAGGCTGACGATGGAACCGAAGATGATGGACATAATGCCATATGGGTTGCCAACAAATTCCCAGTACACGCCTGCGATAGAGCCGAGCACGATGGACCAAATGCCAGCGCCAGCTGTTGCATTTTTCCAAGTGAGGCCAAGTAGGAATGCGGCGAATGGGCCAGCGGATCTCATTGTGAAAGCAAATACGAGCATCGGAATGATGGCTTTGCTCACGAGGGAGATTATGATAGAGATGATGCCGAGGAATAGTACGCATAGACGGCTATATCTAGTGAGCTGAGCATCAGTGAGGCTTTTACCAAAATGATGTTCCACAATATCCTTGGTAAATACCGTTGCAGCGCCTAATAGGTCGCCTGCGCCTGATGAAAGTGTGGCCGATACGACGGCGGCCATAACGAAGCCTGCCATTACTGGAGGCATAAGGTTAAGCGCTACCGTTGCCACTGCATTATTGGCTTCAATTCCGGGAAACTCAGCTAATGCTACAAGGCCTAATACGGAAGGAACAAAGGCGAATAGAGCCATGATAATACCACAAATGATGGAGCCGAGAACGGCCGTTCTTTCATTTTTCGCCGCAAAGTACCGTTGAACGGATTCTTGGCCGGTGGAGAAGGTCATGAAGTACATGATGACAAGGCCGATGATGGTTTTCCAACCCACCTTTGTGAAGCCCAGCTGTTCAGGTGGTAATTTAGCTACAACTGATTCCCAGCCACCTACATTGTGCAACACAAACGGCACCGCGAGGGAGAAGCCCCCAACGAGAACGAAGAAGTGGATAACGTCCGTCATCGTTACGCTCCACATGCCGCCGGACATGGTGTAAATTACGAGTACCGCACCGCAGATGAGGATGGCGAGCTCTGTTGAAAGTCCTGTGAGAACGCTAATAATGGTTGCAGTTGCTGTAATCTGTACGCCTGCCAGTGTAATCGTTGCCAGCATGGACAGAATGGAAGTAATGAGATGGCTAGACGCGCCGAAACGACGGCCGATGATCTCCGGTACAGTTGTTGCCATGGCACGCCGCAAGAGTGGTGCGATGAAAGCAACGAGAATAACACCAATCCCTGCAGATACGACGTACCAACCTGCAGATAAACCCCAAGAACCATACGCTTTCGCTGCTACACCTACGGTGCTCCCACCACCGATTTCTGTAGCCGCTAATGTGCCTGCCGTCATAAGAACCCCAATACGACGACCTGCGAGTAGATAGTCAGTACTATCTTTTACACGAATATGACAATACACGCCGACCAATAAATTCAGTAATAAATAGGCACAAACAATGACCCATATAATAGTTAAAGAGTCCATATGCCACCTCCTAAACTACAAACTAGTTAGAGACATATACTAAATCACCCTTACTACTTGCGGTACATATATCAAGTATAGTTTAATTATCTATAAAAACTGGAGAAAATACAAAGAGGAGTTTCTTGGAACGTTGGAGAATGTATATATATTAGGAACTAAATTATAAAATTATTAATCATAGGCACAGCCTTATTTACATAGTATACTTATGCTAATAAGACTGTGCTTATTTTATTGAGAGACAAGATTCATTTTTTGAGAGAGGTTTTTATGGTTCAACGTATTTTGTTGCTGGCCCTTGTGTTGCTGGCTTTCACCATGCCTACAGAGGCGATCACATTTCAGGAGTTGAAGACGTCACCACAGTTTAAGCTAGTTCATCAGCATGAGTATGAGAAACCGAGTGCAATTGTTAATGATGGTGGTATGTATGTGTATTTAAATACCTATTCTGTGGAGGTCCAAAAGTATGCGCTGCCACAGTATACATTGAGTGCTATTTATTATGTGGTACATACGTCGCACTATCAGGCTGAGATTATTGAAAAAAAGCTCACTGTAAATTATGATGCAAACTATTCATTGGCCACATTGATTAAATCATCTCATACGATGAATCCGAGTCCATCTATGTTGGCTTTGATTGAGGCTAGTGAAAGTAAGTCGAGCTTATTTATGTCTGATTCAGACCGTGCAATTTATACACTGGATGGTGCGCTTAAGAAGAACCCATCTTCGGAAGGTACTAGGAATCTTCCGCTTAATCGCAAGAATATTATTATGTATGATTTAGCAGATGCTATGTTTATGTCTGCGTATCAGCAGCATTTTGATGATATTGTGGTACAGTGAGGTGGACGATGAAACGCATATATTTACTTTCACTATGGTTATTAGCCTGCCTTGTATTACCTATGAAAGGTCAAGCCGTATCACAAGCGGAGTTACTAAATCCGGAGCATTATCAACATATCGACTCTACCGTTGATTCTGGCCGAGGAGATGGCAAATACCTGGATCTTAGTTCTATTAAAGCTGTGGATGCACCCGATGGTCATCGACGTGTGGAAGCGACCATTTACGTGTTAATGCCTGCATCAAATCTCATTCAAGGCATTCAACTGCAATATGATTACGACTTAGAGCAATCCTTACGTCATTTGATTACAATTCATGACAGAGGATTACAACAAGGAGCTAATACTCCATACATCTCTATTTGGCGTGCAAAACAGGAAAATTCCGGTATCATAGGAACCGTTACCGGTGGCATTGCTTTTAATAATGAAGGTAAAACACGCCGTCAACGACTTCAAAAAGAACATTTAGAAGCGATGATATTACCACCTCAATTTGGAATGGAACGGTATACAATAGCAAATATAATCTATCAGAAGGTCTATGGAGTGGCCTATGATGATGAGCCGTGATAGCTTATGAATAGCACTGGAATGGTTGAAACAGTGAATACAATCAGAGGAATAATTAAACTTGTTTTTGGGCTTTTATTAGTTAATTCGTATATTTATATAATATAATGCTTATTGTATCGTATATTAGTTCGTTCTATAATAGACTTAGGATAGTTGGACGAGGTTGGGCCTCTCTTCGTTTTTGAAGGGAGGGTTGCTTATGAGTGGTTATAAAATCATTATGATTATCCTTGGGATTTTATCAGTCATGATATCCTTTGGAGCACTTGTGGCGCTTATTTGTCTAGAAATAGCAAAATAGCCCTTCGTTTCTTCGGAAATTAGATAAAACGAAAAGGCCATTTCTACATATTATTAAGTTTGTGAGATGAGCCTGACGTCACTACTCGTCTGACTATCTACTTATATTATAGGGATAAAAGTATATATCGTCAAATTGAGATAAACCTTATAAATACTAAATATATACACAAAACTTATACATACTAAAATATAAAATTATTAATAATAGGCACAGTCTTATTTGCATAGTATACTTATGCTAATAAGGTTGTGCTTATTTATGTTGTAAATGTGAGAGAAAAAGAGAGGTTTTTATGTTACGTAAAAGTGTAATGATGATGGCATTAGCAGTTACTTTCACCATGAATGTAAGTGCTACTCAGATCGAAGTGCCAGCCGGACAACCGGCTATGCCTGGGTCAGATGCGAGCATTCCTGCCAATGCGTATGAAAATTATCGTCATGTTAATGAAGTAGCAGAGCAGAATGCTGAGTCATATAGCGAGTTTATAAAATCACAGCCTATGAATCCTAAGTCAGGGATGGATAAGCTATATCGGGAACGCCCTGGCTTGGCTAAGGCGTTGGAGTTAGCAGATTACTCTCAATCTACGGTAGTACTGATTCATGAAGGGAATAAGAATATTCGATTATCCGTGCCAAATGTTAGCTTCCGTGGAGATACTGTAGAGTCTAAGTCTGGAAAAGGGCCGTTATATGCGGTGCGAAGCCTTAGTTCATTTTTAGTGGTAGGGCCGCCACATGGTAAAGAGCTTAATAAATATGCTGAAGAAGAAGGAAAATATACATATCCAGGTTTGCACGATACATCTTGGAAACTAATGTCAAACAATGCCCGTGTAATGTATACGGAATTTACACCGAACGATTCAAAGACTACCTATGGGATTACTTATGGCGGTTGGGTTAATACGGAAGATCCGTATCAAGATAAATCACCGGAAGTTGTGATGAGTAATTATATTATTCCATCCATAGAATCCTTGTCTGGATTAGATACTTATAGTCGTGTTGAGCATTGGGGTAATTTTAGTTATCGCGTTCCTAAGACTGCAAAGCTAGTGAGTGAGGCTGTAGAGAATAGTCAATATGATGTGAGAACCTATGAGGATACAGGTTCCAAGATACGTGTAGTACGTACTTCCATATTGGGTGAAAAACGAGATGGAACGGTCATCAAGAGTTCAATATTATCTTTTTTGAGAAAGTATAATGATTTAGAAACACCTACACAATATGCAGTCGTATGGAATAATGGAATCGCAGGCTCTTTGATCGATTCTTACAAGCCTAATGGAGAGTCTTATCTCCGTCATGTGGTGAAAGATTCTGTGTACTTTTACAGTTATCGTATTAATTATGATGAAAGTAAGACCTCTTATACACATAAACAATGGAGAGATATGATTGAATATGTAGGCTTTGATGATGCGGTCAAACTCAGAAAAGGTCCACAATGGAGAGAAGATGGAACCTATAAAGAGAAACTAGAAAGTGGGCCTATATTTATTCCTTGGTATATGGAGTGGGTTAAACTGTTGAATCAATAAGAATTTAGTTTTAAAGTTTTTATGGTATTAGATAGGAGAGAGCCAATGAGTAAACTCAAATACATCAAAACTATATTAGTGCTTTTGTTTAAGGCTTATCTTGTCTATCTATGGATTAACTTTGTAGAGACGTTTACTCAGCTACTCTATGACATCTATGTATTAAAAGTATATTCAGTGGAGCATTTTGGCCTGTTTTTATTCTTTCTATTTGGTAATATATGCTGTATTCTGTGGCTTGTTTTATGGTGTAAGCGATTATCTCCAGCCTTTAATAAACCAAGCATATATTATAGGGTTAAAGACTGGATACGCTCAAAAAAAGAAGAAGCACCTATCTATAAAGTCCTGTTTGTCAGTTTAGCGCTTTTGTTAAAACTATGTCTTGTGGTGTATATCTTAATTGTCGTCTCCACTGTGTTAAGCATTCCACTGGTAAACTATTAGTCTATTTCATACTTTAAATACACTAAAAAAAATGAGCTACTATTTGATTAGTAGCTCGTTTTTATTTGTCTCACAAAAACAAATAGCCCTCCGTTACTTAGTGTAACTAAATAACTGAAAGGCCATTTCTTCATGCTTTTGTGTAACTAGAGATGCGCCTGACGTTTCGACTCGTCTGACTATCTACTTATATTATAGGGATAAAAGTATATATCGTCAAATTGAGATAAACCTTATAAATGCTAAATATATATGAAACCAATATACTAAATTATAAAATTATTAATCATAGGCACAGCCTTATCTGCATAGTATACTTATGTTAACAAGGTTGTGCTTATTTATTTTATAAAAATTGAGAGAGGGTACTATGATACGTAAAAGTTTGATTATGATGGCGCTAGCAACTGCTTTCACCATGAATATAAGTGCTGTACAGATTGAAGTGCCAAAAGGGCAGCCACCTATGCCTGGGGCGGATGCGAGTATTCCTACTAATGCGTATGAAAATTATTCCCATATTAATGAAAAGGCGATACAAGAAGCAGAGGGATTTAGTGCCAAAGTACAGAAGACCGTAGAGAAACCTAGCATTGCGATAGAAAAGGTTTTCAAAGAGAAATCTGGATTGGCTCAAGCGGTTAAGATGGGGGAATACTCACAATCTACTGTCATCTTACTTCATGAAGATAAGAAGAATATCCGTTTATCTGTACCAAATATTAGCTTGCGTGGTGACACGATTGAATCTAAATCGAGTGGCAGTCCTTTATTTGTGGTTCGTGGTTTTACAAGTATCTTAATGGTGGGGCCACCACATGGGAAAGAATTTAGTAAACGTATGCACAATGAAGGTGTCTATACATATCCGGGCTTAGAAAATGCATCTTGGAAAATTCTTAAAGCGAAGACACATGTAATGTACACAGAGTTTACGCCTAAGAACACGAATACTACCTATGGTATTACATATCTTGGAGGTGGTGATATGAAGGAACCATACCAAGATAAAATAGCTGAAGTGGTAATGAGTAATTATATTATTCCATCTATTGAATCTCTATCTAGGCTGGATAATTATAGCCATGTTAAACATTGGGACAATTTCAGTTATCGTATTCCTAAAAAGGCTAAGTTAGTGAGCGAGGTTATGGAAGATAACAAATATGAGGTTCGTACTTATGAAGATGCAGGCATTAAGATCCGTGTGTTACGCTTTCAAATAGACCCTAATGTTGTTGATAAAAGTTTGGCAAAAAAACAAATTTTTGCATTTTTGAATAAATATGGTGACCTTGAGGCGCCTACACAGTATGCAACAGTTTGGAATAATGGTCTTCCAGGCTTCCTAGTTGATCGCTATAAATCTAATGGGGGATCCTATTTACGCCATTTTACAAAGGATTCTGAATATTATTATAGTTATCGCATTGACTATGATGAAAGCAAATCTTCGTATAAGCATAAACAATTGCGCGATATGGTTGAGTATGTAGATTTTGATAATGTTGAAAGTTTACGAAAGGCACCTCAATGGCGTATAAGTGATAGCCATAAAAAGAAGCTTGATGCGGATCCAATCTTTAATCCATGGTATATAGAATGGATTAAAATATTAACTCAATAAGATTATGTATAAAATAAGTGGTTTGAGTTGTTCATAAAATAGTTCAGGAGAGAAATCATGAAAAGAAAATATTTGATTATGGGGCTTGTTATAGGCCTACAATTGGTAAGTGGCTATAACTATGTGACAGAGGCAAGTTGGCTTAGTAAAACTTGGGATCGTCTAGAAACGAATGCAGCGAAGCAGTCTTATGATTGGCCGAAAGCCGAACAATATAGACATTATAGTATTGGTCAGTATGTAGGTGAGAGATTGCCACAAGAAGAACTTATGGTGCTTGGAGTTCCATTAGGTAGTACTTTTGATGCGGTGAAAGCCAGTCTAGGCCAACCAACAAAGGAAACTAGATATGGCTTATCCTATGGTGGGGTAACTTTTGGTAATACTATATTGGGAGGTATGGATAATACTGTTACGTATATATCGATTACGAATCGTGATGCGGTAACTTATAGAGGAATAGCTATGGGAGACTCTATGAGAAAAGTCTTAAAAGTTTATGGGCGCCCAGATTACATTGATTATGATGATCGTTGGTTTTATGGATTATTACAATATAGAACTGATATGATGAACGGCATACTATTTGAACACAAAGGAGATAAAGTCAGTAAGATTTTGATTTATAAATGATTATATTCTTACCATATCTATAAAAAAAGCCGAGCTTTTAATTCATAGAATTAGCTCGGCTTTTATTACTGTATTCATATATTTGTATAATATAATGCTTATTGTATCGCATATTAGTTCGCTATATAATAATCATAGGATAGTTAGACGAGGTTGGGCCTCTCTTCGTCATCGAAGGGAGGGATAAGCCTATGAGTGATTATGAAATAATCATGCTCTTATTACAGGTGATAACTGTGGT
>NZ_KQ960792.1:2867-51026 GCF_001553335.1 Veillonella parvula | reverse complement strand
TATTACAGGTGATAACTGTGGTTATTGCTTTTGGAGCTTTAATAGCGCTTATTTGTCTCACAAAAGACAAATAGCCCTTCGTTATCTTAGATGATTCGATAACTGAAAGGCCATTTCTCAAGCTTTTTTGTTTTCAGAGATGAGCCTGACGGCACTACTCGTCTGACTATCTACCTATATTATAGGGATAAAGATTTATATCGTCAAATTGAGATAAACTGGAGGTTCTTATGAAACCATTTGAAACAAAGGATTATAAAGCTTTTACTATGTTTGAGAATCGTTGGGCTCTTGTTACGGCTGGAACGCTTGATAATTTTAATACGTGTACGGTTAGTTGGGGTAGTATGGGCAATATATGGGGCCCTAATGGTGGCGATATATCCACGGTGACAGTGTACATTCATCCAGCGCGTTACACTCAAGAGTTTATGGCGAAATATGATACCTTTACAGTTAGCTTTTTCCCTGAAAGTTATCGCAAGGCTCTTGGTTATTTAGGTTCTCATTCTGGCCGCGACGAAAATAAGGTGGCAAATTCTGGCCTAACGCCAGTTGCGGCAGGCGATGGGGTAACTTTCAAAGAAGCAGAGTTAACTTTTGTATGTAAAAAGCTATATGAACACCAATTCGATGAAGCCCATTTGGCGGAAAAAATAAAAGACTATTACGCATCTAATCCTGCTGTATATACACAAGCTGGGCATGATCGTTGGGAACCACATTATATGTACATTGGCGAAGTAGTAGAGGCTATAGAACAATAGAAATATAGAATAATAGTTGTTTAGTTAATAGCTACTTAGCAAGATAGGGCAGAATGCATAATAGATAGATCCTATATAACATATGATTGTGTAGACGATAGATAAAATAAATACAGATAAATAAACGACAAACAAAAAAGGCAGCCCTGAGCTGTATCCCTAAAAATTGGACACAATTTTTGAGAGGTACAGTTTACGTTAGGGACTGCCTTTTTTGCTATTTTTATCAAAAGGAGAAAGTGAGAAGGTATTTACTACCTGCATTTATAATAACATAGTTAATGAGTATAAAATGACACATATTATTGGAATAAATTTATCTGATTTGAATCCTATATTTTTTAGAGTCCATGATTAAGAGAGGTCATGACTTTGATGAAAAATGAATATACAAGAGCTGACTACAGAAAATGGCTTATATAGTGACTTCTTTTAGTGATAAGTGCTATAAATAGTGTAAATTGATAAAATTTTTATAAAATATAATCCCACAAGAACTGCAAAATCTGATATAATATTAATATGAAAATCGATGTATGTAAGGACTAAAAATGGTGTGTATGAAGTGATTTTCTAGCCTAGAAAATCGCTATATCCTTGGTATTCAGTCGATATAATCGGAATGTTGTATATATGAAATGACTACGCAAATGCGTAGTTTTTATTATTTTTTGTTTGGTGTAGGTAGTCCCATGAGTGTAGTGAAGCCTTTATTATGGCTATTAGAACCGTATATCGTATACAAAGCCTATTTGTGGGGTGCCCGTTTCATGGCACAACCCTTCACGTGGGAAGGCGAATTAGATTGGTTTGCTTTTATGTTAACCCTATTGCTCGTCATTGATGTGGTGGCGTTGCCCTTAGTGATCTTCTATTGCCCTGGCTTGAATCCTGGGGTACGTGTTCCAGACTGGATTCGCCGTTTAGGAATGCCTATTTACACCGTCCATAATTGGCTTGATAGTAAGGTGGGTGGCGACACATCTACGCCGATTATATGGCTTCGTAAAGCCTTGCATTCCTTGCTTTTATTCATTTATTATCTAGTGCCATTTTATGTGGGTGGTCATCTCATAATGGGCCTCGTAGTAGCGCTCATGTATGACGTCCTCGTATGGGCTCATGGAGGTGTGTGATGACGACTTGTGAATGGCCGACGACGCCTTTATATCAGGATTACCACGATTACGAGTGGGGCCGACCAATTCATGATGACCAACATCAATTTGAACATCTTTGTCTTGAAAGTCTCCAATGTGGACTCAGTTGGCTTACGATTTTGAATAAACGGAACATCATTCGAGCATGCTTTGATCATTTTGATATTGATGCGGTGGCTACTTATGGTGAAAGCGACATTGAACGCATCATGCAGACGGAGGGGATGCTTAAGCATCGTCCTAAAATTGAAGCCATTATCAATAATGCTGCTGCTTTTAAACGTATTCAATCTGAATTTGGTTCGTTTTGTAACTATATTTGGGGATTTACCAATCATAAAACGATTATTTATGAAAACCATCCAGAAGGTCATTTTCCTACAAAGAATGGTTTATCTACGCGGATTAGCAAAGACTTAAAGCAGCGGGGCTTTAAGTTTGTAGGGCCTGTTACAATTTATTCGCATCTACAAGCTAGTGGCCTTATCAATGATCACGGTAAAGACTGCCCTTGCTTTGAGGAGATTAATAAAACAGCAGATATCGTACGGTTACCTGTAGACGATGAAGCGTAAGGGAGATACATAGATTGGTTAACAATAGCTTTTACGCATACTTGTGTTTACATAATTGAATTTGTTGTTATGTGGAATTGGGTGTACACTAAAGTCGATGAGGCGATAGCGACTCATCTCATGTCGGCCCGCTTTATATATAAACACATATACTCTCTCTCTCCTAAGCGGGTCTATCATTAGTTCTCTCTCAACGCTATAAACTATACAGAGCCTCTACCCTTATTGGGTAGAGGCTTTTTGCTGTATATTTTATGCCATATAAATTGATTTATTTCGATATGATTGCTATACTGAAGTAAATTGATAGTGTTACTTTCATAATTAAAGAAGGGAAATATATGATTGGTTTGGGAACGGCCATTAACATTGGCCTTATCATAGCTGGTAGCCTATGTGGCCTCGCGTTTGGTCGCTTTATGAAAGAAAATTTAAAGCAAACGCTCATGATTGTGAGCGGTATTATCGTGCTCCTCCTCGGTATGAGTGGGGCCATGCAGTATATGCTTGTCATTGTCAATGGATCTCTACAGACAACGGGCCCGCTGTTGATGATTATTAGCATGGTTGTAGGCGCCGTTATTGGTGAAATTATCGACCTTAATCATTGGATTACTGTGTTTGGTGACTGGGTGAAAGCTCGCACTGGCAACGCTGGTGATCCAAAGTTTACGCACGCCTTTATCACTGCATCTCTGACGTTTACCGTAGGTGCTATGGGCGTACTTGGTTCTATTCAAGACGGTCTTACTGGAAATTATCAGACATTACTTTTAAAAGGCATCCTCGACGGCATCATCGTTATGGTTATGGTATCCTCTATGGGGAAAGGGGCGCTGTTCTCCTTTATTCCAGTAGGTATTACGCAATGGCTCATTACGGCTATGGCACATATTGCGGCGCCGTTGATGACACCTAGTGCTATCGATAATTTATCCTATGTCGGATCTATTCTAATTTTCTGCGTTGGTATCGACCTCATCTGGCCTGGCAAAGTACGTATTGCAAACCTTCTGCCAGCCATCTTCGTGGCAATGGGACTTACATTTTTGCTATAACTAGTATTATAAATAATACATAGATTTTCATAAGAGACCTATATTCTCTCAACCTTTAATATGTATTTTATACATGATACGGTCGAGGATGTAGGTCTTTTTACTTTTTAAAATTAATTTAGTTGAAGTGGGAATTAATGATAGTTTTAATTCAATTATGACGATAGGGTAAATTGATTACATTCCGAAATAGGTGGCCAATAGAGTCATCTCAAGTGTAGGAATTAGATGATGTTTTATAGAATCTCTTTATTAAAATTATTTGTAGAATAATTTTAATTCTATGTATAGTTTTTCATCAAGTATATGTTATTGAATTATACCTGTTTAACAGGTATAATTGAAAGAGAGATTCTATGATTATCGGATTTAAGGATAAGGAAACAGAAAAAGTTTACTATCAAAGCTTTTCTAAACGCTTTTCTCCGTTTATACAAAGGTTAGCTCTTCGTAAATTACTATTGTTAGATAATGCTGAATCATTACAAGATTTACGCTGGCCACCAGGTAATCGCTTGGAGTTGTTGCAAGGAGATCGATTTGGTCAGTATAGTTTGCGGATTAATGGTCAATATAGACTGTGTTTTAAAGTGAAAGATAGTAGTAGTTTTTATGATGTAGAAATTGTAGTTTATCATTAATAGAGAGGAAATTAATATGGAAAAGTTTATTCCTACACCTACCATTAGTGAAATATTAAAAGAAGAGTTTATGGATCCATTAGGACTATCTGCATATCGATTGGCTAAGGATATACATGTGCCTGTTTCACGGATTCAAGAAATATTGAATGGTACACGATCCATTTCAGCAGATACATCGTTGCGTTTAGCGAAATACTTTGATGTTTCGGAAGGGTATTTCTTGCGTTTACAGATGGATGTTGATTTGCGTACTGCAAAACTTAGTGAGGGGATGGATGAAGTATTATCCTCTATTGCACATTGTGCTTCATTAGAACCCGTAGATTGTCAATAAGAGATTGATAATTTTCGATGTATTTGGTACAATTATCTTAAATTAGTAAGTTGTTATAACATTGAATATTGATATAAGGAGAACCTATGTTATTCGTTGAATATCCTAAATGCACAACATGCAAAAAAGCAAAGAAATTCTTAGATGATCATAACATCAAGTACACAGATCGTGACATCAAGTCCGAAAACCCTACAGCTGAGGAAATTGCTGCTTGGTATCCACAATCTGGTAAGGATTTGAAAGCATTCTTTAATACGTCTGGTATGATTTACCGTGAACAACAATTAAAGGATAAATTGCCAAACCTTAGCGAAGAAGAAAAACTAGCTTTATTAGCATCTAATGGCATGCTTGTAAAACGTCCTATCTTGGTTCTTGAAGACAAAGTACTCGTTGGATTTAAAGAAGCAGAATGGATTGAGGCGTTGAAGCTCTGATTTCATATTAGTTAACCGAAAGAACAGGTCCCTAAAAGCCTCCATAGCGAGCTAAGTCGTTTTTAGGGACCTGTTCTTTCTACGTTTTAATAAAGAAATTAGAGCTCACAACTAAGACCTCTTTACGGCTAAGTTATTTTTAGAGATAGGTCCTTTCATTTATTAAAAAATTTGATTTGTATATTTCTTTTATGTTTTGTATAATAATTACACCATATAGATACCCCTATGGGTATTTTGGGTGTTGGTAATATTATTTATAGAAGTAAAAGGTATTTCCGGATTAAGTAAGGCCGGTATTTCATTTATAGAGAGGTCTATATGAAGTTTTTACAGTCTTTATCAGCGCAGGTGTCTTTGCGCACGCAGGGGGCTATTTTGGCACTCGGCTTGTTATTTATTATATTAGATGCGCTTACGGAGCCTATGGACCCAGCTATTGATTTGGCGTGGGTGACGGTCATCATTTGTGGCTTGCCATTGCTCATCAACAGCGTGCAAAGTATTTGGGATCATTTAGAGATTCATGCTAATTTTCTCATCGTGATAGCCATGGTGGCGCTCATTGCCATTGGAGATTACCATACGGCGGCTTATGTGGGCCTCATCGTACATGGTGGCTTCTTCTTAGAGCAGCTTATCACGGGCGACGTGCACTATACATTGGATGATGACATGTTGCCGACCATGCCTACACAGCTTGTAGCCTTGCGTCAGGGCATCAACAATTATTCATCCGTCATTGTTGTGGCCGTCATGTTACTTTCCATGGGTTCCTATGCATTGACACAGAACTTTATGCATACCATTACATTGCTAGTTATCCTTTGCCCATGCTCTTTGGAACTCGTTCTTGTAGCACTCATGATGGGGTCCCTTGTAGATGAAAACTCTCCGACAGCGGGACTTTCAAAAGAGGCGAAACAATGCCATTTGGGACTACTCATCGTGTCCATTTTGTTCCACGTTGCCATCATCGGTGCTGGCGTGTTAGGATCTATTAATCCTGTAACAGCGGCTGCATTGCACGGCTTGGCGCGACTTGGTCTTGTGTATAATTTGAAAGTATTAAACGGCTCCTTGTGCGTCGCATAAAAAATTAAACTCCCCTAGTAATCATAAGTATTACTAGGGGAGTTTTGTATATACAACAGTGAGTTGCACAGTATGTATTTTACATTACGTATTATATAGTACGTATTATACAGTACGTATTCTATTGTTGTCCTTTGTCTCCAAGTGTGAGGAGTAGGAATATGATGGATAGGATACATGCACCAACGAGGGCAATGAAACCACCATCCCAACCGTAGAGGTCAACCATGAGACCCATGAAAGCACCAGCACCAGCAGAACCGATGAGGTAACCAAGAAGGCCTGTAAGGCCAGTAGCACCACCTGTTGCTACGCGTGGTACCATGTCCGCTGCTTGAAGGCCAATCATCATAACAGGACCGTAAATGAGGAAGCCGATAGCAATGAGTGCTAAGTTATCGATGAGGACATTGCCTGCAGGGTTAAACCAGTATACAAGGATCGCCAAGATAACGAATAACATAAAGCAAATTGTGGCTGGAGCACGACGGCCGCGGAATACGCGGTCGCTCAAGTAACCACTTACAAGCATGCCTGGAATACCAGCCCATTCGTATAAGAAGTAAGCCCAACGGGAACCTTCTTTTGTGAAACCTTTCACAGCGGTTAAATAGGTCGGCGCCCAGCTAACTACGCCGTAACGGATGAAGTATACAAAGATATTTGCAATCGCAAGATACCATAAGTATTTATTATGCAAAATATATTTGTAGAAGATTTCTTTGAAAGTACTTTTTTCTTCATTTTCTGTATGTGTATGAACGACTTCGTGTTTGTATTCTTCGATAGGAGGTAAGCCACAGGATTGAGGCGTATCTTTCAACAATACAAAGGTAATAATCGCTAACACGATAGAGATAAGGGCAGGGAAGAAGAAGATACTATGCCATGTACCGAATAGGTAGATACCAAGCGTAGCAAGAGGAGCGATAATGCCGCCACCTAGGTTGTGGGAAACGTTCCACCAAGACCACCAAGCACCACGTTCGGAACGGGAGAACCAAGTTACCATGTTTTTTGCATATGGAGGGTAGCCCATACCTTGGAACCAACCGTTTAATAAGGCAAGAACGCACATGATAGGAATACTGCTCATAACACCTGGTAAGGTGCCGAATAATAACATAACTAAAGCACTCAGCAATAGACCTACTGTGGAGAAGTATTTTGGGTTAGAGCGGTCAGACGCATTACCCATAACAAATTTACTTACACCGTAAGCTACGGATAAGATGGTCATAACTATACCGAGATCCGCTTTGGTGTAGCCGTACTCAGCAATCATGTACGGAACAGCCAAACTAAAGTTTTGGCGGATCAAATAGAATGTAGCATAACCAATAAATGTACCTGCAAAGACTTCGTGACGAAGACGTTTGTAGGTGGAATCGATTTGCGCCTCTGGTAAACGTTCAATATGAGGAGCAGGAGAGAAAATCGACATCGTTACACATCCTTTCTACAACATGTCATTTGTAATAATACCATGTAGGGTATGTAGTCGATTATACTTAATTTTCTATTATAATAAATAGTTATTAGAAAATTGAATTATAGATAGTATTGATTAGGGTGAAATAGTATTGAATAGGTTGAAAATCATCAAAATATCTTCTATGTAAAAATTATTAGATTTGTAAATACATATATGAATAACTGTTCATGCATTTGCGTAATGAGGCTATGCAAGAATAATATAATCTCAATAGATCCAGTATCTATCTGTGTTTTTTTAGTATATATGAATGATTGTGCATATTTTGTTATTGACACAAATATACCCATATGGGTATAACATAATCATAAGACATACCCCTATGGGTATAAAAACAATAAAAATGGTAAACAGAACGATACATAAAAATGTTTACCTTACGGTCCCTATATACATGGACGCATGTATAGAGACCATAGTCAATGTGTACATATCATTATATATAAGCTTTCACAGGAGGTAATTATTGAATGGTGGAGCAAAATAGCAGAATGGTTCGATTTGAATCGTGAAAAAGTTACATTAGTAGCCGGCGGTATCGGCGTAGTATTTAGTGTATTAGGTGTTCGTTTAGGTTTGCCTTTCGACTGGGCTTGGTTCACAATAGTATTGTGTGGCCTTCCTATCGTGTGGGGTGCCCTTGTTCACAACGGCGGTAGCCTTCTCGTAGTGGCAAACTCTGCACTATTGTTGCGTTGGGCTTACAAATCTAACCACGCAGTAGAAGACGATGATTCCGTCCTCGTGAATGCAGCTCGTAAACGCGTGTTTGAGGCTTAATAGTAGTTCATTATAAATATAAGTATGGAGTGTGTGTATCGATTTGATTACTAAATCGATGAGCGTTAAAAAATAATATAGTCAATAAAAAGCGCTATCTATCCCTAACGAAACTCAAATAGAGTTGTGGGATAGATAGCGCTTTTGTTTCACTTATAGTATAAAATCGATGGTTTCTAGTGTTGATTAATCAATATATGTTACAGGATAACCTTTGGCTTCGATTTCACGGCGGTTAAGGCCATTTGGTAGATCTGGGTAGCCGATAGCGAGGCTAGCGTAGACTTTTTCGTCTTCGCTAAGACCTAGTTCACGCATTTTGGCTTGGATGCGTTCATTATCTTGAAGATGACGGATTTGGTTAACCCAGCAACTGCCAAGGTCGAGTTCATTGCAAGCAAGCATCATGTTTTGCATAGCACAAGATACATCAGCAAAGTTATTAGCATAGTTTGCTTTACTAGCTAATACGATGAGCACAGGTGTATTATAGTGGAATACAAATTTGCCTTCGGCGGACATCTTAATGATATTGACCATGTAAGGTAAAGTATTTTCTGTAATCGGCATTTTGCCGTATTCTTCTTGAATGAGTGTTACTAGTTCTTGAAGCACATCTTGGTTCGTAATGACCATGAAATGTGTTAATTGCGTATTACCGCCAGATGGAGCGCGGCGACCAGCGTCGAGGACTTGATTAATAAGTTCTCGAGATACTTGATCTGCTTTAAATTTACGCGTACTATGACGAGTTTTGATGCACTCTAAGGTGTTCATATAGGCCTCCTATTATAAGTTAGCTTTGATATAGAATTTCTTTTATTATACTACAAGGAAGGACCTAGTAGGGGGCGTATTTTTACTAAGTCATTTATTAGGAGACGGTTCTGCAACGAAAAAAGATTTCATTGAAAACAGAAGTTATAACTTTCTAATTTAATATCAAATAAACTTATAAATAAAGTAACAATTTTATGGTATGATTTTTACCCATAAATTCTATAGAATTGCCTAATTCTTAACGAATAAGAAAATAAATATTAATTAATTGACAAATTTAAAAATATCTGTTCAAAGTAGGCTTTTTGCGTTGACTGTTTACCGTAAAATTGTGTACAATTAATTAGTAGATAATTGTGTGCATATGGAGGTAGAATATGGCAGAAATTGGTGTACTTGAAGGGTATAAACATAAAGAAGATGTTCCTGATTCAGAATATTTAAGATTGGAAAATCAATTGAGCTTTCCACTTTATGTAGTGGCGAAGGAAATTGTTAATGCATATCGTAATCACTTAGATCCTTTAAATTTGACATATACTCAATACATCGTAATGATGGCATTGTGGCAATATGGTGATTTATCCGTTAAGGAATTGGGCCAAGTATTGCGTCTTGATTCTGGTACATTAACACCGCTTTTAAAGAAATTAGAAGCGAAAGCATTCTTGAAACGTAAACGCAGTCGTCAAGATGAACGCGTAGTTATGGTAACCCTTACTGATACGGGCAAAGAATTACGTGATGTAGCTGTTCATATACCACGCCGCTTGGCTGAAGCGTCAGGTCCTATTTTTGACGTAGAAGAAACACGTCAATTGCGTATGTTGCTCAATAAATTACTAGAAGCAATCGATAACGCAAACGCAAAAACAGCAGAGAACATGAAGGGCTAATTTGATACAACCTCATATGCATATATTCTGTAACCTTGGAAATCTAAAAATTTTATTAAAAATGTGATATACTATACCTATAGCGTATTGTATTCAGGTCATGTGAGAGTATGACTAATTTGTGATTTGCCCTCGCGGCACAAAGGAGAGCATTATGAATAAAAATTTATTAGGTGCATTTGTATTAGCCGGTACATTATTAGTAGGTGGTGTTGCAAACGCAGCAAACTGGAATGGGTTAGCTAACTACCCAGAGGTTCCAAATAGTGCAAATGGTACAGAAACGTATTTCTTTGATAAAGCATCTGAGTTTAAAGGTATCGATAGCAGCCGTAACCATGTATTTGGTGTTAATGTAATTAATATGCATAATAACCAATACGGGGAAGCTACATTATTCAAATATCTTGTTCATCCAAGCTTACATACTGTATATCGTTACGCTCCAGATGGTCAAGTTTACCAAATTCAACCTGGAACAAATGAGTTCAATATGTTCATGGCTGCTTGGAAAGAAGTATACGGCACAACTTTCGAATTCCCAGCGTTATAATTTGATGGCCCGTACCGTAATAATTACATAACTATTGCTGGTGAAAGCTCCTTTTGGGCTTTCACCAGTGTTGTTTATGGAGGTTTTTTATGTCTAAATCTGAATTTGCTCAAGCCTACACTGAGCGTATGTTCCCTGATATTGCAGCCCCAGCAGGTTATATTGACCCAGAGTTTGAAGTATTGTTTGATAATTTCGCCTTTGATGAAGTCATCACCGAAGAAGGCCGTAATGTACCGGCAAAGGATCGCTTCTTAGCCATTCTTGCAACATTAGTAGGCGCCTCTGCTGTTGATGAATATGCATTAATGCTACCGGCAGCATTAAACTTTGGTCTTATTCCTGATGAAGTGGTAGAGCTCATTTATCAAGCGGTGCCCTATCTTGGCATCGGACGTGTGCGCCCATTCTTTAAGGTGACCAATAAGATTTTTGACTATCGAGGAGAAGCTATTGTTGATCCATCTCGTAGCACGATTACTGGCGAGTCTCGTCTTGAAAAAGGCGTAGAAAAACAAGTGGAAATCTTTGGCGAGTCTATGCGTAATTCTTACCAAGAAGGTCCAGAAGATATTCGTCACATCAACAAATGGCTTGCCAATATGTTCGGCGATTACTATACGCGTAAAGGCCTTAGCGTGGCTCATCGTGAAATGATTACTTTCTGCTTCCTTGCGGCTCAAGGTGGCTGTGAAGCTCAACTCAAGGCTCATGTAGAGGGTAATTTGAACGTAGGGAACAGCAAACAATATTTGATTAACATCGCATCCCAATGCGTGCCGTATATCGGCTATCCTCGTACCTTGAATGCCCTTCGTTGCATTCAAGAAGGCTACACCGCATGGGAAGCTAAACAATAAAGGAGTTCTATGTTTGATTTAAATCCGGTTCAGATATTAGCAAGTATTCCTGCTATTATGATCGTTTTTTCTATCTTTGGATATGCAGAGGCGAAGGTAGCAACTTGGTTTGGTGATCCAACGCCGCGTTTGGCGGGACGCCTCACATTGTCACCAATGGCGCACCTTGATCTAATTGGTACCATCTGTATTATTCTTGTTGGCTTCGGTTGGGCAAAACCTATGTCAATTAATCCATCTTACTTTAAAGATCCACGACGTGATATAAGCTTGCTTGCCTTTGCAGGGCCTGTGGCAGGTCTTATAGCAGGCTTCATATTCACCTTTATATATATGCTTCTTGGAAAATTAGGCCTCATGGAGTCCCAAGGTCTTGCCATGGTTATGCAATATATTATTTTATATAGTATTGGCTTATCAATCTTCTGTTTGATTCCGTTCCCACCATTGCCTGGTTTTAATATTATCTTGCCGTGGTTGCCTACAGAGTGGCAGATGAGATATTACCAATTAGGGATGCTTAATTTACTATTCTTTATCATCCTTATTAACACACCCATTATTTCTATGGTTATTCGTCCATTACAACAAACGATATTTAAAATCTACTTTGCCATTATTGGGCTCATACTATAATTATATTTTGTGAAAGTCTCTACCATAAAGGAATATCTTTATGGTAGATTTTTTTAGCTAGATTTAGTTTATCTGTATATTTAGCTTATCTATATATTTAGCCTATCCGTATATTTTGTGTATTTGTACATTCTACTGTTTTTTATAGTAGCAGGTTAACTTTTGACTGTTCTTTAGACTTTATATTAAAAACTATCGATATAGTTCCTCGATTGTGTTATAATAAGTACGGAAATCGTAAAATTTCGATATAGCAATATTATAGTGTTTCATTAGATACTATTGATATAGTAAATTGATACACTAAATCGATATACTAAATTGATACTGTATATAGATATTCAAGTGAATAGAAGAGGAATTACATATGAATTTTGAAGAAAATCAAGTGCCAGAGGCGATTTTGGACAAGCTTACAAAGGTGTGTACTTGCCGTAGTATTACGCGCAAAACGATTAAAGAAGCCATTTTAAATGGTGCTCATACATTTCCACAAGTAAAAGAAGTAACTCGTGCTGGCACGGGCGCTTGCGGTGGTAAAGGCTGTGGGCCTCGCATCGTAAAGTTGTTAGCTGAAATGAAAGAACAAGGCAAAATTTAAATTAAAACATCCAAAATATGAAATGTAAATTACGAAATTTCAAATTACAAAGTCAAAGCTAAGAACTATAAGCAATATAATATAAATTTAAAAGTTGAATCTATAAGCTGTAAGTAGTAAACTTCAAAGATTAGATTAAATACATAAAGATTGTTGCTTAATCCCGCTATCGGACGTATCCGCAGGGGTTGGGTAACAATCTTTTTGTGTTGTTGGGGTGGTCTTTATTTTTTGATATACTATACATAATACTTTTTAGAGATTTTGGAGGTATATATGTTTCGACGTTTCGTGGCAGCTACGATGATCGGCGCCTTAGCGCTTACAACGGGTTGTGGTTTACATAATCCATTTACTTCAAAGGCAGAGCCTGTGACCTATGAGTCCGTAGTACAAAGCGAGCTTTCACCAGAGCAAAAGGTGGACAAGCTAGTGGCGAATATGTTTGATGCAGACAAGGTGGGTCAACTGTTGATGATTGGCATCCACGGCACAACGTTAAACGATGACGCAAAGTTTATGCTCAACGAGTACCGCGTAGGCGGCATTATTTTGTTCGATCGGAACATGGAGTCCAAGGATCAAGTTAAAACGCTCATTGCAGACATTAATAAGGCTGGTAAAAGTGCGGGTTTAACGCCGTTGTTCCTCGGCATCGACCAAGAAGGCGGTGCGGTAGCGCGCATGGAGAATCAACTTATCAAGGTTCCTCCTGCTGAGGAGCTAGGTAATGCACCTATTGAACAGGCTGCATCCTTGGCAAAACAGTCTGGTGCGGAACTAAAAGACTTGGGCTTTAACATTAACTTTGCTCCTGTGGCGGACTTGGGATTAACCTATGGTCGTTCTTATAGTACGAACCCTGATGAGGTTGTGCGCTATGCAGGTGCCGTTGGTAAGGCTTACGATGAAGCGGGCTTGTGGTATTCCTATAAACACTTCCCCGGCATTGGCAAGACTGACGTAGACTTGCACGCGGACACAAGCATTGTTCCTGTATCTAAAGAAGCATTGCTTTCAGAGGACACAAAGGTATTCGTAGACCTTATCAAACAGTCTAAACCGAATACCTATACAATTATGGTGTCTCATGCGATGTACCCACAAATCGATCCAGACCATCCCGCTAGTTTATCGAAGACGATTATTACTGATTGGTTGCGCAAGGACATGGGTTACAATGGCGTTGTCGTAACAGACGATATGGATATGGGAGCCCTCGCTAAACACTATACCTTTGGTGACATGGCTGTGCAATCCATCCTCGCAGGCAGTGACATCTTGCTTGTGTGCCACGAATACGAACACATGCAAGCGGCTTACAATGGCCTTATGAAAGCTGTGAAAGACGGTCGCATCTCAAAAGAACGACTCGATGAATCGGTGAAACGGATTTTGCTTATGAAAATGAGCCGAGGATTGTAATCTACATTCTTTATAAAAATATATAGTGTATACATAACGAGCTATCAAGGATTTTATTAAACCGATAGAGAATTAATAGGTAAAGTGATTCTCTATCGGTTTGTTTTTCGTTAGGAGTGAGGTATATGGCTCGGAGAATAATGTTGAACGGTACGTCTTATTTTGGGCAAGGTGCGATTCAGGAGATTGTAAACGAAATTAAGAATCGTCATTTTAAAAAAGCTCTCGTTACGTCTACGCCTGACTTGTTTGAGTTTAAGGTAGCTACAAAGGTAACAGACCTACTTGATGCGGCGGGTATTGCTTATGAAATCTATGACGGTATCAAACCAAATCCTACCATCGAAAATGTAATATCTGGTGTGGCTGCTTGTAAGGCGGCTGGTGCTGATGTTATCGTTGCCGTTGGTGGTGGTAGTCCAATCGATACAAGTAAAGCGATTGCTACTATTATTACGAACCCTGAATTCGCCGATGTGCGCAGCCTTGAAGGTTTAGCACCTACCAAGAATCCTTGCTTACCGATTATCGCTGTTACTACTACCTCTGGTACGGCTGCAGAGGTTACTATTAACTACGTTATTACAGACGTTGAAAAGAACCGCAAATTCGTTTGTGTTGATCCTCATGACATCCCAATTGTTGCCATCGTGGATCCTGATATGTCCGTGTCTATGCCGACAGGTCTTTGCGCTGCCACAGGTATGGATGCCCTCGTACACGCCGTAGAAGGTTATATCACAAAAGGGGCGTGGGAACTAACGGATATGCTTCACTTGAAAGCTATCGAAATCATCAGCCGTTCCTTGCGCAGTGCCGTGGCTGGTGATTATGCAGGCCGTGAAGCCATGTCCTTAGGTCAATACATTGCGGGCATGGGCTTCTCCAACGTAGGCCTTGGTATCGTTCACTCTATGGCGCATCCATTGAGTGCCGTGTACGATATTCCTCATGGTAAGGCTTGTGCCATGCTGTTAACAGCGGTATTGAAATTCAATGCCCCTGCTACAGGTGAAAAATATCGTGAAATCGCTCGTGTTATGGGCGTTCCTGATGTAGATAGCATGGATCAAGAAACCTATCGTCAAGCAGCAATCGATGTAATCCAAAAATTAGCTGATGACGTAGGTATTCCTAAATCTCTTAGCGAAGCAGGTGTAAAACGGGAAGATATTCCATTCCTCGCTGAATCTGCTTTCAATGACGCATGTACACCTGGTAACCCACGAGATGCATCCTTAGAAGAAATCATCGCTATCTATGAATCCATATTTTAATTAGTGTTTTTACATATTTCAAATGTCTCCGAATATGTAAAGTAAATATATTTACACACTCACATAACAAAACTAGCCATCTCATGTTAGAGGTGGCTAGCTTTGTGTTTAAAGCGCTATCTATTGTTTTATGACTCGGACCTTTGACCTCGTGTTCAGTAAGAAAGCTATTTTTATACATAATCCTTTCTTGAAAATGGTGGATTACATAAGTATACTAATGATATGAATAGATAGTTTGACTGAGAGTAAAGCGATTTCGGTAGATGGCACTCAATGACTAGGTGCTTAGTTCAACCCGTTAAATCACTGAGATGGTTACATGTGATGTTTAGATAGGTGTTAGATAGTAATGCTAAGGAGAATCTTATGAAATTATGGAAATTTAATAAGCGTAGTTCTACCTTGGCAGATATGTCTATGAATCGCGTGCTTTTAACGGAGCTCATTGCAAAGGGGGCCCTTGTTGGGGTGATTGCAGGTTTCTTTGGGGCATCATACCGTTATTTGATACTTGAATCAGAGCATATCAGGTGGCATCTGATGGATGGTATTACTATGGAATGGGCCATAGGTTGGCTTGTGGCCATGGTCATTTTTGCGTTTATTGTAGATCGATTGCTCGCGTGGGCGCCATTATCCGGTGGTTCAGGGATTCCTCAAATCGAAGGGGAAATGCTTGGACTCTTTGATATGAAGCCCTATCGGACACTAGTATCTAAAATGATTGGTGGCGTACTGACCGGCTTTGCAGGATTTTCCGTAGGTCGTGAAGGACCAGCCGTACAGATTGGTGGCTCTGCTGGGAAAATCGTGTCCTATTGGATGAATTCGGGGCTACGAGAACAGCGTATTTTGACATCTGCAGGTGCTGGAGCAGGCTTAACAGCCGCCTTTAGTGCGCCCGTATCGGGGGCGATGTTCGTCTTTGAAGAGGTACATAAAAGCTTTTATCCGTATCTTGTTGTGCCCACCTTTGTGGCGACCTTGATTTCTAACTATATTACGGTGAGTATCTTTGGTCTTACACCAGCACTGGGCTTTACGGTGACCTCAGGGGTTCCTCTTGAATATTTTCCGATATTGCTCATGGTGGGTGTGATCATGGGGCTATGTGGCGTGTTATTCTGCCGTATGATTTTTGCTTTCAAGAGGTTCTTTGACTGGCTCAGATGTTCTAGGTTCTTAAAATTAGCCCTTACTTTCGTGGCGGTGGCGGCCATTGGCTTTGATTCGCAGCTCCTCTTGGGCGGAGGCAATGACCTCGTGGGTCAGCTTGCCTTTCAATCCCACGGTGTATTGCTCTTAGGTGGCATCGTATTAGGCAAGATTTTGCTCACCACCTTCTGCTATGGCAGTGGTGCTCAAGGGGGCATATTTTTGCCTATGCTTGTTATAGGTGCTTCTGCAGGTGCTTTTTGTGAAAGCTTACTTTCAACATTAGGACTCATTTCTCCTGATTTTGTACCGCAATTTGTTATCTGTGCTATGGGTGGCATGTTAGCGGCCGCTATGCGGACCCCAATTTTAGCGATTCTACTCGTTCTTGAAATGACCAATAGTTTCTCCAACATTTACGCCATCGGTATTGTTACGCTCGTAGCCTATCTTGTGGCGGAACTTTTAAAAGAACCACCGATTTACGATTCTTTATTACAAGCCATGAGTGGTCAAAATAATCTAGAGTCTGTGCAAACCTTCTTTCAAACGAAGGTGCCTGTGGTGGCAAACTATACAGATGTACAACTACAAGACTTAGCATTACCAGATGGTACACTCATCGTAAGCATTCGACGTAACGGTACCTACATTGTGCCACTAGGAGACGTGAAACTCGAACCGGGGGATGAATTACAAGTCTCTTGTGAACGGGGCCGATTGAAGGCGGCGAAAGAATTTTTCCAATCAAATTAGCCATTATATGTAAAGTTAATCGTTGATTCGTGGTATATATTAGGAGTAGTTTATGAAAATTGTGAACGCTACTGAGTCAGATATATTAGAATTGTATCGATTGCAATTGCTTACCTTTGAAAGCGAAGCGGAGATGATTGGCAGTCGAATGGTTCCTGCATTGATGGAGTCGGAAGAGGAGTTTAAAGCTACTTTCACCCAATGGCATACCTATAAACTGGTAGATGATGCGGGAAGAATCATCGGAGGTATTCGCTATCAATATGACGATGGAGTGGTAGAGGTCGGTCGCTTGATGGTGCATCCAGACTATCGGCAACAAGGGCTGGCTCGGAAATTATTAGCCTTCGTAGATGAACAATGCAGCCAAGATCGGCGCGTATTATATACATGTACGAAAAGCTGGATCAATATAAAGTTATATACAAAAATGGGGTATAAAGCCGTTAGAGAAATACAAGATGACACGGGACTATCCTTTGTATATATGGAGAAACAATAATTCAAACGGCATGGGAGGTCTTAATGTGCTTGATAATATAGTGGTATTCTATATATTCTTTACTATAGTTGGCTTTTTAGCCGCTATGCTGGGCACCATCATCGGTGCCGGTGGGGGTCTCGTATTCGTGCCTCTCTTTATGTATTGGTTCCCTGAGTGGTCTCCGTCCATGATTGTAGGGACGTCACTCTTTTCTGTTATGTGTAACGCTATTTCTGGATCTATAGCGTATCTGAAACAAAAAAAGGTATATATTAACGCTGCTATTGTCTTTAGTTTAGCTACCTTCCCAGGCGCCATTTTAGGGGCCCAAATGTCTGGATGGTTCTCCGGCAAGGGATTTATGTTTGCCTTTGGATGCTTTATGCTGTGTGCATCT
Organism: Veillonella parvula; assembly: GCF_001553335.1. Lineage (GTDB taxonomy): Bacteria > Bacillota > Negativicutes > Veillonellales > Veillonellaceae > Veillonella > Veillonella parvula_S. Next base: position 32,855 of record NZ_KQ960792.1, on the reverse strand, counting down.
GTATTGATTGGTTTTAAAAATTTTAGAAAAGGGGAACGAAAGGAAGAGTCTCTGACTCTTGAGCAGTTGAGCTATAGTAAGCCCATCGGTATTAGTATTAGCTTCTTTGTAGGCTTTATTTCTAGTATCTTTGGTATTGGTGGAGGACTTATTCATGTGCCGGCTTTAATTTATCTCATGGGTTTCCCTACACATATGGCAACGGCTACAAGTCAATCTATTCTTGCCGTATCAACAACGGTGGGGGTTATTACACATTTAATTGAAAGTCACATCGTATTTAGCATTGCTATCCCTACTAGTATTGGCGCTATCTTTGGAGCTCAAGCGGGGGCCCGTATTGCAAAACGTCTCAAAGCAAAAGCTATCCTCGCCCTCATGAGCATAGCTGTCTTTGCATTGGCGGTACGCCTCATTCTTAAATCTGGTATTTTGGGATAATATAGTTTTATAATTAATCTATCTTTAATAAGCATAATTTAGTAAAGCTCTCTAATGGTGATTCGTAAGCGTTTATCATTAGAGGGCTTTCTGTATTTTCAGCATTTTATAAAAGGGTATAACTAAAAGTCATAGAGAACTATAAATGAGAATGAAAAATTTAAAATATATAAATCATACTATTTTTATGCATAATGTTAGTAATGTATTTACTATAGAATTATAGGTAGTACGAATCGTTATTTAGAGAGGTTTTAGCATATAATTACTGACTATATCTATACATGCTTAATAAATAAGGATTCTTGATTGTATATGAGGAAAAATGGGTACATGATAATGCTAATGAGATGTACTTTCAACTGAGGGAATAAAAGGGGAATGCATATCGATTTTTATTAGAAGAGATATAAATTATGCATAATTATAGTGAGGAGAATGAGAACGGCGTATACTAAAAGTAATAGATTCCTTAAGAAAGGATAGGAGGAAATAGAAGTGAGTACACTTATTAGAGATTATGAACGTTTTGCCAAGGAGGCAAATGAGATTTGTAAAGGTCGCGTATACACCGATCATTTACGTCGTTATGCATATGGCGTTGATGCGTCTTGTTATAGCTATTTACCAAAGGTAGTCGTTAAAGCGGAGGATGAACGAGAAGTAAGACGTCTCATTCGTTTGTGTCAACAATGTGGGACACCATTTACATTCCGTGCGGCCGGCTCCTCCTTGTCTGGTCAATGCTCCAGTGAAGATGTGCTCATCGTATGTAATGATGGCTTCAAGAAAATGGAAGTTATTGATGATGGGAAAGCCTTGAAATGTGAATGCGGTGTTATCGGTTCCGATGCGAATGATTTATTGAAACCGTACAATCGTAAAATTGGTCCAGATCCTGCAACGCTTGCTACAGCATTAGTAGGTGGTATCTTGAATAATAACTCCTCTGGTATGTGCTGTGGTACGGCGCAAAACTCTTATAAAACAATTCGGTCCATTCGCGTTGTATTATTAGATGGCTCCATCCTTGATACGTCTGACCAAAAGAGTATTGATCAATTCCTTAAAGAAAAACCTCAAATGGTAGAGGATATCTTACAATTGCGTAAGGATATTTTGGCCGATGAAGAATTGACACACTTGATTCACCATAAGTACAAAATCAAAAATACCACAGGGTACGGCTTGAACTCCCTTGTTGATTTTGAAGATATTATTGATATCATCAACCACTTGTTCATCGGTTCTGAAGGTACATTGGGTTTCGTATCTGAAATCGTATATAACACTGTTGAGGACGTACCTTACAAAGGTTGCGGTCTCATGTTCTTCAAAACATTGAATGATGCATCTCTTGCGGTTGTAGCCTTGGCTAATATGGGTCGTGACAAGGTTGTAGCTGCTGAAATGATGGACTATCAATCCCTTAAGGCCGTTCAATCGCTAGATAATGTGCCTGAATTTGTTCGTGAAGTTCCTGAAGGTACAAGTGCTATCCTGTTCCAAACTGAAAGCTACTCCAAAGAAACTGTCGATGAAAACTTAGCTTTCATTAAAGACAAATTGAAAGATATTCCAACGGCTATCCCAAGTCTTTACTCTCAAGATCCTAAAGAATACGATTCCTGGTGGGCAATCCGTAAAGGTATCTTGCCAATCGTTGGTGGTCAACGTAGAAAAGGCACTACTGTTATTACAGAAGACGTATGCTTCCAAATCGAAGATTTCACGAAGGGCATCGAAATGCTTACCGAATTATTCCACAAATACGATTTCGTAGACGGTGGCGTAATCTTCGGTCATGCGTTATCTGGTAACGTTCATTTTAACATTACCCCTGATTTTAGTGTTCCTAAAGATACTAAGAACTTTGGCGATTTAGTAAAAGAAATGTCCGAACGCGTTTCTGGCTTCGGTGGTTCTTTGAAAGCTGAACATGGTACAGGCCGCATGGTGGCACCGTTCATTGAAATGGAATGGGGCCGTAAAGCATACGAAATCAACCGTCGTATCAAAGCTATCTTTGACCCTGAACGCATTTTGAATCCTGATGTTATCATTACTGATGACCCAGATGTGCATAAGAAAAACCTTAAAGCTCAATGTGTTATTGATGATGCTTTTACAATCTGTATGGAATGCGGTTTCTGTGAAAAACATTGTCCAAGCCGCAATTTAACATTGACTCCACGCCAACGTATCGCATTGTTGCGCGAAACGAAACGCCTTGAAAACGAAGGCAATTTCACATTGGCTGCGGAGCTTAAAAAAGGCTATGAATACTTTGGTGTAGATACCTGTGCTGCGTGCTCCATGTGTAAAGGTCTTTGCCCGCTCAGCATTGATACGGCTCAAATTGCATTATCCATGCGCCGCATCGATCCTCCAGCACCAGAATTGGCTAAGAAGATTTACGATAATTTCCCTACTACACTTCAAATGGCTCGTGCCGGCGTAAGTCTTGAAGGTATTGCCGGTTCTATCGTTACGCAAAAAGCGATTTCCAAGATTACAGAAGGCTTACATGGTGTAACTGGTATTACTCCGTACATTCCTAAGACTACGCCTAAGGCCAACCGTTACAGATTAAGAAGCTGCATTAAACCGACTAATTTTGAAAAGGTTGTATATTTTAGTACCTGTGCGAACCGCGCTTTCAAACCTAATCAAGGTTATGACGATGAACGTAGCTTGCAACAAGTAGTGGAAAGCCTTTGCAACAAGGCCCATATCGATATTATCTACCCTGAACATATCGAAAACCTTTGCTGTGGCTTGAGCTTTGAAAACTACGATGACGTTCATGAACGGGCTGTAAAAGACTTACACGATGCGTTGATGAAAGCATCTCAAAATGGTAAATATCCAATTGTGATCGACCATAGTGCATGCTTTAACCATGCTTTCAAACATATGCCAGACTTAGAAATCAACGATATTTCTGAATTCTTGTGCAAATACGCTGTGCCTCATCTCGACATTGAAAAATGTGATGAACGGGTCATCGTACATAAACAATGTAAGATCAAATCCTTGAATAAATCTCAATATATTGAAGATTTGGCTCGTCTATGTACAGATCATGTATTCAACATTAAATCCTTTGCATGTGATGGTTTTGCTGGTCAAAAAGGGTTCTTCACACCAGAACTCAACAAATGTGCTACCAAAGACCTTGCAGCCGAAATTGCTGAATACGGTGCAACACTAGGCGTAAGCTCCAGCTCTACCTGTGAAATCGGCCTTGGCGAAAACGGCGGCATCCCATTCATTGGCGTTGCATTCCTACTAGATCGTTGTTCTAAGGCTAAGAAATAAGTCTTGTATATCTATTGCTATTTACGTTAATGTTGTTAGTAGTTTACATTGAGGTTACTAGTAGGTTGGGTTAAAGTAACTTGTAGTTTATGTTAATGTTGCTTTAATATTGCTCGTAAATTATGTTAAAACTACTAATAGTTTTTTAGGAGTTTTATGAGATTTATTGTTAATTCTTTATTTTTCTAAGAAATGTGGTATACTAAACGTAGGTAGTAGAGTGTATGAAATTACCTGCAATATAACCAAAAAAAAGGACGAGTGGCAGCTCGTCCTTTTTCTTGCTTATTTTTTGTTTTTATTGTTAAGCCAGTAGCTGTAGGTAGTTACAACTAAGGCAACAATAATAGGGGCAAGCAAGGTGCCCCAGAGTGCATAAAACAGCTCCTGCAATATACCACCTCCTTTCGGGAGGTATTTTATATTATATCATCATGCTATGGAGTCTTGTATATAATAAATGATTGGAGAATTCTTAATGAAGAAGGTTGTGCTTTTCTTTCTTTTAATAACAGCCCTTACGGGATGTGGATTGAATGAAAATACGAATAGTAATAAAACAGAATCAAATGCAACTAGTTCTGCTACTGCAACTGATTTCTCTACATCTGCTGCGGGAAACAGCCAAGCGACTACCAAGCAAGATGACCATCTAATTACAGCAAAGCAAGCCTTATCCGCTGGTGAGTATGCGAAAGCCATAGAAGAAGCCACTGCGTCTATTAAACAAGATGCTAACAACGGAGAAGCCTATTCTGTACGCGGCTTTGCAACAGCATTAAACGGTGATGCGGCTAAAGGGTTGACAGATACTAAAAAGGCTTATGATTTAGACCCTAACAATGTGGCTAATTACTATAACATGGCCATGGTCTATAAGTTGCAAGGGCAGTTAAACGATTCTAAACAATGGTTTGAAAAGGTATTAGAAAAGGACCCTAGCAACACCTGGTCTGTGTATGGAATTGCTACCATTTATGCAGACCAAGGGGATGATACTAAGGCCCTTGATTGGTTAGAAAAGGCTATAAAAATTGATCCTTCTGTAAAAGCTGTTGCAGCCGAACAAGACCATTTTGAACGATTTCATAATAACGGACGATTTAAAACATTGGTAGAATTATAGACATGGATGTGAAACAGATGATTCGCCTTATTATAAAGGTGATAGGATTTATATATTGGCTTATTTTTCTATACCTTGGCGGTCTAATGGTCGTAGACTGGTCAGGGTTTATGACTCGGTACAATATTAAAACACCAATTTTCCTTAGCTATATAGTGGTGGTAGGGTGTATTGTTATGCCTTATTTGGTGTTTTATTGGAGAAAACTGAATCCTAATGTTAAACCGCCCTATTTTGTGCGATGTCTTAGTGCCTATATGGACCGTCTAGAGGACCAACATAGTATATGGTTTGATGTACTATATGTACTCAAGCTACTGCTCTATTTTGTAACAATCCTGTGGATGATCTGTATACTATTACTAACCTTAGCATCTATTACATGGACAATAGTTCTAATTTTACTGAGCAATTGATGATGTAAATTACATTGTTTTCTCTACTAATGCTTCTTGTAAAAGTTGAGAAAAATTAATTCCTTTAGCCAATGCTCTGTCGTTAAGCCATGCAGGAATGGTTAAGGTTTTCTTTACGGACTTACTATTTTTAGCTAAATCAATATCTGTTTGCACTAATGTAGGATAGGTGGTATCTGTGCAAGGTAAGTTACGAATAGATGTGGGGGTAGGTAGAGTTTGTCCATCTTCTAAAGCGCCTAATATATAGAGTTCCATAGCCTCTTGTGCATTGGTTATTAATCCTATTCATAAAAATCATATTAGTATATAATTAATATGTATAAATTAGGTTGTGTATTGATGGAAGGAGAGGATTCATCATGAAACCATTTGGTAAAAGGGTAGCAATGGCTGTGTTGTGTGCGGCGACATTGACATCCCCATTTTTTTTGAGCGGTTGTAGTATGTCAGAATTATGGCAGGGGACTGAACAGAGCCGTAAGGAAATTGCGCAGCGGTCTGAGCAGGATCAGGTGCAGTTATTTAATCAATATGTGAAAGCTGTAAGCCGATACAATCGCATGGCTGTCATGTTTGATTATGCGAATACGCCAACTCTTAATGAGTTAAAAGCGGGGCAGCATTTAACTGTATTTAATGCACCGAACTTTAAGCAGTTACAAAAAGAATTAGAAGAGGCTAAGCAAGCCGGGATTCCGTATGATGAAATGAAGGAGCCTTTAGATAAGCTGCTTTCAAAATTGAACGAAATTACACCGGTAGCGGAAGAACTCGATGCATATTATAAATCTAAAGGGTATACGACAGACAACTATGCTAAGGAGCAACAATTAGGCCCTAAATATGTTCAATTGTATGAACAATTTGTTCCTATTTATGCTGACTTTGATAATGTTATGCATAAAATCAATACGGACCGCTTGCAACAACGGTTACAACAATTGCGTGATGCAGGCAAGAAAAATGCCGCTGCAGCACAAGAGGTTCATTTGCGACTTACTGCGGTCCTAGAAAAGATCGATAGTGAAAAACAACTAGATGTAAATGCTATCAATCAAGAATTACAATCTATTGGTGATGTATCAAATGGTATTACTAGTCTTAAGTATGATTCTGTTAAGACCTCTGTAAACTCTACGATTGGTGCAATCCGTACCTATATGGGTTCAAAACAAGATAACGATTATAATCGTATGATTGAGGCCTATAACCATTACATTTCTAATCTGAATACGACCAATATGAATGAGCTAGATTAAAATAAATTAGATTAAAATAAGTTAGATTAATACGTCTATAAAAAAGAAAGCTGTATCAAATGAGGATATCATTTGATATAGCTTTTTAGTTGATTAGTAGATGTATTACTTTTTAAGGCTAATGCGCGTTGTAATTTGGCTCGATAAGGAGAATAATATTAAGGCTATCCAGATACAACCGAAGGCAATCATCTGTGGTGTGCCAAAGCTTTCACCAAAGTAAAAGATGGCAAGCAACAAGGCAATGGTAGGGGATACATATTGCAAGAAGCCTAGTAGATTGAGCGGCAATAGTTGCGCCCCATAGGAGAATAGCACCAATGGGACAGATGTAGTTAGACCGCAGGCTATGAGCAACATGGTTGTATACCAGTCTGTGCCGAAATAGGACCACACGGTATTATCGACCATGGTTGTATATAGTAAGGCTAGCGGTGTTAATAGCCAGGCCTCAAAGGCGATGCTCGTAAAGGGAGAGATGAGTAGTTTCTTTTTTACGGCCCCATAGAGACCGAAGGAAACGGCGAGGATCATCGATACTAATGGCAAGGATCCCACTTGATAGGTGAGTAAGGCGATGCCGATGGTAGCGATGAGGACACTCAGCTTTTTCGGTATCGATAGAACCTCTTTAAATAGGATGACACCTAATACTACATTAAAGAGTGGATTGATGTAATAACCAAGGCTCGTGTTCATAACTTGATTATTGGCGATGGCCCAAATGTAGGTGAACCAGTTTACACTGATGATGACTGCCGCAACTAAAAGTAGGAATAGTTGTGAACGTTGTTCTTTTAGTAATTGAAAGTCCTTTTTGAATTGTTTAAAGTGTAGGCCAAATACAACGATAGCCATGCAAACACCTGACCAGATAATGCGCTGTGCCAGTATATTATACGGTGAAACATGGTTTAATAATGCCCAATATAGAGGGAGTAAGCCCCAAATTATATAACAACTAAGGGCTGTGATTAACCCTTTTTTACTTGTATGCTCCATAATGCCTCCTTGTGATAGTATTTATTATATCACTAATTCTCAAATCATGCGTTTTAGTTATTGCATATGATTTTCAGTTATAACTTTAGTTTTGGTACTTATGATTAAATGTTATGTTCATTGACTTTGTGCATATTGTTACACTATATTGGACTTAGAACAACGAATATAGAGAATAGGTGTCGCAAGACTTAATAGAGAAATCGGTATAAGCCGATGCGGTCCCGCCACTGTAAGGATGAGCCTGCTTTTATACATGTCACTGGAGTAATCTGGGAAGGCGAAAGCGAGGTGACGATCCCGAGCCAGGAGAACTGCCTATTTGATAATCACCGTTATGTACCTACGAGCGATAGGAAGGGGATTGGGGTATGCTGGCTACAGTATTTTTTAGTGTACCTTTCAATAAGAAACCTTACGTGTCACTTTTAGGTGGCACGTTTTTTATTGCCCTTAGAGTGGATGTTGAGTATAGGAATCAGGTTTTATAGATATCAAACAGATGGACACATTTTGAGGTTGATGTGGTCCAATAAGATAAAGCTCGATTGATTCATATATCTAACAATTCGCAGGTACGGTGCGCTGTTTCTCGGTATGGTTTCGAGTTGAAAAGGAGGCACATATATGTCTGACAAAAAGACTTCAAAGGATGCTGAACGCGATTTATTAGCACCTGTATCCTTTGATGAGTTTAAGAAACCTACGTATGAACAATGGCAGACCGAGGTTGAAAAAGCGTTAAAGGGTGGCGACTTCCATAAGAAGATGTTCACTAAAACCTATGAGGGAATTACGTTACAACCAATTTACACGCCTGCATTGCATGGAGAAAAAATTCCAAAGGGTGTATATCCTGGAGCAGGTGAGTTCCTACGTGGCACAAAGGCAAGTGGTTATATTAAAGACTCTTGGGGCGTATCCCAATATGTAGACGAATCCTTTCCTAAGGATGCTAATCATGCAAGTTTATACGAAATTGTAAAAGGTGGCACCATTCACAATATTCGCCTTGATGAAGCAACACGCCATGATCAAGATGTGCAAGTAGGCGCAGCTGTTGGTATCGGCGGTACATCTCTGTCTACTATGGATGATTGTAGACAATTGATTGAGCGTTTTAATTTGAAGGAAAATCCTTTATACATTGAAACAGGTGCTTCTGCAGCTATCTTGCTCGGTATGTTAGCGGCTACGGTGAAAGGCTCTAAAAAACAGACTTCTGACTTGAAAGGTCTCGTTGGTGCAGACCCTATTGGTGTTTGGGCTAAAGATGGCACATTGCATATGTCTTTAGATACAGCCTTTGATGAAATGGCACATACTGTTGTATGGGCTAAAGAACAAGCTCCAGAGCTTAAAACTGTACTCGTATCTGGCGATGTATATGCTAATGGCGGCGCTAATGATGTGCAAGAGGTTGCGTATACATTGGCAACAGCCGTTTGCTACGTGCGTCAATTAGCACAACGGAACATCGATATTCATACTATTGCTAACAGCATGATGTTTACATTCTCCTTGGGTGCAAACTTCTTTATGGAAATTGCTAAATTGCGTGCATTGCGCGTACTTTGGGCGCGCATCATGGAAGCGTTCGGAGCTGAAGAAGCTGACCGTGCCGTTCATGTACACGGCAGAACATCGGCTTTCACAAAAACTGTATACGACCCATATGTAAACTTGTTGCGTAATACAACACAAGCATTCTCTGGCGTTGTAGGTGGTTTGAATAGCCTTGAAGTGTCCCCATTCGACCAACCAATTCGCAAGGCTGACGATTTCTCTCGTCGTATTGCCCGTAACATCCAAGTTATGTTGCAAACTGAGTTCGAGTTGCGTCAACCGGTGGACCCTGTAGGTGGTTCCTGGTATGTGGAAACATTGGCAGCTGAATTATGCGAAAAAATTTGGGCTGAGTTCCAAACTATTGAGTCTAAAGGTGGCATCATAGCAGCTTTGAAAGAAGGCTATCCACAAGCTCAAGTTAAAGCAGTTCTTGATGAACGTTTCAAAAACCTTGCATTCCGCAAAGATGTGGCTGTAGGTAACAACATGTATGCGAACATGACTGAAGAATTGCTTGATCCAAAACCAGAAAATCAAGAAACATTGCGTCAAAAACGGGTTGCTCAAATCGAAGAGTACTTGGCGAGTGCGGAGCCAGATGCGGTTGTGAAAGCACAGGCTACCCTAGAAGCAGGTACTACGGAACCAGGCGCTTTGATTGGCCTTATTGAACTCGGTGCATTACATAAATTAACAATACGTCAAATCCGGAAGGCTTTAGACGCTGGTGATATTGCTTCTGAAACGATTGAATCCATTTCAGCTCATCGTTGGACTGAACGGTTTGAAGCACTTCGCATGCGCACCGAGAATTATAAACAACGTACGAAAGATAATGTGAAGGTATTCTTGGCTAATATGGGCCCAATCCCTCAACATAAACCTCGTGCGGACTTCTCCACAGGCTTCTTCGAAGTAGGTGCTTTTGAAGTTATCAAAAATGATGGCCATGAAACAACGGCTGATGCTGCGAAAGCTGCTCGTGAAAGTGGTGCTGATGTTGTCGTTATCTGTTCTACAGATGATACCTATCCAGAATTGGTGCCACCACTCGCTAAGGAATTGAAAGAAACTATGCCGCATGTAACGGTTATTTTAGCAGGGGCACCGCCTAAGGACTTAGAACCTGTGTACCGTGAAGCTGGCGTGGACGACTTCATTTCTGTTCGTGCAAATTGTTACGAAATCTTGAATACGTTACAAGATAAGAAAGGGATGTGAGCTCATGTTCAAAAATCCAGACTTCTCCTCTCTTGGCTTGGAATCTCAGAAAGCAACATCTCGCGATGCATGGCTTGCTGAACTTCAAAAAGAAACAGGAAAAAGCTTTGAAGATTTATATAATACAACAATGGAGCAAATCCAACTAAAACCTCTCTATACAGAGATGGATTATGAAGGGATGACACACCTTGACTATATGGCTGGTGTACCTCCATTCTTGCGTGGACCTTATTCCACAATGTATGTTACTCGTCCTTGGACAGTACGTCAGTACGCTGGTTTCTCCACAGCGGAAGAATCCAATGCGTTCTATCGTCGTAACTTGGCAGCAGGCCAAAAAGGTTTGTCTATCGCCTTTGACCTTGCTACTCACCGCGGTTATGACTCCGATCATCCTCGTGTAGTAGGTGACGTTGGTAAAGCGGGTGTTGCGGTAGACTCCATCCTCGACATGGAAATTCTATTCTCCGGTATCCCTCTTGATCAAATGTCCGTATCCATGACAATGAACGGCGCCGTATTGCCAGTAATGGCGTTCTACATCTTGGCTGGTGAAGAACAAGGCGTTGATAAAAAGGTTATGGCTGGTACAATCCAAAATGATATCTTGAAAGAGTTCATGGTACGTAATACCTATATTTATCCTCCAGCTACGTCCATGCGTATTATCGGCGATATCTTCGCGTACACATCCCAGTACATGCCTAAGTTCAACAGTATCTCCATTTCTGGCTATCATATGCAAGAAGCGGGCGCTACTGCGGACATCGAATTAGGTTATACATTGGCCGATGGTCTTGAATATATCCGTACCGGTGTTAATGCAGGCCTTCACGTTGACCAGTTCGCACCACGGTTGTCCTTCTTCTGGGCAATCGGTAAAAACTACTTCATGGAAGTGGCAAAAATGCGTGCGGCTCGTATGTTATGGGCTAAGATTATCAATAGTTTCGGCTCTGAAAATCCTAAATCCATGGCACTTCGTACGCACAGCCAAACATCTGGTTGGTCTCTTACAGAACAAGATCCGTTCAACAACGTGGCTCGTACATGTATGGAAGCGATGGGCGCGGCTTTGGGCCATACTCAATCTCTACATACGAATGCGCTTGACGAAGCGATCGCGTTGCCTACGGACTTCTCCGCACGTATTGCGCGTAATACTCAGCTTTACATCCAAGATGAAACTAAGGTATGTAAGGTTATCGACCCATGGGGCGGTTCCTACTATGTAGAAGCGTTGACTGATGAATTGATTCGTCGCGCTTGGGGTCATATTCAAGAAATCGAATCCCTTGGCGGTATGGCGAAAGCTATCGATACAGGGCTTCCTAAGATGCGTATCGAAGAAGCTGCTGCACGTCGCCAAGCTCGTATCGACTCTGGTCGTGAAGCGATCATCGGTATCAATAAATATCGTCTAGATAAAGAAGATCCATTGGATATCCTCGACGTAGATAACACGGCTGTACGGGAAGCGCAAATTCGTCGTCTCGAACAATTGCGCGCTAACCGGGATGAAGAAAAGGTTCAATCCTGTCTTGAAGCGATCACAAAAGCTACCGAATCGGGCGAAGGCAACTTGCTTGCCCTTGCACTTGAAGCGGCTCGTGCTCGTGCATCCTTGGGTGAAATTTCCTTTGCTGTTGAAAAGGTATGCGGTCGTCATAAAGCGGTTATTCGCTCTATTTCCGGTGTATACTCCAGCGAATTTGAAGATGACGATGTAATTAAAGAAGTACGCCAAATGGCAGATAACTTTGAAGAACTCGAAGGTCGTCGTCCTCGTATCATGATTGCGAAGATGGGCCAAGACGGTCATGACCGTGGTGCCAAAGTTATCGCTACATCCTTCGCGGATATGGGCTTTGACGTGGATATCGGACCTTTGTTCCAAACTCCAGAAGAAACAGCACAAGATGCGGTGGATAATGACGTTCATATTGTCGGATTTAGTTCTCTTGCGGCGGGGCATAAGACATTATTGCCTCAACTTGTAGAGGAACTCAACAAGCGGGGCCGTGGAGATATTTTAGTTGCCATCGGCGGCGTAATCCCTGCTCAGGACTATGAATTCCTACGCGAACATGGCGCAGTGGCTATCTTTGGCCCTGGTACAGTTTTGCCAGTAGCGGCGAAAAAATTACTAGAAACATTGACTAGTCACGTTCAAGACGAGTCTCATGACTGATAACAAACGGCCTACTCCGGATGAATTGCGCAATACACAGGACGCAACTTTCACCACTGGTGAAGGCAAAGCCCCTGAATTAGGTGTAAAAAACGCAAGCACCGAGGGTAGTACCTATCGTCCCGACTGGGTGCCAGAAGAAGCGAAGAAAGATGACACTTACGCGTGTCACGTAATGAAAGGCGTCAAGGAAATGCATGACGGCCTCTTATCCAGCTCTGCTCATCTGGCTCCAGCGGTACGTCCCGTACAGCGGCGAAAGAAATTAACTGTCGCTGATTATGTACGCGGTATCGAGCAGGGGGACCGCGTTATACTTTCACGGGCTATCACATTGGTAGAAAGTAATAATAAGGACCATTTCAAACTAGCTCAACAAGTGTTGCAAGCTGTATTGCCTCGTACGGGCAAGGCATTACGCATCGGTATTACTGGTGTGCCTGGGGCCGGTAAAAGTACGTTTATTGAAGCTTTCGGTAACATGCTCATTGAAGCGGGTTACAAGGTTGCCGTACTGGCTGTAGACCCTACGAGTCAAGTCACAAAAGGCAGTATTTTGGGTGATAAAACACGGATGGAAACGTTGACGAAACACCCAGAGGCTTATATTCGTCCATCGCCAGCTGGTGGTACGCTAGGCGGTGTGGCTCGTAAAAGTAGAGAAACTATGCTACTTTGCGAGGCTGCTGGGTACGATATCATTCTCGTTGAAACCGTTGGGGTTGGGCAAAGCGAAGTTACCGTGCGCTCCATGGTTGACTTCTTTATGCTCATCGTTTTAACGGGGGCAGGCGATGAATTGCAAGGCATCAAAAAAGGCGTTATGGAACTTGCTGATGCTATTGTGGTCAACAAGGCTGATGGGGATAACCTCAAACGAGCTCTCATTGCTCGTAGCGATTATGACCGGATGTTGCATTACATCCGTCCGGCTACGGAAAAATGGAAGACTCAAGCCTATACATGTTCAGCTGTCACAAAGGATGGCCTCGATGAATTGTGGGATGTAATCCAAGAATTTACTGAACAAGGTAAAGAGAATGGCGTATTCTTAAAACGCCGTCAAGAACAATCCCTCCGTTGGGTACGCGATATGATTGACGAACACTTGCACAACCTATTCTTTAACAATGTAGTCATTCAAGGTCGCATGGGCGAAGTCGAAGCTGCTGTCTTAGACGGTGAAATGAGCGAATCTCAAGCCGTTGAAGAACTTATTGGCGTTTTCGATAAGTCTTTACAATAAGTAGATAGCTACATACCTATTTGATAAGCTGGCGTAACTTATCTATTAAGACATTCCGATTAGCTATCATGCTTATTTAGATCTATAAAATGTATCCATAAAAGGCATAGTATGGAAACTATTATTGGTTAAAACTTGTAGTAGTCAGATACTATGCCTTTTTATGTGCCTGTGAAAGTATATTCATGAAACAAATTTCATAAAAAATACGGTTGATACTTTCATAAAAAACATATATGATATATAATTTAATCATAAACTGTTACTTGTGTGTGATTAAAAAGAGAGGGTCATTATGAAACCACTAGTAAAGAAAATGTTAACAGCCGTATTGTGTGCATCTACTCTAACAGCACCATTATTCATGAGTGGATGTAGTTTTTCTAAGATTGCCAATGGGGTGCAGCAAGGCGCTCAAAAGGCATCGCAAAAAGACATTCAAGTGTTTAATCAGTATATCGAAGCAGTTGGTAATTTTAACAGTGGCACCGTACGCTTTGGATATGCTATTAATCCTTCCATTCAAAAACTAAGAGAGGGTCAACATTTATCAAGCTTTATGACACCAAAATTTGATAGTTTACAACAAAAATTACAAGCCGCTAAAGATGCTGGTATACCATATGATGATATGAAGGAACCTCTTGATAACGTATTAGCTGTATTAAAGGACATTGTACCAGTAGCAAGTGAATTGGATACGTACTATCAAACTAATTCATATCAAGCAGATAATTATGCTAAGGAACAACAATTAGGACCTAAATACGTTCAACTATATGATCAATTCTATGCAGCATATAATCAGTTAGATGCTGTAATTCACAAACATAATACGGAAAATCAACAAGAACAGTTGAAAGAACTTAAAGATTCCGGTAAGAAAAATGCAGCTGCTGCTCAAGAAGTTCATTTACGTTTAACTGCATTATTGGATAGCTTTGAAGAAGGCAAGCAAATCGATGTAAATGCGGCGAACCAAGAGTTGCAAGCTATCATGGATGTGTCCAGCAGCATTACTAGTCCAGACTATAACTCTGCTAAATCTCATTTAAATACAACTATTGGTAGAATTCGTACATTCTTAGGTGACCAAACAGCTGATCATTACAATGATATGATTGAATCCTACAATAGCTTTATTGGCAGTGTAAATCGCTTGGATATGAACAAACTCGATAAATAATACCTAATCGTATATGCCATGTTATGAACTGTTAGGAGAGGAATATTTAAATGAACAAAAAATTATTATTACCTGTAGGTGTAGTCGTTCTAATTATTGGTATTGCGATTCTATTATTAAATCCAGATCCAGGGGCGGCTAATTTGGAAATTGCGAGAAACGCTACAAATGCTCAAGCGGCAGCAAAGGCGATTTCTGAGAATAACCAATCTTACACATTGTGGTATTCTATTGGTATGTTCTGTAGCGGTTTAGGCATTGCACTGTCAGTAGGTGGCTTCATTGTAGGCTTTATTAAAAAAGACTAATCTATTTAGGAACGCATAAAAGGCTGTACTAGAATATATATCGTTTCTAGTGCAGCCTTTTTGTATTTTAATTTTAGGGTTATAGGACAAAACGAGTTGGTCTTGCCCTATAACCCTAATTTTATCCTGTGGACGTTAGCTACCCTATGTCTATCTAGCGAATTAGTCTATATTTATCTTGCAAATCATCCTATATCTATTAATGTTGTGGTTTTACGCTCTATATCTGTTTTAGAGGGGATAAAACGTGGTATAATTAACCCGGATAGAGCCTAACGGTATGTGGCTTTTGGAGGTTAGTATGAGTAGTATAGCGCATTTATTTGTAGCTGGTGGATTTGTTATGTATCCGCTGGTGATTTTTTTACTGTTTACCTTGATGATTGGCATTGAACGTATCTTTCTATATCGCAAGTTTACAAAGGACTTGCGCCGTTTTAATAAGGTCTTAGAGAAGAACCAATCTTGGATTCTGTTACCAAGTGTTTTAGAACGGGATACAGAGGAACTTGGTTCTTTATTTGCCCGTGCTATCCGCAATGCAAAGAATTATAATGGCTTGGAAAATCGCCTTCAAGATGTGGTGTCGTACGCTGATGAACGTTTAAAACGCGGCCTTAGTTGGCTCAGCATGGTTGTAACAATGGCTCCGTTATTGGGGTTGCTAGGGACGGTCCTCGGCATGATTCGTGCGTTTGCTGTGGTAGGCGGCGATATTGGGGCTCCGACCATTATTACAGGTGGTGTTTCTGAAGCCTTAGTGGCAACGGCTACAGGTTTGACCGTGGCCATTATTGCCCTTGGCTTTCACAGTTACTGTGCAGCAAAGGTCAATGATTCTGTGGCGACATTAGAACATGAGTGCGGCAACATCCTTGATGCGTACAACGAGGAACATGATATATGAGACGACGCACGTTAGGGGTTAAAAAAGAGCCTACCATCATGATTATTCCTATGATTGATATCGTATTCTTTTTATTAGTATTTTTCATGGTAGGCACGCTGTACATGAATACAGAGCAACAAATTCCGCTTAATTTACCATCTGCATCGACGTCTACGGCGAAATCTATCGAACCTATCACCATCACCTTGACCACAACGCACACGCTGTATATCGATAATCAGGAAATTTCTTCGGATCATTTAGCGCAAGAGGTCAAATCTATTGTTACACAAGCACCTCAACAGGCCTTTGTGATTCGCGCTTCAAAAGATGTGTATTATAACGAGGTTATTGAGCTTTTGGACATGCTCAAGGTGAACGGTGCTAAATATATTAGCGTCGCTACGGAACGGAAGTGATTCCATGTTTGAATCACATTATCTGAAACCTTTTATTGTGTCTTTAGGCATTACCGTCATGCTTATTTCTGGTATGGGGCTTTCCTTACGTGGCATCGTTGGAACAGGTGTGGCTTATGATGCAGCAGAGGTTAGCTTTCATCTGCCTGAGGATAGTGAAAGCGATGCAGAGACTGCCATTATTGAGCCTATACCTAAGGATAAGCTACCGGTTGAATCTCCGACTCCAGAAGGGCCTGCGCCTAAGGCGGATCCTCTTGTAACGGAAAATACAGGTGATGAAAGTGTTCATAATTTAAATGCCAATAAGACTACATCTAATGCTCGTCGCGAATGGTCCGTTCCAAAGGCCATAGAATCGGAAACGACTAATAATGAACAAGCTGTAGTTACGGGTGGAAATGATTCCAAAGACGGGAAATCCTCTAAGCCTGATAATGCTCCTATGGGTAAGGATATAACATCTGATCCGAATGCCAATGGAAACGGCTTTGCCGAAGCTAGTGATTTATCCTTCCTATCTGATCTTGCGTGGGGGCTCCTAACACCAGGGCAGCAAGCACTTTTACAGAAGTCGGATATCAACCCCCAAGAATATTTACGAACTGTACAAGAACAGGGAAAGAGGTCAATCGTAACAGGTAAGGCTGTAGTGCGTGTTAACTTTGATGTTAATGGACATGTCATCGTAGGAGAACATACACCGCTCATCGCAGAGGATGTACCGCAACCAGTCAAAGAGGAAGCAATGCGCATCGTTAAAAGCAGTGGTTCTATTGTCAATCGAAGAGGGGAACCTGTATATTTAGCAGTTCCTGTTGTATTAGGACAATAAAGAGGCATATCACATACTATGTATGTAAGATATGCCTCTTTGTTATGGTTGTAATAAATGATTGTATTAATTGGTAATAAGTATTACTATGAAATACTTATTCTATCTGAGTCATGCTGAGTTATATTTCAAGGATTAATTATATGTATTGTATTAATTTTGATTGGTAAGCATTGTTTTTGTAGAGTTGAAGACGGCTAGATATACGATGGCGCCGCCGATGAATAATGTGACTTGCATAGGTGTGCTGAATTGATCGGCTCGCCACAATGCGAAAGCATAGAAGAACATGGTAATCAACATGATGAGAAATGCAATGATAACGCGTACGTTAGTATGTACCGCTAACGATGTGGTAATGTGGGATTTATTCATCATTACGTAAATTAATGATACGACGATGTCTGACGTAAAGATGGAGAAGATCAAGTTATAATCAAACTCACCAAAAAGGACTACTGCCAAGCCGATAAAGCTAAGCCCAAAGAATAGACGTAATAGAATACCTATAGTATTAGATTCGTTGCGCTGTGCGCGGCGTTCCTTACGATTTAAAGTTGCCATGAAAGCCTCCCCATAGTAGAAATGTTTGTTACTATTAGTATAAAGCTCGTGTATAGATTGAGCAATTATTCGCAGTACATTTAGTCTGTATGTTTATTATATATCACAATGTATAGCTATGATATAGTATTGATTAATTTATTACTATATAACTATATGTGGAATTCTATATGAGAAATTAAAGAGAGAGTATAGTTCAGGTTATTGTTATCTATGTTATTAATGGTATGATTGTGTTTGTCTTTTTTCTGTTTTAGACTCTGTAGTTAAATATGGGTATCCTTTTTCTAGGATTGAACAACTAAGATTTGATAACTAAAGTCGAACGATAAGTAAAATTAATATAATTATCATTCGGAAAATTTGGCTCTGTTCGTTGAATGGAGCTTTCACATATGGTACAATAATCCTATAAATCTAGCTTTTATCATGCAAAGGAGACATCATGATACCACGTTATACACGAGAAGAAATGGGCCATATTTGGAGCGAACGCAACGAATTCGACACAATGTTATTGGTGGAGACCCTCGCATCTGAGGCACAAGCTGAGTTGGGTGTTATTCCTAAAGAAGCGGCGAAAACAATTCGGGAAAAGGGCAATTTCGACGTTGAGCGCATTCATGAGATCGAAAAGGAAACGAATCATGATATCATTTCCTTCGTAACAGCAGTGGGCGAATACGTAGGACCTGAAGCGGCTAAATACATCCATCTTGGCCTTACCTCTACAGACGTGAAAGATACGGCGCTTGGGTATATGATGAAACAAGCCTGCGATATCTTAATTGATGACTTAAAGCGTTTGCACGAAGTATTGCGTCGTCGTGCAGCGGAGTTCAAATATACTCCTATGATTGGCCGTACCCATGGTATCCACGGCGAACCAACTACATTTGGCTTGAAATTGGCGTTGTGGATGGCAGAGGTAGAACGTGATATTGAACGTATGGAACATGCTCGTAAAAGCGTTGCTGTTGGCAAATTGTCTGGCGCTGTTGGTACATACTCCAATATCGATCCATTCGTAGAACAATATGTGTGTGAAAAATTAGGCCTTGAACCTGTTAAAATCGCTACACAAGTAGTACAACGTGACCGTCACGCTGAATTGTTGTCTACCATCGCTGTTGTAGGTGGCACATTGGATAAAATCGCTTTAGAAATTCGTCACTTACAACGTACAGAGGTGCGCGAAGCAGAAGAATATTTCAGCCCTAAACAAAAGGGCTCCTCTGCGATGCCTCATAAACGCAACCCTATCACATGTGAAAGAATTTGCGGTATGGCTCGCTTACTTCGTGGCTATGCACAATCTGCTTACGAAGATCAAGCGTTGTGGCATGAACGCGATATTTCTCATAGCTCTGTAGAACGCGTGATCTTGCCGGATGCGACAATCTCGTTAAATTATATGCTACACCTAACAATTCGCACCATTGATAAGTTGTTGGTATACCCTGAAACTATGCTTAAAAACCTTAACCTTACAGGGGGCCTCGTATTCAGCCAAACAATTTTGACACATCTTGTCGACAAAGGTGCGGTACGTGACGAAGCATATCGTTGGGTTCAAAAACATGCTATGGAACGCTGGCTTGAAGGCAAAGATTTCGCAACAGGTTTAAAAGCTGATGAAAATATTAAGAAGTACATGACTGATGAGGAAATTGATGCATGCTTTGATCCATATAAATTGCTAAGACATGTAGATACAATCATGGCTCGCTTTGGCCTATAATTGTAGGGTACTTCCCACATAACATATGAAAGACTAGGGTAGGTATAGATCAACAAGCCTATGGTACATGCATTAGGTGTTGGCTATATCTACCTTTTTTGTTTTGAAAGCAATATACCATTTTAGATAGAAGTATATTATTTTAACAGATAATTATAAATTAGTTTTCTAGCAGGCTTTTATATACTCGTCTTACATTAGGAAACCATCTATTTGTTTTAGGAGGTTATATGAAACGTATTATACGGAAGTACGGACCGCCTATTTTTCACTGTATTAATGACTTTGGTCAAGGTTCGCTGGCGGCCCTCATACCGTTTTTTATCGCTAACTTTGGCCTTAATTATTATCAATCGGCTTCCATCATTTTCTGTAATACCGTGGTGGCTTCCGTGGCACAGCCCGTATTGGGCTATGTGGCAGATCGGTGGCGCGTACCCTGGTTTATTCCCGTTGGGTTTACGGTGACTCTTGTGTCGATTAGCGCTATGGCATTGGCTACGAGTTACGAAATGATTCTTGCTTTGTCGCTCTTGGCCGGGGTAGGGGCCGCGTTATTCCATCCCAAGGCGGCTCTTCTTGTAAATCGTACGCAATCTCATGAAATCGGTAACGCCATGGGCCGCTTTGCAGTCGGCGGCAGTGCGGGCTTTGCGTTGGGACCCTTTATTGCTGGTGGTGTTTACGTCTTTGGGGGACAATTCCTTTGGGTATTTACGCTTATCGCTCTACTTGGTGTATTATTATATCTCTATGCCTTTATGGGTGAGGGTGAAGCTGATACCGATGATACTGATATTGCTGATTCTGCTGATACTGGTAACCGTGAAAGCCGTGCTAAGGTTCTTAGTACCGGTACAAATGATTGGGTGAGCTTCGGTAAGTTATTTTTTGTGATTGCTTCTCGATCTATACTCTTCTCTGTATTGGCTATCTTTATTCCTATTTTGTATATTACTGTTATTAATGGTGAAGCTAGTGCATCTAGTTTGGCCCTTACTGCGTACTTTGCTATGGGTGCCGTTCTTACCTATATGGGCGGGGCCTTATCTGACCGACTTGGATTTCTTAAAACTGTGCGCTTAGGTAATCTGATTTTCTTGCCATCCGTTTTAGTATTTATTTTTGTGCCTAATATGTGGGGCTTCTTTGGAGCCATGATTCCAATGGCCTTTGGCGTATTCTCACAATACGGACCAATTACGGTACTAGGTCAAAAATACCTTGCAAAAAATGCAGGCTTTGCGTCGGGTATTACGCTAGGTCTTGGTATTACCTTGGGTGGCCTTGTGGCACCTTATGTAGGACATCTAGCAGATATCTATGACGTACAAACGGCATTGATGACCTTGATACCGGTAGGTGTTATAGGCTTATTGATGAGTTTTTGGTTAAAAGAACCAAAATAGCCCATGCATTTGGGAAGAAACTAAAGATTGAATTTGTATAAATACTTTCACAGAATCCGAACATTGTTGTATAATGATATTGGATTATTTAGGCTTTTATATGGAGGATATAGATATGGCAACTAGTATGGTTATCGGCACTCAATGGGGTGACGAGGGGAAAGGTAAAATTGTTGACTGGATTGCGGAACGTGCGGATGTTGTGGTGCGCAGTCAAGGTGGTAATAATGCGGGTCATACTGTTGTAGTGGATGATAAAGCGTTTGCACTTCGCCTTTTGCCAAGTGGTATCTTATACGATAACAAACAAAATATCGTGGGTACTGGTGTTGTTATCGACCCTAAAGTTCTGCTACAAGAAATTGAAGGTCTAGAAAAGCAAGGCAGATCTGCTAAATCTCTTCAAGTTTCTAACCGTGCACATGTCATCATGCCATACCATATCGCTCTAGATACTGCGGAAGAAGCATCTAAAGGGGATGCTAAAATCGGTACTACTAAAAATGGTATTGGTCCTTGCTACGCTGATAAAATCAATCGTATCGGCATCCGTATCTGCGATTTGTATGATATGGAAACATTTAAACAAAAATTAGCGTACAATGTAGAGTTTAAAAATAAAATGCTTACTAAGGTATACGATGCTGAACCTGTTAATTACGATGAAATCTTAGCGGATTACATCAAATATGCTGAAGCGTTGAAACCTTATGTAACAGATACTAATGCAGCTGTTCTTAAAGCTATAAAAGAGGATAAAAAGGTATTGTTCGAAGGTGCTCAAGCTACTATGCTCGACCTTGACCATGGTACCTATCCATTCGTAACATCCTCTCATCCAATCGCAGGTGGTGCTTCCACAGGTGCTGGCGTGGGTCCTAACTACTTAAAAAATATCTTTGGTGTTGTAAAAGCATATGCTACACGTGTTGGTGCAGGTCCATTCCCTACAGAACTTCTTAACGAAACTGGGGATAACCTTCGTGAACTTGGTCATGAGTTCGGTACTGTAACGGGTCGTCCTCGTCGCTGTGGTTGGTTAGACCTCATGGTTGTAAAATACGCAGCAGGTCTTAACAGCCTAGATTACTTAGCTATTACACGCTTGGATATTCTTGATACGTTTAAAGAATTGAAAATCTGCGTAGGTTACAAATTGAATGGTAAAGACGTAGAAGGATTCCCAGCTAATTTAAAAGATCTTGAAGCTTGTGAAGCGGTTTATGAAACATTGCCAGGTTGGGAAACTGATATCTCTGGTATCCGTGAATATGATAAATTGCCTGAAAATGCTCGTAAATATGTAGAACGTATTGCAGAAGTAACAGGTGTGCCTTTAGGTATTGTATCCGTCGGTCCTAACCGTAGCCAAACTATCGATTTAGTAAATGTATTCTAAGTTATACTAATTTGATATAATAGAAAATTTTCATGTGGTAGCATTGATAGAGTGTTATATATTTTAACATTTCTCGCTATGCAATCGATTTATAGAATTATACAGATTAGACCCCTCATAGAGGGGTCTTTTGTATTGAATGGATATAGAATATAAACGTGTATGCTCTATATCTAATCCTTTAGGTTGCTACAGTAGTGCGGTATATCGAAGTATGCTATATAGTTATTAAAGCGTGAGTATATCGAGAAATATATAACAAATAATAGAACATGATTGTTATATATACAGAAAAATGTATATCCAAATAAATCTATAGAATGAAAAATTGTTTAAAATATTCATTTTATACAAATAGGCACGTGCTTAAATTAGTTTATAATAGGGCAAAATTTACTTATCTATAATTTTTTTGTATTCATAATAAATTATTAAGATACAAATATAAAGAAAAAAATAGATTTACATTAAGAAATAGTATATAATAGTACCAAGAAGTAGATTGATATTTTTTGATAAGGATCTGAGGAGTTAAAGATATGGTTGAAGTTTCTTACGAACGTTTAGCGACGATTTTTAAGGCATTAAGCGATGAAACAAGATTACACATCATCGATATGTTGTCTTGCAATGAATTATGTGCAGCCGATATTTTAGCGAGCTTCAATTTGTCTCAATCTACGTTGAGTTACCACATGAAAATCTTAATTGATGCAGGTGTAGTTAACTCTCAACGTAATGGTTTATGGACGCGTTACTCCATTAATGAAGCTACATTTGCGGATATTTTAGATATTCTCCCTCAATTATACAAAACTAAAGATGAGTGCATTTGCGCGCAAATTAAATACTGCCGCATTTCTGAGCACGAAAAAGAAGCGTAACAATGAGACGTTGGATTATGCATGTTGATATGGATGCATTCTTCGCGTCCATAGAACAACTGGATCATCCAGAGTATAAAGGCCACCCCGTAATCGTGGGTGGTCTTTCTTCACGTGGTGTCGTAGCTACCTGTTCCTATGAGGCCCGAAAATTTGGTGTTCACTCTGCGATGCCAATCTCGAGGGCTAAGAAACTCTGTCCTGATGGGATCTATGTATATCCTCGAATGGATCGCTATAAAGAGGTGTCGAACCAAATTTTTTCCATTATGAACGAATTTACCCCTTACATTGAGCCTCTATCTATTGATGAAGCTTTTCTTGAAGTGAGTGGCATGTCTACCATGTATAGTGGCCCTAAAGCGCTAGGGCGAGCCATTAAAGATCGTGTGTTCGAGAAAACAGGACTTATTATTTCTGCAGGCTTAGCACCCAATAAATTTCTTGCTAAATTGGCCTCTGATTTAGATAAACCTGATGGTCTTGTAGTCATCCCATATGGTCGTGAAAAAGAGGTGCTGGCTCCTTTGCCGATTAAACGTATTTGGGGTGTTGGTCCTCGGACAGAGAAAATTTTGAAAGCAGGTGGCTTTCACCTGATGCGTCATATTCAGTCTTTGTCTGATGAAAGCAGTTTAATTCCTCTCGTGGGGAATCAGGCAAAGCGCATATGGGAACTGGCGAATGGTATCGACGATAGACCTGTTGAAACAGATCGCAAGATACAATCAATTGGAGCGGAGGAGACCTACGAAGAAGATCTCACAGAGGGCCGTGCTATTGAATTAGAATTTAGGTATTTTGCAAACCGTTTATCGAAACGGCTTCGGAGGCGTAACCTTCATGGACATACTGTATCTATCAAGGTTCGGTATGATGATTTTACCACCGTATCACGGCAGAAGCGGCTAGATATACCATCAGACCAGGAACATGTATTTTTTGAAACAGCATTGATTCTGTGGAATAAATTGATGCAGGATAAGACGAGTAAGCGGCCTAAAGAGTCTAAGAAAGATATGGAACCGTTAGGCGCTACTACAAAGGTAAAGTCTATGAATTTTAAATATAGTAGTTCTAAAGGGCTTACCTGTATGGATCCGCCTGGCCCTATACGACTATTAGGTCTTACTGTGAGTGGTCTCGATGAGGAGGTTCCTATGCAGGATAGTCTCTTTGATTCCCCACAGGATGAAACAGAGGATAAGCTTGCTAGCGTGTTAGACTCCTTAGAGTCTAAATTTGGTGAGACTGCTGTTATGAGTGGCGCATTATGGCAACGCTTTCATGGAGACAATGGAATACGTAGAAAACGGTCAGAGTTGAAAGCGGCCGTGGATGCACAGACTGCTCAAGATGATGGGGCATCTACTAAAGTTGATGTAGGATCGACTAAAGAGGCTAATCGGTCTATAATTGCAGATACACAGCCATCTATTGAAGAACCTAAAAAGATCGTCAAAAAGGACTTATAAAGTTTATATTGAATACTTTCGCTAATATAATTGTTCATGTTACAATATGGGTGTAGTGTTAATAAATTACCGCAAGAGAGGTATAGATATGAGTTTATTTCGTGTGGCCATCCATTATGGCGTAAACAGCAATGGTTTCTTGTCTTATGATACAGAAACAAAAACAGTGTCCGTAGATCTACCTGAACAAGAGTGGGTTGATAAGGTAATCGCTTACTTAAATAATGAACATGCTATTGAGCATGCTACAGGTCTTGATACGTATGAACGGTTGACCGTAAAACCATTAGAATCTTTGGATAACCTTAAGTTAGCTTTAACACGCATGTGGGAAGCTATCGACGTACAAGTTGACTGGAGCCGTCCAGCATAAATTGAATGAAAACACCTTGTGATCTATAAGTTAGTAGAAACAAGGTGTTTTTTGTTTTGCGTATTTTTGTAGGTATATCTTAATAGGTTTTAAATATATAGCATTGAAATTCTCATTTTAAAATTATAAATGATATCGTGTATACAAGATTTGTAAAAGTTTAGGGTTGTCATGTTAAAAAATTTGTGATATTCTAATTACATATTAATGGATAATAATTATCCATTAATAATTTTTATCGTAATTAAGATGTATGATTTAAAAATTATGTAAAGTAAATTACTTTCATTTTGATCTCTAAGTAGGAGTTTGTAACATGAATAATGAAAAGAAACTAACAACAGCCTTTGGTGCTCCCGTACCAGATAATCGCAACTCTGCTACAGCAGGTAAACGTGGTCCTGTATTGATGCAAGATGTTTGGCTCATGGAGAAATTAGCTCATTTTGAGCGCGAAGTGATTCCTGAACGCCGTATGCATGCTAAAGGATCCGGTGCATTTGGTACTTTCACAGTAACCAATGACATTACAAAATATACGAAAGCAAAAATTTTCTCTGAAGTAGGCAAGCAAACGCCGTTATTCGTGCGTTTCTCCACAGTTGCCGGGGAGCGTGGTGCGGCCGATGCAGAACGCGATATTCGTGGCTTTGCCGTAAAATTCTATACGGAAGAAGGGAACTGGGACCTCGTAGGTAACAATACACCTGTATTCTTTATTCGCGATCCATTGCAATTCCCTGATTTGAACCGTGCTGTAAAACGTAATCCGAAAACAAATCTTCGCGATGCGACAGCAAACTGGGATTTTTGGACTAGCTTGCCAGAGGCAATCCACCAAGTAACAATCGTTATGAGTGACCGTGGTATTCCTAAATCTTACCGTACAATGCATGGTTTTGGCAGTCATACATACAGCCTTATCAACGAAAACGATGAGCGCGTATGGGTTAAATTCCATTGGGTTTGCCAACAACCGATTGAAAATCTTTCCGATGCTGAGGCGGCTAATGTGGTGGCTAGTGACCGTGAAAGTCACCAACGTGACCTTTTTGAGGCTATTGAAAGAGGCGATTTCCCTAAATGGAAATTATGCATCCAAGTGATGACGGAAGAACAAGCTAACAATATGCCATACAATCCATTCGATTTAACAAAAGTATGGTATCATGACGAATTCCCATTGATCGAAGTCGGCGTGATGGAACTTAACCGTAACCCAGAAAATTATTTCCAAGATGTAGAACAAGCTGCATTTGCACCAACAACTATCATTCCAGGTGTATCCTTCTCTCCTGATAGAATGCTTCAAGGTCGCTTGTTTTCTTATGCCGATGCGCAACGCTATCGTCTAGGGGCAAATTATTATCAAATCCCTGTTAATGCCCCAAAATGCCCTGTAAATATCTATCATCGCGATGGTCAAGGTCGTATAGATGGAAACCATGGGTCAACAATTGGCTACGCACCTAATAGCTTTGGTGAATGGGCTGAACAACCAGAATTCAAAAATCCTCCTCTCGATGTATCTGGTCCAGCTTACCAATATGATTTCTATGAAGACGACTCTGACTTCTTTACACAACCAGGTAAATTGTTCCGCCTCATGAGCCCTGAACAACAACAAGTTTTGTTTGAAAATACCGCAGCGGCTATGAATGGTGTACCTGATTTCATCAAAGAACGTCATGCAAAACATTGCTATCAATGTGATCCCGCTTATGGTGAAGGCGTTGCTAAAGCTTTGGGCATGAACATCGACTTTAGCGATGTAAAATAAGATTAATGATACTATTTAAACAACATTAAAATAGTTTATCTAAACAATACTAACGCAATAAAAGAACTTCCTTAAACTAAGACGAAGCCCCTCCTTGCTATGTAGCTCATAGTAAGGAGGGGCTTTTGTTGTGGAGAGTGTATTTAAATATTACTAATCAAATTTTTTACTTGTTAAGTCTTGATACATGAGCTTAGCAATTTCATATTGTGGATCACCCGGTTGTAGCTGGTGTGTCGGTAGTTTAAATACGGTTTCAGCTATTTCACTTTTCTTGATATCGATGCCTTTTACATCTTCAGAACGACTTATAGAAATGGTATGCGTTGTTGGGTTTATGAAGTATGCATTTACATCGATGCTGAAAGCTTTATTTTCGTCCTTTCTCATGATTGTACGTAGAATCATGGCTGAAATAGCAGTAGTACCATCTTTTTCGCCTAATAGCTACTTAGATGTATAGTCCACATAATCTGCATAGACATAAATATCACCGGGTTTGGCCTTGTCATAATCTTGTGTGTAGGCCTCTACTAAACGCAAATCGAGCTGTCTCCCAAATGGTTGAGAGAACATTTCGCTTTGTAATGTTCGTGTTTCATTAACAGGTGGATACATAGGTATTGCTTTTAAACCTTTTAGCATATCCGCGCGAGTTTCATTTTTCCGTTTAGCACGACGTTCCGCACTGACCTTGTCTAAGCGTTTACGTTCCTTTAACATGGCCTTTTCTTGTTCTGCTTTAGTTTTGTAGGTCTTTACGGATACAACACGGTTACCGGTCATAGTGACTGTTGAATAGACGGGCTTATCTTTAGTAGGCTTTCCCTTAGAAGCAGCAAGAGTAGATTGGACCATAGCCGGTGTTGCACTTTCGATAGATTTTTTTAGTTCTGGAAGATTGGAGTAATCCATATCAACCATAGCAGTATCTGTGTTTTCGGTAGATTGCACAGGGGCAGCTGCATATGCAGATGATATAGCTAATACAGCTAATAGTGAACTGACAATAATTGATCGTTTACATAGTTTCATTACATATACCTCTCTTTAGTAAGAAATCTCTAATACCATCAATAGCTGTATTATAGCATAGTTTTTGCATAGATAGATTTAAAACCGTATTTATTAACTTCTAAAAGAGCCTAAGCAACTACCTGAATCGAATCGATTTATGGTATGGTGCATAGGCTCTTTTTTACTTTCAGAAATATACAAATTTTAAAATGATTTTAGTATA
Organism: Veillonella parvula; assembly: GCF_001553335.1. Taxonomy (GTDB): domain Bacteria; phylum Bacillota; class Negativicutes; order Veillonellales; family Veillonellaceae; genus Veillonella; species Veillonella parvula_S. The sequence goes on along the minus strand of NZ_KQ960792.1, from coordinate 4,555 downwards.
ACTATGTAGAATTATATGATGTGTTGAATTTGCACGAAATGTTACATGTGAATAGGAGGCAGTTATGAAATCTAGTAGTTTGGCATGGTATGTGGCGGTGGCTTGCATGGGAGGGAGCCTTTGCGTTGGATCTGTAGTACAGGCGAATTCTCCAGCGACGGTGAAAGCAAATAACTCTGTTCCCGTAGCTATTGTAACGCAGGTCCAAGCAGCTCAGGCGGTTACAGCAACTAAGAATGATGTAGCTAGTGCTACATCAAATTATACAGTAACTAATAATGCAGTAGTTAATAATGCAGTAACTAATGATGTAGCGGCACAGGAAGCGCTCAAACAAAAGCAACAGTACCAAGCCGAAACTGAAACGATGGGCTTGTTATGGATGCGCACCTCTGCAGAGTACAGAGCGCTAGCGTATCAAGGGTACAATGTGGCAATGAATGCCGTTAAGATGGCCGTTACTGATCCATCTCATCAAAGAAAACCTTTAGCTATCGTTCTTGATGCGGACGAAACAGTAGTGGACAATACCAAGTTGATGGGTGAAAGCATTGTAAATGGTAATGGCCGTTTTGATGCTCCTTGGTGGCGCCAAGCCGTACATCAAGGAAAATCGCAAGCCATGCCTGGCGCCGTTGAATTTTTAAATGAAGTACATAAACAAGGGGTAGAAATCTTCTATGTTTCAAACCGCTACGCACCTGTAAACCTTGACGTAACGATACAGAATTTTAAAGAACTAGGATTCCCATCTGTCGATAAAGACCATGTACTACTATTCGAAAAAGACTCTGATAAACAACCTCGCTTTGATATGATTGCTAAAAAATATTATGTCGTTGTATACATGGGTGATAACGCCGGTGATTTTCCTATTGGTACAAAAGGTAAGAGCTTAGCTGAAAGAAATGCCATCATCGACAATCATAAAGAGGACTTTGGTACTACCTTTGTCATATTCCCAAACCCTGCCTATGGATCCTGGGTAAGTTCTTTAGCGAAAGGCTATCAAAACCTAAGCCCAGAAGAACAAAAACAAGTAAATAATCAATACCTACAACAATAAGGATGTCTTGCGTATACTTTATTAAAAACGATATAATAAAGTATACATGCGTCTATAGCTCAACCGGAGAGAGCGTCAGTTTCCTAAACTGTAGGTTGGGGGTTCGATTCCCTCTAGGCGCACCAGAAGGATAGAGCTGCAGTTTCGCCTTAATACTCGTGAGAATCTATTAAGGTAGGGCCTTATGCCGAAATCAAAGGACACAATTTATTGTGTCCTTTTCTTCTTTTGAGTATATTAAATTATTTTGTTATCAAGAAAATAATAGAGTAATTAAGGTTATATGATAAAAAATATAATAAATTGATGAATAAAAATTAGAAAGTGTTGACATATAAGTAATACTGATATAATATGTAATTAGATTTTATCATAGCGAAAGGTTACAGAATCTACTAAAATAAGACTTTATGTCGAAATCACTACTTTTAAGTAGTTATTAACAATAGTATATGTAAATTGAGTTAGTAGTACATATTACTAATGTTTTTTGTGTGGAATTTTGAGCACGGGTCTTATGATCTGTGCTCTTTTTGTTTATTGATTTATTATAGCGAAAGGCTACAAAAGTGCTTAACTTCGTTGTTGAGGTTTTAGTACTCTGTAATTTTTCGCTATGATA
>NZ_KQ960792.1:2412-2767 GCF_001553335.1 Veillonella parvula | reverse complement strand
AGTACTCTGTAATTTTTCGCTATGATAAAACCTACTCGGACAAAGGCGCTGGGTCTTTTACGTTTTAGTACTCTGTAATTTTTCGCTATGATAAAACGATAGATGTTCATTGATTTTGTATATGCTAGTTTTAGTACTCTGTAATTTTTCGCTATGATAAAACATAGACAACTGAGATCACCTATGCTAGATGGTTTTAGTACTCTGTAATTTTTCGCTATGATAAAACGATAGATGTTCATTGATTTTGTATATGCTAGTTTTAGTACTCTGTAATTTTTCGCTATGATAAAACTTTGTAAATGGTATGTCAATTCGTATGGAAGTTTTAGTACTCTGTAATTTTTCGCTATGA
>NZ_KQ960792.1:2086-2312 GCF_001553335.1 Veillonella parvula | reverse complement strand
TAGTACTCTGTAATTTTTCGCTATGATAAAACTCAAAACTATCAATTTTATATTCATCAGGTGTTTTAGTACTCTGTAATTTTTCGCTATGATAAAACTAGTTTCTATGTATCCTGTATCATCTGGCGGTTTTAGTACTCTGTAATTTTTCGCTATGATAAAACTCTATAAGAAAGAAAGCGAGTATAGCAGCAGTTTTAGTACTCTGTAATTTTTCGCTATGATA
>NZ_KQ960792.1:1497-1986 GCF_001553335.1 Veillonella parvula | reverse complement strand
AGTACTCTGTAATTTTTCGCTATGATAAAACTTGGCCGTCCTGAGCATGTCTATGACAGCTGTTTTAGTACTCTGTAATTTTTCGCTATGATAAAACTAATTCGTGATTTATTGAACCCAGATGTAAGTTTTAGTACTCTGTAATTTTTCGCTATGATAAAACTTCTTTCGTAACTTCGTATAATCACGCTTAGTTTTAGTACTCTGTAATTTTTCGCTATGATAAAACTCTTCAGGTTCACGTTTACCTAATATCTTAGTTTTAGTACTCTGTAATTTTTCGCTATGATAAAACTCTTTTTAGTTCTTCTAAATGTTTTCTTTAGTTTTAGTACTCTGTAATTTTTCGCTATGATAAAACCACCATGTGCCTGATTGTGGCATTGCATACGTTTTAGTACTCTGTAATTTTTCGCTATGATAAAACACATTGAATCAGATAATCCACGTTCAACAGGTTTTAGTACTCTGTAATTTTTCGCTATGATA
>NZ_KQ960792.1:1173-1397 GCF_001553335.1 Veillonella parvula | reverse complement strand
AGTACTCTGTAATTTTTCGCTATGATAAAACTTTCGAATGCTTTTGAAGATAAATTGGTTAGTTTTAGTACTCTGTAATTTTTCGCTATGATAAAACCACCATGTGCCTGATTGTGGCATTGCATACGTTTTAGTACTCTGTAATTTTTCGCTATGATAAAACATTTACTATAATCGGTTTTAACTTCGATTAGTTTTAGTACTCTGTAATTTTTCGCTATGAT
>NZ_KQ960792.1:782-1073 GCF_001553335.1 Veillonella parvula | reverse complement strand
AGTACTCTGTAATTTTTCGCTATGATAAAACAACGGAGGTAACTAACATGGCTAGACCGAAGTTTTAGTACTCTGTAATTTTTCGCTATGATAAAACAACTAATGATTCACCCTCAGACCAGTAGTAGTTTTAGTACTCTGTAATTTTTCGCTATGATAAAACCTAATAATTCTATTTCTAGATATACAGGCTGTTTTAGTACTCTGTAATTTTTCGCTATGATAAAACCCTGGGACAAATTATTATTTTGAGGTAAGAGTTTTAGTACTCTGTAATTTTTCGCTATGATA
>NZ_KQ960792.1:459-682 GCF_001553335.1 Veillonella parvula | reverse complement strand
AGTACTCTGTAATTTTTCGCTATGATAAAACAAATACGTCAACAAAGGCGCATCGGACTGTGTTTTAGTACTCTGTAATTTTTCGCTATGATAAAACAATCTTGAAAGCCTACGCCTTTCAAAAACCGTTTTAGTACTCTGTAATTTTTCGCTATGATAAAACCTAACTATTCTACAAAATATGGTAAACCTTGTTTTAGTACTCTGTAATTTTTCGCTATGA
>NZ_KQ960792.1:0-359 GCF_001553335.1 Veillonella parvula | reverse complement strand
TAGTACTCTGTAATTTTTCGCTATGATAAAACATGCTGCCGAAGATTATGCATTTATGCAAGGTTTTAGTACTCTGTAATTTTTCGCTATGATAAAACATATGGGTGCCCCAATAATTGATACTGCTAGTTTTAGTACTCTGTAATTTTTCGCTATGATAAAACCTGGAACCTTTTCCCATTCCACAACGCCTAGTTTTAGTACTCTGTAATTTTTCGCTATGATAAAACTTTACTACAACGGATACACTGAAGCATACCGTTTTAGTACTCTGTAATTTTTCGCTATGATAAAACAAAGCGACCACATTGATTGAATGTAGCTATGTTTTAGTACTCTGTAATTTTTCGCTATGATAA
>NZ_KQ960791.1:214924-335328 GCF_001553335.1 Veillonella parvula | reverse complement strand
CTGGGGGTTTAGTCATGCCTATTCGGCGTACAACGAAAAAAAGACCTACAGTAAACTGTAGGTCCTTATATTTTTGGTGCGGTTGGAGGGACTTGAACCCTCACGAGCGTACGCTCACCACCCCCTCAAGATGGCGTGTCTGCCATTCCACCACAACCGCATGGAATACAAATGGTGCCTCAGGACAGAATCGAACTGTCGACACACGGATTTTCAGTCCGTTGCTCTACCAACTGAGCTACCGAGGCATGATTTTTTGTAAAAAAAAATGGCGACCCCGATCAGATTTGAACTGACGATCTTCGCCGTGACAGGGCGACATGTTAACCGCTACACCACGGGGCCGCGTATCAACTCACGTTGACTACTTGTACATAATATCATGGATTTAAGAGCAATGCAACTATTTTTTAAAAAAATATTATTACAAATCTATTAAAATAATTGATTATATTTGATAATCGTTATTTTATAGCTTTTATAAATGTATCTCTATAATATATTACAGGAATCCCCCTTATATCGTCATAATTCATCAGTTTTCACAATAGTACAATTTTCTCTACAAGCTTCACTAGGTATAGGCTTTACTAGAAATCATCCTATTCTTTACTCAATATGCTACAATATGTATATATTCAGTATGAAAATGACTCTATAGAAACATGAAAGGATTCGCTGTGAATAAGTTCAATTCCAAAGGTGTTATTATCGCTCTTATCATAGCCATTGTAGGAGCGATGGCCGCAGCATGGTACTTCTTGTGGTATCTGCCACATACACCGGCCTACACATTAAAAATCATTCACCAAGCAGTACAAGACAAAGATGCAGACGAAGCATTGCGTCACGTAGATATAAAATCCATTATAAAAAATATTGTAGAACGAGAAGGCAATAAATATGTCGATACATCTACCCCACTTGGTAAAGCTACAATAGCAGCTACCAAAACATTTGGACCAGCTCTTATCGAAGACGTAATACGGACCTATATCGAAGATCCTGACAGCTTTAAATCTGAATCACCTACTAATGATACAACTACAGCAAATGACGATAATAAGTCTATGGTAGATCGTCTTATTGAAGGTCGCCTATTTAAAGAACACGATGTAGAGGTTAAAAACCTAAAATCAGAAGATAATGATGATACGGCTACCGTAACTGTAACAATACAAAATAATAAAAAGAATATGACAAAAGATATAAGAGTTTTGATGCGTCATTTAGGAGATGGCACATGGGTAATTTACGATATTCCTGATATCGAAGACCTATATACTATCACTAGAAAATAAATATCTTTGTCTTTTCTAACACTTTAAATGGCAGAGTTTAGAAACCGTAAAAAAGAGTTAAGTCGTTTTCTAGATGAGCTATTTACATTGTAAAACCAACAAAGGACAGTATCTAATTTTCAATAGATACTGTCCTTTTATTATCATATTATCTTCTTAACTTAACGATCGTAAGTTCTCATATAGAGCGAAATTATACGTAACTTAATTAGCAAATATAACTAAATCCACTACAATGGGATTTTATCTATCAAAATCTACAATAGCCAAGGTTACAGTCACTTGTGAAATAAGGCGTTGTACATCATCTATCATATCAAAGCGCCATACGTGGGAGGTCTTGCCTTTCACTAGTAATGTTCCTAAGGCTGTTAACGTTCCTTCACATCTTACAGGACGTAGGTGATTAGCAGTTACAGACTGGCCTACGCCAAATTTATGAGAACCTACCAGCTCATTGCTCATCATGCCTGCAATAATTTCTGCAAAAGCTAAGGTAGCACCACCATTTAAATAGCCTTGCGGTTGTTTATGAAATTCATTTAAATTCATTTTTGCAATACATGTAGTGTCGCTCGTCATACGAGGTACATCGATTTGTAAGGATTCAATTAAATTCATAGTGTTCGTTTCTCCATACAATAGGCTTCTAGCCGGTCATCAAAGACTGTTACACCTAGTCCATCACCATCAGGGACCTGCATAATACCCGCTTTAAAGGTTAAATCTGGGAAAATAAGATCTTGTTCAAAATATCGATTTGAATCGGACAAATCCCCTGCCATATAGGAATCTCCTAATGCGGCAAGCTGGGCATGAAGCATTTTAGAAACCCCTGACTCTACCATGCTACCAATCCAATAGGGAATATGACGTTCTCTACATAGATTAATAGCCGCTTTTGTTGGAATAAGCCCCCCCATGCGCCCTACTTTTATATTAAGCACATCAATCAAACCATATTCGATAGCATAGGACAAATCATCATATCCTAAAATAGACTCATCCAAACAAATTGGCGTATAGATTTTCCAATCACCATGATTAAGATGCTCCCACTTCCAATCTTTATAAGATTGAAGGTTTGCTATCGCAAAGGGCTCTTCAATACAAGCTAGACCTAAATCATCATACTGACGGACCTTATCTATTTCTTGATATGAATAGCTTCGATTTGCATCAGCCGCTAAGACCAAATCCGGATAATGTTTGCGAACTAAAGCTACGCGTTCATAACCATCTATAGGATTTACCTTTAATTTAATCCGCTTACAACCATTTACTACATGATGCGCTACAACATCAAGTAATTGGTCTATTGGCACATCACCGACGACGATACCACTTTCAATTGTCTCTTGTAAAGGTTGATCCATAATGTAGGAAACAGAATTTACACCTATCCGTTCACAATGAAGATGAATAAGCGCATTTTCTAGAGCCGCAATAGCCATAGGCATATTGTCTCGATTGCGCCAAAATTGTAATTGTCGTACATAGGTCATCAGTGGCTTAGGCCGCATCAAGCGCAGATTAAAGATATAATCATCTACTAAGGTTTTCCAACAGGTTTCTACGGTCTCAAATGTATAGAATGGATCTGTGAAAGCTACGCATTCCCCATATCCTACATACCCTTGTTGGTCTTCAATGCGAACAACGATAGTCTCTCTTTCTTTCACCTCGCCCTTGGCAGTCTTAAAATTGAACTTCAGTGGCAATTTAAGGCGATATGTAGTTATACTTTTAAAGTTTAAAATATTATTCATAGGCGCCTCAATTTTATAATTTCAATTCATTACGCAATATTTTGCCAGTTCCATTTCGAGGCAATGCGGTTAATACTTTTACATATTTCGGAACCTTATATTTCGCTAAAGAGTTCGACATAAAAGCTAGAATATCCTCTGGTAGCAAACTTTTACCATCATGAAAGGCCACAAAGAGGGCTGGCACTTGTCCCCATTTAGCATCAGATACTGGTACAACCGCACATTCCTTCACCGATGGCAACGTATATACTAAATCCTCTAGTTCCTTAGGGTAAATATTTTCACCCCCAGAAATGATGAGATCCTCACGGCGATTCAAAATATAAACAAAGCCGTCCTCATCGATGTAACCAATATCATCTGTATTAAAGTCTCCATCGATAGGTTCCTTGTTGATATAACCAGTCATAACCATCGGGCCCGTCAAATGAATTTCGCCTACCCCATCTGTATCAGGATTATCGATACGAACCTGCATGCCAGGCAATGGCTTACCTACAGATTCTCGTTTATGAGAATACTCCAATACAGAGAAGGTCACGCTTTGACTAAAGGTTTCCGTCATGCCGTAGGTCTTATAGATAGGCAAAGATTTCTTTTCACAAGCTTCAATGAGAGCCATAGAAATGAATTCTCCACCGAGCAATATAACACGTAATGCATGGTGCGTAATATGTGGCTCTAATTGAGTCAAAATAGTGGGCACTAAGGACATCATATTGATTTGCTCAGATTCTATAAGTTTGAGAACTTGAGCTTCATCATATTTAGGCAAAATAGTGACAGCCGTCCCGTTATAAAGAGACCTCATCAAAATAGATAAACCACTTACATGAAACAGAGGTAGTACCATTAGCCAATTATCCTGCTCTGTTTTTCCTAGTACCTCTTGGGAGGCTTGTACATGAGCTTTAATTTGTCCCCATCTAAGCGGCACAGACTTAAATTGCCCCGTAGTAGCGCTCGTATTCATGATAGCAGCAATGTCTGCATCCGCAAATATCCAATCAAAGAAGTCCTCGACCGATAAATCCGATAGAATACTTTCTAGAGTTTCAAACTCAATTGCAACAACTGAATTAGAGGTCTTCGAATCAACGAAATGAGATAATTGATTTTCAACAGAATCTGATACTATAGGGTCAACTAAATTTGATACTTGAGATTCAACGGCATCAGGCAATTGATTACGTCGTTCTTTACTATGTAATACAGTGGTAACACCTAATTGATTCAATTGGTTCGCTATTTCGTTTGGTTTAAGATGTACATTAAGTAAAAGTACCTCTTTATGAACTAGCATAGCAGCCAACACATACATTGCCATGGTCACAGAGTTATCAGACAAGATAGCCACACGAGATGCGTCTAAAGGCACTAAATTACGAGCTACATGGAGTACACCACGGTATATATCGTTATAGGTATATTCATTTATACATTTACGATTAGGGTAGTGCTGTGCACCATAACGTAACCACTCCATCATCTCACCTCGTATCTAAACCTAATCACTAATAAGTAATCACTAATTACCAATAAATAGTAAATAATAAGTAAAAACTAAAAAAATAATAATTGAAATATGATAAATAAAGAAATATTACAAGAAAGGCGCCTCCTATAGAGGCGCACTTGTCGTTTTAACCGTTAATATAGTCCGTCATATAGGACTGTATCGACTCCCAATTAAGGGAATTTAGGGAATTGTTTGAAGTTAGGTTTCCGTTTTTCTTTGAACGCGTCACGACCTTCTTTCGCTTCATCAATTGTATAGTACATCAATGTAGCGTCCCCTGCGAATTGTTGTAAACCTGCAAGGCCATCTGTGTCGGCATTGAAAGCGCCTTTCAACATGCGCAAAGCCATTGGAGATAATTCAAGGATTTCGCTACACCATTGAACTGTTTCTTCTTCCAATTTGTCAAATGGTACAACCGTATTAACCATGCCCATTTCATACGCTTGAGCTGCTGTGTATTGACGGCACAAGAACCATACTTCGCGAGCGCGTTTGTGACCGATCATACGAGCCAAGTAACCTGCGCCATAACCAGCGTCGAAGGAGCCTACACGAGGACCAGTTTGACCGAACTTAGCATTTTCAGAAGCGATTGTAAGGTCACATACGATGTGTAACACATGACCGCCACCGATAGCATAACCATTAACCATTGCAATAACAGGTTTAGGGATGACGCGAATTAAGCGTTGTAAATCGAGAACGTTCAAGCGAGGCACATTGTCTTCACCTACATAACCACCGTGACCACGTACGCTTTGGTCACCACCAGAGCAAAACGCCTCTTTATCTTCGCCCTTACCGTGGTTAGCACCAGTCAATACGATTACGCCTACTTCGTTATCTTCACGAGCTACTGTGAAAGCATCAATTAACTCCATTACCGTTTTAGGACGAAACGCGTTGCGCACTTCTGGACGGTTAATAGTAATCTTTGCAATGCCATTATATGTTTCGTAAATTACATCTTCATAATTACGATCCAATACTTTCCAATCAAATTTGCTCATGGACTTAACCTTTCTTCTGTAAAAAATCCAATACCGCTTGTTCAAAAATCTGCGGTTTTTCTATATGTACATTATGCCCCGCCCCTTCAACGATGACATGATTAAAACTTGGCAACTTGCCAAATACATCTCTTCCTATTGTAGTATATTTTGTATCTAATGCGCCACTCACATATAAACCTTTAACAGAAAATTTTTCTAATTTATCCCCTACATAAGGCATTACGCCCTGCCCTGAGCCACGCAACGTACAAGCTAATGCGTACGTACTATTATTGGATCGACGTAGATAGATTAATTCCTCTACCCCTTCTGAAAGTTGTTTTTGACTTTCAAAAATAGGAACCTCCGCCCATCGTGTAGCAAACCAAGCACCATCATGTTCTTCGATATTAACTGCTAAGTCTTCATCCGCCTTGCGGCGTTTTGCTCGCTTAGCATCAGAAGCGATGCCTACCGAGCCACTTTCAAGAATGAGACCTTTGATTTCACGTTCATACTCCAACGCATAGGAAAGTGCAATACGAGCACCCATGGAATAGCCCATGAGGTAATAGCTTTCACCAACCATATGATAGATAACTGTATGCAAGTCCTCTATCATTTGAGGAATGGTATAGGCCTTATCCTCATCAGGAATATCTGAATCACCATGGCCGATCAAATCGATACGGACCACGCGATACCCCGGCAGATTAATAGCATCCCAAGTATAGCTCGATTCAGAGAAGCCGTGTAAACATACAATAGGTTCCCCTTCACCTACCACAGTCAAACCGTAGCGGTACTCGCCCAAGTCAAAATACATACGCTGAGCTGGATTACATAAAGCATTATCTACAATACTGCAAAAATACTGACTCATAGTAATGCCTCCATATCAACTGAAACTTTTGTATATTTCTTATGTAACTGTCGACTATATTCCCGGTCTGTAGGTATTTCAATGATATGAACGCCAGATTCCGTGCTAACTTTAGCTAATACACGACTCAATTCATCAGGATTAATAATCTTAGTATAACCACAGCCATATAATTTAGCTGCTCCACTATAATCTAAGCCTTGTGACGTAGAGAACAAATAATCAAAATGCTTTGTTCCCTTTTGCAGTAAATATTCAAAAATACCGCCTCCATCGTTATTATGCAAAATAATCGTCAAATTTAGATTTTGCGTTTTAGCGACCGCTAAGCCGTTTAGATCATGGAACAAAGACAAATCTCCCGTTACAAGATATGTAGACTTACCATTTGTGGCAAGACCTAGTGCAGTTGAAACGGTGCCATCGATACCATTAACACCACGATTACCGTAAAGAACGGCATCGGACTCACCAGAGAACCAGAAGTAATCAAAGTCGCGAATGGTCATACTATTTGCCACTAGCACTTGGCTATTATCAGGAATATGCTGTTGCAACTCGCGTATCGTGCGACCTTCAAAAGAACTTGGTTCTTCTATGGCTGTACTTAGTTGAGCTTTACCAGCTACTTCTAAACGTTGCCATCTATTAAGATATGCATTAGATTCGTTCTTTACAGCGAACAAATGCGTAAACATATCTATGCTTGCTTGCATATGCATGGTGGTTTTCCCCGTTGGATTCATAGAGTCCATTGTGGGATTTACCTCAATATACTCCACATTATCCCAACTTGCTACCATTTGCTGTACCCGTTTCGACACAACGATTTGGCCAAACTGAATCACACAATCCGGCTTTAGTACAGGCCATAATTCTTTATCCGCTAAAAATGCATCATATGTGGAAATCACAACATCAGAGACTTGTTTATCCTGAGTCATATTTGTATCATTACTACGATTGCTAGCAACTTCATGATTGTCATCAATAGCACCAGCCTTATGACAGCGTCTTACATTAGACAATGGGTCCGCCAAGATAGGAGCTTGTAAATTCTCCGCAAAGGAATGAATAGACTCAACTTCATCTACATTAATTTGTGGACCAGCTAAAATAAGGACTCTCTTATACTGTGCAAGCAATAGATTAAAGTTATTAGCGTTATTAGCGTTATTAGCACTATTATCAGTAGTATTTTTAGTATAACTTACGTCACTTACATTACTTACATTACTTGCATTACTTGCATTACTTGTATTACTTGCATTATTACTTCTATTCTGGTAGCTGAATACATCACCGTAATTAGGTTTAAACACTTTGTAAGTACTACGTCCCACTTCAAAGTGCTTACGATCTAGTTCAGGCACTAATGGCTCAAAGAGCGGTACATTGATATGCACTGGCCCCTTTTTGATGTCCATAGCTTTCATATACGCCTTGCGTGCTACTTGTCGTGGATATGTGTAGTAATGCTCATCTTGGGGCACCGATAATTCTTCATAATAGTTTACATCTGTACCAAAGATTTTTTGTTGATCTACTGTTTGTGGAGCCCCTGTATGTAGCAAGGTATAAGGTCTATCGGCAGACAATACAATAAGAGGTACCCCACTATATTGAGCCTCTAAAATAGCGGGCAAATAATGAGCCACTGCGGAACCGGATGTACAAACTAACACAGTTGGTTCTTTATGAGCCTTTGCAATGCCAAGCGCCATAAAGCTAGCAGAGCGCTCATCTATATTCATATATGTTTCAAAGCCTTCATACTCCGTGAAAAGCATAGCCATCGTCGTAGAACGAGAACCAGGGCTAAACACAGCATACCGGACTCCGAGTTGGTAAAACTCATCTACCAAGGCAGCAATATATTCGTTCATTATATTCCCTTTCAACAACATCTAAGGGTTTGGAAATTTATTATAACGCATCCAAAATGGTGCGCATTTTATTATTAGTTTCTGCGTACTCTTCATCCGCATCAGAATCGGCTACGACGCCACATCCTGCATAGGCATAAAGAACATTATCCATAATGAGGGCAGATCGAATAGCAACGATGACAATGCCGTCCCCCATATCTTTCATAAAGCCAAAAGGTGCTGCATACATGCCGCGCTCATGAGCTTCGTACTTTTGTAGCAATGCCAACGCCTTTTCTCGCGGTTCACCACCGAGAGCCGGTGTAGGATGTAGCAACTTTGCCCATTCCACGAGGGATTTTGTGCTATCCTTTGCAGTAATAATGGTGCGCAAATGATAGAGATGCGCCAGCTCCATGATACCCGTTTCACCTATTATAACCTCCGGAGTAATAGATTTCATGATATCCACAATACGGTCACGGACGATATTATGTTCAAAGAGATTTTTCTTATCCGTTAACAGTTGTTCCTTAGTCCACGCATTTGGTCCATGTTTAGGCGCTGTCCCCGCCAAGGCATAGCTGAGAATTTCACTACCTCGATGGCGAACTAGAATCTCTGGCGATGCACCCACAAAGGTGCGTCCATCCTTTTCGTAACCAAAGATAAAGCAATTTGGATTATTATCTACTAAATTTGCTAAAATACTTGCCACATTGTATGGTGTTTCACTAGTAAACTGTACCTCTCGAGAAGAAACGACCTTCGTCATTTCACCACTACTAATACCATCAGCGATAGCGTTCATCAAACTATCCCAAGCCGCCTTATCATCACTGGTTTCCTTGTAGTTATGGCGAACTCGAGGCACCTCGAAATCTGTAATAGGGACGCTTTCACCAGCGTGCAAGTAGAAAGACTCCCCATTTTCTACGATATAGTAATGGGTGAAAGCAATCATTTCATGGCCCATGCCAGCCCATTTAGGGTCCTTAGAGTTTTCAAAAAAAGTATCTCCATAAAACACGTAAGCGTAATTATGGCGATCTTCATCATCTTTGACCGTCGCCAAACGTTTAGCGCCTACAACGATGCGGTCACTTTGACGATCCACCCAAAATACGCGTTCTTCGTTGGGAAAATTCAGCCAAAAGGCTACCGGACTATTCAGTTCTAACGGTTCTTTATTATATATCATAGTTGTATATCGCTATTAAGAAATAAAATAGACTATAGTAAAAACACCTAACGTGTAGAAGATTTACTTCTACACGTCAGGCGTCATCAATAAGTTTCCAAATTTTTGAGATGAGCCTAACGCCATCACACGTCGATGGGCCCTCTTTATATCTAATTTATTATATCATAGGTAACAGTTAAAAGGTAGAAAATAAAACCTCTACACCGCATGCGTCGTGCATGAATGTAGAGGTTTTCATTATATTCAAAATGTTGTTACTTTATTTAAAAGCCTTAGCCCCAATATCTGTACGATATTGCATGCCTTCAAAGTCGATATGCTCTATACGTCCATAGGCTCTATCAAGTGCCGTTCTAAGGTCTTTACCAAGGCCAACAACACCGAGCACACGACCGCCATTAGTGACATAGTTTTCACCAACAAGCTTTGTACCAGAGTGGAATACGATGGTTGTGTCATATTGTTTAATATCTCCACTGATGACATCGCCCTTTGATGAAGTTTCAGGATAACCCTTAGAAGCAAGGATAACGCAAGCCGCTGAGGAATCTTTCCATTTCACCATATTAGAGGTTAATGTGCCCTTAGCACAGACCATCATAATCTCACCTAAATCACTATCCAGTAGCGGCAATACAACTTGTGTTTCAGGATCACCAAAGCGCGCATTGAATTCTACCACCTTAGGACCTTCGTCAGTAATCATAAGCCCCGCGTAAAGGCAGCCTACATACGGCATGCCTTCTTTTTCCATAGCCGCTACCATAGGTTCTAAGATGGTTTTCATCGCTGCGTCCCGCAATGCATCTGTAAGAACGGGGGCCGGTGCATAGGTCCCCATGCCACCTGTATTAGGCCCTTTATCACCATCAAAGATGCGTTTATGATCTTGAGAGGCAATCATAGGAACTACGGTCTTGCCATCTACAAAGGCTAATAAACTAGCCTCTTCGCCTTCCATAAACTCTTCGATAACAACGGTGCTGCCTGCATCACCGAATCGATTACCACTGAGCATATCTTCTACGGCTGCATTCGCTTCATCGATGGTCATGGCTACTACAACACCCTTCCCTGCCGCCAAGCCGTCAGCTTTAACAACAATAGGAGCTCCTGTTTGGGCAATAAAAGCTTTCGCTTCATCTACCTTGTGGAATACACCATACGCAGCAGTGGGAATATTGTATTTTTTCATGAGGTCTTTAGCAAATACCTTTGAACCCTCTAGTTGAGCGGCTGCTTTGGATGGACCAAAAACTGGAATTCCCGCCTTATTAAGTACATCTGCTAAGCCCGCTACTAAAGGAGCCTCAGGCCCAACAACAACTAAATCAACTTGATTATCTTTCAAAAAGCTAATTAAATGATCGCTTTGTTGCCAATCGATGCCAACTAGCTCTGCACAATCTGACATAGCCGCGCTACCAGGAATAGCATATACCTTTGTTACGCTAGGGCTGATGGACAATCGCCACGCCAATGCATGTTCACGGCCGCCGCTACCGATTACACATACTTTCATAAGTCCTCCATCGGCGCCTAAACGCCATCAAATCCATAATAATATAAACACATAACGGGGCCACTCCAAACATCAATAATTGTTGACCGTTCAATAGATATTTTGCCCTAATAGTTCTTAACAATCCGCTAAAATTCTTAACTAGTTAATGTTTAAAGTGACGAATGTTTGTAAATACCATAGCGATGCCCGCTTCATCAGCCGCTTTGATGGACTCTTCGTCGCGAATAGAGCCACCTGGTTGAATAATAGCTGCAATGCCATGCTTTGCCGCTGTTTCTACGGTATCTCCAAATGGGAAGAATGCATCGGATGCTAATACAGCGCCTTTAGCGGCTTCCCCGGCTTGTTCAAGAGCAATTTTTGCAGAACCTACGCGATTCATTTGACCGGCCCCAACTCCAAGAGTACGCTTTTCATTAGAAATCAAAATCGCATTGGATTTTACATGTTTTACGAGTTTCCATGCAAATTCAAGAGCTTTCCATTGTTCCTCTGTCGGTTGTACCTTCGTAACAACTTTATAATTAACGCGGTCTTCTAAGATATCGTCTTCTGTTTGCACTAATAAACCACCAGACACCTTCTTTACTGTCACTTGACCAGATTCCGGCTTAGATAGTTCAATGAGACGAATATTCTTCTTAGCTTCAAGAATTTCTAATGCTTCTTTTGTGAAAGCAGGTGCCATAATAACTTCTAAGAAAATTTTGCTCATTTCTCCGGCAGTAGCTGCATCTACTTCACGGTTTAAGGCTACGATGCCACCAAAGGCGGATACGGAATCAGCTTCGTACGCATTTATATAGGCATCATGTAATGTAGATGCAGTAGCGGCACCACATGGGTTCGTATGCTTAATAATACATGCAGCTGGCTCAGTAAACTCCCATACCATATTCCATGCCGCTTCCATGTCTACAATATTGTTATAGGAAAGCTCTTTGCCATGTAATTGTTTCAAGGCCCCCATGCCATGAGCTGTACCAATTTCTTTATAGAATGCGGCTTGTTGATGCGGATTTTCCCCATATCTAAGATCTGTTACCTTCTCATAAGCACTCAAATATTCAGGAGGTGTAGGGCCTTCATTCAAGATTCCACTCATATAATTAGCAATGGCCACATCGTAAGCCGCCGTATGAGCAAAGGCTTCTTTGGCAAGTCCAAAGCGATATTCCTTAGTCAATTCACCTTGATCCTTGAGCATCTCTAAGATTTCATCGTAATGATTTGGATTTACTACGATACCCACAAAGGCATGATTCTTTGCTGCAGAACGAACCATCGTAGGACCACCAATATCGATATTTTCGATGGCCTCTTCTAAGGATACATTAGGTTTTGCAATGGTTTCGCGGAACGGGTAAAGATTGACTACAACAAGGTCGATTGGTTCAATACCATGTTCTGCCATAGCTTGTTGATGCTCCGCATTATCACGGATCGCCAAAATACCACCATGCACCTTAGGATGTAATGTCTTTACGCGGCCATCCATCATTTCAGGAAAATCAGTCAAAGACTCTACCGATTTTGCCGGAATACCTGCTTCAGTTATGACTTTAAGGGTCCCACCTGTGGAATAAATGGTTACCCCTAAATCAACTAAACCTTTCGCAAAGTCTACAATACCTGTTTTATCAGAAACACTAAGTAATGCATTTTTAATCATCTAACGTCTTCCTTTGCTTACACATCAATCTTCAATATATACAACACGACCTTTTATAGTGAGCTTATCCTCACAAAATAGTCGTAACGCCTCTTTATATGTTTTATGTTCAATAGGCAATAATCTATCACTCAGGGTATCCTCTGTATCCTCCGGTAATAAAGGAACCGTATTCTGCATAATGATAGGCCCCGTATCCATTCCGGCATCAACAAAGTGTACCGTACAACCGGTTACCTTTACTCCCGCATCAATAGCTTGTTGATGTCCATGTAGTCCCGGAAAGGATGGCAACAAGGCAGGATGGATATTTAAAATTCTATGCTCATAGTGCTCAATCAATGGAGCCCCTACAATGCGCATATATCCAGCCAAAACGATACCATCTATCTTATAGGGCTCTAACGCATCTAACTGGGCTTGTTCAAAGCTAGCTTTAGAATCATAGTCGCTACGCTCGATGACAATGAGTGGGATATTCCAAGGTTTAGAACGTTCAACAATCCCTGCATCACCGTGATCTGTAATGATAACTACAAACTCACCATTAATATATCCTTCTTGCATGGCTTTATAGAGGGCTTCCCCATTGGAGCCTCTACCGCTTGCGAATAGAGCTAGACGTTTTTTAACTACGGAACTGGTCATTAAATACCGCCCCTTTTACAACAACTGGTCCTTCGCCTTTAACGATATGACCAATTTCATATACCGCTTCATTACGACTTTCAAGATTTGCCTTTACTCGATCCACATCCGCAGCGTCCACTATGAGGATCATGCCAATGCCCATGTTAAAAGTACGGTACATTTCATGCCAATCTACATTGCCCCATTCTTGTAGCTTTTCAAAAACTGGAAGGCGAGGCCATGTATCACAATCGATCTCTGCCGTTACTCCCGTAGGTAAGACGCGAGGAATATTTTCATAGAAACCGCCGCCCGTAATATGAACCATACCTCTAATTAAATCTTCTTTAATCAACGGTAATACAGCTTTAGGGTATAAGCGCGTTGGCGTTAATAATTCTTCTCCCAGTGTTTTGCCAAATTCAGGAATATCTTGATCAATGGAGAAACCCTTATGATCAAATACAATTTTACGAACTAACGAGAAGCCATTAGAATGAACCCCAGAAGATGGTAACCCAAGAATAACGTCTCCTGCCTTGATACTTTCACCAGTAATCAATTTAGAACGATCTACGATACCAACGGCAAAACCAGCTACATCATAATCCTTATCATCGTAGAAACCTGCCATCTCAGCAGTTTCACCGCCTAGTAAGGCGCAGCCAGATTCTTCACAAGCCTCAGCTACACCACGTACGATATCCGCCACTTTTACAGGCTCTAGTTTGCCAACCGCAATATAATCAAGGAAGAATAAAGGTGTAGCACCTTGTACGAGGATATCATTAACACTCATAGCTACACAGTCTTGACCGATAGTATCATGTTTATCCATCATAATAGCGAGACGTAATTTGGTGCCCACCCCATCTGTACCAGATACGAGCATAGGATCAGACATAGCATAACCAGCTAAGGAATAGAGTCCCCCAAAACCACCTAAATCACCAACAACACCCGGTGTATACGTCCGTTTAACAGATTCTTTCATCAGTTCTACGGCGCGATTACCTGCATCGATATCAACACCTGCATCGCGATAGGTTAAACTAGTTTTATTCGAGCACATATTTGACCCCTTCCTCTTGGTCCGCAGGAACCGCTACACTATAATCACCATTGAAACATGCAAAACATAAATCATCTGGCTTTACATCGGATACAGCACGACATAGGCCTTCACGAGACAAGTAATGTAATTTATCAGCCTTGATAAAATCTCTAATTTCATCCACTGTATGAGTAGCTGCTATAAGTTCTTTACGCACTGATGTATCAATGCCATAGTGACAGGAATACTCAATAGTTGGAGAACTAATACACATATAAATCTCTTTAGCACCAGCCTCTTTTAGCATTTTCACAATGATACCACTCGTAGTACCGCGCACAATAGAATCATCAATAAGGACGATACGCTTGCCTCCAACAATATGTGGCAATGCATTTAGCTTCATACGAACAGCTAATTCTCGTTCCTCTTGATTTGGTTTAATAAAGGTACGACCGCTATAACGGTTCTTAACTAAACCTTCCGCAAAAGGGATACCCGATGCACGAGCATAACCTAATGCAGCTGTTGTACCGGAATCTGGAATGGACATTACGATGTCTGCATCATACTTAGTTTCGTTATATAGTTCGCGGCCCATATTTAGCCGAGATTGATATACGGATTGACCATCGATATGACTATCGCCACGTGCAAAATAGATGTATTCAAAGACGCAAAGTTTTTTGTCGATTTTTTCTGGTTCCGCATACATAGTACTACGCACACCAGAGTCATCGATGATAACCATTTCACCAGGATCTATATGACGAATAAACTCTGCCTTAATCGCATCAAAAGCACAGCTTTCACTAGAGAGCACATAACCATTTTCAGTTTTACCTAAACAAAGTGGTCTAAATCCTTGAGGGTCTCGTACACCTACCAAAGAGTCGTTCGTAGTAATGACTAAAGAGAACGCCCCTTCAATTTGACGCGCCGCATCGGCAATCCGTTCCGCTTGTGTTTCTGCTTTAGAACGGGCTATCAAGTTTACGATAACCTCAGAATCCATCGTCGTTTGAAAGATGGAACCATCGGCTTCGAGGCGTTTTCGAATAGATAAGGCATTCGTTAAGTTTCCATTGTGAGCCACCGCAATTTGACCGCCTTGGTAGTGAATAACCAAAGGCTGGATATTACGCGGATTATTGGACCCGGTCGTAGAGTACCGCACATGACCAGTCCCCATATAGCTTGGCAAAGATGGTAATTCTTTAATAGCTTCAGTCAACAAGCCCATGCCTTTTTTCAGTTCTACATCATGACCATCGGTAACAGCAATGCCCGCACTTTCTTGACCACGATGTTGGAGAGCAAATAGTCCCCAATATACATAGCGTGCTACATCAACGGTCCTATCATAGATGCCGAACACACCACACTCTTCGTGCCATTTATCAAAAACAGAATCGTAGTTCATCTTCCCCCCTATTAGGCACGCTCACCTGTAAGACGGAATAACATTTCCTTATATGCTTCTTCAATATTACCAAGATCTCGACGGAAACGGTCTTTGTCGAGTTTTTCACCAGTTGTAGCATCCCAGAAACGGCATGTATCAGGAGAAATTTCATCACCCAATAAAACTTCACCATTATGGGTACCAAATTCTACCTTGAAATCTACAAGGGTCACATTTTTAGTAGCCAAAAATTTCTTCAATATATCATTTACCTTTAAAGTAATTGTAGAAATTACATCAAGTTGTTCTTGAGTAGCCCAACCAAGTGCTGTAATTTGGGATTCATTGGCAAATGGATCGCCTAATTCATCATTTTTGTAGCAGAATTCAAGGATTGGATGTTTAAGTGGTGTACCTTCTTCAATGCCAAAGCGTTTAGCCATCGAACCTGCCGCAATATTACGAACAATAACTTCAAGAGGAACTATTTTCAATGCAAGTACTGTTTGGTTGCGATCATCTTCACGACGAACGAAATGAGTTGGTACGCCTTCTTTTTTCAACAATTCAAAGAAGAAAGAGGAAATTTTGTTATTCAATACGCCTTTACCAAGGATGGTGTCATGTTTTTCACCATTAAATGCAGTGGCATCATCTTTGTAATGAACGATGTACTCATCTTTGTTATCTGTTGCATATACTTGTTTTGCTTTGCCTTCGTACAATAATGTTAATTTTTCCAAATCGATGTTAGCCATGATCTTTCTCCTTTATCATAAATTAATGATACAAACTATGTAATAGATATCTAAATAAACTGTTTTTCTTAACCAATATTTAATCGCCGATGATTTATATGATTAAATATGAATAGCACCTTGTAATTCTGCATTGTCTGCTAAGACTTTTTCAGCCATATCTTTACGATATTCTTGATATTGTTCTTTCAGGTCTTTATTGAAAGCTGCCCCAATTTGTACTGCAAAGAGCGCTGCATTTTTAGCACCATCTACAGCCATAGTTGCTACAGGCATGCCAGATGGCATTTGTACAATAGCAAGTAGAGAATCAATACCTTTTAATGCGGTTGCATTAAGTGGGATGCCGATAACAGGTAGTGTAGTGAAGCTCGCCACCACACCAGGTAGGTGAGCCGCTGCGCCTGCACCAGCAATAAAAGCGATAGCCCCTTCATCTTCAAGTCGTGTAACAAAATTCTTTACAGCCTCTGGGGTACGATGAGCTGAGGCAATAACCATTTCATAGGGAATGTTAAATTCATCAAGTACGGCAGATGCTTTTTTCATTGTGTCCAGGTCAGACTTGCTGCCCATGATAATACCGACCTTCATAGATCCTCCTAATAAAAAAGCCCAGCCGAAACAGACTGGGACAAATGCGCACAAGTAGCCTCCGTAGACTTGCTTTGAATTTGTTGATTTGCATAGTTCACGGTGCTACCTCCTTCTTGTACTCAAATTGTAACACCTAACATTTACAAAATCAATACTATTTTCGAATATTTTTTTATTAAATATTTTTATTATTCGTTATATTCCGAACTATTATAAAAAGGTAGATTGCATCATATAAATTAAACTTAAATAAATCTGCAAAATAGAATACTGCCTTTGCAATCTTATAACAGCATAAATTTATTCTATCAATCATAATATTTGTATGGTTTTGCTTATCCATATAAAAAAGCGGATAACCCGGTTAAAAACAGGTTATCCGCTTTTCATAATTCCGAACATTAGACCACTTAACTTGTATCTATTATTGATTAGTGAGTACCACTTTCAAAGGCAGCTTTCAATTCACCTACAGATTCTGGAATATAATCTACGATAGAAGACATCAATGCATACATCAATGCCGGCTCGAACGCATCATCACCACACATATATACGCAATCCAAGTATAGGCTAGAATCTTGTTCATCAATATATAGTTTATAATTTTTATATGTCGCATTGTCACGATTAATTAATGCATTCAAAGCATTCATATTTTGTGCTGTTACCTTTTCAGGTCCTAACACTAAACGAACTACACTATAAATACTGTTATCGAGAATGACGAATAAAGGCATATCCCATAAAGGAGACTTGATATAAGAACGATATACTACTGTACCATCTTCATCATCAAAATCCTTCCGTTCAAAAGATATGATTTCTTCTTCTTTCAAGAACTTATCAAATAATAAGGATTTAGGATTCATAACAACCTCTATTAAGCTAAACCAGCTACTTTAAGAATATCTTTATGTACAGCATCTAAATGCGGTTGAATTACTTCGAGCAAAAGATTTACTACTACAGTAGGATCAAATTGTTCATTTAAACATGGCATAGACACATCCATATAAATATTATTGTCTTCAACGCTCACATAATATTTTGACACTTTATAATCTTGATTTAACGTGTTAAGCTCTTTCAACACGGCAGGAATCACTTTTTCATCAATAGATGTTGTTGTGATAGCAATGCGTGCATAAGTGAACGCAGAATCGTCTACAACGATGAACACAGGTAGACTATGCTCATGAACATCCAAACGACCATGATATACAACTGTATTAAGATCGTCTGTCATTTCTTCCTTAGTAAACCAAGTGTTGCCGCCTTTGTTAAGATCAGCAACGAGTAAGTCGAATTTTTCTGCTTTTTTATTCATAATTCCCTCAAACAATAATCAGACTAATTAGTCTTCGATAAACACACAACCATTATCTTTGAATTCTTTAATGCGAACTAAAGACTCTACACGATAGCCCGCATTTTCGAGGCGTTCACGACCAGGTTGGAAGGATTTCTCGATAGCAATCGCCATTCCTACCACTTCATCACCTGCGTCTTGAACCAATTTAGCAAGGCCCATAGCAGCCTCGCCAGATGCCAAGAAGTCATCAATAATCAACACTTTTTCACCAGCTGGCAAGAATTTTTTAGAAATAGTGATATCATAATTCTCTTCTTTTGTATAAGAGTACACAACACTATGATATACATCATCTACCATAAGGATGGATTTTTTCTTACGCGCAAATACCAATGGCACGTCCAGTTCAAGCGCGGCCATCAACGCCAACGCAATGCCAGATGCTTCGATGGTAACAATACGTTGTACACCTGCATCACGGTAACGATCCGCGATTTCTTTACCAATTGCCTTAAACAATTGTGGATCGATTTGATGGTTTAAGAAACCATCTACTTTTAGCACTCGATTATTGAGGACAATTCCCTCTTCACGAATGCGTTCTTTTAATAATTCCATGTGCTCATACCTCCGCATAACTATCTTTAAATTTTAACGTAAACAACCCCTTAGGGTCAACCTATATCTAGTAAAAGTCTTATAATATAATCCATAAATATCATTGCAAATAAGACTTAAATATTTTGTATATGAATTATATAACTCAACTGCTTTATAGGAATATAATATAGCACGGTAAAACTTACACTAATATATAAAAAGACACACTTTAAGAAAGTTTCCTAAAGTATGTCTTTAAACATGTCTTTTTCTTATAAAACTTTATCTCGAGTACTTTCACGATTAACTAGCAAGGACGTAAATCTTGCAGCCCCTTCAGATTGAGGAACCAAGCGAGAACGCACAAGCACAATGTCCCGTGTTGGTACTGGAATATCTGTATCGATACGCACAATCGTCCCTTCTTGCATTTTTTGTTGCACCACATGGTTAGGCAACATGGAAATACCCATATTAATTTCTACAAGATCTAGTAATACATCGACGCTACCCAATTCAAAGCGAGGCTTACGACAAGCACCATGTGTTACATCGTCAAAGAATGTACGACTAGCAGAGCCTTTATGCAAGAGTAAAATAGGCTCGTTAAGAAGGCGCCCTTGATCAAAGAACCCTGCCCCTTTATAGTCAGGACCGCCAACAAAGACATCTTGAATTGTAGCTAGCGTAGTTACCTCTAACTGAGGATTATCTCTCAATCCCTCATAATCATTAACCACAGCTAATTGCGCCTCTTTATTGAGTACCAATTCTACACAATCAGGAGACGGACGATTGATAATATGTAAGCCAATTTCACTTTCTTGTAATTGCCATTTATGGAAATAAGGCAATAAGAAATGGCGACACAAAGTATCTGTGGCAGCCAAATTTAAACTTTCATAAGCTTGGCTAACGCGTTCTTGTAATTGGGTAACTCCATTATCAAGAATGGAGAAAGCTTTAGCTACCGTATCAAACAACTCTTTGCCTTCTGGCGTGAACCCTACAGATTTTGTAGTACGCACGAAGAGGGGCATATTAAGTTCCCCTTCTAATTGTTTAATACTTTGACTAATGGCGGATTGGGACACGCCTAATTCTTTTGCGGCACGGGAAAAGGATAAATATAAGCCTACCCCTAAAAAGGTTCTATATAAATCTGCAGATACTGCCATTTTATTCACCTCTGTTATATACTAATAGTAACGTCTTACTTTTAAATACACATATCATTACCCTATTATAACTATAGACTCTCAATATATAATGAATATGTAGAAATCTTCATGAAAGTTAGGTCTTATGACCTTCATGAACTTTTCATATTTATTAGTATTTCTAATCTTTTAATTAGTAAGATTATCTTTACTTATAAGTCTAGACCGACTATACTTAATTTGTCAATATCCCATAGGGAATTATATACATTACAGGAGGCTACAATGGCTATACAACGATTATTCGTAACAAAACGAGAATCTTTCAACCTAGAAGCGCAACGCATGTTACAAACCTTACAACAGGAATTATCTATGCCTGCTACAGATGTGACTATCTATGAGCGATACGACATCGAAAATTTAGATGCAAAAGATCTAGAGTCTGCTAAAAATTTAATTTTTTCTGAACCTCCTGTAGATACTGTATTAGAAGAAATTCCAAGTGTACAAGGCTTTGTATTTGCTGTTGAATATGTGCCAGGTCAATACGATCAACGTGCTGATAGCGCAGAGCAATGTATTTCTATGCTCACACTTACATCCGGCCACATCGTGCGTTGTGCTCGCGTATATGCTATCGAGGGCACCTTTACAAAAGAACAAGAAAATGTCATTAAGGCCTACTACATTAACCCTGTTGATTCCCGCGAAGCGAGCCTTGACGTACCAAATACCTTAGCTCTCGATTTAGAAGATCCAAAACCGGTGGCAACAATCGATGGCTTTACTACGATGAGCAATGATGATTTAGAAGCTCTCATCAAGAACTACGGTCTTGCTATGACATTAGCAGACCTTCAAATGATTAGACAACAATACGCAGAGGTGGAACACCGCGATCCTACGATTACAGAAATTCGCCTCTTCGATACATATTGGTCTGACCATTGCCGTCACACTACCTTTATGACCGAGTTAACAGATATTACCATTGAAGACAGCCGCTTCACCGGTTCTATAAAGGAAGCCTTCGAAGAATATATGGAAGGCCGTGCTGAGCTCTACACGACTAAGAAAAAAGCTCGCTCCCTCATGGACATGGCTACATTGGCTGTAAAAGAATTACGCCACGCTGGAGGACTTACAAATCTCGATGAATCTGATGAAATCAATGCATGTACAATCATCGTCCCTGTCGATGTAGATGGCAAGACTGAAGAATGGTTGTTACTATTCAAAAACGAAACTCATAACCACCCTACTGAAATCGAACCATTTGGGGGCGCAGCTACCTGCTTAGGTGGTTGTATTCGCGACCCATTGAGCGGTCGCGCCTACGTATACCAAGCTATGCGCATCACAGGCTCTGGCGATCCACATACAAGACTTGAAGATACATTGGAAGGCAAATTACCACAAAGAAAGATCACCCAAGAAGCAGCTCGTGGTTACTCCTCTTACGGCAACCAAATCGGCCTTGCTACAGGTGAAGTAAAAGAATATTACCATCCTGGCTACGTAGCAAAGCGCATGGAAATCGGCGCAGTTATCGGTGCTGCACCTCGCAACCAAGTTCGCCGTGAGGTACCAGTTGCAGGCGATGTGATAGTATTGCTAGGTGGTAAAACTGGCCGTGATGGCTGTGGTGGCGCTACAGGTTCCTCTAAAGAACATACTGTTGAATCTCTATCCACATGCGGTGCAGAAGTCCAAAAAGGCAATGCTCTTACAGAGCGCAAAATCCAACGCTTATTCCGTCGTGGCGAAGTAACGACACTTATCAAACGTTGTAATGACTTTGGTGCAGGCGGTGTATCTGTCGCTATCGGTGAACTAACTGATGGTGTATCAATCAATCTCGACTTAGTCCCTAAAAAATATGCTGGCCTTGATGGTACAGAGTTAGCCATCTCTGAATCCCAAGAGCGCATGGCCTGTGTCATCGCTGCTTCTGATGTAGAGGCATTCAAAGCTTACTGCGACGAAGAAAACTTGGAGTGCACAGTTGTAGCTAAGGTAACTGATACAAATCGCCTTGTTATGAACTGGAATGGCGAAACAATTGTAGATATTAGCCGCGACTTTTTAAATACAAATGGTGCTAGTCAACAACAAGAAGCTATCGTAAAAGCTCCTACAGATCGATCCTACTTCTTACGTGGTTCAGCTAGTGCAGATAACTTCAAGGAAAAATGGCTCGCAGCTGTATCCGATTTAAATGCAGCATCCCAACAAGGCTTAGCAGAACGCTTTGACAGCACTGTGGGCGCCAATACAGTCCTCATGCCATTCGGTGGCAAATTCCAAAAAACGCCTACCCAAGGCATGGTTGCTAAATTACCGGTTCTAAACGGTGAAACTACAACGGCTAGTATTATGACTCATGGTTTTGTGCCTGAGTTATCTGCATGGAGCCCTTATCATGGTGCGCAATATGCAGTACTTTTATCTGTAGCAAAATTAGTAGCTCTTGGCGGTCGCCGAGAAGACGCATACTTAACATTACAAGAATATTTTGAACGCCTCAACTCCAAAGAATCTTGGGGTAAGCCAGTAGCAGCTTTACTTGGTGCTTATAAAGCACAAAAAGAACTTGAAATCGGCGCTATCGGCGGCAAGGACTCTATGAGCGGTACATTTATGGATCTTACCGTTCCCCCTACCCTCGTATCCTTTGCGGTTGGTACAGCTCATGTAGATAATATCGTGAGCCAAGACCTTAAAGGCGTGGATCACCGCCTCGTATTCTTCGATGTACCTCGTACATACGATGACACCCCTGATTGGGATCGATTCAAAGAAAACTGCGATATACTACAAGAACAAATTGAAAAAGGTCGCGTTTACTCTGCCTATGTAGTTGATCAAGGCGGCATTCCTGAAGCAGTCACTAAAATGGCCCTTGGCAACAATATTGGTGTTAAATTCGATAAATACGCTGAACGTGGTATCTTCCAACCAGCCCTTGGTTCCTTCATCGTTGAAGTAGATATTACGGCTGTTAATTATCTTTTAGAGTTACCTGATGTGAAAGTTATCGGTGTAACCCAAGCCACACCTGTTATCGAATGGGAAGGACAATCTGTTTCTCTCAAAGAAATACAAGCTGCTTATGAAGCACCTCTAAACGATATTTTCCCTATGCATGCACCAAACGGCTTTGGTGAAGCAGTTGCTTATATTCATGATCAACACGCTAAACCTCGCAGCACTTCCCTAGGTGCCAAACCAAAAGTTCTTATTCCAGTATTCCCTGG
This sequence comes from Veillonella parvula, assembly GCF_001553335.1. Classification (GTDB taxonomy): domain Bacteria; phylum Bacillota; class Negativicutes; order Veillonellales; family Veillonellaceae; genus Veillonella; species Veillonella parvula_S. Next base: position 311,810 of record NZ_KQ960791.1, on the reverse strand, counting down.
CACTAACTGCGAATTTGACTCTGCTCGTGCCTTTGAACGAGCTGGTGCAGAAATAGATATCGTGCTCATTCGCAACCAAACTCCAGAACAACTAAAAGAATCTATCGACGTAATCAGAGCTAAATTAGCAGAGTCTCAAATTCTTATGTTCCCAGGAGGTTTCAGTGCCGGTGATGAGCCGGATGGTTCTGGTAAATTCATAGCCACCCTCTTCCGCAACCCATACCTTGCAGAAGGTTTAGAAAACCTCTTGTACAAACAAGATGGCCTTGTATTAGGTATTTGTAACGGCTTCCAAGCGCTCATCAAGTTAGGCTTATTACCTGCTGGACATATTGAAATGTTAACTGCAGATCATCCTACATTGACATACAATACTATTGGTCGTCACTTATCTCGCATGGTTAATACGAAAGTTATTTCCACAAAATCCCCTTGGATGAGTGATGCCAAGGCAGGTGAAATTTACACAGTACCAATTTCTCACGGCGAAGGTCGCTTTATAGCTTCTCCTCAACAAGTGTTGGAGTTCAATAAAACTGGCCAAATCGCTACACAATATGTAGACTTTGATGGTATCGCCTCCATGGATAGTCGCTTCAATCCTAACCAGTCTGTAGCTGCTATCGAAGGTATTTATAGTCCTGATGGTCGCGTATTCGGCAAAATGGCACACTCCGAACGCTGTGGTGCAGGCATCAGCAAAAATATTCCTGGCCAATTAGAAATGCCAATCTTTACATCTGGTGTAAAATACTTCAAATAATTGGTCACTATGAACTTTCATGTGAAAGTCTACTTCTTCAAGTAGGCTTTTTCAATATTGATTTTTTTCGAAAATATTAGTATTATAAATTGATACTATATTTACAGACATGAGTTCTCATGTAAAGCTATACATACCTAGTGTGGGTTAAGAAAGGATTTTATTATGCATTGTGCTCAGAAAATGACTCATAATATCTACTGGATTGGTAGTAATGACTGGACAACAGAACGTTTCGAAAACTTATTTCCTATTCCAAATGGTGTTAGCTATAACAGCTATTTCATCGACGATGAAAAGACTTGTGTGGTAGACTCTGTAGATGCTGAAATTCGTGAAGAGTACTTCGACAACTTGACTCACCTCTTAAATAGTCGTGAACTTGATTACATCGTCGTAAACCATATGGAGCCTGATCATTGCCAAACATTATTGGAAACATTGGAACGGTATCCAAATTGTAAAATGGTAGGTAATGCTACAACATTCCGCATGTTTGAGCAATTCTATAACACTCCAAAACCAGAACAATACCATCAAATTAAAGAAGGCGATGAAATCTGTTTAGGTAAACATACTTTGGTTTCTTACACTATGCCTATGGTTCACTGGCCTGAAGTAACTTGTACATACGAAAAATCTACAGGCACATTGTTCTCTGCAGATGCTTTTGGTACATTCGGTACAGTTAATGGTAATATCTTTGCTGATCAAACCGATTTCGTAGCTACATACGAAGAAGAAGCTCGCCGTTACTATACAAATATCGTTGGTAAATATGGACCACAAGTACAAAATGCGCTTCGCAAAATTTCTAGCCTTGATATCAAACGCATTGCTCCACTTCATGGTCCAATCTGGCGCACCCCTGAATCTATCCAATATATCACACACAAATACTTACATTGGTCCAGCTATACAGCTGAGAAAAAAGGTGTTGTTATTGCTTTTGGTTCCATGTACGGCAATACTCGTGCTATTGCTCAACAATTGGCTAAACAACTCTCCAAACGTGGCGTTACAGATATCAAAATTTACGATGTTTCCAAAACTAATGCTTCCTACATCATCTCCGATGCTTGGAAATATACTAACTTGGTAACTATCGCACCTACATATAACTTGAATCTATACCTTACTATGGAAAACTTTATTCATGAATTAAAAGCCCTTAACTTCCAAAACCATAAAGTATCCATCATTGGTAACCACTCTTGGGCTTCCGCTGCGATGAAAACAATGGTTTCCCATTTCGAAAATGACTTCAAAGACATTGAAATCGTTTCCGAACCACTAGATATCAAATCCTCTTTGAAAGAAGAAGATCTTCCATTAATTGAAAAAATGGCAGACGATATCAAAGCATCCATTGAAGCTGCTGAAATTAAAGACGTATTCTAATACAAGAGCCGCCTTTTTAGGCGGCTTTTCTTTTTATATACCAGATTTTATACGCCTAAAACCAAGCTATGATTTTTGGTTTATATCCATTTATTGAGATCAAATACTATATTTTAAAAGCCTTGTAAATATGCAATAATTCTACTATTTTTTTGCTTGACATAAATCTAACTTTTTCATATACTATACAAGTACCTGTTACACAACAGAATACATGGAGAGGTGTCCGAGCGGCTGAAGGAGCATGATTGGAAATCATGTGTGCGGTTATCCCGTACCCAGGGTTCAAATCCCTGTCTCTCCGCCATAGTAAAAGCAGTGCTTTCGCACTGCTTTTTTATTTGCATATAAAGAAAAAGCTATTCGAATTATACTCGAATAGCTTTTTGTATATCACACTATATTAGTTGTGAATTTTCTTTGCAATATCACCGATAATTTCAGGTGTTGTTCTACAACAGCCACCAATGATTTCAGCTCCAGCTTTTCGCCATACCTCAACGTAGTCTACAAATGAAGCAGCATCGCCATACCAAGTTTTAGTTTTACTATCATAGCTTTCACCAAGATTAGGATATACAGCAATCGGTTTATCTGTAACAGTACGAATATCTTTTATCAATGATTCTACATATTCCGGTTTAGTACAATTAATGCCAATCCCCGTAATAGGATGTACCTTATCGATCATTTGTGCACATTTAATAATGGTTTCGCCACTAGAAACATGATGCCCATCCTTACAGGAAAAAGAAATCCACCCGGGAATACCTTTTGATGTAAACGGATCAGACATAGCTCTCGCAATAGCAATCGCTTCAGCATAAGACGGTATAGTTTCAAAGGATAATATGTCTGGATGTTCTTCGCAGAACAATGCTAGCCGTGGAATATGGAATATCTCTAAATATTCTGTTTGCACATCAGGATAACCACGGTATTCAGAGCCATCCGCCAAGAAAGCGCCATAAGGTCCTACAGAGGCTGCCACCAACGGTTTAGGTAAAGCACCTTCAGAAAAATATCTAACCCCCTCAGGAGTCTCTTCGCCAAGTTTAATACCACGCAATGTAAGCGCCCCACTCGCCTTTGCTTCTAAAAACTCATTACGAGCTTGCACGGCTAAACGAACAGATAGTTTAACGAGCTCTATCGCTTCTTCCGTTCCATAACCTAAACCTTTAAAGCCTGCTACTGTCGCTTGATAGCCAGAGCTTTGAATGATATCGGCACCCGCAGCTAAATAAGAAATATGTATTTTCTTGATGATATCTGGCTGATCCATGAGAACCTTAGCAGACCACAACTTATGTTGAATATCACAGCCATAACGCTCTAATTCGGTTCCTAAAGCTCCATCTAAGACGAGGGCGCCCTTTTCCTTAATAATATCTAAAAATGCACTTCGTTTAGCCATCATATCACCCATTCTATACATACCTCATATAACACGAGGCTTACCTAGCATATTATATCAAATAATACATTCTGGTACTATCTACAAACTATTTTAATACCTCTGCTGGAGGCTCCTTACCAAACCATTTCTTATAAATTTCTGCGTATTTACCGTTTGCTTTGATCTTAGCCAAACCATCATTGATTTTGTTAAGCAACTCTGTATTGCCTTTTTTCACAGCAATACCTAGTGGTGCTGCATCATAGTCCTCTCCAGTAACCTTTGCGATACCTTTGCCCTTACCATTAACATAATATTCGTTTACTGGTGTATCATTGATAACTACATCGACGCCTTTATTTTGCAATTCTAAGAACGCATCGACAATGATATTAAACTGACGTACATCAGCATTGGGAATCTTGCTAGCAATCTCTGCACCAGTAGAGCCGATGGATACACCAATGCGTTTACCTTCTAGATCCTTAAAACTGTTAATATTGGTGTTATCAATGTTCACAACGAGACCATTACCTGCAATATAGTACGGTTTACTAAAATCAACGGATTTTGCTCGTTCTTCAGAAATAGTCATATCCGAAATAGCGATGTCGATGGTATTACTTTGTAATGCTGGTAAAAGCGCATCAAAGTTTAGATTTTGAATATCTGCTTCTATGCCCTCTTCGTTTGCAATCGCATTGATAATATCAATATCAAATCCAGCTAATTTACCACTATCTTTATCTTTAAAACCAAATGGTGCATAGGTCGCATCAGTACCTACGCGCCATGCCTTCTGACTATTACCTGCATTACCACAGCCTGCGATTAATAAACTACTAGCAATGGTGAAAGCCCCTAATAGAGCTGCTATTTTCTTAAATTTCATATTATTATCCTTACTTCTCTCTGTTCTATCTAGAAACAGAGTTCTTCTTAACCAACTAATATATCTATACTTACACTTATGAGCATAATAAAAATAATACCTCTAAAGGTATTATAGTTTTATGATAACATTCGATATATTACGGGTCAATAAATCCAACTATACCAATAGGTATTGAATTGATATAGTTTTTAGCTATATCGAAAATAACATTCCTAAGTATATAAAAAGACCGCCTTTACCAAGCATAGATGAAACTTGATAAAGGCGGTCATCTCCAAAATGGAGGATTCCTGGTTATTTATAGAATAAATAAGCTATTCAATTCATTTAGGATATATAGTATGTAATTTATTTAGCATGTTTAGATTTTATATACATAGCTACCTTGTACAAGAACGTACAGAGTAATAAATACATTACGATACTGAGATATGTCGCTTCAGGTGTTTCTACCCAAGCTTGAGCAAATACATCAACACCTGCAATACGAAGCACTGCACTGAACAAGGAGCCAATAGCACCACCAGCTACGAGACCAGAGGCAATTGTACTACCTTTGGAGAAGCGAAGATCTGCCAATTCTTTGTCTTTTGTACTATTTTGTACAAGATACGCAATCAAACCTCCGATAAGTAATGGTGTATTGATTTCCATTGGCAAGTATGTGCCCAAGGCAAATGCCAATGGTGGAACTCTTACCATCCACAAGATAATTGCAAATAATGCGCCAGCCATGTATAGAGGCCATTGAGCACTACCACCAGTCATCATTGGCTCAATGATGGCAGCCATAGCGTTCGCTTGAGGTGCATTTAATGCGTGATCTCCTACAAATCCATAAGCATCGTTCAAAAGAATCATAACCCCTACAGAAAGTACGGCACAAAGAATAGTACCAACGATTTGCCATTGTTCCATTTTCTTAGGTGTAGCACCTGTCATATGTGCCACCTTAAGCTCAGACATGAAGTTACCAGCCATCCCAATAGTAGTACCGATAAAGGATGCCATCATGAGGACTGCAATCATACCGACCTTACCAGTCATACCTGCTGCGGTTAAGCATACAGCGGAAATAATAATCATAAAGATTGTCATACCTGAAACTGGTTCTGTACCTGTATAAGCGATGGAGCTAATCCCCACTACAGACAATAGGAAGGACATAATAAGAACGATTAAGAACGCTACAATTGTTTGTCCGAAGCTTTCAGCATACATAAAATGGAAGTATGCTGCAAATAAAACTGTACATAACAAGATACCAGCACCAATCCAAGATGTAGGTACGTCACGTTGTGTACGAAGCAAATTAACATCTACAGTTTTAGAACTAAAGATGTCAAGCACTGCATTTTTAACAACATTTGCTACCACTTTAGACATTGTAATTAGACCGATGATGCCTGCCATAGCGAGCATACCGATACCAATATGACGAACATAATCAAGGAATACCTTACGAATTGGGGCCTCCCCTAATGGAACTGCATGGCCGCCAATTTGCATGATATGTTCAGGCGCTAAATAGTACACAATTGGAATACATACAAACCAAGAGAAGAAGGAACCGGCTGCAATGATAGCCGCATAGCGAAGGCCCGTGAAATAACCAAGGCCAAGCAATGCTGCATCAGTATCTACCGCTGCGGTTAGCTTAGTTTGATCTGCAAGGGCTGCCCCCCACTTAAAGGTAGCAGTGCGAATAACCTCTTGCCACCACCCCAAACTATTAAGAATAAAGTCATACACGAGAGCAATTAAACCAGAGCCAAGCATAAGTTTTGCTTTGCTACCTTCATTACTCATCAATACTTCCGCTGCAGCACGACCACTTGGGAACGGATACACATAGTGCATTTCCTCAACAAAATAGCGACGGAACATAACGCATAATAAAACACCTAAAACGCCGCCAAGAATGATAGGAATCGCCATTTGTACGAATGATACATCTGTTACATTCCAGATGTAAAGAGCTGGCAAGAAGAACATAGCCCCTGCTAATGTGTTCGTACTAGAACTAGCGATAGCTTGAATGTGTACCGTTTCGGCAAAAGCATTTTGCCGCTTTAAAATAACTGCTGTACCCATAGCAAGTACAGATACTGGTGCAAAGGCATCTACTGTTTGACCGATTTTCAAACATAAATAGCCAACAGCCAGTGTGAAAACTGCCGCATAGAACAAGCCCCAGAATACTACATATGAATTAATCTCTACGTAATCTTTCTTAGGATCTAACACCGGTTCTATGGGTGGAATGGAACGAACCTCATCCGACATAGTAAAACCTCCTCACAGAAAAAGTACAAACGTATAACTATTCACCTTTATACTAACACGGTACTACACATGGTTCAATGGTTTTCTATGCACTATGCGAATAAAACAATACACCCCTATAAATAATTATTTTGCATTTTGGGCGTCCCTGTTCTACAATGAAAGTATATTAAGAATCTCTATTATTATGTAACGGTATCGTATACTGCCCTGTATAACACGTATGTTTACTTACGAGGAGGCTCATTATGGAATCAATGGTCGAACGTTTTGTACGCTATACGAGCATAAATACACGGTCTAATGAGGAAAGTACAACCATTCCTAGTACTCAAACTCAAGTAGACTTTGCTACGAATGTGCTCGTTCCCGATTTAAAGGCAATAGGTTTAGATGAGGTTATTTATAATCGTGAAAATGGTTTTGTCATCGGCACATTACATGCTAATACTGATGAGAAAGCTCCTTCTATCGGCTTCATTGCCCATATGGATACAGCTGATTATAATGCAGAAAATATTAAACCTCGTATCGTAGAAAACTATGATGGTAGTGATATTTGCCTTAACGAAGAACATCAAATCTTCACCCGTCGTACAGATTTTCCTAACCTAAAAAATTACATTGGCAAGTCCTTAGTTGTAACCGATGGTCTAACACTTCTTGGTGGTGATGACAAGGCTGGCATCTGTGAAATCATGGAAGCCCTCGCCTATCTCGTATCTCACCCAGAAATTAAACATGGTAAAATCATGTGTGCTTTCGGTCCAGATGAAGAAATCGGTACTGGTGCTGACCACTTCGATGTTAAGCAATTTCCTGTAGACTATGCTTACACTATCGATGGTGAAAGCCTAGGCCAACTCGAATATGAAACCTTTAACGCTGCTGGCGGTACAGTAACCCTCAAAGGCGTATCCGTTCACACAGGTACTGCCAAAGGCATTATGATCAACTGTGCTAAACTAGCTATGCAATTTGACGCTTTATTACCAGGAGCAGCTGTTCCTGAGCACACATGTGGTCGCCAAGGTTTCTTTATGCTCATGAGCATGGAAACACAAGTAGATACCGGTAAAATGAACTATATTATCCGCGACCATAATAAGGAATTGTTCGAAGCAAAAAAAGCATTCTTCTTACAAGCAGGTCAAACATTGAATGAAATATATGGGCGTGAAGTATGTGAGGTCTCTGTAAAAGACCAATACTATAACATGTACGATATCATCAAAGACAATATGGAATGCGTAAACGTAGCCAAAGCAGCAATGAAAAAAGCTGGAATTACACCTATTTGTGATCCTATTCGCGGTGGTACAGATGGATCCAAAATCTCCTTCATGGGCATTCCTACACCAAATATTTTTACAGGCGTAGAAAATCTACATGGTCGTCATGAATTCGCATGTATCGATGATATGAAAAAAGCTGTTGAAGTTATCGTTAATATTGTAAATATTGAAAAATAATAATATTAGCAAAGCAGTACTAGATAACCAAAAAGGACTATACGAGCCTAGGCTCGTATAGTCCTTTTATTTTTACATTTTACGCAAGCTTACCATTATGTTTACGATTCCTAATTTCTTCTTCTTCAGCGCGAGCTTTCAACGAGAGGTCTCTTTCAGTCCCCACATAACGACCATATAATAAATAATAAGCAACTAGTGCAAGGAGCGCCACAACAACGGTTACATGGAACATACTAGTATAACCTACAACCTCTTTAACAGCGCCTAAAATATAGGGGCCAAAGCCTAGCCCCATATCCAAGGCAATGAAGTATGTGGATGTGGCAACACCAATACGATGAACAGGTACTATTTTAACAGTAACAGCTTGTCCGTTGGACATAAATGTACCATATCCAAGGCCAACAAACACAGCCGATAAAAGCACAAGCCATGTAGAGTGGGCGATGGATAATAAGAAAATACCAAGTGCTAAGGATACAAAACAAGGATAAAGAACAAAGTTTTCCCCTTTCATATCAAACACAATGCCAAGCAATGGTCTTGTTATAGTAATAACTACAGCATATACAACAAAGAAGAAGGTACCTGCCATAATAAGATCTAGATCTTTTGTGTAGGCTGCCATAAAGCCAATAACACCAGAGTAGGCAAAGCCGACTAGAATGGAAACAAGACTGATTGAATTCATCCGGGGTTCAATGTAGTCCGAGATTCTAATACCCTTATGTGCTTCTGATTCGATACCAAGTTTAGGTTCATTAAATTTCATGATGACAGAGCCAATACCGCAAAGGATGATAAGTGCAACACAGAATGCGATGATAAAATCATAACCAAGACTATGAAGCATCAAGATACCTAAGAATGGCCCTACTGCAGCGGCAAGAGAGGTAGATAAGCCATAATAGTTAATCCCTTCCCCACGGCGTGACGTAGGAATAATAGCAGCAATGATAGTACTTGTAGCAGTAGATGTAATACCATAAGCAAAACCATTTAAGAAACGAACACTATCAAGCATTAGTAAATTAGGTGTGTAGAAATACATAGCCGTTGAAATCAAGTAAATCAATAACCCTAAATAGAGCATCTTGCGACACCCTAGGATACTGATAAACCGCCCTGCCAACAAACGGGCTACAACGGTGCCAATAATATATATACCAACAGCAAGTCCCGCTTGACTAGCCGTAGCATGAAGATTATCTTTTGCTACAACCGCAATAATAACGATTAATAAATAATAAATTAAAAATACTAAGAAATTAATCAAAGTATCAAGGACAAAGGATTTTGTCCACAAGGCCTCCTTAGCCTTATCCATATTATCAACTCCATTTTTTAAATTATTGTCAACCAGTTTGCGACAACGGTTAATTATAAACCTCTCATTATAAAAAACAAGAATTAAAATATTATATATCTCATCAATTTTATTTATAATAAACTACATATTCACAATAAACAAGCATTAATCTCCATTTTAATATCTCATATATTTTTACGATATAAAAACACCTTCAATAGCGACAGATGAGACCAAAAGACTCAAAGCCAACTATTAAAGGTGCTACTTTAAATATTTATTTTGTTTTTAGACCACAAGCTTTGAAGAAATTCTTGTACGCTTCAGCCTTTTTCGGTAGACTCAACGGATAGGCACGTGATGTAGATGGCAAACGTGTCAATGTCAATTCCCGACCATTAAATACAAAAGGAATTGTTTCACCAGTTTTAGGTAATTTAACCTTTTCTGGTAAAAGGCTCAATAAAATCTCCGTAGCCTTGCCGCCTGTTGTACCAATATGCTTACAGTCAGGGATTTGCTCCAGTACGTCCGCAAGTGGAACTGGTTCAACGACCTTAAGAAATGCATCAGATGCATTCCCCTTTTCGCGAATAGCTTTCAAAACAGTAGGACAAGATGCAATTCCAGCTTCAGACAAAAAGGCTTTAATCTTCTCAGGATCCATCGCTTTTTCCTCACCATTTCTAAAATGATCCTTTTCATCAAAGAATACGAGGCCAAAAACACGCCACATATCATTTTGGAAATTTGGATAATGGAATTCCATAGCACGTTTTGATTGTTCTGGAGGAAATGTGCCCATCATCATGACTGTTGCCTTCTTTGGTAAGAATGGAGGGAATGGTCTTATTTCAATTGTTTCTGCCATATAGCATCAACTCCTTTCACATTCTAATATGAACTTAATTTTCAATACAATATATGGGATATATCACACATTATAATCCAATTAGCTCCTAGGTGAAAGCAACTAAAGAACTTATTAAAATATATCAATAGACTTACATTATCTATTATTATTGGCCAATTGGTTGAGAAACTAAGGTATTAATATGATCAAAACCAACTGGTGTCGGAGATACGAGATACAAGCAAATTACAGCAGCCACGGCAAAACCGATTGCTAAATAAGAGAAACTGCCATTCCGAGGAAATTCATACATACCAAAGAGGCGTATCCCTATAGCAGCACCAATAGCTGTAATTAAAGACGGTATAGAAAAAATGTTATAAAAGCCGAATACTACCATAAGTCCTGCATAGCCACCTACTACAGTAACCATAGGCAACATGCGATCCATTGGATTTGGAATGGATCGCGTTAGTGCAGCTGGATAATATGAAGCCTCTACGCCAAACATGCCTAAGAATATATTAAAACCAGCCCAAATGCTATCCCATGCGCTTCTAAAAGCATCTCTATGCTTGCCGGCATACCATGCAAAGTCCGTAACGATTAAAATGGCTAAGCCTACACAGACAAAGTAGAATTCACTAGGAATTTTAGGGCCTATATAAGCACCTACAGCTGTTACAATGGCACTCAAAATCGATGCTACTATTACGCGCTGTAAACGAGGCCGTTTATTTTCAGGAATGCGTTTATACACAGTAGCCAATAACTCTAAAACAAAGCAAGCCATAAAAACAGCAATGCCTGCAGCAGGAATAAAGAACGCGCTTACCAAACTCAAAATGAAGGGAATGCACAAGCGCCATTTAGGGAATAAGACAAGATCTTTATAATCTAAACGAATATCTTGTGTTTCCATAGTGAAGTTGTTGTACACCACAAAGAGCAACATAAAAGCGATTACGTCAACCGCAGTGGCACCCCAAATCAATAAGGTTGGTACTACAACCATTGATAAGGCTACCCCAGAAAGGCGAGATAAGCCAGCAGCCACTAAGCCCAGTAATAAAAACGGTGTTAAAGCAGATATAATTTCGAGCATAATATTCCTCCCATCATTGTATAAATTTAAGTATATAGTATCTACCACACTACATCAAGGAGAGATATATTTTTTCATAGCTAGACGCTTTCGCACAGCAGAGGTAGAGCATCCCATCACCTGTGCAATCTTTGCAACTCCATAACCTTGTGCACGGAGTTTTTTAATCTTATTTTCGTCTAGATCAAGAGTATTTGCCCTTATTTCTATACCTTGCTCTCGCAAATACATTGCCACTGTAGAACCACGTATCCCATAAGCCAGTCCAATGTCATCTGTACTCATGTGATGATGAATATATAAATAAGCCATCTCCTCTACGCGCATAGGCTTTCGAACTTTAGGAAGTAAGCAATTTCCCATATGCCGCAATACATGGTGAACTTTCCATCGCGATATACCATACATACGAGCAATAGCATCTGTACTATTTCCACTTTTATAAGCCCTACATATACGTACTACATCTATAGAGACGTTTTTATTTGATTGCTGACAAACCAATCCATATTCCTTCAAGCGATTCGCCATCGTCGTAATAGACACATCATAACGCTTTGCTAATGAATGGAGCGACCACTTACCGGTCTCATACAAAGCTTGTACATGAACCATATTAATTTCTTTCTTCAGAGGCCTCCGTTCGATATCGTACGCTTTCATACGGCGCATGATGGTATCAACACTACATTGAAAATAATCCGCCACATCGCGAACGCTCCATTGTTTCTCTATATATAATTGCTGCAACAGCTGTTTTGGTATAACACGCACATTTCGATACATAATTTTGCCCTTCCTTATAAACGAACTCCTTCCCCTATTATTGTGAAAGTTTCACTAGGAAAAAACAATAAAAAAAGGTTCCTAATAGTCACATAGGTGACCAATAGGAACCTCTTTCAATATGTAATTATATGCCCCACATTATGATATGTGACAGTATGGTTGCTATACCATATCAGTGCACAATCCGTTATTATTTATGTTCTAATAAAACCATAATTAGTTTATACGCTTATAAATAGATTGCTTCATTAGCGGTATCTACGTTCAAGAGCTTTAGGTTTACTTAAAATGATCGACCATTTCATGCCCTCTTTTAAAGCATGATTAGATTTACGACCGCGAGTTGAAGTCGCAGCTAGAGCAGTAGGTGCAGTTGTAATACCTACATTTTCAACAAGAACTTGTCCTTCTTTAGCTGCTTTATCTCGTTTAAACTCAGCTAGTCTTTCACTTAAGGTCGGCCCCGTAACAGCTTCTCTATCTAAGCGAGTCTTACTGGTAGTATAACTTGGAGTGCTACTGGAACTTTTCATTGATAAGGTTTCAATATCTCGTTGAGCTGCTGCAGCCTCTTCATTGAAATGTATGTCCTCCATAGTTTGCGATGGAGCTTCTGGTTGCTGATTTACAATCGGTTTATCTTCATAAGAGTCCCGATAAAAGTCATCAACCTTAGACAAATCACCCATAGACGGTTCATCTACCTTGCGTTCTATGGAGATGCCATATTCGCGTTCCATATCTTCCCAAGTTCCGCCACCAGAGCTTTCATACTCATCATACTCTTCAGACTCTTCAGTATTCTTATTTTTTATAATGGAAAAAGCAATGTACGCGATGATACCTAAAACAAAGATTGGATTATGCGAAAAGATGGATAGCACTGGAGACAAAATAGAGTCCATAGCTACTCCTATTCACCATCTGCTAAGTTTTCACGCATTTTAGTGTCTGCAATAATATTGTTCATATTGTAGTAATCCATAACGCCAAGATTACCATTTCTGAAAGCTTCTGCCAATGCTTTAGGAACTTCAGCTTGTGCTTCCACAACCTTAGCTTGCATATCTTGTGTTTTAGCACGCATTTCTTGTTCTGTCGCAACCGCCATTGCACGGCGTTCTTCGGCACGAGCTTGAGCAATTTTCTTATCTGCTTCTGCTTGGTCAGTTTGCAATTGAGCACCGATGTTACGTCCCACATCTACGTCAGCGATATCGATGGACAAGATTTCGAATGCAGTACCCGCATCAAGGCCTTTACCCAACACCGTACGGGAGATGTGATCTGGATTTTCCAATACATCTGTATGTTCTTCAGAGGAACCTACAGTCGTTACGATACCCTCACCTACGCGGGCAATAATTGTGGCTTCACCAGCACCACCAACGAGGCGATCGATATTCGCACGTACAGTAACACGAGCACGAACTTTCAATTCGATACCATTTTTTGCTACCGCAGAAATAATTGGAGTTTCAATCACTTTAGGATTAACGGACATTTGAACCGCTTCCAATACATCACGACCGGCGAGGTCAATAGCTGCGGAACGTTCAAAAGTCAACGGAATGGATGCCCGTTCAGCGGCAATCAAAGCATCTACAACGCGGTCAACGTCACCACCTGCAAGGTAATGCGCTTCCAACTGATTTACATTCACATCAAGCCCCGCTTTATTAGCTTTAATCAACGGCATTACAATTTGAGACGGATTTACGCGACGCAAGCGCATACCTACAAGTGTAAAGATACCAACATTAACGCCCGCTGCTAAAGCAGATACCCAAAGCCCTAATGGCACAACATATAAGAATACCATAATACCAATCAGCAGAATGGGAATCAAAATTAAAATACCTACATCCATAATAACCTCCATAATTTACGACGATGTTGTGAAAGCTTAATCTCGCTTTCTAACAATATTGCGACCACCTACAACTCGAAGAACCACAATAGGTGAACCGGCATCGATGAAGTCACCTTCGGTTACAACATCTACCAAATTACCATTAATCTTAGCAATACCTGCAGGGCGTAGTGTTGTATGAGCTACACCTTCCTTGCCAGCCAAATCTTCTAATACATCATTAGATACATAACCGGCTTTTGTCGTAGACCGTTGCCCTAAGGTAAACAATTTCCCTATCCATGTCTTTTCAAAGTGATTAAAGAACACAATGATAATGACAATTAACAAGGCTGTTAATCCTAGCACGGCATACAATGCTACCGTACCTTCCCCAAGAGCTACATAAACGCCCCATAGGAATGCGCAATAACCGATAAGACCTAAAATACCGCCTGGTACTACGAGTTCTATAGCCATCAAGGAAACACCGATAGCCATCCATATTAAAAACTCCATAGGCCCTCCTCTCTAAAATTAGTTTTATACAACTTATATATTTATTATACAATATTGGAGATAAATTATAAAGATACTAAACAAAAACGACTACTTTTACAGATACAATCTGATTCAGTAGTCGTTTATTATATTGAATACAAGTCAATTCACCTTAATCTCAAGGTTCTATGCCAAGAGCTTAAAGTCGTATAAAGTTATACTTCTGTTTTTTTCAATTGGTCATTGCCAACGCCTGTTTTTTGAAGGATCAACAAGCAAATGCTCATCGCCATACCTACTACAGTAGCAAGACCCATTCCTTTTAAAACTACAGGCCCAACCGCAAGTTCTGCACCGCTAAGACCTACTACAAGGATAACGGATGTAAGAATCATATTAACAGGGTTTGTATAATCCACCTTACGTTCTACAAGCATACGCAACCCAGATGCTGCGATAATGCCGAACAAGAGAATAGAAACCCCACCCATAACAGGTACTGGGATAGCATGAATAAGTGCTGCCACTTTACCAACAAAGGATATAATCATCGCAAGAACTGCAGCACCACCAATTACCCATACGCTAAAACAACGAGTAATGGCAAGTACGCCGATATTTTCACCATACGTCGTATTTGGTGTAGCACCAAAGAAACCAGAAAGAATATTTGCAAGGCCATCACCAAGCAAGGATCTTTGTAGACCAGGCTCTTTCATCAAGTCTTTAGCGACGATATTACTAGTAACAACTAAATGACCAACATGCTCTGCAAATACTACAAAGAGCGCCGGCATAATCATGATAATCGCATTGATATCAAATACAGGCATGCCATAGAACTGAGGCAATGAAAGCCACGGAGCAGCTTCTACACCAGAGAAGTCAACAACTCCCATCACAGCAGACAATACATAACCGGAGACAACACCGATAAGAACAGGAATAACAGCTAAGAAACCACGGAACACAACAGTTCCAAGCAAGGTAACAACTAAGGAAAACATAGAGATAATAACAGCTTGGCTATGGCTCATGCCTAAATCTTGATTACCGATAAGGCCAGACATACTCATCGCTACTGGCGCTAATTCTAAGCCGATAATAGCTACGATAGCACCCATTGCCGCTGGTGGAAATAATTTATCAATCCAACGCGTACCAATATAACGTACGAGAACAGATAAAATTACAAAAGATAGACCAAATACAACGAAGGCCCCTTTTGCCGCTTCATAACCAAGACCAGCAGATAACACACCTGCTACCGGCGCAATAAAGGCAAAGCTAGAGCCAAGATATGCTGGAATCTTACCCTTACACACGAATAAATATAATAATGTACCAATACCATTCATAAACAATGCCGTTGCAGGGTCTACTTTTAATAAATACGGTACCAATACAGTAGAGCCAAACATGGCAAATAAATGTTGAAAACTAAGTGGTAACATTCGGCCCCATGATGGGCGTTCTTGAATATCAATATAATCTTTCATCGTTTCTCCTCACACACAATATAACGATGCTAAGTTCATATAGTACAGTCCTTAAATATACTCTATGAATTTACACAAACAGATTTATCTTATGATACATACGTTAGATATTAACGTTCAAATCTAGTCTATCTACGAGTCGACTTTTTAGAAGGCCGTGGTTTAAACGGTCCAGGCATATTTGTCTTATTAGTACGCGTCGTAGCAGCAGGCTTAAAACGACTTTGTGTTTCTTCACGCAAAGATGGTAATGGTTCAGCTGTACCAACTTGTTTTACCCCTTCTACATTACGACGACCAATGCTTGCCAACAACCCAATAGCCATGAAATTCATCAATAATGAAGAGCCACCATAACTAACAAATGGTAATGGTACCCCTGTTACAGGCATGATACCGCATACCATGGCGATGTTAAACAAAGCCTGACCACTGATAAGCAATGTTATGCCCATTGCTAACCATTTTCCGAATTCATCACGAGCCTTATTAGAAATGCGGAACCCAAAATAGGTAAAAGCTGCAATCAGAACGACAACAAACACTGCACCAACGAAACCCATTTCTTGGGCCCATACAGCAAAGGCAAAGTCCGTATGTGCTTCTGGCAAGTAAAAATACTTTGATGTACCTTGCATAAAGCCTTCGCCTAAAATACCGCCAGAACCTACGGCCAACAGCCCTTGAACTGTTTGATACCCCATATCCTGCGCATGAGGCCAAGGATCAAACCAAGATTGAATACGTTCCCAGCGATATGGCGACATACGAGCTGCAATAAAGCCAAGAAATCCAGCTATCACAAAAGCTCCGCCAAAGAATTTTCCATCAAAGCCCGCTAAGTAAATGAGCACAAAGGAAAAGCCAAAAATCAATACGGTCGTGCCCATATCTGGTTGCAAGATTGTTAAGCCTGCAAATATAATTGGCCATATTAACATTGGCAACATATAACTTATACGTTCACTAAAATAACCTTGTAAATTAATGAGAGGGTTAGTATGCTTTGGTTTTCCCCATTTCCGCATGGTACTCAATTTAGCCGACGTCCATATCAAGGCAGCCAATTTCGCAAATTCTGAAGGTTGAATCGATACAGGCCCAATAACAATCCAACGACGTGCACCATTAATGACTGCACCAATCACAAGAACCAAAATCATACCAATTAGTGTAGCAATCATAATTCTTTGCAACATGTGAGGCTTCTGTAACTGACGGTAATCGTAACGATACAATATAACACCTGCCGCCATAGACAAAAACAAGAATGTCATATGTTTTAAAAAGTATCCTAATAATCCCGTATTTTCATAGATAGAGCTGATATACGTAGCACTAAAGATATTTACACTGCCTATAATTGTAATGAGAAGAATAGGTAAGAGCATACCTTGTAAGTCATTTTTAAAGAGTGAGCCCCACCGACTATCCCCCTTATTCGGTGTTTGCATGTTAAGCCTCCTTTTGAACTTTTGGCTTAATTGCTTCTAAGCGAAAAATAGGTTGTCCTTTTTTACTAAATTTCTCTTCATACTCAGTTTTTACATTTGGAAGGTCTGTGCTATGTAAATCATACGTTATATTTTTAAGCTCCCAACCACACGCTTTAAACTCTTCAAGAGAGAACATGAACAACCCTTCATTATCTGTCTTAAAGTGAACTTCTCCACCATCTTTCAAAAGGCGGGCATAACGATCGAGGAATGTATGATATGTAAGGCGGCGTTTTGCATGTTTAGCCTTAGGCCAAGGATCACAGAAGTTAATATAGAAACGATCAACTTCTCCAGGTGCCACTATCTCTTCGATACCTGCAATATCAAATAGAGAGACCTTTGCATTGTTTCGCTCTCCTTCAAAGATTTTTTGTACTGCATAATAGATAACACTCATTTGTACTTCAAAACCTACGAAGTTAGCATTTGGATACGCTTCAGACATCCCCGCAATAAAGCGACCTTTCCCCGTCCCTAGTTCCATATATAATGGGTACTCAGGATGTTCAAATAATTCACGCCACTTGCCTTTAAACTCTTCTTGGCCAGACAAAATGATGTGAGAGTCATATTCGTGGATAGCTTCATCAATCCATGGTTTTCTACGAAGGCGCATACTTTCTCCTAACATCTATTTTTAATAATATATTTATATTTGTTTATATTTATTATTACAGGTCATATACCTATCTTATTAATTATAGAAAAGGGGACCTTAAACGTCAATTACATTCTATGGATTTAACCCTAATCATTAAAACTGTGAAAGTAGAAGCCATAAAAAAAGACCTACTTCCGAAAGAAGTAGGTCTACATTTTATTGGAAAATCATAGCTTCTAAATTTTCAATTTGATATTGACTTAGGCCAAGTTCAGATAAACTCTTTTCAGCTGCAGTAAAAAGATTATTTTTACCAACTCGAGTACCTAGTGCTGCCGCAGCGACCAATTCACGGTCCAATTTACCTAAACGTGAACGATTACGATTTTGAGGTTTTGGTTTTTTCATACGGAACGTATTATATTGAACCCCCTCTTTTGTTTCCTCAGCTTTCGGCTTTGTTAAAGGTGCCCCATTAGTGCCATTCCCCAATAAAGCACTAAGTCCTGTTTGCTTTGGAACCAATTTTTCGTACTCATCGCCAAACTCAGGGCGTTCATCACGTAATTGATCAAATGTAGCTAAAGCAGCATTCATTTGTTTCAAGCCAGCAGCAGAGTAAAGTTGACGAATAGCAATACTCACCTCTTGTGGCGTCAACGTGCCTCGCTCAATAGCAGATGCAATTACACTCTTTAATGCACCTTGATCACCAGACGCAGTATAGCGGCCGATTTCAACCAAGTCTTTCTGACGTGCATTAAGCTCTTTTGGCGTATATATATTTATCTCAGATATAGAGGGTGCCTGTTTAGAAGGTTGTTCTCCCGCCCCATTAGCCTCAAACATATAGCCACCGGCAACGATGGCCACGGCTAATGTTAAGGTTAATACTCTTTTCAAAGTCTTACAATCTCCCTTATCATTAATACTAATTGTATAATACTGCAATAGTAGCGTATATTATCAATGGATTTATTTTACTGTTCTACTGTAATACATACTGTAGATATTATTATATAATACTTCATCTAATTTTTATAGTCCTATTCGAAAAAAATCTATAATCTTTTAATAAATTATATATATTTATCTATAAAAATTATATATTTATAAACCACACTTAATTATAGAATGAAATTGAACAAATAAAAAAATAACACAGTAGAAATCTGCCAATTCCAGATTTCTACTGTATTTACAGAGAATTATTTATTTAATATTTTATCAAACTAAACAGATAACACTTGTTTTGCATCAGCCACAATTTGTTCTAAAGAAACGCCATTTTCTCGTAACAATTCAGTTGCATCATAACGATCGTGAAATTCTTTAGCAATACCATAGTTCTTAACACGCATGTTAGATGGTCCATAAAAACTAGCTACACGCTGGCCCCAACCGCCTTCAACTACACCATCTTCTAACGTAAATACTACAGAATGATTTGCTTTCAATTCTTCTAGTAGTTCTTCATCAAGGCCAGACGCAAATTTAGGGTTAACCACAGTTGCATTAATACCCTCTTTAGCCAATTCATCGGCCACTTGATTAGCCAAATGGTAAAAATTACCAAGACCTAATAAAGCAATCCCTTCACCACGGCGAGTCACTTCAGATTTATTCAAGATGCTATAATCCGTTGTATCCGCTACACCTGTAGTTGTGAATTCACCTACAGGAACACGAATTGCTACGGGATGCTTATGTTGATGCACAGCATATTCAGTCATAGCCAATAGCTCTTCATTATTAGTAGGTGCTAAGTATACTAAATTAGGAATGCTAGTAAGCATAGGAATATCAAAGAACCCTAAATGAGTTACATCGTTCATACCATACACGGAGGCATAGTGATTGATAATAACAGCACTATTGTTATTTACACAAAGATCTTGTACCAATTGGTCATAAGTACGTTGTAGGAAGGTACTATATACATTAAATACTGGTTTACCACCATTTTTAGCAATACCAGAACTCATTGCGATGGCGTGTTCTTCTGCAATACCTACATCGATGTATTGTTTGCCTGCCGCCTTACGCCATTCAGGAGTAAAACCAAAACCTCCTGGTGTACCTGCATTAATAGCTACTACCGTTGGGTCTACCTTAATTTGCTCCATCAAGTAATTAGCAATGGTACCAGCATACGTTGGACCAGTCTCCTCTTCTTTTGGTTTGCCTGTTTCTAAATCAAAGGGCATTGTCCAATGGAAGGCTTCTTTATTTTGCTCTGCAATGGCATAGCCCTTACCCTTTTGCGTAACTATATGTAACACGATTGGATGATCAATGTCTTTTACAGCCTTAAATACATCAATCAAGGTTTCCAAATCATTACCATCTGCTACGAAGCGATAATCTAAACCAAGAGCCTTAAAAATATTGTTAGGGCTTTCACCGTTAGACTCGCGCAATTCACGAAGGCCACGATACAAACCACCATGGTTTTCTGCAATGGATTGGTCATTGTCGTTGACGATAATAATCATATTACTGTTTAATGTTGCGGCATAATCAAGACCTTCAAAGGCTTCCCCACCAGATAAAGAACCATCACCAATGATGGCGATAATATTTTCAGAGTCTCCCTTTAGATTTCGAGCAGTAGCCAGGCCAGATGCTAAGGAGATCGATGTAGAGGTATGACCAATGTTAAAGAAATCATGCTCACTTTCAGTTGGGTCCGTATAGCCTGTTACATCATCATAATGGTCGTGATCTAAAAATGCTAAGGCACGTCCTGTAACCATTTTATGTGCATACGATTGATGGGATACATCATATACGATTTTATCTACAGGAGAATTAAATACATAGTGCAAGGCCATAATCATTTCTGCTGCACCCATAGGTGGCCCAAAATGGCCGCCGTGCTCAGAAACCTTTGTCATGAGAGCTTGACGAGCTTGTGCTGTCAAATCTGTTAATTCAGAAATAGATAAGCCTTTTAAATCAGCTGGAGATTTTACATCAATTAAGTTCATGGTAATCCTTTCAATACAAATTATAATTACTTCAACTACAATCACTATACATCAAATAGTATAAAGATTATAAAGATTGTCACTAAAAATAACTAGTGTTATACTTCAAGTATGTACCAAGTATAAAACTTAAAGTTAGGTTTAAGTCAATACACCTTACATTTACAATTTTTATATCTATCTATAAATGAAATATATATTAGGAGGTTCAATGACATATACAGTTGGCGAAATTGCAAAAAAACTAAATATAGCACCTTCTGCTTTGCGTTATTACGACAAGGAAGGCTTATTGCCCTTCGTAGAACGTTTAGAGGAGGTATCCGTATATTTCGAGAAGAAGATATGGATTGGCTAGAATTAATCGAATGTATGAAACGTACGGGTATGCCTATAAAAGAAATCAAACATTTTATCGACTGCTGCGTTGAAGGCGATAGCCGCATCAACGATCGATTATCTATTATTAGAAATCAACGAGATCGTGTGCTAGCAGAAATTGAGCACCTACAAGCTCGCTTATCTATGCTAGAGTTTAAAACATGGTTCTATGAAGAAGCACAACGTCGAGGCACTTGCAGCTTTTATGAAACAGCAACCCCTGATGATATCCCACTTGAGTATCATAAATATTTCGAACGCAAATGGCGCGCCGATAAAGAAGCCGCCGAAAATGGTGAACCACCTAAAAAATATAAAGCTGTATAACAAAGAGGAGCTATCCAACGGATAGCTTCTTTTTTTGTATAGCAAAAAGGCGGTACAACCAAATGGTTGTACCGCCTTGATTCATCAATTATTCAGCAGTGAATGGCAATAAAGCAATTGCACGTGCACGTTTGATAGATGTAGTCAATTTGCGTTGATGTTTTGCGCAAGTACCGGAAATACGACGAGGTAAGATTTTACCGCGTTCAGTCGTAAAACGACGAAGTTTAGCAACATCTTTATAGTCGATTTGATCGATATGGTCTGCACAGAAAACGCATACTTTTCTTCTTGGCTTTCTGCCTCTATCTCTTCTCATTGCGAATCCTCCTTTTCGAATTAGTAGGAGTCCCTGACACTAGAACGGGATGTTTTCGTCATCGCCGCCTGTACTGAAACTATCAAAATTGGACCCACCTTCGAAAGAATTAGTATTCATATCAAGGGATTGGCCCACAAAGTTCGCTACCACTTCAGTAACGTACCGTTTTTGACCGTCCTGAGTCTCGTAAGAACGAGTTTGCAAACGACCTTCTACAAAGCAACGACTGCCTTTACGAAGATTGCCTGCCGCTTCACCAAGTTTACCCCAAGCAACGCAGTTGATGAAAGCAGTTTGTTCTTTCGTCTCATTTGTTGTGGAATCAATATAGGTGTTTGTGGCAGCTACTGTGAAAGTTGCTACAGCACGACCAGTTTTGGTATAGCGTACTTCAGGATCACGAGCTAAATTACCTAGAATTTGTACAGAGTTCATGTTTTCCTCCAGGCTTTAATTATGCTTCGTGTTTAACAATTAGATGTCTTAGGACTTCATCGTTGATTTTCAATACACGATCGATTTCTTTGATTTCAGCAGGAGCTGCTTCAAAGTTGATCAATACATAGAAACCGTCAGTGAATTTCTTCACCGCGTAAGCAAGACGACGCTTGCCCCAACGATCTACCTTTTCTACTGTGCCGCCTACACGAGCAATTAAAGCTTCTACTTTTTCAATAACAGCGTTAGTTGCTTCCTCTTCAGCTGGTTTCACAATAAACATGACTTCGTATTTGTTCATACAAAATCACCTCCTCTTTCGGACTAATGCCCCTATCGACACATAGGGGTAGGAAGTGCTTACCATCAATAAGCCTTACTATTATAACCTAAAAAAATGATGAAAGCAAGGATTCAAATTAAAACCCTCGCTTTTACCAATATTATATACGATTATATTTTTCATCCTCAGGAAAGGCGATAATAGCGCAGATAATTACAAATATGGCTATTACCCCCATCATAGGATAGGCCGTATCATTTGGTAAAAAGGTAAGTATCAACGATGACACAATACCACTACCATATTGCATGGCACCTAATAGTGCCGCCCCAGATCCAGCCATTCTACCTGCTCTATCTAAAGCTAATGCATTAGTTACAGCGGCAATGATACCATTCATGGAGAAGAATAAAAAACAACCAATAACGATTAACCACAATGAATGGTAACCTAAGAACATCAAGCCCATAACAATGGATACACAAACAGCAGCAAATAGTGTGGCATATTTCAATAGTCTATCAAGGCGTATAGCACTAACAATACGACGATTAATGGCACTTAACAACATAACACCAATAATATTAACAGAAAAGAGATAACCAAAATATTCTTTGGGCACTTCATACACATCTATATATACATAAGGCGATCCCGTTAAAAACGCATAAATGGCAATATAAAATGAGCTAACACATAGGGTATATTTCATAAAACCTTTATTGCGTAATAAAATCCAATAGTTATTATAGGTATGACCTATGGACTTTTTGCTCCTCTTCTCTACGGGATGTGTTTCCGGAAGCACTAATACGGCAACGAGCATTAAAAGTCCTATACCAACAAGCAACCAGAATATAGAATGCCATGTATACCATACAAGTAAATGTCCGGCTAACATTGGGCCTGCTATAGGCGCTATAGCCATAACAATGGCCAATGTAGACAACATTTTAGCCGCCTCAGTCCGACCATATAAATCCCGAATCATAGCCCGTGACAACATCGGTCCTACACAGGCACCAAAAGCCTGAAACACACGCCAAGCTAGTAATTCTAGCATAGACGAACTTAGGGCACAGCCCACAGACCCTATGATAAATAAGACTATCCCTATAATCAGTGGCTTCTTACGACCAATTTTATCACTAACGGCGCCCCAAAAAAGCTGAGCTAGCGCAAACCCAATTAAGAAACCTGTCAACGTAAGCTCCGCATCACCATTGAGGTCACGCCCCATCTCAGGCATAGCTGGCAAATAAATATCCGTAGACAACGATGTAAACGCCATCAAAGCACTTAATATAGACGTAAAAAGCCATCCCTTATTGCTAATCGTCAGCATAAAGACACCACTTTCATATAAAACCGCACTATAATATGTATTCATTTAGATTATATCAGAAATAAAATTAATGCTATATAAAGTTTTGATTTTTTCAATAAAAAAGCGTAGTAAAATACTACGCAAAAATTGGTCTATAGTAATATCACTCTTTGCACTATTCAAATAGTATAAAGACAAAAGCCTAACGCAACAGAGTATACAAAATACTCGCACACTAGGCAATCCTAAAAAATGTTTATAAGATGAGCCTAACGCTACCACACGTCGATGGCTCTCTTTTTATTTATTATACAACATAAATAGAATTTCTTAAAGGAATTATATGATAAATGGCTCTTTATCATTAACGACATAAACATTTCTATTAGGCAGTATTCTCTTTAGTTTTTCAGGGATATCAGTATGAACCGGAATAACAAAATCAGGATCAACCATTTCTATGAACTGAACTAAATCGTCCTTTGAGACATGACCACTAGCATGACATATATAAGATGGATATGTATCTAACAATTCTTTCAATGCTAAATTCTCCTCAATATATCCTGTCCACATGGAATATATAATACGTACATCATCTTTAGGGAACTCTTTAATTTTAGAAATAAAATTTTCTGTCCCTCTTACTAAAGATACAAATCCATGTTCCATATAGTATTTAGGATGCCTTCCTTTATCAATAACTAATGGGCTATCATGTCTACGATACAAAGAACTTTCATAATATACATTATTAATCACAGTATCTAATATTCTTTTCTGATAAGCATCACAAATGAGTACTTTATCAGTTGGCATATTCTGCCAAATCCCCATAATACGGTCAATATTCGTAGAGGAACACATAACAAAAACATATTTTCCGTCTTGAATATAAGAAGAAATATCATCTAATACAGCTACTTCAGCTATAGGGTCATTGGCATCTCTAGATAATGAAGTTCCTTCTGTAATTAATACATCAACCTCACCTATATAGGTCTTAACTAACTTCTCTAATACATGTTGACGCAGCCCATGCATCCGGAAATCACCTGTATATAAAATGTGTTTACCTTCAGCCTCAATAACAAACATATAACTATCAGCGGCACTATGGTCAATAACCAAAGGTCTAATGCGTATGTCGCCAATAGAAAAAGCTTCTCCTCCACGAAATGTATTAGCACCTAATAATCGTAAATATAAATCTTTATCTTGATATTCAGCACCTATTATGGCTATTTCCTTACTTAACGCACCTATATACACTGGAATTTCTGGTAATACAGAAGTTAGTTGCCCTAAATGATCCATATGATAATGAGAAATTACAATACCATCACAATTAGATATCCCTTTTGTAACGCCGTCTATATCCAGATTTATAGGTGTGTACTTTTCATCTAAACTTAATTCATTACCAAAATCTAACATAATCCGAGTAGATGCTGTACTAATTTCTATAGCACTACCACCAATCTGATGTGTGCCACGATGAACAACAATATTCATATTCAACCTTTACTTAGAAATGGTAAGCAATGTTTCTGCTCGATAGAAACGATCCAAATTTTCTGACCAATTATCTACTTTATTTTTATAAGGCGCTTTACTTACTTTTTGAGCTTGTAATACAACAAAACGGATTTGTTTTAATTCAGGCTCTTGTTTCAAAATATTTTCGCATAAAGATCGTAATTGATTACGTTTACTAAGGTCCTTCAATTCTTTACACTCTTTATACTGTTGTGACACAACAGTTTTGGACGGATAGTTAGGTTTATCCACTGCCACTGGATCAATACGAAGCAACAAATTAGTCTCTGCCCCACCATCATCATCTGTACAAGATTTTTCATCAAATAAAATTACTAATTCAGCCTTATCAGTGTGCTTATATTTAGGTAATTCTTTCTTTAGAGCCTTTATGCCAGCGTGATCAACATCAGATTTAATCTGTTTTAAATCAAGCAGCTTATAATATGTATAAGCTTCTAAAACACAGCGTAGTAAAGTTTCCTCACTACCAGATGGACGATATTTTAATTCAATTACAGAATAACATTCGTCATCAGTGTTATAGCCTAATAAGTCTATTTTTCCGTAAGAATCATTTTGTGTCGCCTTTAATGGTGTTTGATAATCAAAGATATAGCCTAATCCATCAACCTCACGTTGATAAAACAACAATTTCGCTAAAATTTCTTCTTTACGATTTGTGCCTTGCAGCTTTTTCATATCTACTATTTCGGAAGGAGAATGATTTGTATCAAAATGATTAGGTCGTACTGGCTTTAAGTCTGTCCATGTCTTTAAAAGATTTTTTGATAAAAGAGTACTGGCAATAACTTCACTATAGCGGTTTTTGTCCGCTTGCGACGCTCCTTGTACATAGCCTTTGTAATTTACAATAGATGACTTATAAAATTTTGCTGCAAATCTTTTTATATCTCCATCGTTATCTCTTTGCTTTACTTTTTTTATATTAACAGTATCTTCTGTTGTATCGTTCTTATGTTGCCCAAAAAGGGTTTCCAACTCATTAATTTTATCTTTTCGATTAATACTCTGATTAATACTCTCACAAATTATTTCGTATATCTCTTTACAATTCAACATTATAAATTCTCCCATGATAACAACTTACACTACTACACATAAGTGCTTAAAACGGCCCATATCTTACACAAAGTACTATTGTGTTTTATTATAAATTCATTATATCAATAACCATTTTATGAGTAAACAATGAAGAGACCTATTCAACACTAATAGTCTCTTTATCTATATATACTTTAATACAATTAACGAGTAATAAATTCCCCATGATACGACCTTTTATAGTGATAAACTAAAACAATATTTATATAAATCAGAAATTCTATAGAAAATCCTTGCGTCATTATTCTATATAATTTACTATATATAGAGAAATCTGATTATAAAAAGGAGTCATCATGGCTAATATCAATGAAAACTACTTAAACCTACAAGGTTCTTATTTATTCGCTAATATTGCTAAAAAGGTAAATGAGTACCAAACTGCTCATCCAGATGCAGATATTATTCGTCTTGGTATCGGCGATGTTACATTACCTCTTGCTCCAGCAATTATCGATGCTATGAGTAAAGCTGTTCAAGAAATGGGAAAAGCAGAAACATTCCGAGGTTATGGCCCTGAACAAGGTTATGACTTCTTACGTCAAGCTATTATTGATGGCGATTACAAACCATTGGGCGTAGATATCGCTATTGACGAAGTATTCGTTTCCGATGGTGCAAAATCTGACGTTGGTAATATCCAAGAGTTATTCAGCGAAGATAACATCATTGCTATCACAGATCCTGTGTACCCAGTATACTTAGACTCCAACGTTATGGGTGGTCGTACTGGCGAAGCTGTAGAAGGCATCTTCCAAAAGGTTGTATACCTCCCTACTTACGCAGAAAATAACTTCTCTCCAGAATTCCCGTCTGAACGAGTAGACATCGTATACCTTTGCTCGCCTAACAATCCAACTGGTACTGTTTTGAGCCGTGCTCGTTTAGCAGAATGGATCAAATGGTGTAAAGATAATGATGCCATTTTGATGTTTGACTCCGCTTACGAAGCTTTCATCAGCACAGAAGATACTGTAAAATCTATCTACGAAATCGAAGGGGCTCGAGAAGTAGCTATCGAGTTCCGGTCCTTCTCCAAAACTGCAGGTTTCACTGGTACACGTTGTGCTTATGCAGTAGTACCTAAAGAGGTCACTGGCAAAACTAAATCTGGTGAACGCCAACCGCTAAACCCTATGTGGAATCGTCGTCAATGTACTAAATTCAATGGTGTTCCTTACATCATCCAACGCGGTGCTGAAGCAGTATACACAAAAGAAGGCCGCGAACAAACTCGTGCTAACATTGCATACTACAAAGAAAATGCCCGCATCATCAAAGAAGGTCTTGAATCTATCGGTCTTACTGTATACGGCGGTGTGGACGCTCCATATATTTGGCTAAAAACACCTGGCAATATGACTAGCTGGGAATTATTCGACAACTTGCTCGAACAAGTTCAAATCGTATCTACACCAGGCTCTGGCTTTGGCCCTCATGGTGAAGGTTACCTTCGTTTGACAGCATTCGGCAGTCGTGAAAATACAATTCGCGCCGTTGAAAGAATCAAAACATTACAATTCTAATATAATTATGTCTATATTTAGATTTAGATTTAGATCTTGATTTAGATTTAGATTACATTTAATTTGAGACATCTAATTTAAAGTAGTTTATATCTATAAAACTAAAAGACCGATTACAGTCCTTCAATAGGAATGTAGTCGGTCTTTTTATATACCCTTACATATATGAATATTTAATTCTAGTATTCCTTAACACTATAGTACTAACAAATAACATCCCCATATTATTTGCCTCTGCTATTTTTACCCTTAATTAAAAGTTATGACGAATCCCTGCGTCAATGCGATAGGAATTGTCTACGATAGCACCAAAGTTTTTAGTGAAAGTCCCATAAATATATGTATTAGGACGTATGCTCCATGAACCACCTAACTCAACATCTAGCCATGTATCTTTAAGATTCACTTCACTGCCTGTAGTTGGCTCACCGGTCATGCTATAAGTAGCTTTCATTTTACCAGAGAATTCATGCGCTAATGCTGCTTTGAGGAAAAGGTTGCTATTCTTACTTTCCTTGCCAATGCCTACACCGATACGACCAATAACGGAGTTTACCGCATCAGAGTTAATGTGCACTGTGCTACCTGTATTTGTACGAGCATCAAAATTTACACCAGACAATCGACTAAGCGTCAATTCTGCGTTAGGATCGATATAAAAACCATTGTCTTTCTTGATTCGTTTACCATATTCAACGCTCAAAGAGGTACCTGTATTGTGGTAATCTCCGCTCAAACTTGTACCCAAGCTATTGCGTACAGTGAAATCATTTTTCAAACGACTTACTTTACCAATCACATCCAAATAATGACCATCATTATATTGTTTTGCACCGTATAATGCTAAACCTGCGGTTTTACCAGACCCTGAACCTAAAGCGTAATCGCTATTGCTTGTACCATATAACAACGCTCCACCAATAGTCCAATCGCCGTACAATGTATCATAGCCTATTTGCGCCATGTTATAGGTTTGATTTACATAGGCGCTGTCTGTAATTTTAGATTTACCTCCGATATATTTCCCCCATACGCCATGCTTATTGGAGTTGAGTCGCACATCACCGAGGCGACGTTGTAAGTCATTCGTATCGGCTTTCATTTGCATCACAGAGGAGGCTAACGCACTCTTAGCACCAGATACAACTTCGCTTTCACGCGCTGTCACAACCGCTTGGTTAGTAATACTAGGTTTTCCATCAACAGTAAAGCTATCTGTACCAAGCTTAGTGGAATATGCAGGACTAATAATGCCTGAATCGACTTGAACATTCACATTTAAATTACGTTCACCCTTAGTAAAGCCGGTATATGTTAATTTATTAGCCAACTGCTGCAAAGTACCTCTTGAGTTATCTACATTTACAGACCCTTTAAGTGCATCTACCGAACTGCGCATAGTCACAGAAGAACCTTTATCAGCATGGTTGATAACGACTTTGCCCTTACCTTGTGCAGTCGCAGGGGCTCCTTTTTCATAGTCGATAGCTGCATGACCAGCATAGTTGTTAATAGTAATAGGTCGTGGATCTACGGCTTGGATAATACCTTGACTATTTATATCTTTACCACCAATAAAATGTTCTACACGACTACCAGTATATAAATAGTTTGCATTATTAGGACGACCTTGTGTAGGATATACGCGTTCAGCTCCTAACCATTCATTGCGCCAAGTCGCACCATTTTGTAAGTACAATCGTAGACCACCATGGTACGGATTATTGTTGCTTTCATCAAATTCATTCAACACACCACCTACCAATTTAGAATTTGGTGTTGTTAAACCTAAAGAAATTTCAGATCCATGATTATGTGGGTTCTTTTCAATACCATAGTTTTTATCTAAGAATCCTATATTACCATACATCTTCACATCATTCGTTCCCGGATGTAAGCCATCCATCCCCGTATTTACATAAACAAAACCTTCTTCAGATAATGCAGAGTAAGTATCAGAGGTATCTAAAGGATATGTTTTTATATCAGCCCCACCTAGTATGCGAATATATCCATCTTTATTGGCTTGCAAACCAACGCCAACAGCATCGACTTTAGCATTACCCTTTACGGTAATTCGAGTATCATCGTTATTGCCATCACTAGTAAGTCCACCATAACCAGCATAGATACCGCTCATATAATAATGTGCCAAATCAGGTCTACGTTTCGCGCCACTTTCTGCAGGTGCTGGATTTTTAACTGTTACAGTTACATTTTTATCGATAGCAACTTGTGTCCCATCAAGGGCGTAAATACCTGTAACATTATTATGATATTTTGTTCCATTTACCCCTAAACCTGATACATTAACAGTTAAGTCATCTGTATAATGTCTCTTTTCCCCCCACAAATTAAGACCAATGGATTTCCCATCTGTATGACTTTCCACAGTTGTGGCTGATACCATGGTAAAAGCATTAGCACCTGTTACGATTAATGCAGCAATAACAGCAGCTTTTACATTTCTTCTCATGTTATACCTCCTTAACACTTCAACTATGAACATAACTAGCTAATATAACCAATTTAATTGTATCTAGATTCAGGGTATATGTGTCAATTTCTACTCAAATGATTTTTTATTTGTCCCCTATAACAACACGATATATATCGATACAGTTGTGCACAAATTACTTGTTTAAATTAGATATTAATTATTTTCTATACCATCTAATAAATTCTATAGAAAAATATTAAAAGCTATTAATTTTATGCTATAATAAATATGTTAATTATTAAATTTCAACTTATATAGGAGGCTAATATGAATATTCGTATTGGTATCGTTGGTTACGGCAACTTAGCTCGTGGCGTAGAAGCATCTGTTCAGTTACAACCTGATATGGAGCTCATCGGCGTATTTTCTCGCCGTCAAGGTATTGAAACTGTATCTGGTGTACCTACTTACACGATGGAAGATATTCCTAACTTTAAAGGCAAAATCGATGTAATGGTTCTTTGCGGTGGTTCTGCAACAGATCTTATCGAACAAACACCAATGATAACAAAATACTTTAACTGTATCGATTCCTTCGATACACATGCACGTATTCCTGAACACTTCGCTAATGTAGATAAAGTAGCTAAAGAGGCCAAAACTGCTACATTAATTTCTTGTGGTTGGGATCCAGGCATGTTCTCTTTGCAACGCGTTTACGTGGAAGCAATCTTACCAAAAGGTAAATCCTACACATTCTGGGGTCGCGGTGTATCCCAAGGTCATTCCGATGCCATTCGCCGTATCGATGGTGTTCTTGATGCTCGTCAATATACTGTGCCTAAAGAACAATACCTAGAAGCTATCCGTAACGGCGAAACTCCAGATGTTGATGGCTATAAAGGTCACCTTCGTGAGTGCTATGTAGTAGCGGCTCCTGATGCGGACAAAGCTAAAATCGAAAACGAAATCAAAACTATGGAAAACTACTTCGTAGGCTATGAAACTGTAGTCAACTTCATTTCCCAAGAAGAACTTGATCGCGACCACAAAGGCATTCCACATGGTGGCTTCGTTCTTCGCTCTGGTGAAAGTACAGAAGGCACACGTCACGTTATTGAGTATTCCTTGAAACTTGACTCTAACCCTGAATTTACAGGCTCTGCACTTGTTGCTTACGCTCGTGGTCTCTACCGACTTGCTAAACACGGCGGCACAGGTTGCTATACAGTATTCGACATTCCACCAGCTTGGATTTCCACACAATCTGCTGAAGAATTAAGAGCACATTCTCTATAATAGAGCGAGGTCCTCATCGACTTAATAGATGAGAGCCTTTTCATACACATTAAAAGAGACCATCTTAAGATGGTCTCTTTTTTGTCCTATAAATCTATTTTTACTCTTAATTAATACCAACGTGTTAATGGCAGCTCGTTCGTAACACCTTTTGTCATCAAAATTTGATGCAAGTCCATATTACCGATGTAGAAACCTGCCGCACATCCACAAAGATACAGATCCCACATGCGTACGAATTCACTGCCTCGTTTCGCTTCTACTTGCTCACGGACGCCTTGGAAATTGTTATACCAATGCATTAAAGTCTTATAATAGTGATACCGTAAACTTTCAACATCGATGACATTCATATCATAATCATAAGCGAGACTGACCATTTCGCGAAGGGACGGCAAACATCCACCCGGAAAGATATATTTACGAATCCAGGCACTTGTTTCCTTTTCAGAGGGATCACTGATGTAGTGAAGCAGGAACAAACCACCGTCTTTAAGCATATCCGATGCGTCCTCCATATACAGAGGAAAATTAGGCCGACCAACATGTTCAAGCATGCCGATGCTGACAATACGGTCAAAGGTACGCCCGGAAGCCGCTACGTCGCGATAATCTATAAGTTCAATCTCAACCTGTCCTTCAAGGCCATATTCTTTAATGCGTTCCTGTCCTTTTTTCCATTGTTCTTCGGAAAGAGTACACCCATAGCCCTTAACCCCATATTTACGAGCCGCTTCAATGAGAAGGAATCCCGATCCGCAACCAATATCAAGTAAAGTCATACCCTCTTTTAAGTACAATTTATCGAGAATATGATGAACCTTTTGATATTGCGCATCTTTGAGACTATCATTCTCATGCTTAAAATACGCACAGGAATAGCTCATGGTTTCATCGAGCCACAATTTATAGAATTCATTGCCTAAATCATAATGGGAAGATACTTGTTGTTTTTGATCTTTCTTTTTAAGACCTGCATTAAAGAGCGAGCTAAGTACCTTACGATTGATAGAGTCCTTACCTACATGACCAAGGACTACACAAAGGGCTTTAAACAAATCCCCTTCAATTTCGATATCTTTACGCATGTACGCTTCACCGAGGGCGAGTTCTGCGGATATTAACAAATCCTTCTTGGGAATATCGCGATTAACGATGACGGTAAACTCGGATTCTCCGTCACCGATTGTATATTCATTATCTCCAATTTTTACGGTAAAACAATGATCATTAAAGCGTTCTAAATAATGGACTAAGAAACTATCAAATAGCTTGGAAAACATACTGAACTTCCTTTCCTATTAGCTTTCACTATATAGGTTTAAAAATATATACATTAACATTATTGGATACATTCCATACCCTTATTAATATATATACCTATAAATTATATCAATATAGTTACGGCGAATAAAAATCTATATTAATCCTATATTTTAATATGAACTTATCACATTATTTAAGTAATATATTTAACTCTATTTATATTATAGCACTTTGAAATAATCTATTTTATATTTATAGAGTAACTCCATCCTATTAGTATGGTATAATATTTATTTGATAAGGTTTATAACAAACTATTGCTATAAACTTTCACAAAGAACGAAATCAATTTATTAATAAAAGGTGGTACCATGAGCACAAATTTAGAAGTAGGCATCGTAGGCCTTCCAAATGTTGGTAAAAGTACATTATTCAACGCTATCACAAAAGCGGGCGCTGAAGCTGCCAATTATCCATTCTGTACAATTGAACCTAACGTAGGTGTCGTTGACGTTCCAGATAATCGTTTAGCTGTATTGGCTGAAATGTTCGCTTCCAAACGCATCCTTCCTGCTGCTATGCGCTTCGTAGATATTGCTGGCCTCGTAGAAGGTGCATCCAAGGGCGAAGGTTTGGGTAATAAATTCCTTAGCCATATCCGCCAAGTAGATGCGATAGCACAAGTTATTCGTTGTTTCGATGACCCTAACATCACTCACGTTTCTGGCTCTATTGACCCAATCCGTGACATCGAAATCATTAATACTGAGCTCTGCCTTGCTGACCTTGAGTCCGTGGAAAAACGCAAACAACGTATTGAAAAAATCGCAAAATCTGGCGACAAAGATGCACGTGCTGAATTACCATTGTTAGAACGCATCATCGAAGGTCTTGGCGAAGCGAAACCTGTTCGTGCACAAGGTCTTGAAGAAGAAGAATTGGAAATGATCAAAGAGTTAACATTGCTTACAGCAAAACCATCTCTTTATGTAGCCAATATTTCTGAAGATGAAGTATCTGATTACTCTTCCAACGAATATGTAAAACGCGTAGAGGAATATGCGAAAAACGAAGGCGCTGGCATCGTTGTTGTGTCCGCTCGTATCGAATCTGAAATTGCAGAGTTATCCGAAGAAGAATCTGCTGCATTCCTTGAAGATCTTGGTCTTGAAGAATCTGGCTTAACAAAACTTATCAAAGCAAGTTATGCACTTTTAGGTCTTATCAATTACTTCACAGCTGGTGAAATGGAAGCTCGTGCATGGACAATCGTAAATGGCACAAAAGCACCTCAAGCTGCTGGTAAAATTCACTCGGATATTGAAAAAGGCTTTATCCGCGCTGAAATCGTATCCTTCGATGACTTACAAGCTTGCGGTAGTCAAAACGCGGCTAAAGAAAAAGGCCTTGTACGCCTTGAAGGTAAAGACTACGTTATGAAAGACGGCGATGTAACCCACTTCCGCTTCAATGTATAAACAAACTTATATAACAAAAACCAGTAAATCTCAGGATTTACTGGTTTTTTTATTACTAATTATAACCTTTATATAATATTATTTATCGTCTTTATGAAGAACATTTTTGACGCCACTAATCGCACCATCTACAGCATCTTTAACATCTTCAGCTGCTTTTTTGAGATCTTCAGCAACATCATGTGCAGCCTCTTTAACTTTTGCAGCTGTATTTTCTACAGCGCCTTCTGCTTGCAATTCTTTGTTATCAGTTAATTTACCGGCATTTTCTTTTAATGCACCTTTAGCTTGATTTAATTTATCTTCTAATGCCATAATTATGATCCTTTCATATAAAATCATTTATAGCTATGTTAGCTATACTTTTAAAAATAGATTACTATCCCTTTTTCCCGAAGAAAAACGAAACAACAGCAACAACAATTACAGCACCAAGAACAGAAGGAATTAATGCCATGCCAGCTAAGCTAGGACCCCATGTGCCAAATATTGCTTGACCTACAGACGAACCAACTAAACCAGCAACAACATTGGCAATAACGCCCATTGCTCCACCTTTGTTAGTGATGGCTCCTGCAAGAAAACCGATAAAACCACCAACAATAATTGACCATAACATACGATCACTCCTTCCTATTTAATCAATATATTTATAATATCCTACAAAAAAAACGAACTTTATAAATATTATAAATAATATGTATATTTATAATATAACATTCATTTCTAAAGATTAAATGAAGAAATTCGATATAGATATAAAAGTCGCAATCGATTAAACTACTGTAACAATTTCATCCATTGTGCGACGTGTTTTATTGCGATGCGGTTCTTCATCTCGATATCCAAAGGCAGCCATCACAGCAATGCCAAAGTGCTTTGTATCAAAAAGACCTAATTCATCACCTAAAAAAGCTGTCATCTTATCTTGATTAAAGCCTTCCAATGCACAGGAATCAAGACCTTCGTAAGCAGCCATAGTCATCATGTTAGCCATTACAATATACGCTTGCTTAGAAGACCAATCAAAGGCAGCACGATCAGACTCAAATGTTTTATAGTCTTCAGTTGTGAACTGAGCATATTTTTCTTTATAAATAGCATCGACTTCAGCAGGTAATTGTTTCACCTCTTCTTGAATGTAGCGTACATAAGGGGAATCAAATTCCAAATCCACCTTTTTACGTGTTAAGAACACTACGAAATGACTCGCTTCAAGACCAGCTTGAATACCCCAACCATAAGATTTCATCTTTTCACGGATTTCAGGATTTTGAATAACTAATAATTGGTAAGCTTCAAAACCTAAGGAGGTTGGAGACAAGCGCGCCGCTGTTAAGATACCTTGCCAATCATCATCAGAAATCTTTTTAGTACTATCAAATTTCTTACATGCATAACGATATGTCATAGCGTACTCTAAATCTTTACGATCAAATTTAGGGGCTGTTAATTTTACATTTTCTATTTCATATTTGCTCATATATAACTCCTTATCTAAATGATATTACATAATAAAGGACTTACTTTATCATATCACCTTTGTAGATTCGTCCCCAGTCACACATGGCCATGATAATAGGACGTAGCGTTTCGCCAAATTCAGTGATACTATATTCCGTCTTTGGTGGCACCACTGGATAAATCTCTTTGTGGATGATACCTTCTGCTTCTAAATCCTTCAATTGTTGTGAAAGCATCTTAATCGTCGCTTGAGGAATGAGTTTTTGTATCTCATTAAATCGCAACGTTCCATCTGTCATCAAATGATACAGAATAATAGATTTATACTTACCTCCTACTACACTGAGGGATGCCTCTACAGGACAATTAAATAATTTTTCTTCCATAGAAACCTCCTCACTTAATAGTATCACGAGCCTTAATTAGCAACAAATAGTTTCTATTATTTATTAACACTTTTAGCAGCACTTACCAGACCATCAAGCCAATCTTGATGACCATTAAGCATCGGATTTGGTTTAGCTATATGTAATTCTTTCGCAGGCTCACCTACTTGCGTTTCTTGTGTCAAAATACGAACTACACCATAATCAAGCTCTTCCACAAGCCATGCATGAATAACATCTAGTCGCTCAGCAGTGCCAACTTCACCAGCCCAACCATGCCAAGAAATTCGACCAGGTTGATTTTCACTAGGTGCTACATATTCTACAACCTCTGCATCCACAGGGAAACCAAAGGTTTTAAAGAAGAAACGTGTATTAGATATAAGATGTGTATCTTCTTGATTAAGCATCTTAATATCGCTAGAGTTGCTGTAGTAAGAAGGCCATGTAGCAGCATTTGTTAAGTATTCCCATACAGCCTCTACAGTGATACCTTTTACAATCACCTCATTAGATACATAGTTATCAGTTAAACCTGGTAAGTATTCTTTTGGCCAGTTAATAGCATTCATTGTTGTATTCATAATAAACTCCTTTTATAGTATCAATTTTATTAGTTTTCAGCTGATGATGTCAGTATAAACCATATGGTATATTCCAACAAGAACGCACAAAAAAGTCACATAGTTACAAAAAAGTAACTATGTGACTTAATTTTTATCTACTAAGCTTCATATGGTACGGCCAGTTCGCCTTTTTCATACCAAAACAGTCCCGACGTACTAATCTTATGTTCTTTTAAAATAACCTTAACTTGCTCAACAATACTCGGATCTATTTCTATAGATAAACCACACATATCATAAAGCTCTGGAGGTGTAGCCATCAATTGATGAGGCACATCTAATTCTATTAATACCTTGTCTGCCTTATCCCCAAAATAATAGGATGTAAAGACTATAAGTAATTTCTTATTTTCCAATGCCTCACCTCCCTAATAACTACTATGTTTTAGATTTATTATTCACTAAGTATAAACTTAAATATGAAATCCAATCAATCACGACAAGTTAAAGTCTATATTGCTAAAAATCATAGCTTAATAATATTATCCCCTACAATAGAGTCGGTAATGGCATACATATTAGTAATACTACCTACGCTCAGCTCATCTTTTACACCGAAATAATCAAGACAAATGCCGCATGCTGCAATTTCTACACCAAGCTCAGCTAATTTCTTGATATTTTCCAAATGAACCGAATCATTGACTACCATCTTAACACTGCTATTGATGAAATAAATCTTAGAAGGCTTTACGTCAGCTTCAAGCATACATACCCAGAAGGTTTTCATCAAATTTCGGCCAAGCTCTTCACTACCTTCACCAAGATAATCCTTCGTCATCAAAATGACGCGATTTCCATAGTTCATAGGTTCACAACTTACTTCCGTTACCGGATTTGCATTTGGTGTCATAGTAAGATAAAAATCCTTGCCATCTTGGCGAATAGCTACACCATAACCA
Source organism: Veillonella parvula (assembly GCF_001553335.1). Taxonomy (GTDB): domain Bacteria; phylum Bacillota; class Negativicutes; order Veillonellales; family Veillonellaceae; genus Veillonella; species Veillonella parvula_S. The sequence goes on along the minus strand of NZ_KQ960791.1, from coordinate 273,461 downwards.
CGAGACTTACCAAACTTCTCTACATTATCGCGGCTCACTTCATTATCTACAATTGTAGTAATAACAGCATTTGGATTCGCATCACTTACCTTCTTAGTTTCAATAACAGGTTTTGGACACAAGCTACCGCGCACATCTACCGTTAATTCCTTTGTATTGCTCATCATACACCTCTATATACATTATATAATTTGTGAAAGTATCAGCTATCAGCTATCAGCTATCAGCTATCAGCTATCAGCTAATAATAATTTAATTAAATATCTATCCTCAATAGTATAGACCTGATTTTTATAATTTTATTCTGTAACACGTACCGCTAAACCACTGAAGCTTTCAACAGTACCCACAATAGCAGCACAGTCAATGCCCGCCTTATGAAAGGCCTGAACAAGCGGCTCACCTTCGCTAGCAGGAACAGAAAATAGTAACCCGCCAGAGGTTTGAGGATCGAATACAATATCCGTCCATACAGGATCCAAGTCCTCATCAACTTGTACTTCAGTTATAGCCTTGCGATTACCATAAGATGCAGCCGGAACTAACCCCATTTGAGCCGCCTCGATGACATCATCAAAAAGAGGGATATCGTAAACCTTAATATGAATCGTCACATTAGAAGCACTCGCCATTTCTACGGAGTGTCCCATGAGGCTAAAACCCGTAACATCTGTACAAGCATGAACTGTAAAGTTATGTGCCACCTCAGCCGCTGCACGATTTAAAGTACTCATACTAGTGACGGCCTGTTCCGTGCCTACAGGGAATAAATCTGCTTTCAACGCATTATTCATAATACCTGTACCAATCCGTTTTGTTAGCACCAACACGTCCCCTACTTGAGCACCTTTATTTTTCCAAATCTGATGGGGATTTACTTGACCAGTCACAGACATCCCAAAGATAGGTTCCTTATTTTCAATGCTGTGTCCACCTACGATGGCTGCACCAGCCTCGGCTACAATCGAACCAGCCCCATTTAACACATCCGTCAAAACACCTTGCTCGACGAGAGGAACCGGAAAGCCTACGATATTCATCGCCGTTAAAGGAGTTCCACCCATAGCATACACATCGCTTAGTGCATTGGCAGCTGCAATTTTACCGAATAAACCAGGATCATTAACCATAGGTGTAAAGAAATCTAAGGTTTGCACCAATGCAAAGCTATCCGAGATTTGATATACACCTGCATCATCGGCACCAGTCATATCTGCGAGAACATGCTCGTTAGTAACGGGTGTTACAGCTTTTAGCACACGGTTCAATATATGAGGCCCAATCTTACACGCACAGCCTCCACTTGTCACATAATCAGTAAGTCGTACCATAATTTCTCCTTACTCATTTTCCGGCAATCGAGAGACGATTTTCTTAACAGCCTTTTCAAATTTAGGGCGCGGCATCAAAAGTTGATGACCACAGCCATTACATACGATGAGGAAGTCTGTGCCGATTCGCTTAACTTCCCACTCGTCACTGCCACAAGGATGTGATTTTTTCATCTTCACTACATCGCCTACGTAATATCTAACAAATGCCATGGCGCCTCCTTTAACTTCTGTCAGTATTTATATATTTATTATACATAAAATAGTTGGTTCTATAAATATATCCTGATTCTATAGTTCAATCGTCTATTATATAACCATAAAATTTTCACCCTAAATATATAATGTACAGATTTGATGTGTCTGTTGTTCTTATAATTAAAACCATAACACAAGAAAAATAGTATTATATAGTCACCAAAAGATCACAAAAATGTTTAGCTTAATCATTATATTTTATAGGAAAATATTAGTACATCTAAAGAAATCAACATTAATAACTAAACAATAATGATTTTTCATTTAGTTATCATTCTCAATATCAAAATAGAGATTTTTTATAAATCCCATACTATTCAATCTTTATAAACCCACATTTTTACTGCATTGATAATATTTATCATTTAGAAAATTTTCGAAATAAATTTTACAAAAAGACTTGCATTTCTCATTTAGTATGTTACAATATAGTCAACAATGATTATTCGTTAAGTATACGGATAACACATTGTATATAAAACTGTTAAGACGGCAAGTGCCGAAATACACAAATAAGTAAGTACTATTTTAAGAGTTAGGCAAGTGTCTATTTGATCTAAGAATAAGTTTTCTTACTAAGGCGAAGTCGCCCTCGAAATTGATAGAATAAGTATTCTATTCCATTGCATTCACAACCAAGTGGTTATGAATATATACGTTAAGTAACAATTTTGAAAATTATCGTAAGTACAAAGGAGTATTAAAATGGCAGAATTAAAAGGTTCTAACACTGAAAAAAATCTTCAAGCAGCATTTGCTGGCGAATCCCAAGCATTCCAAAAATATACATTCTACGCTAGTGCAGCTCGTAAAGCTGGCATGAACGAAATCGCTGACTATTTCGAAGAAACAGCTCATAACGAATCTGCACATGCTAAATTGTGGTTCAAAGCTCTTCATGGTGGCGATATTTCCGCTGATATCGAAGCTAACCTTCGCGATGCAGCAGCTGGTGAAAACTACGAACATACTACAATGTACAAAGAATTCGCTGACGAAGCTGAAAAAGAAGGCTTTGCTAAAATCGCTTTCCAAATGCGCGAAGTTGGTAAAATCGAAGCTCGTCATGAAGCTCGTTACCTTGCATTAGCAGCTCAAGTATCCGGTAACAAAGTATTCCACAATGACGAACCAGTAGCTTGGATCTGTGCTAACTGCGGTTACGTACACGTTGGTGAAGAAGCTCCAAAAGTTTGCCCTGTATGTGCACACCCACAAGCTTTCTTCCACCGTTTCGTTGAATCCATCTAATCTATAAGTACGACACTAACTAGATTAATAACCTGTAAGTACAGATTTTAATAAAACTATACCTGTAAGTACAATCTAAACTTACAGTAAGTACTGACAACTTCCTTAACAAAAAGACGATGACATTTGTCATCGTCTTTTTTTGCATTCTTTTGCTAGATTTTTATTTTATCTACTAAATTTTTAAATTCTTCTGCTGCTTCATATGGATTATCTGCATGAGCAATAGCAGATATTACGGCTACTCCACTGGCACCAGCTTGCAAAACAGGCGTTGCGTTAGCTAACGTAATCCCACCTATACCAACACAAGGTAATGTTAAGCCTTCTGCTCGTAACTCAGTAATACAATCTGGTCCGCATGGCTCTTGTGCATCAGGTTTGCTACTTGTAGCATACATAGGACCTACACCGACACAATCTGCATACACTACATCAGTCTTATGAAGTTCCTCCACAGAATGAATGGATATACCAACAACCTTATTTCCTACAAGATTACGAACGTCTTCTAAACGCATATCCTCTTGTCCTACATGAACACCATCAGCATTAACAGCCACTGCTAAGTCTACATCGTCATTAATAATATAAAGCACATTATACATAGCACAAATTTCTTTTAACTGCTGAGCTAATTCTAGTTTCTGTTGTCCTTCTAATGTTCCTGTGCCCTTCTCTCTAAACTGAAAGCATGTCACGCCACCCCGACAAGCAGCTTCAACAGTATCTAGTAAATGTCTTTCATTAAAACCTACATCTTGCGTACCACTAATAAAATATACCTTTAATTGATCGGGTACAACTACGGGCCGTATTCTATTTCCAGATAAAAGCATCGCATCATCGAATTCATATAAGGCATCCATAAATGCCACACTAAAGCTGCCAGGTTTTACACCGCTCACCTTAACCGCACTTTCACCAGCAAGTCCATAGTAAGCCAGTGCATACGCAAGAAACTCACCGATAGACATGTTATGCATAAATGGATAATAGGAACTAAAGAATGCAGCTAAGACAGCCCCTAATAGACAGCCGGTCCCTGTTACCGCTGTCATGATTGGATGACCATGAGGAACTGCAAATACACGAGTTCCATCAGAAACGTAGTCCTCTTCGCCCGTTGCGACAACAGGACAATTAATTTGGCGTGCAAGACGATACGTTATAATTGCGCTATCCTCAACTTGTGCCCCATCTACGCCCTTACCAGAGAGAGAACTGTCAATCTTATGATTTGTATTAAGAGCATCATAGATGGCTTTAATTTCACTTTGGTTCCCTCGTAGCAACGAAATAGCACCGGTTTTAATCAAGTCTAAAACAACAGATAATCGATAAGCCCCAGCGTGACAGCCCACAGGGTCTAGCACAATAGGTACCTCATGAGCCTTCGCTAATTTAACAGCCTCTTTGTAATAAGTAACCTTATCTGGTGTAACGGTCCCAATGTTAATGAGTAAAGCCGCAGCATGAACGATAAGGTCTTTTAAGTCTTCGCTGCACTCACTCATTACGGGTGATGCACCGATGGCTAGTAAACCATTAGCCGTAAAGGTCCGCACCACATCATTGGTAATACAAATAACAAGAGGATTTTTTTTGCGTAGAGTCTCTAATATATTCAGTTCGGGCCAATTTGAACCATTTATATTTGGATTGTTGTAGATCATATAACTATCTCCTCTAGTCATTTTTCAAAAGTTCATCCATCGTTTGAGGGCCATTTACCAATAAACCATAAGCCATATGATTAACAGGCCCACAGCCATGACCAAGAGCAGGGTTATGTTTAATAGCTAGAGCGATATAGTCCTTTGCAATACCAATAGCATCCATTACATCACGTCCTTTAGCGAGCTCTGCCGTAATGACTGCTGAGAAGGTGCAGCCCGTACCATGAGTATGAACAGTATCATATTTAGGACTTGTCCACGTACGCACATCTCCATCTTTGGTGAAAGCATAATCCGTAGCATCATCTCCAATATGGCCGCCTTTTATAATAACCACTCGAGGTCCTAATTCATGTAAAATACGCTTAGCTGCTGTTGTGATATCACTTTCACAAGTAATAGACATGTCCGCTAACACCTCTGCCTCGCTACGATTAGGTGTAATGACTGTGGCGACCGGAATGAGTTTCGATTTTAAGAAATTCACGGCCTCATCCGATACAAGTCGATCACCACTAGTAGCAATCATAACGGGATCCATTACATAAGGAATATTCTTGCTTACATAAGGATAAATGAGGTCCATCATCTCCGGTAAAGCAATCATGCCCGTCTTAACGGCTTGTGGTGTAATATCTGAATATACATCGTGTAACTGTTTTTCTATGCTTTCTAACGATAGGTGTTCTACGTGATGTACACCCGTTGTATTTTGAGCCACCACAGAAGTAACAACGGCCATGCCGTATACATTTCGACTTTGGAAGGATTTTAAATCAGCCATAATGCCAGCGCCACCACTAGGGTCAGTACCGGCAATTGTTAATGCAGTATGTAGTTTCATTATGCCTCCTTGTGTAACAGATTACGTCGAGATAAGATTTGTAATACTACGAAGCCAATGCAAGCACCTGCAATAGAGCTCATGGAAAAGGATGTAATCAAGGTCAACAATGCCAATGGTTTGCCTAGTAGGAAATGAGCAATTGGATAGCTTACAAGAGCACCAATAAGTCCAGTGCCAATGATTTCGCCTAAAGCCGCTGCCCAGATGGCGTTGTATTTTTTATATAAATACGCAGATAACCAAGCGCCAATCATACTACCTGGAAAGGCTAATGGAGAGCCTAGTGCTAGTACATTACGTAAGCAAGAAGTACTAAAGGCTGCGCCTACAGAGAATCTCGCCCCAACTATAACGGCTAAGATTACATTTATCATATGTTGAAATGGAAAAATACGAGCAGGGCCAATAGGAATCGACGTAGTCGATAAGACGACACCTAAGGCCACACATATGCTAGCAATAATCATTTTTTTCATAATACCTCCAAGTAAATAAAAATGAGACCACCTCAAATGGAATGGTCTCGTAATAGTTTGGTATCATGTTTCATTCCACTTCCCTACGCCAGTATTATCTGGATCAGGTCTAGGGTTTTGAATGGTCAATCTCAGCAAAAGCACCCCTAGTGGCAATATATTTTTATAATCTAGTTATAACATTATTATACAATCTATGCAACAAAATAATTGACGGTTCCCGTAGCACCTCGTATAATGAAGCCATAATGGGGTGCTCACACAAGTGGGCTGAGAGTAAGCTAAAGCTTTAACCCATAACCTGATTTGGATAATGCCAACGTAGGGAACATAGAGGATTAATGGCCGAGTTCCTGTGAGCTCGGCTTTTTCTATGACTTCCTGGCAAGGAGGACGTATGAAAAATACACACATCACGCAACCACAATTTGCCATGATATGGTTCGGTGCCGCTTTATCGATTGCGGAAATTATGACCGGTACCTATCTGGCCCCCTTAGGACTTACACAAGGTCTCTATGCCATCATCTTAGGTCATATTATCGGCGGCATCCTGCTATTTGGTGCGGGACTCATCGGTGGCCGCTTGCGGCAAGGCAGTATGAACACGACAGCCTTTAGCTTTGGCCCACTAGGGGCAAAGGGCTTTGCCTTTTTAAATATGCTCCAGCTCATCGGTTGGACCAGCATCATGATTTACGATGCCATGTTAGCCTTACAAGCACTGGCACCTCTATCACCTATGATTTGGACCATTGCCATCGGGGCCCTCGTCATTTTGTGGCTCTTCATCGGCCTCCACAATACGGGCTATATTCAAGCCATCGTATCTATTCTATTGCTAGGCCTCACCCTCTACATGGGCACGCACATGATATCGCAGTGGCCTAGTGAAGGTGGCCTTCTAACTAGCGGAAACATGAGTTTCATCGCTGCTCTTGAGTTATCTATTGCCATGCCACTATCTTGGCTACCTCTCATCAGTGATTATACCCGTGAAAGTAAACATCCTTTCACCGCATCACTCACAAGTGCTACGGTCTACACGGTAACGAGTATCGTCATGTATACCTTAGGTCTTAGTGCCGCTATTTTTGGCGGTGGCGACTCCATCATTACTATCATGATGAATGCAGGACTTGGTCTTGCTGGACTCATCGTTATTATCTTCTCTACCGTTACTACAACCTTTATGGACGCTTACTCTGCAGGTGTTTCTAGTACGACTATCTATAATAGTGCATCTAGTAAGGGCATTGCAGTTATTGTTACCATCGTTGGCACTATTGCAGCTATCTTGTATCCGATGGACGATATTACAGACTTCTTATACCTCATCGGATCTGTCTTTACCCCAATGATTGCCATCTTGCTAGCGGACTACTTTATGAATCGTCAACAAGTGCAAACTCTATCGGCTTTTTTAGTACGCGGCACAATTTGGGCTGTATCGGTCGGTTTATATCACTATATGTTACACAGTGAAAGCACCGTAGGTGCTACATTACCAGCCTTTACAATGGCCTTTATCATAACTACTATCATTGGTTTCGTAAGTAAAGCAGTAAAGGTCTCTACAGAAGTTAAACAACCATAATAGGATATATACAACAAGCATCCAAGATAGGAGACTAACTAAATAGGAACTGCTATATAAACAATAAAACCCCTTTAGGAGCAATAACTCGTATGAAGGGGTTTTGTTATTTAGATTCTTTTATTTACATTATTGTTATTTAGATATTTGAATTTGGCCTTCTTCACAGGTCCAGTGCCGATCTCCAACCATTTCGGCTTCGCTTTCATCATGGGTAACCCATACACAAGGTACATCCCACTCGCGAATAATGGACACCAAATCTTCGCGCACATGCTTTCGCAAGTTCCAATCTAAAGCAGATAAAGGCTCATCAAGAAGCAAGATAGTCGGTTTAGAGTAGAGCGCACGTCCCAAAGCAACTCGTTGCTGTTCGCCACCAGACAGACTGCCAGCCTTCGTTTTGCGATATTTCTCAAGGCTTAAACGCTGCAATAGACTATTGCACATGTCAGGTGTGCCTCGTTTGCTATAGGTAATATTATGTTCCACAGACAAATGAGGGAATACGATGTTGCCTTGTGGCATATAGCCTACCTGACGTTTTTGAGCGGGAACCCAAATCTTATTATCTCGATCCACCCACGTTGTTTCATTACAGTGAATACTACCTGTAGTGGGTTTTACCAGTCCTGCAATGCATTTAATGAAAGTACTTTTACCACTGCCAGATTGACCTGTCAAAACGGTAATACCAGAAGGAAGTACCCCATCGGCTTTCACAGTCACAGAAGGTCTAGCTACGGTAAAGGAAAATGTAATCATCGGACCTCCTAATTATTATCAATGTGACGGAACAAGGACCCCTTTGTGATGAGGTGAATCCCACTCAACAATGCCAATGTGAGAACACATATATATATAACTAATTCAAAGGCATCCATGTACTGCCCTGCCTCTACATAAGAGTAGATAGCAAGTGGCATGGTGCGTGTTACCCGTGGAATATTACCGGCAATCAAGATTGTAGCTCCAAATTCGCCCATAGCACGACAAAATGCTAAAATACTGCCCGTCAAAATGCCTTTCCAAGCGAGTGGTACAGAAATAGTAAAAAAGATACGTAACTCTGAAGCACCTAATGTACGCGCTACGTCCTCCATATTATGATCGACGGATTGCAATGCTGAACGCACCGTTTGATAAAACAGCGGAAATGCAATTACAGAGGAGGCTATCACGGCACCGGATGCAGCAAAAACAACACTCATATCATGAGCTTCAAGCCAAGCACCAAACGCATAACCTGGAGTAAATACCATAAGTAACGCAAAACCAACAACTACCGGAGGCAGTACAAGTGGCAAGGTAATAAGTGCATCAAGAATGGCAATACCACCCCACTTGCAACGGTTCATCCAGTAACAAGTCGCTAAGCCACTTAAAATAACTATAATAAGAGCTATACTTGCCACCCATAGCGACAGCCATAATGGACTCATGTCACGCCCCCTTTCTATACACAACAACTCTAAAGTATGTGCTATATCTATTAATTCAAAAATACTTTTCAAACAAATTATATGCACAAAATCATATCATATGCTAGATTATTAAGCACTCATCACTACAAATGAGTAAAAGAAAAAGCATACAGTGAGCAATCATAAGATTAGTAATATCAATAATATCTCTATTGTATCATAAGAAAACGCTAGCCCTGAAAGCTAGCGCTTTACTCTTATTTAGAAGTAGAGAAACCGTATTTTTCTAATACTTTTTGGCCTTCTGGGCTCATTACGTATTGGTAGAAGTCTTTTGCCAATGCGTTGTCATATTTTTTAATAATACCAATTGGATAGATAACTGGATCATGGGAATCAGCCGGTGTTACTGCAGAGATTTCAACTGCATCGCCCGCTGCGATAGCATCAGTTTTATAGATGAAACCAGCATCTCCAGCACCTTGGCTAATGGAAGCTGTTACAGCTTTTACATCTTTAGCGTATACTACATTAGGTTCTACCTGTTCCCAAACGCCTAGTTTTGTTAATACTTGTTTACCATAGTTACCAGCTGGTACTGTTTCAGGATTGCCCAATACGATACGCTTTACTGTAGCGATTTGATTTAGCTCAACCTTAGGTTGACCTTTTGGAACTACGAGAACGAGTTCATTAGTTACGAATGGTTTTACATCAGTTACCAAATCTTTTTCTTGTAACATTTTCATATTTTTCTCGTCAGCAGAAATAAATAAACTAGCTGGTGCACCTTGTTCGATTTGTTGACGTAATGTACCAGAACCAGCGAAGTTAATAGCGATTTGATCATCCGCTAAGTTATGGCTTTTTTTGTAAGCATCAGCCAATTCTGTAAGAGCACCTTTGAGGCTTGCTGCAGCTTGTACAGTAATCTTTTCAGATGTGCTTGGTTTAGCTGACTCAGCTGGTTTACTTGCATCATTGCCACAACCGACTAAAAAGGCAAGCATGAAAACGCTCATTAACACTAATAAAATTCGTTTCATAATTCCTCCTGTGCATCCCTTAAAACGCCACACTGTAAAAGCTATGGTAACACCTAGAGACACCTCGTGTACTAACAAACTAAAATATACAATATATTCATATTATACTATAAATCGATGGTTAAAGTCGTATATCCAAAATCACATATTGCATAGATATTTCTGATGATTATGATAAGTAATTATAATCGATAAATTTTTAAGCCCCAAACAATAGATACTATGGTATGATAATACTACAAAGGATAAAAATATTTTAAAAAACTTATTCACTTACAGCTTATATAAAACAACTGTATATTTACTACATATAGTTATATGATTAATTAAAACTATGCCTTATATATTAACTAATATATTAAAGAAAAACTCTAGGTGAGATGATGAATCTATTCGAATTAGTAGGCCATATTTTTATGAATTCTATGGTCCCTATCTTAGTACTTATAGGCGTGGGATTTATATTAGACAGAAGATTTAAACTCGATCTATATACGCTGAGTAAACTAAACTTTTATATATTGTTACCTACCTTTATATTTCGAGCGATGTATGAAGCTAAACTTAACTCAGGTACTTTGGAGATTGTATTCTGCGCGCTCTGTGTACTCATATTAAACTCCATCCTTTCAGATGTGGTAGGTAAGATGCAAGGATATGATGTGGCTAAGATTGCAACCTTAAAAAACTGCGTTATGTTTAATAACGTTGGGAATATGGGTGTCGCCCTTGCTATCTTTGTATTTACTAACATTCCATACGTCATCGATGGTGCTACCCCCTATGCTAATCTAGGTTTAGTGAGTGTTGTATCTATCATGATCATACAAACTATTAGCAGTAATACCTACGGTTTCTACCAAGCGGGAGCAGGACGATTAACCCCTCGGGATGCACTAAAAGTCGTATTCCACATGCCCATGGTATATGCTATCCCACTGGCGCTACTTTGCCACCTACTCCCTTTCGATTTACACGGTCTCTTCTTCTTTGCACCGCTCAATATATTTGCCAATGCTTTCGTTGGCGTCGCTATGATTGCCTTGGGTGTTCAAATTAATAGAACACCGCTAAACTTCTTTAAGATGGATGTCATGCTTGCTACTACATTACGGCTCATTGTAAGTCCACTCATAGCCGCTGGTATTACCATACTATTCATTATGTTCTACGGTCCTATGCATCCAATAGCGGCACAAACCATCATCATAACCTACAGCGTACCTACGGCTATCAATATGTCTCTTATTGCTATTGAAATGAAGAATAATCCAGAATATGCTACACAAATCGTAATGGGCACAACTATTTTATCCGCTATAACTATGCCACTGTTTATTACTATAGCCTATTATCTATTCCCATTATATTAAAATAAAAAATCATAGTTATAAAAAATCACTCATAGCCATATGACTATGAGTGATTTTTTATGCCTTAGCATTTAGCCTTGTTAAACAAGTTACACAAGCTGTAACAATTATAGCACCAATAATTTCATTCAAGGCTAAATTATGATTAAGAATAACTACATCTAAAGCTAAAGTAACTATTGGTCCCATTGCACTAATAACGGCTGCAAGAGATGCATTAATTCTTTTAAGACCAAAAGACATCAAGTATGAAGGAATGATAGAACAAAAAATGGCCAAAAATACTAAATAAATCATAGTATGAGTTTGAAGCGTTAAAAAAGTAGTAAAATTTTTGCTATCAATTATAAAGCCAAAAAGTAAAAGTACTGTAGTTATACACATATAAGTACTAGTAAAAATAGTAGGACTAATATTCGAAACAGCCCTCTTACTATAAATAATAAACAACGCCCAAAAAACGGCAGAAAGTAAAACTAGTGAAATACCTATTAAAGTGTCTATAAGGTGGTTATCAACGGTAGGATTAAACATAATTGCTAAGCCTAGCACAGTAGATACAATTAGAACTACTTTTGAAAATGTAATGCGTGATAAATCTGAAGATAACAGAAAAACGTAAATTGGAAATGTAAATAGAACAGCACGTTCTAATGAGGCAGATATATATAATAATCCTATAAAGTCAGCTATAGATGAAGATAAATAAAGAATAGCTCCAAAAAATGAGTATTTAAAAACCTTACTTTTATTCACGCTATTCCAATCAAAACGAATCATTGGTATAAGAAAAAAAGGTAATGATAAAACAGCCCTACACACAAGAACATTCAAGGGGCTCAGTGAATCTAAATAAATTAATTTTGCCCATATAGATTTTGTTGATAAGAATACAGTAGCTAAAAATACCACTAATATTCCTATATTTTTCATTAACAGATTCACTTTATATACTTCTCCATAATCAGATACAACTCAGATTAAATATAAAAACACATTTCGTCCTAAATAGGACGAAATGTGTTCATGATACCAAAATGTAATTATTGATGAGCTACGTGTTCCATCCCCATGCGAACTAAACATTCAACATGATCATCGTTTAGAGAATAGTATGCTGTTTTCCCATCTTTACGATATGTAACAAGGCGTGCTTGGCGCAATACACGCAATTGATGAGAGATAGCAGATTGTCCCATCTCCATGGTTTCTGCAATGTGATTAACACACATTTCACTTTCTAATAATAGCTCTACTATTTTAAGGCGTGTAGGATCACCCAAGATTTTAAACAGTTCTGCTAGCTTCAGCAATGATTCTTGTTTGTCGGTCATATAATCCCCCTTTTTCAATCCTATCCATTCTTTTTTGTAGCTCTTCTGTGTCACTAATCGATACGTCTTAACGTATAACGCCAATATGTATGGCATACATATAAACATTATATCATTTTTAACATAAAAAAGAGACTTTGAGAAACCAAAGTCTCTTTTTTTATCATATCTATATAAGATATAAATTATTTAATGATTAATACAGGGCAAGTGGAGTGGCTAGTTACATAGCTACTTACGCTACCCATGAATAAGCCTTTCAAAGGGCCAAGACCACGGCTACCCATTACGATGAGATCAGCATTGTATTTTTTTGCCACTGCAAGTAGTGCAGGACCAGGGGAGCCAACTTCGAAAACACTTTTAACTTTTACGCCTGCAGGAATTTCTTTCACTACATCATTAAGAATTTCCTTACCAGTTTCTTCCATATCCTCAGCAATTTGCTCAGATACGTATCCACCAGAAATTGGTGTTTGATCAAAATTGGAAATAGCAGACACAATATTTGCAACGTGAACAACAATCAATTCAGCTTGGTTGCGATCCGCTACAGCGAGAGCATGTTCCAACGCACGTTTAGCATTTTCAGAACCATCAGTAGGTACGACAATAGTTTTGTAGGTAACCATAATAACCCCTCCTATTCCTAATCCCTCAAAGGGGATATGATCAAATATCGTTTAGCCTATACTAATATATTCTAGACCATCAAGGAAAACTCCTCTTTTTTCTGAGGATTTATTACATTATAGCACAAATCGTACAGAATTATACAAATAAAAGAATATTATGCGTATATTAAAGAACTTGAGACGATTGGTTTGTATTGAGTGTAGTCGTCAATTTAAAGCCATCTAATATATCTATAAGTTCCTGAGTAGCAAGATTACTACCGGATGGACCAATCATTCGAGCTACTGCCACATTACCTTCATTGCCAAGAATAATCGTTGCACCAAAGGATACTGGTTCCGCTACAGATGTATCAGACGTATTTGGATTTTTCATATGGCCCGCCAAATAGAACATCACATTACCGTCAATGATATGCGTTTCATAACGAGTAATCGTGGCCTTGTTCACATCAACCAATTGTTTAAGATAATAATCACCAAGCATCTGCTTAGCCATCATAGTTGGCATGCCGGAGCTAACAGCTTGTACTGGGATTGTAAAAGACTCAATATCGAGGCGTACATTATGTTTAGTGAAAGCAATCTTGCCCTTTTCATTAAGACGGGTAAAACCTTTCGGATAGGTAAATTTGATCCCTTCTACAACACTGATATCGCTTGTGCCGGTTAGTATTTTTTTAACCCCTTTAATAGCATTAGAACCACGCTTATTGATTAGTTCAAAGGATGGAATGGTATGCTTCATCAAACCTAGTTCCATAAACTCTGCACGAACAGGAGCATAGGTGCTAGACAAATTGTACCGATGAGTTGGATCTTTTTCCATGATAAATTCTGCTTCAAATACAGACTGAACCGGCTCTGTAGATGTCATATCTGCATAAGATTTTGGTGTACTCTTATCCCAGCGTGCGGAAACTGCACCTTTCTTAGTAAAGAACCCACCAACAATATCGTTATGCTCAAAGTTATTGCTATGTTGGCGCCAAATATTCAAATACTCCTCATTAGACATGCCCTTAATAGGTACACCATACCAAGTTGTATTCCATTCTTTTTGAGATACTCCTTCTTGCGGTGTATTATTGCGCTTAGTAAAAGATACTGTATAGGAATCCTCTTGCGTAGGGCCCGCTAAATTGAAGGAATACCCTTGAATATGTTCGCTTTCACTACGCACATCCATATCTATCATAACACCATCAGCTACACGCCAAGGAATCGAGAACATATAACCATTTTTGTAATCCTTTACCACCGTGTTCATCTTAGTAGCATAGGATTTGTATTGTTCTGGCAAAATAGATGCGGAATCCTTCTGAGATTCCACAATAGATAAAGGTGTATCAGGCGTCTTCTGTAAACCTTCCGCCATAATAGAAGTCGTTCCCAAAGCCATAACAGCTAAGGTTGCCGCAAATAAACGTAACTTCATAGAACCTCCTATAACATATTATCCAAAAACGCTTTCGTTCTTTCGTTCTGCGGATGATTAAAAATTTGTTCTGGTGTTCCTTCTTCTTGGATAACACCATCAGCCATAAAGATAACACGATCCGATACTTCACGAGCAAAGTTCATTTCATGAGTTACGATAATCATCGTCATGTGATCGTCCGCCAATTGTTTAATCGTCTTAAGAACCTCACCAGTAAGCTCTGGATCGAGAGCAGATGTGGGTTCATCAAAGAGCATAATTTCAGGATTCATCGCTAACGCACGAGCAATAGCTACACGCTGTTGCTGACCACCAGACAAGCGAGATGGATACATATTACGTTTTTCCCATAGCCCTACTTTATTGAGTAATTGCTCTGCAATCGGTGAGATTTCATCATCTTTCATACCTTTTACCATACGTGGAGCAATCATAATATTATCTAATACCGTCATATGCGGGAACAAGTTAAAAGATTGGAATACCATCCCCATACGAAGCAATAATTCATGCTGAGTTTGAGGAGAAGCATATTTTACAACCCCATTTTCAGTACTAGCAAGAACCGTACCATCAACGGTAATAGAGCCTCCATCAATTGTTTCTAACTGGCCCAAGCAGCGTAAAAATGTGGATTTACCTGAACCAGAAGGTCCAATAATAGAAACGATTTCTCCTCTATTCATTTTAAGCGACACATCGCGCAATACTGATTGATTATTAAAGCGTTTTTCAATACGCTCCATATTTACAAATGTCATAAGTACCTCTTACGTCGTCATATTAAGTATATAACCAGCACCTCAAGTAAAGATATCTCATCTACAAAATCGCATCTATAGCATCAAATAAAAGTATCTCACCTATAAAACTAGCTACATCATTACATACGACAAACTACCATAGAATTAGATTAATCTTCGTATACAGCAAATCTTCGTTCTAAGTAGTTGAAGATATTCGTTAAAATAAAGGTAAAGATCAAGTAGAATAATGCTGCCACGAGGAATGCAGAAATATCAAAATCACGTTGTACGATAGATTTTGTAATACGCAAGATATCATTCATCGCCAATACATACACGAGAGATGTATCTTTCAATAAGTTAATCGTCTCATTCGCAAGAGGAGGCAATACACGTTTAAACATTTGTGGCAAGATGATCTTACGCATAGTTTGTGCATAGGTAAAACCAAGCACTTTCGCCCCTTCGTACTGACCTCGAGAGATAGATTGAATGCCCCCACGGAAAATCTCACATAAATAAGCTGCGTAGTTTAATACGAAGGTAAGAACTGCTGCCGTGGCATCATCCATTTGAATGGCACCGTCTGTGATGATTGGTAATGCATAATAGACGAATAAGATTTGTAGCATCAACGGTGTGCCCCGCATTAAATATACGAACGCATCGACAAGCTTATCTACTAAAGGCAATTTAGATAGGCGTAACATAGCCATTAAAATGCCACCAGGAATAGATAAAATCCATACAATACAGAATAGCGATACGGTTACCTTTAAACCATCAGCGATGGTTGGGATAATCTGCAATAAATAATCTAACATGAAAGACTCCTTCAAAACACGACTAGAGAAGGGCCATCTGGCCGCTTCTCTAGTGTACATTTCGTTCTTTAATTATCAGTTGTACCTACTGACCATAGTACTATTAGTATATCACGAATTGTACTATTTAGCATCGCTCTTATCTAAGTCTGCGCCTGAGCCTAACCATTTTTCAGCAATTTTATCAGCAGTACCGTCTTTTTTCATTTCAGCTAAGATACCATTAATTTTGTCACGCAAAGCAGTATCATCTTTGCGGAAGCCAACAGCGAAATTATCAACACCGTAGTCAGTACCTTCTACGATTTTGTATTTACCAGGTTCTTTTGTCATAAGATAACGAGCGATTACACCGTCAGCAATAACAGCATCAACACGACCAATACCAAGATCCATGAAGGCACTTACAAAATCCGCATAGGATTTTGTTTCTTTAACAGTCTTACCGCTTGGGTCGTTTTGCAATGCTGCTTCACCAGTACTAGCTTGTTGCACGCCTACTACCTTACCAGCTAAATCGGCTTTACCTTTAATGGAATCATCGTCATTACGAACAATGACATATTGTTTATCCTTCATATATGTATTGGAGAACAAAATATTTTTCTCCCGCTCAGGAGAAACTGTTAAGCCATTCCACAACGCATCAATTTTTTTTGATTTTAGTTCCGCTTCTTTACTAGACCAGTCGATAGCTTTGAACTCTACATCCATGCCAGCACGTTTAGCTGCTTCTTTAGCCATGTCGATATCAAAGCCAACGATTTCACCTTTTTCATCTTTAAAGCCCATTGGAGGGAAACTATCATCTAAACCGATAACAACTTTCTTAGGCAATTCTGTATTAGCTTTTTTAGTGTCACCGCCACAACCTGTTACAAATGCCATCATAGACACGGCTGCAAGGCCAACGGCCATCATCTTTTTCCAATTCATAACTATCCTCCACGGCGATTATCGCCTATTTACTACTTAATAATATATTCAATACAGATTTAGATTCTGTACTTAATGATTGTATTATACTTTAGTTCATTAAAGTTGTAAATAGTTAATTCGATGAATTTTATATTTTTTATTTTAAAGACTCTCCACATATATAGTTTATGATTCTAGATTCATTTGATTTATGTTTCTGTAGTCCTATATTTATATTTCTGTATACCTATATTGTATGACGCTACGTACTTATACTTTATGACTGCGTATGTTTATGGATAGCCTCAATCATCGCCATTTTATCCTTATACGCCACCTGATGCAGATCAAGTGGTATCACATAGATCCCACCATGACCATTCATTGCTTGCAACTCACGCCATTCCTCAGTGAATCCAATAATATGCTCATAATCAACAAAGACGAAATATTCATCCCCATAGAATAAACTGTGAAAGTATTCTTTCACAGAAAAAGGCCTACGTTTTAACACGAGGCCCTTTTCACAGATAAAAGCTTGACTTTCACCTAATCTATGAAGGGTCCATAATATCACGAGCAACAACAGATAATACCATACACGTTCCGCCCAGTCTGAGGGCATATATTTTACAATCAACGCACACGCAACTAGACCGATGATGCGACCGGTCCACTGTATACCGCGATGTATTTCTAAGCTCTGTTGTACGGCACCTGATGAAAAGCGTTCCATCGCCTCTTGTTTCGTCATGGTTTACCTCACAAATTGAAAGTCTACTATATAATTTTATTTACGACACAAGCCCATAGCTTGTTCTACCTTACGGTACATTGCACTTGCTTTAGCATGCGCCTTAGCAGCCCCTTCATCAAGGATTACATCCAATTCAGGGCTTGTAATCAATTCATTGTAACGTTGTTGAATTGGTTCAAGGGTTGCTACTAAAAGGTCGGCAATATCGGATTTAAATACACCGTAACCTTTACCAGCGTACATTTCTTCGATAGCTTCGTAGCTATCTTTTGTAATAGCACGGTAGATTCCCATCAAGTTAGAGATGCCTGGTTTATTTTCTTTATCATAGCGAACCGCATTATCAGAATCAGTTTGAGCTCGTTTCAACTTTTTCACGATTAAATCTGGTGCATCCAAAAGACGGATTGTAGCATTTTGGTTATCATCAGATTTACTCATTTTCTTAGTTGGTTCTTGCAAGCTCATAACGCGAGCGCCACCTTCTCCTACCTTGATATCAGGTACTACGAAAGTTTCACCGAATCTACGGTTAAAACGCTCTGCTAAATTACGAGTCAACTCGAGATGTTGCTTTTGGTCTTCCCCTACAGGAACATAATTCGTACCATATAGCAAAATATCTGCCGCCATCAACGGTGGATACGTAAGCAATGCAGTTGGAATAGAATCCCCTTGCTTTTGAGACTTATCCTTGTACTGAGTCATACGCTCTAATTCGCCAACATAGCTAATAGATTGCATAACCCAACCGAGCTTAACATGCTCAGGTACTTCAGATTGAACAAACAATGTTACCTTTTTAGGATCAAGGCCAACCGCAAGGTACAATGCAGCCAAATTACGAGTGTTTTGAAATAATTCTTTTGGATCTTGCGGTACCGTAATCGCATGTTGGTTAACGATACAATAGTAACATTCATCAGTATCTTGATAGTCTAAGAAATTACGTAAAGCCCCCAAATAGTTACCAAGTGTTAACTCCCCACTTGGTTGGATGCCGGAAAATATAACTGCCATAATAGTCTCCCTATATTGAAATAAACCAACAGTGCCAAAGCACTGTTGGTTATATATTATTCTACGGTTACAGATTTAGCCAAATTACGTGGCTTGTCTACATCTGCACCGCGTGTAATTGCTGCATAATACGCCAATAGTTGCAATGGTACAACTGCTAAGATTGGAGCGATAAATTTATTCGCACGAGGCACATAAATTGTGTGGTCTACGTGTTTAGATAATTCTTCGTCACCTTTCATGCCAATACCGATTACAATAGCTTCACGAGCTTTTACTTCACGGATGTTGCTGATCATCTTATCATAAACATCCTCTTGTGTAGCCAATGCGATAACAGGTACGCCCTCTTCGATAAGAGCCAATGTACCATGTTTCAATTCGCCACCAGCATATGCTTCAGCGTGGATGTAAGAAATTTCTTTCAACTTCAAAGCACCTTCCATCGCTACTGCATAGTCGATAGCACGGCCCAAGAAGAATGCATCAGATTTGAAGCCATAATGTTTAGCAAAGGCTTTCATATCTTCGTCTACTTCAAAGATTTCATGAATCAAGGATGGTAAGTTTTTAACGCCGCTAAGAATTTCTTCGGCTAAGGCTGGATTCAACTTGCCATTCAATTGACCAAGGTATACAGCGAACAATAAGCCCGCTACTAATTGAGTAGTGTACGCTTTTGTGGACGCTACAGAAATTTCAGGGCCAGCCCATGTGTAAACTTTGTTATCTGCTTCACGAGAAATGCTGGAACCAACAACATTGGTAATAGCCAATGATTTGGCACCAAGGCGTTTAGCTTCTTTCAAAGCCGCCAATGTATCGGATGTTTCACCAGATTGACTAATAACAATACATAATGTTTTATCATCAGTCAACGGATTGCTGTAACGGTATTCAGATGCTATTTCCACATCAACTGGAATACGCGCCAAGTTTTCAATATATTGTTTTGTTACAAGACCTGCATGGTATGCAGTACCGCATGCAACGATGAGAATTTTATTGAAAGCTGCTACATCTTCAGCAGTCCAATTTAGCTCATCAAAGATTGCTGTTTTACCATCTTCAGAGATATGTGTACCAAATGTATCGCGAACAGCTTTAGGTTGATCATGAATCTCTTTCAACATGAAATGCTCATAACCACCTTTTTCTGCTGCTTCAGCGTTCCAATTTACATGGAATACCTCTTTATCAACAGAGTTACCTTCACGGTCGAATACGGATACATTATCACGAGTTACGATAGCTAATTCACCATCGCTCAAGATGTATGTATCACGTGTGTAGTTAATGATAGCTGGAATATCGGATGCTACAAAGTTTTCACCTTTGCCAAGGCCGATAACCAATGGGTTTTCTTTTTTAGTACAGATAATTTTGTCTGGTTCATCAGAGCAGATGATTTCAAGAGCATACGCACCATCAACACGAGCTAGCATGCGGCGTACTGTGCCCACGAAATCGCCATCGTACATATCCTCTAACAAATGAGCTACAACTTCTGTATCAGTTTCAGATTTGAAATGGTACCCTTTTGCAAGGAGCTCTTCTTTCAAAGGCATGTAGTTTTCAATAATGCCGTTGTGTACAACAGCAAATTTACCATCTTCAGATGCATGAGGGTGAGCGTTCATATCGGATGGACGACCGTGTGTAGCCCAACGTGTATGACCAATGCCTACAGTTCCTTCATTAAGATCTGCTTTCACAACTGCCTCAAGATTAGCAAGACGGCCAACCTTCTTTTGAATTTTAATTACATTTTCAGGGCCGATAACAGCAATACCTGCAGAGTCATAACCACGGTATTCTAACTTTGCCATACCGTCCAACAAGAAATCAGATGCTTGATTAAAGCCAATGTATCCTACGATACCGCACATACGTATATCCTCCTATAACTGGGGGTATTTCTAGCCCCAGCAAAAACTAAGGCTAACTAATTAATGTTCTAGATTAATATTCTATTTAATGTATTAAATATTAGTTCAATACAATTCATTCAGATATACTTTGTCCCCATCGTTACCGATGGGCTTTTTAATACCTGTTACGACATGAATATGCCGGAAGAGCATCCGCTGATGACTCGATCACTCTTCACCTCGTCTACCCTAACGACTGCCTTCGCGGGTACTTGCGCTATTCGCCTTTACGAATTTGGAATTCCTTTCTGTGATATACGGCAGAATCAGTACAAAATAAAATATGTACTGACGTATATTATACTAAAAATATCGATAAAAAGTAAACCATCACAGATAATTCAAAAAGAATAAAAAAGATTGATTCTATGCTTCACGTCCTTTTCATTGTAAGAAATTATACTTCTATCATTCTAAATTTTACACAATTAGATTTTGTTGTATTTTCAAAATGTATGTATATAATTTGGGAGATGATAATCATGAATAAAACAACTATAAAGAAGCAACATAAAATTAAAAAGAACAGTTTGTCATATAGAAAATTGCGTCGTTGGGTATTACCTGCAGTCCTTGGTGCAGCTCTGTCGACATTAGCGGTTATCCCAACCTTAGCCGCAGAGACTCAAACTAGTACCAACGTAGCAGTTGTAACCTCAACAGAACAAACTAAAACAGTACCATCCGCACAAGGAAGCACACCTCCAAACGGTGCACCTCACGGCAAACCACCTGCAGGTCAATCACCTACAGGCACGTCTAACCAAATACCTCCAAATGGAAATCCTCCTTCTGGCACTCCTAACGGTATGCCTCCAATGGCTATGCAGAATGGAGCCCCTAATGGAATGGCACCACAAGTTGAAGTAGATCCTAGTACTTTTAAAGGCACAACTATCGTTACAGAAAACAAATCCATTGCTCACGAATCGATGACAAACACAACGGCTGATCAGAATGCTTTCATCGGTAAAAATAAAGCGGTAATTGATATTGAAAATAGCGTTTTCGATAAAACAGTCGACACTACAAGCGATGACAACAGCAATTTCCACGGTCAAAATGCAGTAGTCCTCGGTATCGACGGGAGCCAAATCAATATTAAAGGCAGTAATATTACATCTAATTCTAAAGGCTCTAACGCAGTCTTTGCCACTGGTGAAGGCTCTGTTATCAACGTAGAAAACACTAATATTCACACAAAAAGCGATTCCTCTCGTGGTTTAGATGCCACTTACAAAGGCACTGTAAATGGCAAAAATCTAACTATCACCACTGAAGGTGCTCACTCTGCCACACTTGCTACAGATCGCGGAGAGGGCACTATCACCGCAGAAGCAGCCAAACTTACGACATCTGGCGAAGGCAGTCCTGTTATCTACTCCACGGGTAATATTATAGTGAACAATGTCAACGGCATAGCGAATAACAGTGAAATTGGCGTCGTAGAAGGTAAAAACTCCATTACCCTTACAAACTCCAATGTAACAGGCTACAAAGATAATGGTTTCATGCTATATCAAAGCTTCTCTGGTGATGCTGAAAGCGGTATTGCTCGTCTGAAAGCAGAGAATAATACACTTACAACTCACGCTACAGGTGCGTTCCTCTATGTAAACAACACTACTGCTGAAGTAGACCTTTCTAACAATGCCATCTCTATGCCGAACACTTCTACCCTAGTGAAAGCAGCTGCCGACTCCCGTTGGGGAAAAACTGGTGAGAACGGCGGTCATCTTACACTCCGCACATCTAATCAAGAACTAAGCGGTAATATTATGGCTGATTCAATCAGTACCATCGCTCTAGACATGACAAATGGATCTAGCCTTGTAGGCGCTGTAAACACAGACAATGCCGCTAAAGAAGTAACTGTGAAACTCAGCAAAGACTCCAATTGGATACTCACAGGCGATAGCTATGTAAAATCTTTGAATAACGAAGACACCACAGGTAGTAACATTCACTTGAATGGATATAAACTCGTTGTGGCTGATAAATAATAATAAAAGCACTACTTTGAATTATTCCAATCCAAAGTAGTGCTATTCTTTTTCAATCAAAATTATAAAAGACTTCAACTATATAAATATTCTTTTGACCTATTACTATGAAGTTAGCGTATTATAAGTTATGAGTTAAACGGTCTATCAAATAGCATCCATATTCTGGCCATAGTTGCAATTCAAGTATAGGTATAAAATTTTCATTTTTAATCTTATACACCAATATATCTAAATCTTCAATATCCTCTTCCCAACTTTTTATACAGTTTTGTTTTTCTTCTTCATTAGAAAAATCTTCATCTACTTTTGTTTCCTCAAGAGACAATATTAATTCTTCTCTCTTTTCAGCAATTTCTTTCTTAAAATAATCATGCTGATTATTAAGCCAAAGAGCAAAGTAATACGGAGGTCCAGAAACAATACAATCTACTTTTGCCTTTTCACATTCCTCTAGAAATAAGGTATACTCACCTAATACATAATAAGCTTCATATACTTGAAAATCATGAATAATGTCAGAATCATAATATTTGTCTTTATATTGTTCATCCTGACCAAGCTTAATTTGTTTTAAACAATTCATCGCTTGATCTTTATAACCCAAATACACATCACAATAAGCAATAGAGAGTAATAATCGCATTCTATTTGGGTAGTCTTTTAATAACTCTTCAAAAGTAGTCTTTGCTTTCTCATATTCCTTAAGCTCAAACAAACATACTGCATAGCCAAAGTTCATTTCATAATCGTTGGATACTGTTGTTCCCTTCTCAAAGGCACGCAAGCTTTTCTTTAAGTCCTCTACAGAACCATTCTCTCTATAAGCTGAAAAATGATATAAAGCCAGCCCTCTGTAAGTCTCTATATATGGGGACTTTAATTTTACAGCAGCAGATAGATAGTCATATTCTTTTATATTCCCCTCATCGCTATAATAAAAAGCCAGATTAGTATAAACCTTAGCTTTTTCAGCATCACTCAATTTATCTCTATATTTTTCTAAGAAGGCCTCTAATATAAGCTGTGAATTTCTTTCTCTCCTTGATTGTGACTTAGCATATGCAAGCTCACAAGCAGAATCTACACTATTTGGACACTCATTAAGGAGATTTTCAAGCTCCCGTTGATTTACAATCTTCATACGACACCTTAACTATTTACCAGTAAGACTTAAACTATATAGCTATAATAACATAATCACTCCCTATATACGTACTTACAATAATACCAACATGGCTCTTAACTATATGTGAGATGAATTACATCATCTCTTCTCTCCTCCTCTCTATGCCAGAAATAACTCTTATGAGTAGAAATGGTTTAGTGTAGAAATATCCGCGAGATAGTAATGGTTCCATTCGGTAACCATCCTAAATAAATATAAAATAAATACCCTCCTATATATGTTGTTCCTGCAGCGACTTTACGTAGGACGGAGCAAAGGGACATATATAGGAGGGTATACCTTTGATATAAATTGTAGAATGGAACCAAACGAAGTAGTATCAAACTACTCATTAAGAGTTAATCCGCAAGCCCTTGTTCTCTACCAATAATATCAGCAATTTCTTGGCACAGGGATTGTAGTTCTTCTTGGTTAGGCCCTTCAGCCATGACACGGATGAGTGGTTCTGTCCCGGATGCACGTACTAAGACGCGACCTTCGTCACCGAGCTCTCCTTCAGCTGTTACGATAGCAGCTTTGATAAGATCATTGTCTTCCCAGCCAGTTTTTGTAGCGACCCGAACATTTACAAGAACTTGTGGGTATTTTGTCATAATGCCGGCCAACTCAGAAAGAGGTTGCTTTTTCTCCTTCATAAGAGCCGCCACTTGAACAGCTGTTAACATACCGTCACCAGTGGTGTTGTGATCTAAGAAGATTACGTGACCAGATTGTTCACCACCAATGGAAAGATTATGTTCACGCATGTATTCCAATACATACCGATCACCAACAGCAGTGGAAACCGTTTTCATACCAAGTTCTTCTGCTGCTTTATGGAATCCGATATTACTCATAACGGTACCAACTATGGTATCACCTTTAAGTTTGCCTTCTTCTTTCAACTTAAGAGCGCATAACAACATAATTTGATCGCCATCGAGAACTTGACCTTTTTCATCAACCAATAAACAGCGGTCAGCATCACCATCATTAGCAATACCAAGGTCTGCATTATGTTGTTGCACAGCTACTTGTAATCCTTCGATATGCGTAGAACCACAGTGATGATTGATGTTCAAGCCATCTGGATTCACATTAATATTGATGACTTTAGCCCCTAGTCCAGACAAAATTTCTGGACCTACACTAGACGCGGCACCATTGGCACCATCATAAACGATAGTCAACCCTTCAAGGGACGTATCGATTGTGTGACGTACAAAGTGAGCATATAAATGAGCCAAGTTACTATTAAACTCAATTTTACCTATACCATCCCCTGTAGGACGTGCTAATTCATTATCTGCACTTTGACGAACATATTTTTCCAATTCATCTTCCACTTCATCAAGTAATTTATAGCCATTGCTATCAAAGAATTTAATGCCATTATCTGGATATGGATTGTGAGATGCAGAAATAACAGCACCCGCATCAAACCCTTGTTGACGTACAAGGTACGCTACTGCTGGAGTTGGGATAACGCCTGCAATCACTACATTACCGCCAACAGAACAAATGCCCGCTGCTAATGCACTTTCAAGCATAGAACCAGAAATTCGCGTATCACGACCAATCAAAAACGTAGGATGTTCCTTTTCCTTACCAAAATGCGTTCCTACCGCACGACCTAAATGATAGGCTAATTCTGGCGTTAAAAACTCATTAACAACACCACGTACACCATCTGTACCAAATAAACGAGCCATAATTATCCTCCTCTAAGGATTTGTGAAAGTTTCACAAGTCTATATATCTACCGTGTGTATCATTTCAATAATTACTGTTGTGTATTATATCACAATATAGAAAGCATACCTACTATAAAGTCACATCTATATTACATAAATAGTATGAATCTATACTGTAATTCAATTCATCAGTATAATTCCCCACTAATTAGGTTTAGCGTATTTTGCCATACATAAAATGGCTGTTTCCGCGCCATCAAGAGCAGCACTCATAATTCCCCCTGCATAGCCAGCCCCTTCACCCATAGGATAGAAGCCTCCTACAGTAGGAGAAATACGTTCTTCATTGCGTCCCATACGAAGCGGTGCAGAGGTGCGCGTTTCAACGCCTGTCATACACACCGCAGGATTATCGAATCCACGGATACGACGGCCCCAGTATGGCAAGGCCCGCTCTAATACGGATGTGACGAACGGTGGCAAGCAATCATGTAAATCGCAATTCACGACACCTGGCTCGTAGCTATATATACTATTTTGTACACTGGGTGCTTGTGAAAGCCCTAAAAACTGCCCTACTGTTTGTGCAGGTGCATGGAAATTAGATCCGCCCAACTCATAGGCCTTTTGTTCCCATTCTCGTTGGAATGCAACGCCATCTAATGGATGAGTACCAAAGTCATCTGGACCTACGTTAACCACGATAGCACTATTAGCAACACCGCTGTTCCGAGCGTATAAGCTCATGCCATTTACGACAACGCCACCTTCTTCAGAGGCAGATGCTACTACTTGACCTCCTGGGCACATACAGAAGCTATATGCAGTACGGCCTGATTCTTTATCGTGGTATACGAGAGAATATTCTGCTGCGCCGAGACCCAAGCTAGATGGTTCCACGCCATATTGGGACTCATCGATTACAGCTTGATCATGTTCAATACGAACACCGATAGCAAAGGGTTTTGCCGTCATTTCCACATTGCGTTTATGAAGCATCTCGTACGTATCACGTGCACTGTGGCCTACTCCAGATAAAACAACAGTGGTTTCGATGCGATCACTACCATTAACTTCAACGCCTACAATACGGTCATTTTCAATAAACAAATCTGTTACCTTCGCACCGAAGCGGACTTCACCACCCCATTCGATGATGCGTTCACGCATGGCTTTTACCATAGTACGCAATTTATCTGTACCTACGTGAGGTTTATGTTTATATAATATTTCTTCAGGCGCACCAAACTCAACAAAGTATTTAGATATCTCATGTAAACGCGGATGGGTAATGCGAGTTGTCAACTTACCATCGGAAAAAGTTCCTGCGCCACCTTCCCCAAATTGTACGTTGGATTCAGGTTTAAATACGCCTTCCTTCCAAAATGTTTCTACATCATGACTACGTGTATCTACATCTTGACCGCGTTCAAGTACGATGGGACGATAGCCTTCACGAGCTAAATAAAAGGCTGCAAGCATCCCTGCTGGCCCAAAACCCATAACAACAGGACGATGTACTAATGGTACATGTCCATAAACAATAGGTTCTGGATCTTCTGCAGTAAATACAGATACATCCTTTTCTTTACCGAGTTTTTTCATGATTTGAGCTTCGTTATGAACCTCAACAAACAAGGTATATACAAAAACAATATTTGGCTTCTTACGAGCATCTACGGCACGTCGAACAACGTGAATCGTTTCAATAGCACCACGTAATGGGGGATATTTCTTTTCTACAATATCTTTGATATCCGACTTAACCGTAACAGCCACGCGGAGATTTATTATTCTAATCATATCTTTCCTATTAAAGCCTCCCTTTTAGGCGAGCCTACTTCTTTAATCTTTGACCAAAATTCTTTACCACTTGATCTGTAAGAAAATAGTCATACATCTTTATTATACAACACTACCATAAAAGCTAATATATAAATCATAAAAAGACCCTAATAGAGAAATATTCACTCTATTAGGGTCTTTGTCGCAAGATTTCAAAGCCTCACAAAAAACTTATCATCCATTAAGTACTTTCTTTTGTATTTCTACTTTCACCCGTACCGTTGTGGTATTGCTATTAACTCCATTCGGTAATACTAAATTATAGTTACCCTGTACAGTTTCAGTAGCACCCGATACATCGATAGGTTCCGTTTGTATTTCTGTAACGGAATCAATCATTTCTTCACGACCTGTAACTGTTAGTTGCGTTGGTGTAGCAGACGTGGATTTAACTTCATAACCTTCTGCTACTGTACCAACAGTCGGAACAGTAATAGGAACCGCCTTTTCTTTACGTAATAAGTTGAGTTCGTATTGTGCTTGGCCTTGGTTTGGATTAATATGTACATCCAGTACATTACCTACCGTATCCCAAGCTTCTAAAGTACTAACAGCGCTAAAATTCTTCGTTTGACCAGCCACATTGACTTTCATCACAACCTTGCTCACTGCATTAACTTGTTGCTTACGACCAGAAACAGTTACCTCTTTCGGCACAATCGTTACCGATTTCAAAGCAATATCATCAGAGAACTTGCCGATTGGAACTATTTCAACAGGAATCGTTTTCTCTGCATATTCATCAACATTGATGATGATGTTATCTGGTTTAACCTCCACAAGATTCATCCCTGCCGGAGGCGTAAAATTAATAGTTACATTATTTTGACCTGGTTTTACACCAGATGCATCAATATAAGCCCGTAAATTATCTGATTTTATAGACATAATGGTATCACGTGGACCAGCCAGAACAACACGGACCACATCTGGTGCATCTTCTATGATATAGCCAGAATTGAGATTTTGAACCTGAACAGGTATTGTATAGGTTACTTCCATCACAGGGTTCTGATCGCGCATAATAAAGAACCACATGACGATAGCCGCTAGCAAGGATAATAATTTAGCAGGCCAATTGCGTTTCAAATGAATCATCATTTATTTGCCCTCCATTTCCACATACTAGTAATGGTTTGACGAGGGCGTTCCATAAAGGTGCGCAATGCCTCTTTAATTTGATCCTCTGGTAAATGGCGATAAATATGACCGCCATATGTATAAGAAATGGTCCCTGTTTCCTCACTGACAACGACTACAACAGCGTCAGTTTGCTCAGACAAGCCAATAGCTGCACGGTGACGTGTACCTAGTTCAGTACTCAATGTGCGGTCCTCAGTCAACGGCAACAAGCAGCCCGCTGCACGGATTCGCCCATCACGAATAATCAAGGCCCCATCATGAAGCGGTGTACTAGGAACAAAGATATTTTTAATCAACTCGCGACTCAATACAGCATCGATAAGAATACCAGTATCTACAAAGTCATTAAGACCTACTTCACGTTCAAAAACGATAAGTGCCCCAGTATGTTCACGAGACATAACGCGAGCCGCAGCCATCACTTCATTAATGGCCATATCCATTTCTTCTTCGTTTACATTTTGTGCCTTGCTGAAGATTCGTCCACGCCCCAATTGTTCTAGAGCACGACGCAATTCTGGTTGGAATACAACGGGTAACGCAAAGAGAAGAACGGTCATACTTTGTTGCAAAATCCAGTTGATAACGTATAGATTTAACAGATGACTTAATAAATTTAAAATTGCCAACATAACGAGACCTTTTAAAAGAGAAACGGCCCGTGTATCTTTAAGCAATTTATATAAATAGTAAATACCAATAGCAACGATTATGATATCAACGATATCAAGAAGCCTAAAGGTATGTATAAGTGCGTCAATATGCATAAAAATAGCTCCTTATACAAAATAATAAGGTACAATCAATTCTTTGACTGTACCTTATATTTTAACTCATTTTGAGAGTACTGTAAATTTATAAACAAACGCTGAATGAGATTTTTATTAGATGTTTTGTGTTTCAATCCAAACATCCATTTGGCCCCCACAAACCATGCCTTCTTTAACAGCTACGTCATCATCGAGATGAACATCGATACGACGGTGAGCTTCTTTTTTATTCAAAGAGTCCACCGCACTTAGGCGGATTTCATTTTCCGCACGTCCGCCGCCGATAGTACCAAAAATAGATCCATCAGGAAATACAACCATAGATGTACCAGCTTTACGAGGTGTGGATCCACAGGTATATAAAATAGTGGCTACTGCTAAGGTTTCGTTTTTACGTTCACTAAGGTATTCAATAAACTCACGATTCATGGATCACTCTACCTTTCCGCAATGAGCCGCCTTTTTTTCCACGCACCACTGCCAAATATTCACTAACGATAGATAATGCAATTTCCTCAGGCGTTTGAGCTCCTAAATCTAGCCCAATAGGCGCATATACCATATCTAACTCATCTTGAGTCCATCCCTGCTCACGCAACACTTCAAAGGCGTGATGGATGCGTTTTTGGCTACCCATAACGCCCATATAGGTAGGCAAGTACCCTCGTAATTGTTCTAAGCATATATTATCGTACTCATGAGCACGTGTCACAATGATAAAACCAGTATATTCATCAAGAGGTAAATCGTTCTTGAAGTTTTCTAAAGGTAAGCATTTACGTATGACACGTTCATCAAAGAATTCAGGAACTACATATTCTGGACGGTCATCTACGACTGTAACACGACATCCAATAAACAACAGCAAATCTGTAATAGCTCGGCTAACATGACCTGCGCCTAATACGAGAACTGACGGATCATTTTCTACAGGTTGTACGAAACACTCCATTTCGCCTACCATGCATAGAGAATTTAGCTTTGCTTTATCTACAGTAAACCCTTCAATAGGAGTTCCGTATAGAACCCTTCCATCTTCAGCATAAATAGTCTTATCCCCTTGACGAGGACCGGATAGAACAGTAACCATCACAGTAGTTTCAGTAACCTGTAGACGATCTTTCATCACATCATAAATTGTTTCCATCTAGATTCCTTTCATAATCCCAAGCGGTAACAGCCTCTAATACACCTCCACCGACAGCAAGGGATTTATCTGAAATACTATAGCAATGAGACTCTTCACAACGAGCATCCACATCAGCCAACTTAAAATGATCTGATACGATGAGCCCACTTTTTAAAATGCCTCGTAGAATACCTGTAATTTTCGCTCTTACTGGTTCTTCATCAACATAACCAATTACTTCATTAGCTTGTACAGAATCCCCAATATGACGTTTTGCTGTAAATAGTCCAGCCTTTGGAGAATGAATAACACGCTCATGAGTGTAGCCACCTACATTTCCAGGGATACCCGTATTAGGTTGAGCTGGTCCATCATAGATACAGCGACCTAATGAATGACCACGCATCGTTTCAATGACTACATCTACATCTTCTCCAGCAATAAATCCAGGGCCCACACCGATAACGAGATCTGCATCATCCCGTTTTGTACCAAGATTCTTTTTACTCAAAATAGCATCGACTACAATCTCTGGTTTTAAAGTGTCCAATAATTCCTCATATGAGCTAGTGACAACGGGGATGATTTCCTGTGCCAATGTATCCTTCACTTCACTAAGAGACACATGACGAGCAACAAAACGTTCCAAAATCATTTCTCCACGATGAACCGCATTACCGTAACATACTTCGCGGCGAATCATGGTAGGAATCGCTATTTCACTAATTACAACGGGATAGCCCGCCCGTCTCAATCTATATACAGCGCCGGAAGCAATGTCTCCGCCTCCACGCATGAGTACCAATGGTTTCATAATGCCTCACTTTCACGATGTTTCAAACGCTCAAAATCATCGGGTGTATCGATATCGTCGCCAATATCATCACTAATCCATAATTTCACGACATGGGCTTTACCATCACCATGAATAATGGTCTTCCCCCCTTGATCCCCTTGAATCTGTTGTAAATAATCAAACCAATGAGAACCAAAGAGAACGGGATTTCCCGAGTGATAATTTGCCCCATAATGTGGAACGACGATAGTTTTCGGATGAAAGTTTTCATTAAACGCACGAATGACCTCGTGTACAACAGCACTCGTCAAAAGTGGTTGATCTCCTACTGAACAGAGAATACCGTCTAGCGGTATAGGCGCCGTATTCACCAAATGATGTACTCCCAACGCTATGGATACGCCTTGCCCCAGTTCAGGATGGTCATTTCGAAGGGCTTCAAAACCATAGCTTGTGACAATAGGTTCTAGTTTCTCATGATCATCACCAGTAACTGCCACAAAAGGTAGCTTACACGATACAGTAGAAGCTACCTGTCCACCCCATCCACCTTGAAGAGCCCCACAGACCGCATCTAGAACAGTCTTGCCACGCCAGGGTAAGAGCTGCTTATTACATCCCATACGCTTGGATTGCCCTCCCACAAGGAGGACAATGCCAATATGCAAAGGATGATGGTCTATGGGGTCTCTCATGGGACTAAAAGCGGTGTTACAATTTGCTTTCACATTAGTCATGAGTACCTACCGACATTGAATAATGCGACGGATTTCACAACTTGCTTTGTATCCATCAGCCAAAATGATAGCCGAAATATCGCTATCAACAATATGATCAATAAAATCATCGATAATGCGATGTTGCACTGTTTCATAACCAGTACAGAATAGTATTTTCTTACCTTTACTGTATTGGAATAAACCTTGCCTATGCAAAACAAGATCAGCCAACATACGAGGAGTTACAATAGCCCCCATATCGCGTTTTACAATATCTTGAACCAGCTCGATATTATGTACGTGTTCATCATCTAACGGGGCCCCTAGCATTTGTAGATTCACGAGGCCAATCGTAGTCTTTGTAAGAGATGGAATGACAGGTTCGGTCGTCTTAGGTGCCTTGAGCCATTTTTCCTTCGCCCCATCTGCTTCTACAACAATTTGCCAATTGGGATGTAACTTGGATAAACCATCGATAAGATCACAATCTAAGGAGTCTACTTTTGTTCCTGTAATTCCAGCGAACCACGCACCACAATAGCCATGTAAAAGTCGGTCAGTACAATACTCATCAGCTTCATTAATATTATGAGTATAAATCGGTTCATAATGAGCCACCTGAGACTCATAAAGTCGAGTCGTAGTCGTAACTACGATGGGCTGACCTTTCAGCCGTCCATATTCTACTAGTTTTGAAAGCACAGTCGTTTTACCGCCTGCCCCAACAAGGGCAACGATTCCCGGCTGAATCAATCGATTCCAATAGGATGTTTGTGATGTCATAGAACCAGGCCTCCTTAGAAAGTAAAAAGAACTAGAAATCTCTATACTTTATATTTCTCGTCCATAGCCATAAATACCTTCTCAGGTGTCATAGGTAATGTACGAATATCCGCACCAACTGCATTTTTAATGGCATGTTGAATAGCAGGGCACCCCGTATTGATGACAACCTCACCAATAGATTTTGCTCCGAAACCACCTGTAGGCTCGTAAGATTCTACAAAGTCTGTATGTAATTCACCAATATCCTGACGGGTTGGGATTTTATAAGTCATAAGATTGTTTGTTTCCAAACGACCATTGTTGGAATAGCGTACATCTTCATATAAAGCCATGCCGATAGCTTGTACCACACCACCCTCAACTTGAACGCGAGCCAATTTAGGGTTGATAACCGTACCACAATCAACACAAGAATAGAAATGAAGAGGAATAACCTTACCTGTTTGTTTATCTACCTTCACCTCAGCAATAGATGCCATAAATGGAGGTGGGGACGTATGACTGCCCCATGTAGCAAAACCAGACAATTGCTCCGCATTAACACCAACTAATAATTTTGGTGCCAATTGATGGATATCCATTGTTTTAGCACCATCTTTTGTGGTAGCTACAACGCCGTCAAAGTCAACGTTTTCAACGTCGGTTTCAAAGAATTGAGCGAATTTAGCAATAATCTTAGTGCGCAATTCTTCTGCTGCCATCTTAGCAGCAGTACCTGTTACATAGGTTGTACTAGATGCGTAGGACCCTGGATCGAATGGTACGATATCTGTATCTGATTCAATAACAGTCATATATTCCATAGGACAGCCGATTACTTCACAGGCCATTTGAGTCAATACGGTATTAGACCCCATGCCCATATCAGAAGACCCAGTATACAATGTATAATTACCATCGTCACCAAGGCGAATTTCAACAGACGCCACATCGATATTTGCGACACCAGAGCCTTGTAATGCTAAAGCCATGCCAAGTCCACCGCGATAGCGCTCATCGATATCCCAAGAATGAGGGCGTTCATCCCAACGAGCCATTTCTTTTACGCGATTTACGGTATCTTGGAAAAGACCAGAATCAAGATATTCATCTGGAGCATATACTAAGCTTTGTTCACCTTCCGCTATTAAGTTCTTCTGACGTAACTCAGCTGGATCAATCCCCATCTTATCAGCTAACTGGTTTACTGCACATTCTAATGGCCACAATGCTTCTGTTGCACCATACCCACGGAAAGCACCACCAGGAGTTTGGTTAGTATACACACCCTCTGTACCATAATGAACAGCAGTCGCTTTGTTGTACAAAGGTACAGATTTATGTTCGCCAGCCGTTGTAGTAGTGAAGCAATGAGTTGCATGTGCACCAGCGGCTGTGATGGAGTCCATATCAATAACTTTAATAATGCCATCTTTTGTAGCACCTACACGGATTTTCCATTCACGAGCATGACGTGTAGTAGAGCAAGTTTGTGCTTCTGTACGATCGTATAAGAGATAACAAGGTTTTTTCAATGTCCACGCTACAAAGGCCGTCATAATTTCTGTACAAGCCGTTTGTTTAGAGCCGAAACCGCCGCCGATACGAGGTTTAATAACACGGACTTTTGTGGCCGGAATACCGAGTGCACGAGCGATGTGACGACGTACATGGAATACGATTTGCGTAGAGGATACGATAACTACACGACCTAGCGCATCTATATATCCAAAGCTTTGGAATGGTTCCATCGCTGTTTGGCGTGTGGCCTGGTCAAAATATGTACCTTCTGCCACGTAATCACATTTAGCAAGTTCTGCTTCCACATCTCCTACCCGTTTGTGATAGGATACGCAAATATTACGTTTGTAATCTTGACCTACAGGGATATTGTTATGAATATCATCTTCAGGATGTACTATAGTTTCATGATCGATAGCAGTGTGCATATCAAGTACAGGTTTCTGTACTTCGTATTCAACTTTGATAAGCGGCATTGCTTTAAGCGCTGTAGCTTCATCTTTTGCTACGATAAGAGCTACTTCGTCTCCAACATAGCGAACTACAGGGTCCAAAATGAGCGCATCATAAGCGGATGGCTCTGGATATGTTTGGCCTGCTAATGTGAATCGCGTATTAGGCACATCTTCATAAGTAAAAATAGCTTCTACGCCAGGAATCAATTTAGCTTTAGATGTATCAATAGATTTGATGCGCGCCTGAGCATGAGGGCTACGAAGAGCCTTAATAACGAGCGCATCTTTGGGAACAAAATCGCCAGTATAAGACGGTTTACCAGACAAAATACCTTTGGAGTCAACTTTGTCATAGGATTTTCCAATATGCTTATTCATCATTATAGGCCTCCTTCTAAGAATTTACGAACTCCTCGAAGTTGTGATTCATAACCAGTACAGCGACACAAGTTACCTATGAGGTATTCGCGAATCTCATCATCGCTAGCCTTTGGATTTTTGCGTTTCAAATTAATAGCACTCATCATCATGCCAGTTGTACAAAAACCACACTGATCTGCGCCTTCACTTGCGATACAAGCCGCTAATAATTCAGCTTCCTCTTGTAAGCCTTCTAATGTAGTAATTTTATGGCCTGGCGCACGAAATGTAGGGTATGCACAGGACAAAATAATTTCGTCATCCACCCATACAGTGCAAAGGCCACAGTTTGTAGTGTCACAGCCACAGCGGACACTGTAATAGCCAAGATTACGCAATGTATCTAGCAACATCTCATCAGTTGGCACATTAACAGTTACATTTTTGTTATTAATATTAAGTACGAGTTCCATTATTGTGCCACCTCCTTAGCTAAGCGTTGAACCATTGCTTTTACCATTTCCATGCGATATTCTTTGGACGCATGAGAGTTAGATTGATACACCAGTTCTTCAGATGCCAATTGACCTGCCTCTTTTGCGGCAGATAATCCTTTTTCTGAAAGCAAGGCACTTGCTTTAACAGCTAATTGAGGTACACCAGGTCTTGTACCGATATACAATTCAACCCCTTTTTCATCATGGCGAAGAGCACCTGTCAATAACGGGAAATCACCACGAGAAATGCGAAGGGCTTCAACAGCTACAGGTACATCTACCTTAGGGATGCGAATCTCCATGAGAATATCACGTTCTCTATATGCCATATAATCTTGCATGGACATACGACCGCCTTTGAAGGTAACGATGTCTGCATGCACTGCCAATAGCGCAGGGATGATATCAGAGAAGCCAAACTTACTTGCTACAGAACCGCCCATGGTAGCAGTATTTCTAAATTGAACGCCAAGAATCTCCTTAACGCCTTTAACTACGGCACCGCCGCAGAATTGTTGTAAAGGCTCAAAGCGTTCCACATCTCCTTGTGTCGCCATAGCGCCAATTACAAACTCCTTATCTTCTTCACGAACATAACGCAAATCAAGACTCGCCATATCAATCACTGATGGCCAAGTACGTCGTCCTAGACGCAGCCAACAGCCGCCTGCTAGCATAGGAGCAGTTTTGTTCTTTGTGGCTAATTCATAAGCCTCTTCCACCGTCTTCGGTTGTAATACTTTCATAAATGCTAACATAATCTGTCCTCTCAATGGTATACTAATACTAACAGAATTACGGTGCTAACTATAAAAATACAGTTCTCACCAAACTACAAACTTAACAAAAAACTATAAAATCTCGTGCATTTCTTATACTTTTATTTTACCAATTATTTACCACTAAATCTACGATGAAAGATATAAATTTACAGGAAATTTGCAAAGAATTACATATTTATGAATTTGGAATTGCCTCATGGCCACTACCTGAACAGGCCAAAACTATTTTATTTGAAAGCAATCCATGCCCCTTTACTACGGAAGATGTGGAGGCAAGACTACTAGGAACGACTCAGTTTATGCCCAAAAGTGCCATCGTTTGTCTATTCCCGTACCATGTACAACACAAAGGCCATGCCAATCTATCGCGCTATACATGGTCAACAGATTATCACCTGGTCATTAATGAATATTTAGAACGTCTTATTGAAAGATTACAAATAATTGATGACTCGGCTCAGTTCTCCATTCATTGTGACACCTCGCCTTTAGCAGATCGGTACATGGCCTACTTAGCAGGTCTCGGCTTTTACGGAAAGAACAACTGTTTTATCAGCCCTAAATGGGGTTCTTATGTCGTTATTGGTACGATTTTAACAACACTAGAACTCAAACCAAATGCCCCTCTTGAGCAGTCCTGTATAGGATGTAATCGTTGTATTACAGCATGCTTAGGCCAATGTTTGGGCCATGACGAATTTAAATTCGCGACTTGTAAAAGCTACTTAACTCAGAAAAAAGGAGAACTCACCGATGAAGAGGAGCAGATTCTCGCTAAAACACCACTCGTATTTGGTTGTGATGTGTGCCAAGAGGTGTGTCCTCACAACAAAGATATTCCAACTACGCCCATCCCAGAATTCCAACAGATAGAACCGTATATTAATATAGACGAACTAGAAACACTAACGAACAAAGAATTCAAAGCAAAATACGGTCATCGAGCCTTCTCGTGGCGAGGTAAAAAAATACTAATGAGAAATCAAGAGATTATAGATAGAAAAAATAAACTATAATTATTACACGATATGCTGCTAATGGTCACACAAGTAGATTGTCATTAATACTCACATAAGCAAACTGTTACTAATAGGCACATAAGTAGAAGAATCTATAATTACATAAAACTAAAAAAGACGACCTCTGGTCGTCTCTTTTAGTAATTATTTAATTTCGTAATAGTTCAACTCATCCAAACTCTTACCAAGAGCAGGGATATATAATTCAATAAACATATCTACCTCAGGCATATTTAGAGTTTTCAACTTAGCTAAGATAGAATCATGTGCCTCTTTAAACTCATCATTCCCTGCCTTGAGCTCTTTGACGCATTTCATATAGGCTGAAATTGTATCGGCAGCCTTAACGAGAGGCCATTCTGGACTAGTCTCTGCATCAACAAGTATAGGCTTATAAACAGATTGTAACCGGTCTGGCAAGGTTGATAGCATTTTTTCTTGCGCCAAAGTTTCAACCTCACCATACAGTTCACGCAACTTTGGATCAAAATACTTGATTGGTGTCGGCATATCTCCTGTAAAGATTTCACTCACCTCATGATACATAGCTATGACAGCTACCTTATTAATATCTACATTTCCACCGAAGTATTCATTTTTTATAGCTCCCAAATTGTGGGCTACCATAGCCACTTCAAGGCTATGTTCTTGAATATTTTCTATTTCCGTATTTCGCATGAGGCTCCATCGATTGATAAAGCGCATGCGTTTTAAAAATGCAAAAAATGAACTCATATATCCCCCATTACACAATAGGTCCTTAAATTACCCCACGAAGTTTAAAGCCATAATCAAGGAATTGTACCGCTTCATCCCAACGATTATCATCGTTTAACATGACTACAATCATAGTATGGCCATTACGTGTGGCAGACGCAATCAAACATTCTCCTGCTGCATTTGTAAAACCTGTTTTCAAGCCATTTGCACCAGGATATTTGTTGCGAATGAAGTGGTTTGTAGTACGAATTGTTTCTGGTGCACGGTTTTGGTACGGCACCTTATAGTAATCATTGGCAACTTTGTCACGGAACATTTGGTATTTCATGCCATATGCGGCAATCATCGCTAAATCACGAGCCGTAGAATGGTGACCCTTTTGTGTTAATCCATGAGGATTCAAGAACACACTATTCTTTGCCCCCGCTTTTGCAGCAATGCGAGTCATATCCTTAGCAAATTTATCCACAGAACCACTTACATTTTCGGCTACTACAACGGCCGCATCATTACCACTAGCAACCATCATACCTTCAAGAACACCTTCCAATGTAATCTGATCGCCTACGCGAACCCCAAGGTTTGATTCTTCCATGCTCGTTGCATAGCTACTTATAGTAGCTAATTCATCAAGCTGTGTGCCCTTTAATTCTAAGGCAGTTAACAAGGTGACCATTTTTGTAGTACTAGCTGGATGCATCCACTTATCTGGGTTCTTTGCAAATAAAATTTCTTTTGTATCTGCATCAATTAGGACTACGGCCTCACCAACAGTAGAAGGAGGTGTAATGTATGCAGCTTGAGCAACACTAGCACCTATAAATATGATTCCTATAAAAGTTATGGCCAATACCAATTTCTTATAAAACATATGAATATTCGTCGTTAAAAGTGTCATCACTCTCGTTCTACCTTCCAGTATCTTAACTTTCAAGACTATCATCTAGTGCTACATTTGTAGTAGTTGCTTTCTTTTTTGTCCCTTTAATTTCACCTGTCGATGTATCTACATTTTGAATATATACTACACGTTGAGGATATGGAATATCGATACCATATTTATCAAAGGCATCTTTTACATCAGACATGATGCTATATTGAACATCGAGAAAATCATTCGACTTAACACGAGCATAAGCAGCAATTCGTACAGAATTATCTCCAAATTCAGAAATACCTATTTCCATATTCTTCGGATTAAGGACACGTTTATCTGCTGCAAAAATATTTTTTAAGATTTTTATTGCCTCATGATGATCATTATTATAACCAATGTCAAACGTAAATGGGATAACCCGTTCTGTAGTATAAACAATGTTAGTTACAGCTTGTGATGTAAGAAGAGAGTTAGGTATGTATACATTCTTTTGATCTTTTGTAGTAATAACTGTATACATAAATTGGATTGATTTAACACTGCCGACTACATCACCCACCTGAATAACGTGACCCGCTCTAAAAGGTTTGAAGATAAGAATTAATAAACCAGATGCTAAGTTAGAAAGGTTATTCTGTAAGGCGAGACCAATACCTAAACCAAAAGCACCAAAAGCAGCTATAAAGGATGTTGTAGGAATACCGATTTGGTTTAAGCAAATCAATACTAACCCTACTAGCAAGGCATAATTAATAATTTGAGTGATAAAGCTCATTGCTGCTGAGTCATAGGAAGCTTTTGTCATAATGCGCACTGCAAAAGCTTTTACCCATTTAATAGCATATCGCCCTATCCAAAATAAAATTAGTGCTAATAAGATATTTCCAGCTTGTGCAAAAAACCAGTCCCTTATTTGAATTAATATATTAGCGTCTTTAAAAAGAAATTCAGAAACAGCACTTAAGAAATTAGCCATAGTAACCATCCATAATATAAATCTATACAATCACAAATATCTATCACAACATAATAGCAATATAATAACGGTAAATATATATGCTATAATTTTACATATGCATTTGCAATACGATAATAAAGATATTATATCGTTATATTCCATATATAACAATCATAAAACTAGGGAGACTTACATGTTCAAAAATCTATACGAAGCACCCCAAGAGCTCGCTACTGGAGGCTATGTAACTAGAGAGTTACACTCCGTTACGGTACACTTTGACGATATCCACTATTCTCTTTCGAGCGGACAATTAAATGGTGGCTATCACCATACGCTAGCGGTACGCAACCAACAGCTAACATATCAAATCGAAACAGAAAAAGATTTACCCGGTGGCTCTGTAGCCGATTATTTGGCTCAAGAATTTGAACATATTGATACTCCTGTTCATTTTAGTACAGCACTTCTCACGTCTGCCACAATGCATCTACACGCCTATGCCAAAGTTGAAGAACATGATACTATTGTGGAAACTATCGTGACTGCAGGCTATGAAAAAACGGCACATCGCGCAGGTACAGGCTATTGTTACGAAGAGCGTGATGGAGACTTCATAGTGCCAGGCACAATCAATATCCTCGTATTTACAAATAAAGCTTTAACAGATAGCGCTATGGTAAAAGCTGTTATGACAATTACCGAAGCAAAAACCGCAGCCCTTCAAGATTGGAATGTTGAAAGCGTACGCCTCCATCCGTTTATTAATGAAGATATTCCTGATGCAATTACAAAAGAACGAAAAACATCTGCCACAGGTACCTCTACAGATGGTATCATTCTCACCATTGATACAAATGGAGATATCTTAACAGATGCTGGTTCCTTTTCACTATTTGGAGACACCTTAGCCAAGGCCGTCTATGTAGGCGTACAAAGAGCACTAGAAAATGCTATCGGCGCTGAATAATCCTATTTTGTAATATACAAAAATATCTAGAATGATACCCCAAAAATTATTATTCAATACCCCACTCATATATGAAAAATATAATACAAATGAAAAACCGCACATCCTAGGCGATCGGAATGTGCGGTTTATTGCATATAAAACTGTTACATATAGTATAATTTTTGAAAATGAATATCAAATTAAAATTTGAGATATTTTCTCAAATTTTTCAAATTAATTATTAGATTCAAAGAATTATTATGTTTCATATGTTCCATGAGTATTATGTGCCTTTAATATTCATGGAAGAATTGTTGTAACTTTTTAAGATTTTTAGTTTTTGTAAGCCCTAGCATCAATAAAATACGCGCTTTTTGTGGACTTAAAGTATCACATACTAGATAGTTTGCCAGTGCATCTTGTGGCACTGCAGATACCATACCACTACCGGTACGAGAAGCACGTACCGTTGGAAACTTTGTATTCTGTGTGATTTGACGTACGTTTTGTGGGATTGTACCATGACCAAGACCTGTTAAAATTAAACCGTCAGGATTTGTAGCAACTACACTCATAGGCACCATATCATCCATACCACCATAGCAGGTCATTATAACTACACGAGGTAACTCAGACAATTTACTCACATCAAATACAGAGTCTTGAGTATGACGTCGAGTAGACACTTTATAATAGTG
This sequence comes from Veillonella parvula, assembly GCF_001553335.1. Lineage (GTDB taxonomy): Bacteria > Bacillota > Negativicutes > Veillonellales > Veillonellaceae > Veillonella > Veillonella parvula_S. The sequence goes on along the minus strand of NZ_KQ960791.1, from coordinate 231,702 downwards.
GGCAACACCATCTTGTACAATACCAAGATGCCCCACTAATGGACTATCAAAAGTCGCTACATTAGTAGTGTTGCATTTAGATACATCCCTTGCCCCATCAATGTAGCCATTTAATACGACTATCACACCTTTACCTACAGACGATGGTGTTCTCGCTACTTGGATTGCTTGCAATAAATTAATTGGCCCGTCTGCACTAATAGCACCAGCAGGTCTCATAGATCCAGTAATAACAATTGGCTTGTCTGTATGAACTGTCAGATTCAGAAAATATGCTGTCTCCTCCATGCTATCTGTGCCGTGAGTAATGACAACACCACCGATATCCTCTCGATTAACCAATTTTTGCACCAACTTAGAAAGTTCTAACCAGTGATTTACGGTAATATCGGAGCTTTCAATATTACTAAACTGAGTATATGTATAAGGACCATACGGTTTTGTGCCAGGTACAGAGGCTAAAATTTCGTCAAGGCCTAATACCCCTGCCGTATAACCTGTTAAATCCGTATTTGAAGTACCTTTTCCAGCAATAGTTCCTCCAGTACCAATCAAAGCGATTTTTGTCTCCATATTGCCTCCACTATAAATCAAGATTTTCACCCTATCAATTAAAGGTTTGGGTCAAATGACGGCATCAACTCTAATTTATGCTTATTAATTCGATTCAGATAGTCGATTCGCTCTTTTGTTGGCTGATCTTCAATTTCACCAGTTCTGATATAACGATCCAGTATAGCATAGGTAAATCCCAATTTATCCTCATCGGACTGACCACTAAGACCATCACTTGGCACCTTATCAACTAGGTGCAATGGAATATCAAGAAGTTTTCCTATTTGACGAACTTCTTCTACTACGAGTTGTGCGAGAGGGCTAAAATCACCCGCACTATCTCCGTATTTTGTAGAGTATCCTACGTAGTCTTCAGATCCATTACAAGTATTTGCTACACGAGCACCATTTGGTAAATTTTGTCCTACTGCATAGAGAGTTGCCATCCGGAGACGAGGCGGCGTATTAATGGCAGCATCTTTAGATAAATTGGTTCTCCCCGTTACAGCATCATACCCCTTAGCCTGAACGATAGCATGAGTTAGCGCCTCATAGGCAGCACCAATATTGACCGTCATGTGCGGAATTCCTAAATAATTTACCACTGTCTGAGCATCATCAATATCGGATTGCACTCCATTTGGCATAAGAACACCAACTACGCGATCTGCACCGAGAGCTTCTTTGCAAAGAGCCGCCACGATAGTCGAGTCCTTACCACCTGAAATACCAACTACAGCACTACAGTTAGGACCATTTTTACCAAAATAATCTCGAATCCATTGAATGAGGGCATCCTTTGTAGCTTGTGGATTTTCTAACATAGGCCCTCCTACTTTTTCCGATAAATACGGTTCAATAAATCCATCTTCAATTGATAGTAGCTAGGACTCATATCAAGGTAGTGACGATGTGGATTTTCAAAGCGTTGCTCTTCAGGCCAAATTTCATTAGCTAATTGATCTTGCACATATGCTCGAATTTCCTCTAGGGTTGGTAAGTCCACAACTAATTTACCATCCTTGATAATAAGCTGCTTCATCTCTTTAAAAGTGCAATTTTCAAAATATAATTCACGCCAAGGTTGCTCAGGATCGATATAACGATATGGTTCCTCTGTATCAGGTACCTCTCTCAACAATGTTAATAAATCTGCAATCGCACGTCCTTTATCATTATAAACACGATATACCTTTTTAAGACCTGGATTAGTAATTTTTTCTACACTTTCAGAAATCTTGATACGCGGTTCCCACATACCATCTTTCTCGATGCTAGCAATCTTATATACCGCACCAAATACGGGGTCACTCTTAGAGGTAATGAGGCGCTCCCCTACACCAAAGATATCAATAGGGCCACCTTGTATTAGCAAAGATGTAATTGTATACTCGTCTAGGCTATTTGATGCCATGATTTTACAATCCTCTAAACCTGCATCATCTAGCATACGTCGTGCTTTTTTAGCCAAATACGCAAGGTCACCAGAATCTAGGCGAATTCCTTTTAAGCGTTTCCCCATTGGCTCCAATACATCCTTTGCTACCTTAATAGCATTGGGCACGCCAGAGTTTAACACATCATAAGTATCAACGAGGAATACTGCATTATCTGGATACACTTCGGCATAGGCTTTGAAAGCATCGTATTCAGAACCATAGTACATAACCCAGCTATGTGCCATGGTCCCGCTGACAGGAATGCCAAACTGTTGCCCTGCTAAAACGGTTGCAGTGGACTGAACACCACCAATATAAGCGGCTCTTGCACCATATACAGCAGCGTCTACATTATGTGCACGACGAGCACCAAAGTCAGCCACAATACGCCCATCCGCAGCGCGAACGATGCGATTAGCTTTTGTGGCGATAAGAGATTGATGGTTCATCATAGTAAGTACTGCAGTTTCTATGATTTGTGCATCTATGAGAGACGCCACAATTGTAATTACAGGTTCATTAGGATAGATGATAGAACCTTCTGGGAAGGCATATACATCACCAGTGAAAGAGAAATCTTTTAGATATGCTAAAAATTCTTCACTAAAAATACCCTGACTCCGTAAATAAGAGATATCACTTTCATCAAAGTGTAAATTTAAAATGTACTCAACGATTTGTTCGAGACCACCAAAAATAGCAAAACCGCCCTTGTCTGGATTACGTCTAAAGAAAACATCAAATGCGACGCGATCCACATTTTTTAATTTTGTAAAGTAGCCATGTGCCATAGTCATCTCATAAAAATCCATAAGCATGCTAATATTGCGGCTTTCATGTTGCATTAGTTCACCAACCTTCTAAGATCTATAGAAATTTAGTTAATTGTTATTCGTTATTCGTATACCCTCATTATACAATATTATTCCTATATAGCTAGCACCTAGCATAAGCTATCCTAATAATCTTTATTGTGATATAACTATATATATACAACAATAATTTATATAGTTCGTATGTATGAAAGAAGCTAGTCTAGACTGTAAAACAAGCGACCATTACGCTATAATATTTTATTTTATATTGTTTTAAAAGCTTTCAATAATACATACATATCTATTTTACATGAGAATGAAAGGTACCATTATGGAAACAATCGTTCAAGCAAAACGCGTATTAGAAATTTTTAAAGAAATGAGCCAAATCCCTCGTGAGTCCGGCAATGAAAAAGGCATCAGCGATTACATCGTGAACTTTGCTAAAAATTTAGGTCTTGAAGTTCATCAAGACGAAATCTTTAATGTAGTTATCAAAAAAGCTGCATCTCCAGGTTATGAAAACCGTCCATCCATCATTTTACAAGGTCATATTGATATGGTTTGTGTTAAAGACCATGACTCTAACCACGACTTCTCTAAAGATCCAATTGCTAATATCATCGAAGGAGAATGGATGCACGCAGACCATACAACATTAGGTGCCGATAATGGCATGGGTGCTGCTATGATGCTTGCTCTCCTTGAAGATGAAAGCCAACAACATGGACCAATGCAATTATTATTCACTACCAACGAAGAAACTGGTATGGATGGTGCCTTTGCCATTAAAGAAGGTCAAGTAACTGGTGACTACTTACTCAACCTAGATACAGAAGTAGAACATGACTTCACCGTTAGCTGTGCTGGCGGCTGCCACGTACATGTAAAAATTCCATTGTTACGCGAAAACAATTTACCAGGCTATGATGCGGGCTTATCCATTACAGTAACTGGCCTTAAAGGGGGGCACTCCGGCATCGAAATCAACGAGCAACGAGCTAATGCAAACCAAGTACTAACCCGTGTACTCTATGATATTCAACAACAATATCCTATTAGCTTAGCGTCTTTCGAAGGTGGCGTTAAACATAATGCAATCCCGTCTAAGGCAGTAGCTGTACTATCCGTACGCTCTGAAGATGTGGCAGCCATTAAAACATTGCTCGCATACCAAGAAAAACAATACCAACACGAATATAGCGTACAGGATCCAGGCCTTACATTTGTAGTTGAAGATGTTCCTACTCCTGAAATAGTATATGCAGAAGACACAACAGAAGCACTTATTACATATATCTATCTTGCACAAGATGGGGTTCATTCTGTAAGTAAGTCTATCCCAAACCTTGTAGAAACATCTAATAATATTGCTATCGTACGTGAAAATCAACATACCATTGAAATACTCATTTCTATTCGTAGTTCCAATAGCAATAGTCTTGAATTCTTAACGAAAAAAATGATGCTTCTTGCAAAAGCACTTGGCGTAGCTGCAGAGCGTACAGGTGGATATCCAGCATGGGAATACGACAAAGGCTCAAAATTGGAAGAACAAGCGATTTCCTTGCATAACGAAATGTTCGATACACCAGCTAATGTAAATGCTATTCACGCAGGTCTCGAATGTGGTTTGTTAAAAGGCGTATTGCCAAATACACAAATGATTAGCTTTGGGCCTACTATCGTAAGTCCTCATACACCATCAGAACGCGTTCATTTACCTTCTGTTGAAAATGTATATGTGTACCTCAAAGCATTATTAGCAAAATTACAATAAAATAAATAATTACTATATTTTTGATGTATAATTTGTTATACTATAAGCAAATAACACATCAAGTTACGAGACCCATGTAATAGTGACTCTCCAACCCTCCTACAAGTAATTCAGCCATCTCTCCAACTGAATTATCTTGTAGGAGGGATTTTTTTCATAAAAATTTTTCAACTACATAAATAAATATTTATTCATACAGGAGTATTCTTTCATATATGAACAACATGGAATGCATCGTTTTATTTATAAATAATTATGAATATCAACTACATGTGCCAGTATACTCATATATAGTATATAATCTATAAATTTCAGAGAAGGCTGTTAAACTCTGATAAACTTGCTAGTTTCCATATACCCCATAGAGTATTTTCTGTGTTATCCTATAGGTGTATACTGTGTTTACATTACGCAGGAGGTATATATGATTCCAATAGTTATCATATCCGGATTTCTAGGTTCTGGAAAAACAACATTCTTACAACATATACTAAAAGAACATACATCGAAAGATAAAATTCTTATTATAGAAAACGATTTTGGTGAAACTAGCCTCGATGCTGCTAATCTTGCAAAAACAGGGGCCACAGTCCGTGAAGTAACATCTGGCTGTATTTGCTGTAGCTTACAAGGAAATTTCCAACAAGCACTACTTGATATTCTGCAAAATTACAAAATCGATATGATCTACATCGAGCCATCAGGTGTTAGCAAGCTCAGTGAAATCATCCATACTTGTAACGACGAGGACATTGCAAAATCTGCTTACATTCACGCATCAATAACGACTGTCGATGCTATGCAAGCACCAATGTTTATCAAAAATTTTGGTCTTTTCTTCAAGGATCAAATCACTCATAGTGATGCGATTTTTTTGAGCCATACAGAAGATATTCAACAGACAAGCATTACAAAACGTATGATTCGCGACCTCGCGCCACATACACCAATTCATGAAGAAGCATGGGATACCATTGGTTTGCGTGATTACATCAAGCGCCTGTATCATTGTCATGATGATCACTGCTTACACGATGAACATTTATTTATGAGTCATACCTTTAAGGATTTGCGCACCCTTAGTCTTGCACAATGGAAAACCATTTTAGAAGGCATGCCTGATACAGTGCTTCGTGCCAAAGGGATTGTACCAACCACGGAAGGTCCTCACGAACTCCAATACGGCACTCATTACTGTTCGCTTTCACCTAGTGAAACTAATGACTATAGTTTAGTCGTTATCGGCACAGATTTTAATGTACCAATGGTACATAACGAAGTGTGTCAATCATGATACCAGTTTATATCGTTACAGGGTTTATTGGATCCGGTAAAAGCACGTTCATAAACGAACAATTACAATACCGTAAAAAGCTAGGCGGTACCGCAATAATCAGCGCCGAAGAAGGCAGTGAACCTCTCATCAAAGAGCCCTTACAACTCAATGCGGATGAACTCAGTGCCATTGTTCCTAGCGATATCAAGTCTTACGAATTGATAGCCTGTAAAATCGGGGATTATTTAAAACGACTACAGCCAAAAGAGCTATGGATTGAGTGGAATGGCATGGTAAGCTTTCATCAACTAGAAGCCTTACTATATAGCGATATATTAAGCCACCTATTACAAGTAGAAAAGGTATTGTATATTTGTACCGATCAATTTGTTTCAACCATACTCCCTGGTTTAGGTAATGATGTAATGAGTCAATTGTATAGTGCAGATTGTATTATCACAGAATCCAATACACATCACGCTTTACTACGTACCTACAACGGAGAGGCTAAAATTATAACAGCTCCTACACCAGAAAAAGTAGAACAACTGTGCCGGAATTCCACATGGGGACTCATTCCTAATCTATTAGTTATTGGTATTACAACCTATATACTGTTGGTCACAGCTTTTCGCCATGACATCCCCTATTCCATTCACCAATGCTTCGCCATAATCACGGGCCTCATCATCGAGGCCATTCCATTCCTTTTATTAGGCACGGTAGGCTCAACGATTATTCGCTATTTCGTACCACAACGAGTATTACTAAAACTGTTAGGTGACCATTCTTTGAAAAGCTATGGGGCTGCTATGGTCAGTGGCTTTGCCTTGCCAATTTGTGACTGTGCCATCATCCCCTTATTCAAGGCGCTAATAGATCGAGGCATCCCTTTATCAGTAGCTCTTTTATTTATGCTCGCTAGCCCGATTATCAACCCTATCACCATTCTTTCTACATGGTATGCGTTTCCTGACAATCCCATGCTCTCCGTATGGCGTATCGTTTTAGGACTAGGTGTTGCCTTGTTAGTAGCCCTATCGTTCCGATTTTGGCCTCCAGCCACATCTATTTTGAAAGCAAGAACACCACAGAATCTTAGCTACGAAGAAATCGTTTTAGAAACAACTAAAACTAAACATATCGATAAAAAAAGATTGTTAGTCCATATGGAACGAGAGTTTTCTCAACTCTTATTCTATTTTTCCATGGCGGCAACTGTACTATCTATAGTTCAAGTGTATGGCAAGCCTTGGCTTCTCAACGCAGGATTAACCTTGCCAGAATTTACAGCCATTCCAATTTTGCTGATGTTAGCATTCTTCTTTTCAGTCTGCTCTACATCAGATGCCATCATCGGTAAATCCTTGAGCACCTTATTTCCTATTAGCTCCGTAATGGGCTTTCTCATCTTAGGTCCGATGCTAGATATCAAAAACGTATATATATTAAAGCAATATATGCCTACCTCATTTATCATACGATTAAGCATAACGATTGCCGTTATGTCCTATATGGCAGCATTAGTATTCAAATTCTTTCTTAGCTAATTTACAAATTTTTATAATCATTATCTCAGTTCTTAATTAATTAAAAGGAGATGATTTCATGACATTAGGACTGAAAGATCGCTTTTCTATCGTGAAAGGTCTATTGTATCTCATCTTAGGTATCTGTTGTATTTACCTCATTGTGACAGGTCGTTATTTGAACTATATTGCACCGCGTTATGAACTTTTACTAGGTATTAGTGGCGTTGCCCTTATTTTAGGTGGTCTAGCGACGATTATTTGGGCACCGTCAAAATACTACAAGCATAACTGGAAATCTATCGTTCCGATTATTATTCCTATTATGTTGCTCATCGTTCCTCCCGTTCTTGTACCCTCAACAGGCGTTCATGGTGCCACTCGTGTAAACGATGATACTAACAATTTTGACTTTACAAACGATGCTATTGGAGAGGTTGTCACTGTTAACAGTGAAAGCAAAGAGCCAGGAATTTCCAAGGACAAAAAAGAAATCGTTTTGAACTCAGACAATTTCTATCAAACCATTGTAAAAGTTGGATCTAATGCTGATCAATATAAAGACTACACAGTTTATATGACAGGCTATGTGAACCGCGAAGATAATACATTAAAATCTAACGAATTTACTATTTCTCGTATGGCTATGGCTTGTTGTATTGCTGACGTTGCCCCTATTGGCATGACAGCCTATAAAACAGATGGTGATAGCTTACAAAATGAACAATGGGTATCGATTGAAGGAAAGATTTCTACGCGAGACTTCCACGGTCGTAAACAACCATATGTAGAGATTACCAAAATCAAATCTGCAGAACCTATTTTAGGCTATGTATACCCTTAAGAATTACATAAAAAACGAGGCTTAACGCCTCGTTTTTAATAGGAATGATTCTGTTGAATAAAATAACGTATATTTCATAATTCAATATCTATATGAATCTACAACAGATTAATTCCTTATAATAGTTATTCTATTTATTCTAGTTATTCTAATTATAATAGTTATTAAAACGTTCTATTAGTGCTGTAATTCTTTAATAATTCTCTTGCCAAGAGATGCTGCTACAGCGCACAAGAAAATGTCTGGGCCAACTGGGATTAGGAAGCAAGTAATAATGACAGCTTCCACACCAATCGGCTTACCTAAATACAGATTCATAATAAAGTATAGGTACACCATGCCAAGTCCATATACAATTAATAGATTTAATATAGATCCGGCTAGCAAACGTTTAAACGATAGTGTATCCATTGTCTCTGCAATGCGTCCTACTACATACGCACCAACCATAAAGCCAATTAAATAACCAAAGGTAGGTTGCAAAATATAACTAGGACCACCACCAGATGTAAAAATAGGTACCCCAACAAGGCCTAGTACAATATAAATGCCAACACTAGCGGCACCTAAACGACTACCTAAAACAATGCCCGCTAATGTAGTAAATAAGATTTGCAATGTAAACGGACAATTCGGTAATGGGACCCGTATGAAAGCACCAACGGCGATTAGCGCCACAAAGAGTGCTGTCATCGTTAACTGACGGGTGGTAATGCGAGTTTGTTTTGATACAGTAGAGCTCATGGTATACCTCCATTCATAACAGACCTAAGCAGGAATTTGTGCTATCAATGGAGAATAAAAGTCCAAGATAACACGGAAACAAACTACTAACTATCTAAATTAAAGCACTTGTATTTTTAATTGTCAACTATAATGGTTGACTTTTAGTTTACTATATAGTCTAATACTATATATACTATGTTTTTAGTACTTTTTAATTTTGACTATAGCTAATAGTTATTATCAATAGTTCATAATAACTAAAAGATATACTCATCTTCATACAAAAACTACTAAACTTCACTTATCCTTCATATAACAAGATTAAATTATACGTGAGTAGATTGAGTAAAATCTACTTTCACAAAATCGTAACTAAACGAAAATTATAATTTGGTATCAGGAGGCATTGCTTATGAAAAATGTTAAGAAAGTATCCAAAGTACTATGTGCATTTGGCGTTAGTACAGTATTATTAGCAGGTGTAGTTGGTGCAGCTAGCAACCATGGTTACAACAACCATAGCAACTGGAACGGTGTTGGTAGCATTGCTCCATCTGCACAAGCAAACTATTCTGTTGATTACATGGGCGCTGTTACAGTATTCCAACAACAATTCCCTGGCGCTACTGTAAAATCTATTTCCTATGATGCAAAACACAATCCTTACTATGAAGTAGAAGGTTATTATGGCAACCGTGAAGTAGAAATTAAAGTAGACGAAGCATCTGGTCAAATCGTTGGTAAAGAAGTAAAAGGTTACTCCAAAGCTTCTAAAACAATTAACGTTCAAAACATCATCATTCCTGAAGTAGCTGAAACAAAAGCTATGGAAAAAGTTGGTTCTGATTTCCAAACTATGGATTGGACCGTTGAACGTGAAAACGGCAGAGTTGTATATGAATTCGATATGACAACTGGCGGCGGTAAAAATGCGGAAGTAAAAGTAGACGCTACATCCGGTAAAGTTATTAGCGCTAAAGTTAAAAACACAAAATACTAAGATTTCTATTTCATCAAGTGAAACCCTATCCTAACCCACTTAGATGACACACTACACATATAACACACATACTATACCCACTGTATCCTTTGGATACACTCTCTAACACACTCTCAGAGAGTCCGTAACACTAACCACGGGCTCCCTAATATCCTATCTCACACAATAGGAAAATGGTCTGTGCACACACCACAGACCAAACGTTACACACACTATACTCCCTTAAAGACCTTGGATCATTAAATCCAAGGTCTTTTTATGTCCATTCTATCAAGATTATATTACACTTACACAACATTTCATTCTTATAAAGACAACAACACACTAATAACAAAAAAGCCTCCCAGCGGGAGGCCTTTTGCATAAGTTTTATAGGTTTAATAGTTATGTGTTCTATTTCTTAAGCAAAGTTCAGCTTAAGGATGTCATTTGTAAGTTTTGAAGGTTTGATCTATAGTTTTCCAAACAAGAGGTACGAAAATTATGCTTTATCTAAAGCTTGTGCTAAGTCTTCGATGATATCATCGATATTTTCAAGGCCGATAGATACACGGATCATATCTGGTGTTACGCCAGCAGATTTTTGTTGCTCTTCATTAAGTTGTGCATGTGTTGTGGATGCAGGATGAATAACAAGAGATTTAGCATCTGCTACGTTGGCAAGATTGGAGAAGATTTCCAAAGAATCAACTAGCTTAATACCGGCTTCTTTACCACCTTTTACACCGAATGTGAATACTGCACCAACACCTTTAGGGAAGTATTTATCAGCTAATGCTTTGTATTTGCTGTCTTCTAATTCTGGATAGCTTACCCATGCTACTTTAGGATGTTTGCTCAAGAAATCTACTACTTTACGAGCATTTTCTACGTGACGTTCTACGCGCAAGGACAATGTTTCAATACCTTGCAAGATTTGCCATGCTGCAAGTGGAGTAATGCATGCACCAGTATCACGAAGTAATTGAGCACGAATTTTTACAGTGAATGGGATTGGCAAATCACCAAATACTAATCCATTGTAGTGTTCGTCACCTTCGGAGAAGCCATGGTATTTACCAGAAGCTTTATAGTCGAATTTACCAGATTCTACTACTACGCCAGCCAATGTTGTACCGTGACCACCAAGGTATTTAGTAGCAGAGTGTACAACTACGTCAGCACCATGTTCTAATGGACGGAATAAGTATGGAGATGCAAATGTATTGTCTACAATCAAGATGATATTGTGTTTATGTGCAATATCAGCTATAGCTTGTACATCGATAAGATTAATACCAGGGTTACCAATAGATTCGATATAAACGGCTTTAGTCTTTTCATCGATAGCTGCTTCAAATTCTTCCAAATGATCCGGATTTACGAATTTAGTTTGAATCCCCAAACGAGGCAATGTAGCAGTAAACAAATTATAAGTACCACCATACAATGTGGATGCAGCAACAATATTATCACCAGCATCTGCTACATTTAAAATAGAGTACGTAACCGCTGCAGAACCAGATGCTACTGCAATACCAGCAGCACCGCCTTCAAGTTGTGCAACACGAGAATCCAATACATCTGTAGTAGGATTACCAAGACGAGAGTAAATACCACCAGGATTAGTCAATGCAAAACGACCTGCGGCTTCCTCAGCATCTTTAAATACGAAAGATGTAGTTTGATAAATCGGTACTGCACGAGAACCTGTTGGATCCACCGTATGACCAGCGTGTAATTGTAATGTTTCAAATCTGTATTGTTTACTCATTATAATAACTCCTTTATATTAACTATATTTTAAGTTCGTTCTTTATGCCTAGTATATTACTATGCTTTAAAAGTTATGTCTACTATTTTTTATATTCTTTTCTCCATAACTTTAAACTATGGTGGACAAAGGAGGATAAAAGCTTTTACCAAAACCGCTAAAGCGAACTAAGTCATTTATGAGAAATAAAATCCCCTAATTACTTCCAAAGAACTAGCTCCCTTGAGAGATGTTAGAAGTAATTAGGGGTACATAGTACTATCAATAGATTAGAAATAAGTACTTACATTTAGATGTAAGCGCCTAAATTTTTATCCCGTTCAAATTTCATTTTTTGGATTTGTTCAATGATGTATGGTGTTTCTTGATAAACGTAGTAGTTTAACCAGTTCGTAAATAACAATGTACTTACAGAGCGCCAGCGCACGATGGGACGTTGTTTTGGATCATTATCCGGGAAGTAGTTTTCAGGAACCGCAATATCCATACCTTTTTTGATATCCCGCACGTACTCACGGTTAAGTGTGTCCCAATCGTATTCGGCATGACCAAATACAAAGATATGTTTATTATCTAAGCTACGAACGATAGCAGCACCTGTTGGTTCAGACCCAGCCAAAAGTTCCAAGTCACGATTTTCCTTAATTTGTTGCAACGAAACTGTGGTGTGACGAGAGTGTGGCATCCAAAACTTTTCATCGAATCCACGCATGAGCACTGGTCGATCATTATAAATATCGTGTTCATAAACACCGAATAATTTCTCATCCATAATAGATTTGTTAATACCAAAGTGATGATATAAACCAGCTTGAGCTCCCCAACAGATATAGAAGGTCGAATATACATGTTCTTCGCCCCAGTTCATGATTTCTACGAGTTCAGACCAATAGTCTACCTCTTCAAAAGGCATTAACTCTACAGGAGCACCGGTAATAATCATACCATCAAAGAACTGGTCTTTTACTTCATCAAAGGTGCGATAGAAAGTTTCTAAATATTGTTCATCTGTATTTTTAGCCTTACGAGATGCGGTATGTAATAATGTTAAATTAACTTGCAATGGGCTATTACTGAGAGCACGCAAGATTTGCGTCTCCGTCACTTCTTTTGTAGGCATCAAATTGACAAGCAAAATTTGCAAAGGTCGGATTTGTTGATTTTCCGCCCGTTCAGTATCCATAACGAAAATATTCTCTTGAGCTAATTTCGTTATGGCCGGTAAATTTTTTATTACTTTAATAGGCATAATGTCACCTCTACATATTCTACAACTTGATAACCTAATCTAATTAAAAGCCCTTAGCCTCATAGGCACGGCGCCAAGATTCGAGCCCTTCTTCTAATATTTTACGAGGACAAGCAACATTAATGCGTTCAAAGTCCTCCCCATCGATGCCAAACATAGAACCCGTATCGAGCCATAGCTTGGCATCATTAACGATCCATTCATCTCGCTCTTTAGGGCTCAGCGGCAATTGAGAACAATCTAGCCACATGAGATATGTCCCTTCAGGCCGATACACATGGATTTTTGGCATATATTTTGCTATATAGTCGATGGTGAATTGAATATTATCTTGAATATATTCTTTCAATTCATCAAGCCAAGGAGCCCCCACTTTGTAAGCACCTTCACAGCCAACGATCCCCATCGTATTCAACTGGCTATAGCCAGCACGATCGATTTCTTTGATAAAACGGCGGCGTAAGGAATCATTAGGAATGAAAATATTACTTACTTGTAAGCCTGCAATGTTAAAAGTCTTACTAGGCGCTGTACATACAACACAGTGTTCTGCATAGCTTTCACCAAGGTCCGCAAATACCTTGTGCGTATGCCCTTTCCATACAAAATCCGCATGAATTTCATCGCTCACGATGAGCACATTGTGTTTAATACAAATATCGCCGAGGCGTTTTAACTCGTCTTCAGTCCACACGCGCCCTACTGGATTATGGGGGTTACACAAGAGGAATAATGTTATATTCTCCTCAATGATTGCACGCTCGATGCCTTCAAAATCGATAGTGTATTTTTCGTCGCCTTTGATGAGTGGCACATTGATGAGACGCCGATTGTTGTCATCAATAACCATGCTAAATGGGTAGTACACCGGTTGGTTGATGAGTACACCTTCACCCTCCTTGGTGAAAGCTCGCACCGCCATCGCCAAAGCAAATACAATCCCAGGCGTTTTAACAAGCCATTTTTGTTCTGGAATCCAGTTAAAACGAGTACTAAACCAATTTTGTAACACATCAAAGTATTCGTCGTCGGACTCGGTATAGCCGAACACACCATGGTTTACGCGGTCTAATAAGATTTGCTTCAATTCAGGGGGAATTTCAAAGTCCATATCCGCTACCCAGAATGGCAACACATCCGCAGGTTTACCGCGCTTAACAGCAAAATCGTATTTTAAAGATTTTGTGTGCGTTCTATCTAAAATTTGATCAAAGTTATATTGTCCCATAGGAACTCCTTTATTTATTAAAAGCTTGTTCCAAGTCTGCAATCAAGTCTTCAGTATCTTCAATCCCTACAGATAAACGCAACAAACGACGTGTAATACCTTTACGTTCTGCATCTTCCGGTTTTAAATCTGGATGTGTTTGCGTTACAGGATATGTCAACAAGGATTCTGTACCACCAAGACTTTCAGCGAATTGAATAAGCTTAATACCTTCTAATACTTGTTTAGCCGTTTCTTCGCTATCTACTTCGAAGGATAGCATGCCTCCAAAGCCTGTTGTTTGGGCTTTATTGATTTCATAACCAGGATGTTCTGGAAGGCCTGGGAACAAAACTTTAGTTACTTTTGGTTGTTCTTTTAGCCATTCAGCAAGAGCAATGGCATTCTTTTGATGTTGCTCCATACGTAGAGCTAATGTTTTTACACCGCGAATAACGAGCCAGCTATCCATAGCAGATAAACATGCACCTACGGTTTTATATGTTAAACGCAATTTTGCAGCGATTTCTTCATCTTTTACAATAGTAAAACCAGAGATTACATCGTGATGACCACCGATGAATTTTGTACCACTATGAACAACAATATCGGCACCCAAGGTCAATGGTTTTTGGAAGTATGGGCTCAAGAAGGTATTGTCGATGATTACTAGCGCATTGCGTTCGTGAGCCAATGCACAAAGTGCACGAATATCGGTTATCTCCATCATAGGATTTGTTGGTGTTTCAATATATACAGCCTTTGTATTCGGTTTAAAAGCTGCTTTCACCGCGTCAAGATCAGAAGTGCCTACATACGTAAACTCGATACCATTTTGCTCGTAAATATTCGTGAACATGCGGATAGAGCCACCGTACAAGTCATCACCCAAGATGATATGATCCCCAGAGGAGAATAGATGGAATACTGCGTCCACAGCTGCCATACCGGAGGAAAATGCCAATGCATCTGTGCCTTCTTCAAGGCCAGCGATCAATTGTTCCAAACGGTCACGCGTTGGATTAGACTCGCGCGAATATTGATAACCTGTTGTATCCCCCAACTTTGGATGGGAAAATGTACTAGACATATAGATTGCAGGGGAAATTGCACCAGTGCTATCTGGTTTGCCACTGCCGTGAACACATTTTGTATTAAATTTCATTCCTATCAACTCCTCATATTTGTATACAATATATTAATTATAAAAGTAGACAATGATTACGGTCAACAAAAATGGGCACTCATAGGTCTTGAGTGCCCTTAAAAGGTCATATATATTTTGAATGGGTTGTCATAACTCTAAGTTAAGTTGACCTAATTTTTAGTGCGTTTAGTAATAAGTAATGCCAAAATTATACCTAATGACGAAGTTACCAATTGCGGCCAACTAGATACGAAAAGCATGGTATTTACAATCTTTGGTGGAAATTGGAACAAGGAGAAGAACAAGGAATACCCTCCAAAGAGTACGCCGGCTTTTACCAAAGCAGCCACAATGATAAGCAATGCCTTTGGTTTATGTTCTAACCAGTGGGCTACGAATACATACGCAGTCGTACCAAGAGCCGTAATCAAAATAAATGGTGGCAACGGCAACATACCTTGTAAATGCGCTACTACTGGAGCAATCCAGGCGATGACGAGTCCATTCTTCCAACCATAGCGCCACGTTGCAAGCACAAATGTAGCAGATGTAATGGAACCGATGAGGAACATACTCACCTGGTTTGGAATAAATGGAAACATGAGGCGCAAGCTTTGCGCCAATAAGGCAACGGCCAACAAGAGACCTGTACCTGTAATAGATTTTGTAGACATAAGAACCTCCTACTATACGATATAGATTTTTCAAGAGGTACCTACCTCATATATTAAAACTAAGCTTCTACAAATAATAAACGTGCCCGATCATATACCCAATTATAAACATACGTATAACCTAATATGACTAATGTCATCGTTATATCTGTAACAAAGGCCATCCAAAAGCTCATATGCATCATGTACATAATAATAGGCACTGTGGCAAGCATAAACAAACCTTCAAACAACACTGCATGAATTGTGCGGATTACAGGCCCTCGCGCTAATCGGTCACCTAGTACTAGTTTATCAAATATCCAGTTAAACACAAAATTCCAAACCATCGCCAACAAGGAAAAAATAATCATCAAGACCAAAGGCTGCCCCTCATGCGGAACAAACTGCATCACCAAACAGCCAATCAAAACACAGCCCAGCTCATATAAAATCGACTGTACAACACGCTCTGTAGCAGACATAATAATAAACCACCTCCATCAGAAAACCCAAAAAAGATATTTACTATCACATCAATATTATATTTATTATTTTAGATTTGTCGAGTTCTGTCGAGTTTTGCCATTTTCGGATATAAAGGAAGCTACTCGTAGTGTTCTTTAAACTCGACTTGCTTTTCCCAAAGTGAGTATTGCCATTTCAGGATAAAAGAAGCCGCCATATGTCTGTCCAGCGACTTGCCCTCCCGAAGTGAGCTATGCCATTTTCGGATATAAAGGAAGCCCCTCGTAGCGTTCTGTAAGCTCAACTTGCTTTTCCCAAAGTGAGTATTGCCATTTCA
>NZ_KQ960791.1:173292-214824 GCF_001553335.1 Veillonella parvula | reverse complement strand
AAAGAAGCCGCCATATGTCTGTCCAGCGACTTGCAGCGAATGGAGCGCAGAGAGACATATGGCGGCGGAAAGCCTATCCTAAAAGTGGCATTACGAACTGAATCCATGGAATACCCACCACAATGAATATAGCGAGGTAGATAATCCCAAAGATAGCACCTAGTTTCCAAAATTCAGGGCCTTTATTATAGCCACTAGCAAACCAAATTGGGCTATGACCAGTACCATAAGGGGTAAGAATCCCCATAATTCCCATTGGTACTAAAAGAATCAACATAACTTGAGCTGGATCAACACCAGGAATCTGAAGAATTAAAGTAGCAAACAAACCTACCATAGCTGTTACATAAGCGGTGCCAGAAGCAAAGAAGTAACGAAGTAAGCAAAATGCTAATAACAAGCCAAGAACAGCCATTGTTGGATCTAAAGAAACTAAAGAACCACCTGCAGATTTAGCAAGCCATTCCAAGAAGCCTACATTCTTAAGCCCAGAAGCCATCGGCACAAGTGTGGCAAACCAAGTCAAAACATTCCATGCTGGTTTGTTAGCAAGGAAATCTTGCCAAGTCATAATCTTAGTAAAAATCATCAAGATAATAACAATTAAAGCCGTTGTAGTTGGGTTGATTTTAAATGTAGAAGCACCAATCCACAATACGAGAGCCAATACAGAAATCAAGGCCATAAAGATTTCACTGCGTGTCATGGAGCCTAATTTCTTATATTCATCCTTTGCCCATGCTGCAATTTCAGGGGAACCTTTTACCTCTGGTTTGCAGAATACATACGTCAACAATGGTGTAATGATAAATAGAATAATACCTACTGGCAAGAATGCTAAGAACCATGTACCCCAGTTGGCAGCTACGATACCCGACTTAGCAGACAATTCAAGAGCCAATGGATTTGGCGCCGCACCAGTCAAGAAAATAGAACTAGATACACAAGTTGTTGCCAATGCTACCCAATTTAAATAAGAACCAATTTTACGAGGATTCTTATCTGGATAAGAATCGAACATCGGACAAATACTGGATACAATTGGATAAATCGTACCACCAGAACGAGCCGCATTACTTGGAATAAATGGAGCCAACACAAGGTCAGTAATAGCAATGGCATAACCAAGGCCTAAAGAGGACTTTCCAAGCTTGGCTACGAGGAACAATGCAATACGTCGGCCAAGGCCAGAATTTTCATAACCGATACCGATCATAAATGCTGCGAATATCAACCACACGATGGCATTAGAGAAACCGCTAAGCCCCCAGCTGATAGCTTGAGCATCTGTAATAGCCTTTGCTACACCAGTTGCTTTATCCACAATAGGTGCTGGACCAACCTTAAATAACATAGATACGGTAACAGCAATGATACCGATAAAAGCGGGTGGGATTGGTTCTAAAATCAACCCCACCACGAGGCCTGCAAAAATACTTACATAAATCCAAGAATTTGGACTAAGGCCTTCAGGCGCACCGATGAGCCATACAAGAATAGCTACTACAAGCGGTGCGAATAATTTCCAATTCAACTTCATTAGGAACACTCCTTACTAAAAATAAAACTACAAGATTGCAAATACAGTATAGCAGAATATTTTTAGTGAAAATATAATATTCGTCATAATACTTATTGATTGATACTAAACTTTTAGTAATAGTTTTTACTAGATATTTTTGGTTTTATACAATATAATATAAACATCGAAAATTACTAATATATCGAAAGATATGTCGAAAGGATTGAAATGAAGTTAATTTCTAGTTATATAAAACCTTTATGGTTCTCTATTATCATTGTGTCACTTCTTTCGTTACTCAATGTAGCAGGCACTTTATATATACCAACCTTAACAGCTACCATCATCAATGACGGTGTCCTCCATGGTGATTTAGAGATGATTACTAACTCTAGTGCAACGATGCTTATCGTTGCACTATTAACAGTATCGTCTGCTATCCTAGGTGTTGCTATGAGCGCTCATATTTCAGCCTCTATAGGCAAAGTATTGCGCGACAATTTGGTGAAAGCTATACAAGCCTTTTCACTACGCGACTTTACACACTTTGGTACAGGCACCATACTCATGCGGACCAGCCGAGACGTTGAGAAAATTCAATCAGTTCTAGGAGAAGGTTTAAATATGATTCTCCCTATGCCTCTCATGATATGTATTGGTCTAGGACTAACCTTCTATAAGAGCTGGCAACTAGGTCTCGTCATCCTTGCTGTTATGGCATTCATGATACTGACCATAATTTTTATTGAAAGTCGCGCCTTACCTATTATTAAAGCGTTACAACTAAAACTAGATACTATTACCGATATGGTACGTGATCATATTGTGGGCATGCCTGTTATACGAGCTTTCAATAGAAGACATTACGAAAATACTAAAGAAATAGAAATTTTTACAGAAACAGCTCAACTAAATAAAAGATTACGCCAAACCTTTGCTATTGGTTTACCGACTATATTAATTCTCTTTAACATGAGTACCGTTGCTATCCTTTGGCTCGGAGGCTATAACGTAAGCATAGGTTCCCTACAAATAGGTGACATTATGGCCGTTATTGAATACGCTAACCTTATCCTCTTAAGTATGCTCATGGCTATTTTCGTCATCATAGATATACCCGAAGCTATCGTATGTTACACCCGCATTCAAGAGTTATTGGAACACGAAAACTCAGATACATTTCCTGAACCATATAATAAAAATACAAATTTAAACACCCATTATATAGTTGGCCAAGAAGATAGCAGAAAATTTGTAGATTTGGCATCGGCATCGACATCGGCATCGGCATCGGCATCGGCATCGGCATCGGCATCGGCAAACGATGATACTCCACTTCTGGAATTTCGCAATGTTACGTTCCGTTACGATAATGCAGAATCGCCGGCTTTAGAAAATATTTCCTTTACCGTTCATCACGGTGAAACATTGGCTATTATGGGTGACATTGGTTCTGGTAAAAGTACGATTACAAACCTAATCCCTCGCCTATTCTCCATTGAGTCTGGAGACATTCTCTTCAAAGGCAAATCCATCTATGAATGGAATGTAGATGACTTACGCTCACGCATCGGTTATGTCCCACAAAAAGCCTACTTATTTACAGGGACTGTAGAAATGAACATCCGTTACGGTGCTGCACCAAGCCAAGATATTTCAGTTCAAGATATAGAAAATGCATGCCGATTATCTAAGGCGGATGAATTTATTAGTCGCCTTGAAGGTGGTTACCAATATATCGTCTCCCAAGGTGGTACTAATCTATCTGGAGGTCAACGCCAACGTCTTGCCATGGCTAGAGCGCTCGTGCGCAAACCTGATTTATTTATATTCGATGATAGTTTCTCTGCTCTCGACGGCACCACAGAGCGTGCCGTTCGCACCGTATTACATGAGGAATTGCAAAAGGACAATCGCCCCGCTCTCATCTCTGTAGAGCAAAAGGTAAGTGCTGCAAAAAAAGCAGACCACATCTTAATCATCAACAGAGGTCAAGTGGCAGGGTATGGCACTCATGATGAGTTAGCTGAAAACTCTACCGTATATAAACAAATTTTAGCATCTCAGGAGGTGACAGAATGAGCCCATTACGTCGTTTCCTAATCGATTCTAAAAGCCAATGGGGTTGGCTAGCACTACTCATCTTAGCCCTTATCACAGCAGCTATGTTTGAGGTATCAGCTCCAGTATTACTTGGCAAGGTCGTAGATGCTATTATCAGTGGATTACAAACAAACCAAGACATTAATACCATATTCGCCTCTATTGATACAATCATCCTCTGGCTTATTGCCATCTATGGATGTCATGCTTTATTCACATACTTCGGCGAATACATGATGGCCTCCATTGGATCAAAAACAGTGCTCGCCTTGCGTACACGCATGAGTACTCACTTATACTCATTGCCTATCGAATACTTTCACAATCACCAACGTGGTGATCTTCTAAGCCGTCTAACCTCTGATTTGGATGCCGTTGCTGAAACGATAGGTGAAGGTGTGCCCGGTCTCGTGTCCGCCATTATCGGAATCATCGGCGCCACTGCAATGATGCTCTGGATCAGTCCAATTTTGGGAACATCCATCATCGTCATCATACTGATTGGTATCGTATGCTTAACGTGGCTATCTAAACGAGCCCGCCTCGTGTATCTTAGAAATCAGAATGCATTAGGAGCTTTCAACAGTGGCATAGAAGAAATCGTTGTAGGCAAGCCAATTATTCAAACCTTTGGTCTAGAAGAGACTACAACTCGCCAAGTAAATATACTGAATGACAATCTATTTAAAAGTATGCGAAGTGCTGCTTTCACCAGTCAGCTTGTAGAGCCTCTCGTAAAATTTTTAAATCAATTTACCTATTGCCTCGTCGCTATTCAAGGCGGTCTCATGGTATTACGTGGGTCCATTTCCATTGGGGATATTCAGGCATTCTTCCTCTATGTAGGTCAGGTATCCGATCCCCTATCTCGTAGTTCCTATATTATGACAAAATTCCAAGAAACCGCTGCCGCCTTAGGCCGTATTTACGAGGTAATTGATGCCCCATCTGAAATTGATGATGGAAAATTGACATTATCCAACAGCTCATCAAAAACTGATAGAGACGCTATTAGTACTAACACATCTATGACGGCCAATCAACCAAGTAATCAAGCTCATATGGGGACAATTAATTTTGAACATGTTGATTTTGGTTATACACCGTCCAATGTGTTTATGAAGAATATTAATATTCACATTCCAGCTGGCTCTATGGTAGCCATCGTAGGTCCTACCGGAGCTGGCAAATCTACATTAGTGAATCTCATCATGCGCTTCTATGACATTAAAAATGGTCGCATCACTATTGACGGTGTAGATATTCGGGATTTGTCTCGTGAAAGCTTACATAATACGGTAGGAATGGTATTGCAAGACGCTTGGATTTTCACGGGTACTATCGCCGATAACATTGGCTACGGCAAGCCAAATGCTACACGTGAAGAAATCGAGTATGTCGCAAGGCTTGCCATGGCAGATCACTTTATCCGTACATTACCCAATGGATATGATACGATGCTCAACCGAGGTGGTGATGATCTCTCCCAAGGTCAACGCCAATTAATTACCATCGCTCGGGCCTTCTTAGCTGATCCTAGCATTCTCATCCTTGACGAAGCAACGGCTAACGTAGATACCCGTACCGAAGTAGAGGTTCAAAAAGCGATGAACACACTCCTCAAAGGTCGAACCAGTATCGTTATCGCCCATCGCTTATCCACAATAAAAAATGCGGACTTTCTACTAGTGGTAGAAAACGGCACCATTGTAGAACAAGGGACACATGATGAACTCATGGCACTTAACGGATACTATAAAAAACTATATGAAAACTATGCTGAAGGAATGACAGTATAGGACAAATAAAAAACGTACACAAGCACGCTTCATTGGTCTAGTTCCATTTTGGATAGTACCAAAGTCGCTGTGCTATGTACGTTTTTTTATATTTAATCTAATCATCTATATTGATTGAAAAGGTATAAAGATCCTAGTATAATAGGTGCCCCTATATAGAGACCCATATTAGGTACTTCCCCCAATAAGAATGCTGCTACAATAGCTGCCACTATAGGCGAGATATACATAAAATTAGTTACATCAGAAACCTTTTCAGCATGTTCCAAGGCGTAGCTCCAGAATACAAAGCCTAACGCACTAGATAGGAATGCTAAATAGGCCATAGCAAATTTTGCGCTAATCGGTGCCACCACAATCATTTCCAGGGCATGTTCTGCAAAGGGCAATGCCATAATAGCCCCCGTAAACATAGACCACATAGCAATGGTAATAGGCTTATGTCCTTTTAAACTAAGTCCACGATTTAGAATATTATACACTGCAAAGAGTATCATTCCTAACAAAGTCCACAAGGCTCCTACAGGAATAGTAAGGGCGGAATTCCATAGAATGATTATGGCTACACCTATAAATGCAGTTATGGTAAATAGCCACCCTATGGGTCGTATTGTATCCTTATAAATTATCATGGCCATCAGTGCTGTCGTCATCGGGGTCAAGGCCATAATAATACTGGATGTAGCCGCTGGAATTGTACGCAAGCCTTCATTAAAAACAACTTGATAAAGAAAATTCCCTGTAGCTCCTAACAGAATATATAGTCCCCACTCACGCCATGTTGTCGGTATATGTAGCCCTTTTACAACGCCGATTACCAGCATAAGTAAAGCGCCACCCATGACCCTTGCCACAGACAATGTCAATGAATCTACTGACTGTAATGCGATTTTACTGAAAGGAAATGCAGTAGCCCACACCGCAATAGTAGCAGAAGCACCTAAAAGTGCTTTCTTTCGATTTGTCATTAACATCCACCTTTCAATAGCATTCGCCTATACAATCTTATAATCCACTTTGATTAACGTATATTCTATCCAAATTATTTCTATCTTGATTCATTCTACCAAGATCATGTTATCCACATGTTTTATAGCTTAATAACACTATCTCAATAGTACCATAATATACCCCTAACACTACAATAAATTAAATCATACTTTTTATTCCTATGAAGGGGAAGATTTCTTCCTTATTAGTTCTACAAAATGTGTAACAAAGTCGTTGGAACAAGTAATAACGCTTTATGAAAACTATGTAGCAGATATGTCTATGTAATTAATGCAACTATTCACTTAACTTGACTATTGTAAGTTCACTATTAATCCCATTAATTTCAATTTGATTTTCTGATTCAGCCACGGAAAAATCGTCTACAAGATTTCCACATTCTTCGAAGAGCAATTTAGTGCGAATACCTTTTTTCACCGCTTTGAAAGCATACTCATGAGGGACATACAGCCGAGATTTCGCCGATATCTGATTCACATCAATTCGCCCCGTATAATCCGCTACATATATATCCATTGAAGAGTTGTTATCCAGCTCTATATGACTGTTACCGCCGGCAATATAAATTTCTTTAGCCGCTCCGTCCAGCTCAAACTTTTCACTATCAATATCAAACAGCTCCAGTTTTTCACAATGAGTCGCTAACTCCGTATCTCCCATATATTTTTCAGGCAAATTTATAAAAATCCACAAATGTTCTTTTACAAGCTCTTCAGATAAGGATTTGGAACAATTTACATCCACATCGATACGCCTTTTGATATCATCGATTTTTACTTTCACCAGTTCCGTCAAATTTTCAATAGTATCACTGACCAATTGAACCTTTATCTTCTCACCCTCTCCAGCTCTCATTTTTACGCAATTAACAGAACCCAGTTTAATATCGAAATGTTTTATCTCATCGATATCATATTCTACGATGCTTTCATAAGGATATCGAGGTTTAACCGCTTCTTCTGAAAGCAATTCATCCACAGAGACATTGAATACACCTGAAAGGGCCTTTAAATTTGAAATATCCGGCATTCCATTGCCCGATTCCCACTTTGTTATGGCCTGTCTCGACACATTAAGTGTTTCTGCTAATTTCCCCTGAGATAATCCAGATTGTGTTCTATACTCCCGTAATTTTTCATTAAAATCCATAATGTGACCTCCTATTTTAAGCAATATCAGTTACTCTTCAACAAGAGCTGCTCAGAGTATAGTATATAGTGTCAGTGAAGAAAAGAAACGCTTGTTTTCCTGGCTGGCAACGTTCCGTAGCATTACAATATACATGCATTTATAAAGACTTGCAGGCTGATTCTGTACAAGATATAAACGGCCTCCGAACAGTACACAAATATAAACTATCCAATCATACTATTGAATAATCCGCCTTCATCCTCTTTAATAAAATTTTTATTTCCTTTATTAATATTGATATGCAATTTCATATTATTATATATACATTAAATGAAATTGCAAAAAGCAAAATCCCATATAAGCCTATATATACTGGTGTATTTAAACAATTTAGCTTATGGAAATTTATGAGATACTTCACAAAATTGCATAGTATGTATTGAAAATCTATATCATCTATTCATTGTAGAATTGCTACAAACATTGTACACTATAGGCATAGAAATCTATAGTTATATCCTTTTATGGAGGTGCAAAATGCAACATACTGCATGGAAAGATTTTAACACAGGTGTGTGGGATAAAGCCGTTGATGTACGCGACTTTATTCAAAGAAACTATATCCCCTATGAAGGGGACGATTCCTTCCTTGCTGGTCCTACAGAACGAACAACAAAATTGTGGGAACAAGTAATGAAGCTTTATGAAGAAGAACGTGAAAAAGGCGGCATGCTCGATGCTGATACTTCCGTGGCCACACACATTACTGCCCATGCGCCAGGATATATCGACAAAGAACTTGAAACAATCGTTGGTTTGCAAACTGACAAACCTTTAAAACGCGCTATGTTCCCATATGGTGGCTTGCGCACAGCAAAATCCGCTATTGAAGAATACGGCTTCAAAATGGATCCGCAAACAGAGGACTTCTTTAAGAAACATCGCAAAACTCACAATGATGGCGTATTTGATGTATATACTCCAGAAATGCGAGCTGCACGTACAGCTCACATTGTAACTGGTTTACCAGATGCGTATAGCCGTGGTCGTATTATCGGTGACTATCGTCGTATCGCTCTTTACGGTGTTGATTATCTCATTGAAGATAAAAAAGAACAATTTAGCATTACAATGGGTGACATGCTAGAAGATGTTATTCGCGACCGTGAGGAAATACAAGATCAAATCCGCTCTTTGAAAGAATTGAAAGAGATGGCAGCATCCTATGGCTATGATATTTCCAAACCAGCTAAGGATGTTCGTGAAGCTATGCAATGGATTTACTTCGGCTATCTTGGTGCTATTAAAGAGCAAAACGGTGCTGCTATGTCCATTGGTCGTAACTCCACATTCCTCGATATCTATGCGGAACGAGACCTTCGCAACGGCACATACACAGAGGAACAAATCCAAGAATTCGTAGACCATTTCATTATGAAATTGCGCATGGTTCGCTTCGCACGTATCCACGAATACAACAATTTGTTCACAGGTGACCCTGTTTGGACCACTGAATCCATCGGTGGTATGGGTACTGACGGCCGTACATTGGTTTCTAAGATGTCCTTCCGTTACCTACATACATTGACTAACCTTGGCCCTGCTCCAGAGCCAAACCTCACTGTATTATGGTCCCCTCGCATGCCTATCGGTTTCCGCCGTTTCTGTGCGAAATTATCCATTGAAACATCTTCCATTCAATACGAAAATGACGAATTGATGCGTCCTAACTCTGGTGATGACTACGCCATCGCATGTTGCGTATCCCCAATGCGTATCGGTAAAGAAATGCAATTCTTTGGTGCTCGTTCCAACTTGGCGAAATGCTTGCTTTACGCTATCAACGGTGGCGTTGACGAAAAGTTGAAGAAACAAATTGGTCCTAAATACCGCCCTATCACTTCCGAATACTTAGAATTTGACGAAGTATGGGAAAAATTCGACGACATGATGGAATGGTTGGCAGGCGTATATGTAAATGCCTTGAACATCATTCACTACATGCACGATAAATATGCTTATGAAAAACTAGAAATGGCATTGCATGACCGCAAGGTAACTCGTTGGTTTGCAACTGGTATCGCTGGTTTATCCGTAGTAGCAGACTCCTTATCCGCTATTAAATATGCTAAGGTAAAACCTATCCGTGACGAAAATGGCATCGCTGTTGATTTCGAAATCGAAGGTGACTTCCCTAAATATGGTAACGATGATGACCGTGTAGATAGCTTGGCAGCAAAGGTTGTTTCCACATTTATGAACAAGATTCGTAAACATCCTACATATCGTCAATCCGTTCCAACTATGAGCTTGTTAACAATTACTTCCAACGTAGTATATGGTACTGCTACAGGTTCTACTCCAGACGGCCGTAAAGCTGGCGAAGCTTTCGCTCCTGGCGCGAACCCAATGCACGGTCGTGATTCTCACGGTGCTGTATCCTCGTTGGCATCCGTAGCTAAAATGCCATGGCGTGATTGCTCCGATGGTATTTCTAATACCTTCTCTATCATTCCGGACGCATTAGGTAAATCTGGTGAAACATTTGTTTCCGTCAGCGATTTTGATATTGAGTTAGACCCTTCTCAATTGCCTAACAGCAATACAAACTTCGCATGCAGCGAACCAAATGTTACTATAAAGGAAGATAAATAAAATCTTCCACAGTATCGGACTGCTTTCACCGGCACCGATACGAGTGTTAGTCTTGGTTGAAAGGAGGTTATACCCATGAGCAACCAACAAGTTGATAACTTGGTAGAGTTATTGGATGGTTATTCCCAAAAGGGCGGCCATCATTTGAACGTTAACGTGTTTACTCGTGAAACATTGTTAGACGCTCAAAAACATCCTGAGTTGTACCCTCAATTGACGATTCGTGTATCCGGTTATGCGGTGCACTTCAACAAATTGACAAAACAACAACAGGACGAAGTTATTTCCCGTACATTCCATCAACGTATCTAATCGAGGTTTCCTATGACTGGACGTATTCATTCGGTTGAAACGATGGGTACGGTTGATGGTCCAGGCATGCGCATGGTGGTATTTCTTCAAGGATGCCCCATGCGCTGTGCTTATTGCCATAATCCTGATACATGGGATGAAACTAGCGATAATGCTAAATTCATGACCGTAAAGGAATTATGGGACCAGTACGAACGTAACCGCCAATTTTATACTAATGGTGGTATCACCGTCACAGGTGGGGAAGCTCTTATGCAAATCGACTTTGTTATTGAGCTTTTCACATATTTCCGTGAAAGAAACGTCCATACCTGTTTAGATACAAGTGGAATTTGTTTTGACCCCCACCAAGAGGTGGCATACCGTAAATTACTCAGTGTAACTAGTCTCGTCATCCTAGACATTAAGGAAATCGATCCAGCCAAGCATTTATGGTTAACGGGTAAACCGTTAGAGCCCATTCTCGGGTTTGCTCGATTGACGGCAGACGTGGAAGTTCCGATTTGGGTTCGTCACGTAGTAGTCCCTACGATTACAGATAATGCCGATCGTCACTATCGTCTAGGCTTTTTCCTAGGATCTCTGAAAAATTTACAAGCCGTTGATTGCTTACCTTATCACGTTATGGGTATTGCTAAATATAAGGAGTTAGGTATTCCCTATCGCCTAGAGGGCATCCCAGCTGCAACGAAAGATATTGCAGCTAAAGCGACAAGAACCGTGGTGGAAGGCATCAAGGCCTATAGACGCCATTGGTGGAGTCCCATCAAAACACAACATCAATCATAATCAAGTTTGAGGATAACTACCTCCCTTGATATATATAAATATATATACCAAGACTTGATCTATGATAGCCCTAATCAATAGAGCCGCCCCCATACAACCGGGGACGGCTCTTATTGCATTTAAATAAACTTTCTATCATACAAACGGGCAGCGATGAGGACCACTAAACAAGATCCCACATTATGCACTAATGCACCTGTAGTAGGCGTCAAAACCTCAAGCAATGAGAGAATAATAGCGATACAATTAATGACCATTGATAAAGCAATACTAAATTTTATAGTTTTAATCGTAGCATCTGATAATCGTTTAATATAAGGAATTTTACTAAGGTCATCACTCATCAAAGCAATGTCTGCTGTTTCTATGGCAATATCACTACCAATAGTCCCCATTGCAATACTCACATCAGCAGTCTTCATAGCCGGTGCATCGTTAATTCCATCGCCAACCATACAAACCTTATGATGTTTCCCTTGCAATGATTCGATAATACTTACTTTTTCTCCTGGTAAAAGCTCCGCATGTATTTCGGAAACGCCAGATTTCTTTCCAATATATGTAGCTGCTTCTTTACTATCACCAGTAAGTAATACTGTTGTCATATCTAAGCTTGAGATAGCAGATATCATATTTATCGCATCATTTCGCATTGTATCAGATAATGTAATGATACCTATAATATGCTCTTTATCTGCAATAATGACAGATACCTTTCCTTCACTTCGATATACATTAATGGCTTTTTGAATAGAATCACATACAATAATATTATGCTCTTCAAGAAATCGTTCATTTCCACAATATAATTCCCGACCTTTTATTACGGCTATAATCCCTTTACCTACAGACATCGTAAATGAAGTAGTATCAAGTATTTCTAAATCTTGCTCTATGGCATGAGAAACGATAGCCTTGCCAATAGGATGTTCGCTCTTAGCCTCTACAGATGCAGCTAATTGAAGAATATCAATCTCACTATAATCTGTATCAACGGCTAAAATAGATTGAACTGATAACTGACCACGTGTTAATGTGCCGGTTTTATCAAATGCCATGGTATCTACTTTTCCCATAGTTTCAAGAATTTCACCAGATTTAATAATAACGCCATGTTTAGTAGCTTGACCAATAGCGGCCATAACCGCAGTAGGTGTAGCAAGCACCAATGCACAAGGACAAAACACAACCAACACAGTAACACCGACGATGATATTACCAGTTACTAAATAGCCTATACATGCAATCATCAATGCAATAGGAACCAATCGACTAGCAACAATATCAGCTATACGCTGAATCGGAGCCTGTTTCTGTTCCGCATTTTTAATAAGTTGAATCATTTTTTGAATAGAACTATCTTCGCCCACTTTGGTAGCTATAATATCTATGGCACCAAAACAGTTAATCGTTCCGCCAAATACATCATCATCAATTGTTTTATCAACAGGGATAGACTCTCCTGTCATAATAGATTGATCTACCGTTGTTTCACCATTAATAATGCGTCCATCTACAGGCATCGTTTCGCCCGGAAGGATTCGTAAATAATCACCACTTTGTATAGACTCTACAGGAACCATCATTTCTTTGTTATCTTGTATTTTACGACCCTTAACAGGTGCTAATGAAATTAACTTCTTTAACCCTTTTTTTGCTCGCTCCGTAGTTGCTTCTTCAAGGAGAGCGCCTAAAGCCATAATAAAGGCGACCTCACCAGCCGCAAATATATCTCCAATAGCAATGGCCGCAAACATAGCCATGGAAATCAATAAAGCTGACGAGATTTTACTAATCCCCTTATTATATATAATCCTTCGTATAGATAAATATACAAGAGGAAAACCACAAATAATAACGGTAATCCAGGAAGGTTCAAAAGGGATTATATTTTGAAATAGTCTCTGTCCACAAAACTCTTCTATCAAATGCGGAATTCCATCAAGCAGTAAAAATAGCCCCGCTAAAATCGTCATATATAAACCAGATAATATATCATGTATTCGATGTACCATATGGCAATCCCCTTATCAGACTTTCCCAATCAATATGAATTGAATTACAACTATACTTACAGTACAATAATTACAATAGCGAACACCTTGTTCATTTTAATTGTATCAACCTATGGTATTAATACAATATATAAAACAGCGTATATGTTCATTATGGAACATATACGCTATTCTGTACTTAAAGAATGACAGGAGTTATTATGGATCGTAGACAGAAAAAAACTCGTAAAGCCATATTTATAGCTTTTAACAAATTATTATCTAATAAGGCGTATGACAAAATCACCGTTCAAGAAATCATTAGTGCCGCAGACATTGGCCGCACCACCTTTTATGCTCATTTCGACACAAAAGAAGCATTGCTAGAAGCACTCTGCGAAGACTTATTTTTACATATAAAAGATAGTATTAATCACTTACCGCATGCTCATGGGCTGTATCAACAAAGTATTTACCCTGTCTCAGTATTTGGTCATTTATTACAACATTTACAGCAAAATGAAAATAAAATCCTCGAACTACTAGCTAGTGATAATAACGAAATCTTTTTGCGCTATTTCAGGGATCATCTAAATGAGTTGGTACAAGGATATTCTATCAACCAAGACCGTAAAGCAAATACAAATCTACCGGATGACTTTATTATTAATCATATTTCAGGTAGCTTTGTGGAAATGGTGTTATGGTGGGTAAAAAACGGCATGAAAGAATCGCCTACAGAATTAGACAATTACTTCCATGCCGTTATAGAACCTATTATATAATTATTTAAAATTTATCAAGATACAACATTGATTGGTTCCCCCTTAAAGAAGGCTTGTACATTATCTCGAATAATGCCTACCAAGCGTTGACGTGTTTCAAGGCCTTTCCAACCCATGTGCGGAGTAATGATGACGTTATCTAGTGTATAGAGAGGACTATCCTCTGCAGGAGGCTCTACCTCCTGTACATCAAGACCGGCTCCAACAATGCGTTTAGCGGCTAATGCTTCACAAAGGTCCCTTTCATTAATAAGAGGTCCACGACCCGTATTCACAATGACCGCATTAGGTTTCATCTTACCGATTGTTTCTTTATTAATAAGATGTTTAGTTTGGTCATTTAGCGGGCAATGTAAGGAAATATAGTCACTATTAGCTAGCAATTCATCAAGGCTCACATAACGAATGCCATCACCATCAGCCTTTGGTGTACGTGTATGCACTAAGATGTTCATGCCTAGCGCTTTTGCAACTTTGATGACTTCCATACCGATGTGACCAGCTCCGACAACACCTAAGGTTTTACCATTCACTTCTGTATGGCTCACTTGAAGGTATTTCGTGAAATTGCTGCGATTACCTTTAGCCAGCATACCAATTTGTTGCTGCATGGTAGATGCAAAATTGAGGATCATCATGATCACCGTATGTGCTACACGCTCTGTGCTATACGCAGGAATATTGCACACAGTGATGCCCTTTTTCTTTGCTGCGTCAAGGTCAATATTATTATAGCCAGTACCTGCTTCTACGATAAGCTCTACAGTATCAGGAAATTGTGAAAGCAGATCGGCACTTACAGGCAATTCTTTTGTAACCACAACACGAGCACCTTGAATCCGTTCAATAAGCTCAGCATTCGTACTATCTTCGTAGACCTGCACATCATTAGATAATATGGAGAAATCCAATGCATGGTCATAATTCATTTTGCCTGCATTTACCACTACTACACGTTCGCTCATGAGAACCTCCTAAATTGAATAGCCTAAAACATAGGTAATACCACTTCTATATAAATTATACTATTATTTATATAAATTTATACTAAAATAACTTCTATTATATATCAACTACCTATACCAATTAATATACTTTCACAACTAATTAGTATACTTTCACAATTATTGTATATAATATATGTATAAAGCCTATAAAATTCAAAATAAAACTCATTTTTCTGTATATAACTTTCACAAAAGTATTGTGTAATTCCCCAAAAGTTATAAAATAAAAGTAATGTTATATAGAATTGAGGAATACAATGAGACCTACCTATTTGACCATAAATACAAGTCTCGTTCGCGAGAATTTGCGCAAAATTAAAGATAGTTTACCTGAATGGAGCACGTCCACAGCTGTCATCAAGGCAAATGGCTACGGCCACGGCAGCGTTATGATGGGCCGTATTGCTGTGGAGGAAGGTTACGAATCCTTAGCCGTTGCTATTCCAGAAGAATCCGTACCACTTCGCAATGCAGGTATTATGGTACCTATTTATTTATTAGGACTCACAAGGCCACAATCCTTTGAACTTGTGGCAGACACTAATTCGATTCCTGCCGTTTGTGAATCTACCGACTTGGAATCACTCGATAAAGTAGCCGATAATCACGACATGATTATTCGCGTTGCTGTTGCTGTCGATACAGGCATGCATCGCATCGGTATCAAGCCTGAGGATGCCATTGAGTTTATCAAACGCATTGAGTCCTACGAAAATTTGGAAATAGACGGATTCTTCTCCCACATGAGCAATGCTGATGCGGCGGATCAATCACACGCCCATAGCCAAACGCAAAAATTTCATCGCATGGTAGATGAAATACGAGCATTCCGTCCAGAAGCAGATTACCGTTTCTCCCTCGCCAACAGTGCAGGTCTTTTATCTGTCAAAGATAGTCTATTCACAGATGCTCGTCCTGGTATTATTCAATACGGTATCATGCCATCCCTTGATGTGCCAAATCGATTGGGCTTAAAACCTGTTTTATCTTTCCATAGTGAAGTTGTTCATGTACAACATATCCCTGCTGGCGAAGGCATTGGATATGGATCTACCTATATCACACCTGAGCCAATGACAATTGCTACTATCCCTGTAGGCTATGCGGATGGCTACCCTCGTAGTTTATCCAATCGGGGCACCGTACTCATTCATGGCACTCGTTGTCCCGTAGTAGGTCGTATTTGTATGGATCAATTCATGGTTTCTGTTCCGGATACAATCACGGTAAAGCCTGGCGATAAGGTGGTGCTTCTAGGGTCTCAAGGTCATGAAAGCATTTCTGCTTTAGAAATTGCAGCCCTTGCTTCTACAATTCCTTATGAGATCTTTTGTGGATTCTCAGAGCGCGTACCACGACAATATATTTAACCTATGTAAAATAAAGAAAGCCCGTATCACATGTAGAATTCTACATGTGATACGGGCTTTCTTGCTCTCCTATACCCAGCGTGCTGTAAAGCAGTTACGTTCTTATTGTGAGAGAGAGTATATATACCAAGTATATAATCTTATGATTCGGAGGGAACCACAATTCATAAGGGGCCCTCTGAACGATAGACGGCATAGGAGAGAGTCAATGTTTATCTATCCAATCCAGAGGGCTGTGTGTAATTGTTTATTGTGTGTGTGTTGTTTATTGTGTGTGTTTTATGTGTTGTGTATGTGTGTGTAAGTGTATTTATGTTATGTGTGTATAGTTTTGAGTGCTTAGTGTTCGTTTTTGAAAGGGTTTGCTTTACAGCGCTATAGAATAGGAGATCAACTTATTTTGCTACCGTCCCTGTTTTAGCATCCAATACAACGGATATCGGTTTATTTTGTGCATCATGGAATTCTATGGTATATAGTGGTTTACCATTTTGATTAGCAAGAGACCACGTATTAATACCAGTCGCTACCTTGCCAGACTGTACGAAAGCTGCATTAATTGCCACATGTGGAGGTATTACTGTTCCAGCATCAATAGCACTAGCTTCCATAGATGCGTCATATGCTTTAGGAGTACCATCCGTTACATTACCAGTAGCCACATCTAGAGTCATAGAATGAGCACCACTAGTATTAAAACCAGCTACTTCATAGATGGCAGTTTTACCTTGAGTTTTGAAGGATACATTAGTGATTTTGGAGTTTCCAAATTTACTTTCGAATTGGTCAATTAAATAATTAGCACCAACTACGAAAATACTATTTTGGTCTACTACGCCTTCTTGCTGATTGGTTGTGCTAGGTTGTGATTTTCTACTTTTAGAGTTTTTTTTTCCTCTTTAGTAGGCTCTTCTTTATCAGCCTTTTTTTCGTCTTTCACAACTTTTACTTTAGGCGCTTTGTCTACTGCAGCTTTTTTAGTATTTTTAACTTCTTTATCATGCTTTGCTACAGATTCTGATTTTTTATCGCCACCGCGTACTACTCTTGTTTCACTAGGAGCTTTAGCTACAGATACAGTTTCAATAGTAGGAACTGCTGCTGCAGGATTTTCTGTACTAGGTACTACAGTTTCTTGAGCTACTGGTGTTTTAACATCTTGTGTAGCTGTTGGAACTGGTGTAGTATTACGAACTGCTGTACCTACTTGATTAGCATCTACTACAGGAGCTACCGGAGTTTTAGGTGCAACTGCAGTAGTAGCCACATCTGGAGCCACCGCTGTAGTAGGAACTACTGGGTCAGTAACTGGTTGTGCTGGAGTCGCTGCACTCGCTGTTTCTTGTGTAACAGGCATTGGAGTTACTGGTTCAGCTGCGGTTACAGCTACAGTGGCACCAAATACGCCAGCCACTGCTAAAGCAATACTACTTTTTAAAATAGATTTTTTCATATTGTCCTCCTTATTAATTCATTTACATGCAACTTTACGCATGTATATTTCCAGTCAACTCAATGTCATCATGTAAGTTCCAAAACATATATCTAGCATGGACTTGTAGATATATAGCTTGGAAATTTCAGATATAGTTGAGTTTGTCTTTCGACTGGTACACATACTATCGACAGTCTATGAAGTCAAAATGTAGAAGCACTGTTAAAAGCTTATTTTATAGTGAGTTTAGAATGAATTTATATATAATTCCTATGAAATCCTATGGGATTTACTTTATACTTAAAAATTCCATGAAAAATATATCAAAAGCCGTTTATCCCATATATAAGGGATAAACGGCTTCAAAATATACGTATCGATATCTAAAATTGCACATTCATGAGCAAACTTTCACAAAAAATGCCTCAATACTAGTTATTTTTTTAAGAAAAATAGTATTAAGGCATTTAATTATTATATTCAGAATAAAATAACTAGGCACTATTAAGATATAATAACTAGTCAATCATATATTAATCGTCAAATTTAACAGATAGCAATTTACCATTCATTGCATCCATATGCACATGTACCTCTTTATTATCTGCTGTACCAAAGCTAACTTTGTAGACGATTTTACCTTTATCATAGCGCACAGCCCATTCATTAAGGCTCACAGCTTTACCTTTTGTTTGGGCATAAGCAAAGTTCACCACAGCTGCAGGCGGTAAGATTTCCCGAGGATCAAACGATTTTTTCTTTAGTGATTTATGGAAGTCCCCTTCGCGCTTTTCAAAGATTTGATTAGTAGCATAGATATACGTTAACTCATACTTGCCAGATTCATCAAAACCTTCTACATCATACTTAATTTGGCCTCCATCCGCATCAAATGCGATTTCCGTAATTCCAGCATTTGGATGATTTTGGATAAAGGCATTTAATAAACCATTAGCACCTACAATGGCCGCATGGTTGCCATCAACAACTGCCACAGTTGGCTCTACAGCTACTAAAGGGGCTGCACTTGCATTTGGCATGCCAAATGCCACAGCCAAGGCCAATACAAGGCTACCTTTTACAAAAAATGATCTCATTAGTTCCTCCATATCTCAAACAGTTATCATAACAATATATATACAATTATACACTAAATCAACGCGGTTTATAATCTTTATTTATATAATTAGTGCATGTACCTACGCCCTATGATACAATGCACATAGATTCATTTTTGTAATTACATGTGAGCTAACTATGATTTCAATTTACCCCACTATATATCATACATTTCAATGCAAGGCCGACCGATGCGAAAATACATGTTGCCAGCTGTGGACCATCGATATAGATGAACCTACTGCTGAACGCTATCATGCCATGACAGGTTCTCTTGGTGAAAGCTTACGCCAATCCATCACAGTTGATGATGAAGGCAGTCACTTTATCTTCTCTAAAGCACAACCTATGTGTCCCTTACTCAATGAAAAGGGGCTGTGCAAGGTAGTTCTTGAGCTAGGAGAGGAAGGACTATGTGACACCTGCCACATGCATCCACGCTTTTATAAATACATTGAAGACTTAGAACTATGTGGCGTTGGATTATCTTGCGAAGCATCGGTTGAACTATTAGCCCAACAGGAGCCGCTGGACTGCCTCCTCTTTACAATAGAAGATGACTATAATGAATTCAAACCTGAGGAGCGATTAACACTTCAAAATGTATTTGAGTTATTGGCCTTTGATTTAGATCCTAATCTATTCCAATATACGCCAAAGCCCTCAAATCAGTCTTTCAAAGAATTATTAGACCTATATAAAAGGAGCGAACCTATCGATGAGAATTGGACTGCACAGGTTAATACATTATCTAGTAAACTAGACCAACTTGTCGCATCTATACAGCCCTATATACAGCAAGAAGATATGAGCCTATTTAATAAGGTGTACCAATATATATTGTATCGCCAAATCGATATGCTATCAGACTATTCCTTGGAATCTATCTTAGCTTATGCAAAGGATGGTACTGACTATATACTTATAGCCAGTATATTAGAGGGACAACCCTTAAAGCAAATTGCAAGATGGTCACAACAAATCGAATACGACGAAGATAATGTAATGCTGTTATTACAACACTACGAATCACAGCTCATAGAGTGAACAAAAAACCGCAAGAATCTTATCTTGCGGTTTTTTTATGTCTTATCACAATACATCATTTGAATAATGTATGAACAAAACGGATCCATTGAGGTAATACGGAGACAGATAATAATGCCACAATAAACATGACAATATAGGTTTTAACGATACCCAGTGCAACATAGCGGCACATTAATTGGGCTATAATGAACACAGCATAATACTGGCTGAACATCGTAATAAGATAGGCCATATCCCCTACATATTTTTGAAGAGATAAAGAGAAAAAAATAATCCCTAGTATATGAACTAATACTAAGACAACTGTGCGAAGTGCATTTGTATAAGCTAATCCATATATATAATTGCGCAATACCCCACCATAAGTACCACGACCACCTAATAAAACAAGTAAACGCCATATAACAAATGAACCGATGATAATTTGAAAAATTAAAAATACAGAACTGGCTAAAATACTAATTACATCAAAATGAGTTAGCCCAGTCATCCGTTTAATCCCCAGCAATGGAGATATCACTTTCACTATAAACGGTAAGCTATAGGTCATTATATATAATACAATAGTAGATACCAGTAGATTTAGAATGGCTCTCGTATAAGATCCATAATTGATAATATTCTGAAATGATTGTTCGCTAAGTTTGGTAAATAAATGCAATATATCCTTATACCATGTCATAAATACTCCTTTTAGTCTAAAACTAGTAAAAAAGGACGAGCCAAGTCTCGTCCTAGATATATCATATGTATTTTATCGAGTCAACATATAAATCCATTCAAACACGTGTACCAACAAAAGAGCAATCAACATCAGAATCAAACCTTCATAAGGGGTCCCATTAATACATGCTCCCACAATACGTCCCATAGTTTGTAACAATAATACGGTACTTAAAATACATAGCACAATCATACAGAAGCCAATGATCGCTTGCAGTATTAATGGTACCGAAGTTAGAATCAGCATAATCCCTGCTGTAAAAGTAATCAGTGCCACAACAAGTTGAGCAAATGACATGATATGCAAAATACCGGTTGTAACAGTTCGAACGTAGAATTTACGTTGTTGAGCAACTGCATAGACTATAATGATACATACCATGAGAATGACTTTTCCGATTACCCATGCAAAGCGACCTATATTCCAAAATTCTCTAGGACTACCCATCTGTTCCAAAAAAAGTTGTATTTCATGTTGACCTACTGGAAGAGATAGCGATTCCCACCTTACCAATAATGAAGAATTACGTATAAACGCACGTATAGCATCTAAATATACGCCTTCACCTACAATAGTAAATTGATAGCATATAAGTGTTAATAGCAGCATGCCTATGAGTTGCCCATAGGCAATATCAAAGTGATACATACGAGGATTATTCTCTTCAATAGGGTTTAATAAACGATAGATAAACTGCATTAAACCTACCATCATAGGTATCACCACCTTTTACACCATATACATACACAACATTCAAGTTTGAATACTATAACCTACAACACACAATAAGGAACTATAAAAAATAGTTCCTTTTCATTTTCCGTTCATCATTATAACACAAAAGAGCCTATAAAAGAATGTGGTTTTACTATATTCTAATTGCGGTTCCTTTAAAAAATAAAAAAGGGGACTGTTTTGTTACAGCCCCTTTCATATTTTTCATGTTATGTAATTATCTGGAAGTAGCAAGTACTACCATACCAATCAAGACACCTAAAATGATTACAGGAATTAAACTCGTAATAATAGAAATGCCAAAAGTTGCTAAACGGGATTTATTAATTTGGCGACTCAATAATGTTAAGCATACCCAGAATGTATAAACTGCAAAAGCTATCGTTGCGAATATAATAATAGTTATCCATACAATACTACCTACTGTAGAATCAGGATGAGAGCCTAGTAGCAGCAAAAATGGCAATGATAGTAATAGGAATCCAATGAAATAAACTAGCCCCATAATCTGATTATAAGCTTGTTCATACCACATAATTTTTAATACAGACTCATATGTAGTATTGGCATCAAATTTATTAGCGACCCAAGAAAAAATAGCAGAATAAATAGCAATACCAATAAAAGCAAATAGCAAGCCAACCGCTAGACCTAATAAGCCAACCCCAGAAAGAGCTGCCGCACCAGTAAGTGCAACATTAAGTTTATCCACAAATATCATACTCAGAAGAGCCGGTAGAATATTTGAAAATACGAATGACGTCAATGCCAAAGCTGCTGTAGCATAGAACCCTTTGCGACAAGATCCATGCTCTACAATCTGTGGAATACCACGTTTAAAGGGAGCTACTATAAGCTGCCAAATATCTGAATACCATTTTGTTTCCATAAATCCTCCAAAACACCTATATTTCTCTAATTGTAACACAAACTATATTTAAACCGTCATGGACAACATTATCCCTCCCACACCAAAGATGAAGGATATTATGTAAAAAGAAATACCCGTTATCCAAAGATTTAGACCAAATTGCTTATAGGTAACTTGCCCCTTCAAAATAATAACTATGGTCAAACCCTTTCATCAGCAACCCCTGATTTATTAATGATAACCATATTAGGTTTCCTTTTTATTTCATCTATTAATATATTATACTATATAATTCAAATTTTAAGACATTATTCTAACCTATTATAACGCAAAAAAGCAGCCCCACTAGGGGCTGCCTTTTCGTTTATCTTATTGCAAAGATGCTGCAATTTTTGTAAGGTTTTCATCCATACGTTCTAAGTATGTTTTATTATCTTCGTTGCTTTCGATAGTATAAATAGTTTCTACCTTAGCACCTACTTCTTGTGCCAAAGTTTTGGATACTTCTGGGCTAGCCATTTCTTCTGCAAAGATAGTAGTAATATGGTTTTCTTTAGCGTATTCGATGAGTTTAGCCAATTGTGCTGCATTAGGTTCACCTTCAGCAAATACATCTTCCACACTGTTTTGTTCTAAACCAAAATCACGGCATAGGTACGCAAATGCTGCATGGCCTGTAACAAAGTTTTTATGCGGAGCTTTAGCGAATTGCTCTTCATATTTTTTAATCATTGCATCTAATTTAGCAACGTATTCAGTATAATTCTTTTCATAATAATCCTTGTTTGCTGGGTCAACTTTTACAAGGGCATCCTTGATATTTTTCACTTCAATTTTAGCATTTTTCAAAGATAACCATGCATGAGGATCTTCTGCACCATGTTCTTTAATTTCTTCTGGGTCAGTATTTTTAATAGCTTCAACACCTTCAGTAGCTACAACAGATACGAGTTTATCATTTTTAGCTGCTTCGATAGCTTGTTTTGCCCAAGGCTCCATACCAAAACCGTTATACACAAATACTTGAGCTGTTGCCAGTTGTTTCATATTTTCAGGCTTCAACTCGAAATCATGTGGTTCTACGCCATCTGGTATAATAGTAGATACCTCTACCTTGTCACCACCAATAGCCTTTGTAAACTCAGCCATTGCATTAAAGCTTGTTACCACTTGGATTTTTTTACTTGCTTGTTCCTTCTGTGCACTCGGTGCATCATTGCCACAACCTGCAAATAAAGCAGCCATCATAATACCTACAACTAACAAAATCAGTTTCTTGATCATCGTAGTCCTCCTTTGTAAAAACCTGATCGCTATGCCTATACAGAATATAAACCATTCTTTAGTTGCAGTTGCGACTCAGTTGCATTTGTAATATAGTTATAGTATAAACTTACTTAGAATTTTGTCAATCAGAAATGTGGTTTTCATATGTTATCAATAGAACATCTTTATTTTTCCTATCAAGGTCAACCGCCTTATGTGCTAAACGACCTTAATTTACATATTCACAGTGGTGATTATATATCCATCGTTGGGGATAATGGGTGTGGTAAAAGTACCTTACTCCGTCTTATTTTAGGTTTTCTTACCCCTGTAAAGGGCTCTATCAAACGAGATACAAACAATATTC
Source organism: Veillonella parvula (assembly GCF_001553335.1). Taxonomy (GTDB): domain Bacteria; phylum Bacillota; class Negativicutes; order Veillonellales; family Veillonellaceae; genus Veillonella; species Veillonella parvula_S. The sequence continues at coordinate 190,779 of NZ_KQ960791.1, read as the reverse complement.
GGTACGTATCTCAGAAAAACGATTTCTCTCACGCAGGCTTTCCTATTACGGTAAAAGAAATCCTCGATTCCTACCGTAAACTTTTAAAGATTAAGGATAAACAGGAAGTCAATCGCGTATTAGAGCTTACCCATATGACAGAATTTAAAGACCGTCTCATCAGCAAACTTTCAGGTGGACAAGCTCAGCGTGTATCTATCGCCCGCGCCCTCATTGGTAAGCCTGACCTCATCATCCTCGATGAGCCTTCAACAGGTATCGATAGAAAAAGCCAAGAGGGCATCTATGCTCTACTTCGCAATTTGAACCAAGAGCACCTTATTACGATTATCTCTGTTGAGCACAATATCGAAATGGCTCTCGCCAACTCTACCAATATCTACCATATTGCAAATGGTCAAGGTCACCTTTGCTCCCCTGAGCAATATGCTAGTGAAATCATGCACAGTACGGGTCGCAATCCAATAGATCACAAAAACTGCTCCTGTTTCACAGATGTAACAATAGAAACTCAGGCTCAGGCTCAGGCTCAGGCTCAGGCCGATGATACCACAGTTGAGGAGGTGCGCCATGTTTAGTTATGATTTCATGCAAAATGCCTTCTTCGTAGCGATTTGTATTTCTCTTTTATGTCCATGTATTGGTATCTTCATGGTGCTACGCCGTTCCAGTATGATTGGCGATACCATGAGTCATGCATCGCTAGCAGGTATTACACTAGGTTTATTAACGAATACTAATCCAATTTTAGGAGCTTTTATCTTCACTGCCATCTGCGGTGCACTTATCGAGTTCTTGCGAAAATACTTCTCCCACCACCTCGATTTAATTCTAACTATCATCTTATCCCTCAGTATCGGTACTGCTATTACTCTCATTAGTTCAGGCAAACTAAAGGCTAACGCAAATGTATTCTTCTTTGGTAGCATCCTAACGGTAAACGCAACCGATATGATTAGCATTGCAGTGCTCACCATTTTATCAGTATTAACGCTATACTTTTTGTATAACTCCTTACTCTACATCGCTTACGATGAAGAAGCGGCTCGTGTAGCAGGTGTTAAAGTAGATTTTATCAACTATATCTTTGCTATCTTAATGGCTGCCGCCGTATCCATTTCTATTAAAATCGTTGGTGTTCTCGTATTGAGTGCCATGATTGCACTACCAGTAGCATCTGCATTACAATTAGAAAAAGGATTTAAAATAACTTTATTATGCTCCATTGGATTTAGCTTACTTGCCATGATCATCGGACTTTTTGGATCCTACTTCCTTAACGTAGCACCTGGTGGCTTCGTGTCCCTAACATCGGTAGGTATTTTACTGGTAGTGTTAGTCATTAAAAATATTCGCACCATCATACGACGCTTTCAGTTTAGTAGATAAGCTAAAACAATAATTTATATATTTAGGCATAAATATTATAGCTAGTTAGAGTAATATAACTAGTTAGAGTCAAATAATATAGCTAGTAGATTAAAAAATATATCTAACCAAATGCGATAGCATATTTGATATTTTATTAGCCATATAAGTCATTTAACTATACAGGTGTATAGCATGTTTAGTATTAAAATAGAATCGAAAGAGAGCTATGAATACAACAACTTGGCCAGAAGGCATAAAAAAGACCAAACAGCGCGAAGCCATTTGGTCTGTATTAACAACTACAGATAAACCCATTACAGCCCTTGAAATCGCAGAACGCTTAGGTGACGGTAGCACTACTTGGATGTCTACTATCTACCGTACACTTGAACTATTAGAAACTAAGGGTATCGTTACACGTACCACGCTCATGGGTAGTGATATGGCATATTATGAAATCACCCCTCATACACACCGCCACTATGCTGTATGTACGAGCTGTGGTGCCATGATACCTCTACATACCTGTCCCGTCGTAGAAATGCCTAAAGAACTCAGCGAAGCAGGATTTACTGTGACGGAACATCACTTAGAGATCGCTGGAATCTGTAGAAACTGTAAGGATAACAAAAAGGACGTAACACTGTAGTTACGTCCTTTAACGTTTTAGCGTATACTTTGGAATTAACCGTATTTAGCTTTCACCAATTACAGCATCAACGGAGCTACTACAAAACCGAGTGCTACGGAGATGGCAATAGCAAGTACGCCTGGAATGAAGAACGGATGGTTAAATACGAGTTTACCAATTCGCGTAGAGCCCGTATCGTCCATTTGTACAGCCCCCAAAAGTGTTGGATATGTAGGCAATACAAAGAGTGCAGATACAGCTGCAAAGGATGCGATAATAATGTAAACAGATCCTGTGTTCTCTGGTGTAATACCGAGAGCTAAAATTACAGCTGGTACCAAAGCTTGCGTAGTTGCCGCTTGACTATACAACAATGTACTTGCAAAGAAGAAAGCTACCGCCAATAGGAACGGATATGCTGTTACCATGCTAGAAGCGAGCGCTTTGATTTCAGGGATATGACCTTTTACAAAGGTATCGCCCAACCATGCTACACCTAGTACACAGACACAAGCGGATAAGCCAGATTTGAATGTACTTGTATTAACAAGTTCTGCTGTATCAAGCTTACAGAAAAATGTGATAGCAGCCGCAATAATCATCATAAAGCCGATGATAGCATCATTTCGACCAAAGATAACTGGTTTAATAAGACCAATATTTTTGGAAATTGCTGTTGCGTAGAATACGATACAAATGATACCAATCAAGAAAATCAATACAGAAGTTTTCCCACCAGGTTTTAAATGGAAATCAGTGCTTTTTTCACGAGGTGGCGCCACATGACCTGCCGCCAAACGTTCTTGATACACTGGATCAGAAGATAAATCATTATTCGCAAAGGTAGACATGATAAATGCCGTAATCATAACCCCTACAAATGTTGTGGAAATACAGATGGCGAGCAATGTAGGATAGTTAACACCATATGGCTCAAGGACCCCAGTCATAGCAACTACGGCTGCCGATACAGGACTCGCTGTGATACCAATTTGACTCGCTACAACGGCGATGGACAATGGCACAGATGGCTTAATATTTTCACTTTTCGCCACCTCTACGATTACTGGAATCATAGAGAATGCTGTATGACCAGTACCCGCTAAAATAGTTAAGAAATACGTAACAGTTGGTGCTAAATAGTTGATATGCTTAGGATTTTTACGCAAAATACTTTCAGCAATGCGCACCAAATAATCAAGACCGCCGGCTAACTGTAAGGCACAGATGGCTGCGATAGCAGACATGATAATCAGAATTACATCCCATGGAATCTGTCCCGGAAACATCCCCATACCAAGGCTTAACAACACAACCCCAAGGCCGCCAGCGTAACCGATGCCCATGCCACCTAGGCGAACACCGAGGAAGATGGCACCAAATAAAATAATAACTTGCATAATTACATAAATGTCCATACGATGACCTCCTTTATACATATATAGTATCATAGATATGCTAAATAATCATCGAGTTTTGTATAGTCTATAGTTTAAAATATAACGAAATTTCGATATGTTATGCAAAAAAACTACACCCCATTGCCTTAAACTACTAACAAAAGACAATAGGTGTAGCTTTTCAATAATTAATTTAGCATTATAAAATAATTGGGCGCATATCTTCAAGTATCCCCTCTTCCTCAGTGGCACGTTGGATACTTTCACCTACAATACGAACCATGTCCTCTAATTGTTCCACAGTCGATGCCAATGGAGGCATAAGGATAACCACGTCGCCAATAGGGCGGCAAATAAGACCTTGTTCACGGGCAAGGATTGCCACCTTAGCACCTACCGCATCATTTGGGCGATACGCTTCATGGGTGGACACATCTTTTTCAAGTTCAATACCTACAATGAGGCCCCGCTGACGAACCTCTTTAACATGTTTCAAAGATTTTATAGGTTCTAGAGCCTTTGTGAAAGCTTCTACTTTAGCAGGCAATTGTTCAATTACCTTTTCATCACGGAATACTTTCAAAGAAGCCAACGCAACGGCACAGGCCAAGGCATTACCAGTATAGGAGTGACCATGATAGAAGGTTTTCTTTTCCTCAAAGGTACCGAGGAATGCGTCGAATACGCGTTGTGTAGTCAATGTTGCCGCTAATGGAAGGTACCCACCAGTGATGCCTTTGGATAAGGTCATAAAATCTGGAGATACCCCTTCATGTTCGCAAGCAAAGAATTTGCCAGTTCGGCCAAAGCCAGTAGCTACTTCGTCAACGATGAGGAATACATCGTGTTGTTCTGTTAACTCACGAACTCGTTTCAAATAGCCGTGAGGCATTACGAGCATGCCCGCTGCTGCTTGCACCAATGGTTCCATAACAAGAGCTGTGATTTCATCACCTTCTTCGTTAAGGATACGTTCCAATTCAGTCAACGACTCTTCAAAAGCTTTATCTCGATCTGCCAAATCTCTATACACACCAGGGCTTGGCAATGTTAATGGTTTAAATAATAGATTATGGAATACTTGGTGGAATAATTGAATACCACCTACGGATACGGTACCTAATGTATCCCCATGATAGCCTGCATTGAGGGCAATGAACTTAGTCTTTTTCGTTTGCCCTACTTGTTGACGGTATTGGTACGCCATTTTAATAGCCACTTCGATAGCTGTACTGCCATCATCAGAGAGGAATACTTTATCTAAGCCTTCTGGAGCAAGCTCTACAAGTTCTTTACACAATTGTGCAGACGGAGGACTTACGAGGCCTAATAACGTGCTATGCGCAATTTTATCGATTTGATCCTTCAATGCTTGGTTCAATACAGGATGGTTGTGACCATGAATATTAACCCACAAAGAGGATACGCCATCGTAATACTTTTTACCGTTTTCATCGATGAGGTATACCCCCTCACCGCGTTCAATTACTACTGGTTCTTGTGCTAGCCAATCTTGCATTTGTGTAAATGGATGCCATACAAACTCGTGGTCCCATTGTGCTGCTTGTGAAAGCTGTTTCTCTGCCATTTTGTCACCTCATACTTACTAAGTTTTACAAACTATAACTCTCTATTACATATACCTTATATAAACTAAATTAAATTGCCCTATCTAAGGTATGCTAAATTACAAATTAAATATGTCTCAAAATCACTGTTAATATGTACTCAATATCACTGTTAATATATATTAAATTGCTATAGCTAATATAAAATCAGCCAATTATTATTTATAGACCTAATACTGTGTTCCATAATTCCTTAGAATCAATAAAAGATCGAGCCCAACCAAGTTGAACCTTGTGAATATCCGGTCCTTGATATGGCGGCACTACAGCTACTACAGGAACACCTGTGTAACGCTCCATATCTGCCACATTTGTTTTCAACAAAAACAGGTCTACAGCTGTTGTATCATTTACGATAATAGCTTTCACCTCGATACCATGCAACTTAGCATATTCGCAAGTCAAAACGGCACGATTAATAGATCCAAGGCGACCATCTGCTACAACAATAGCTGGTAATTTGATATCTTTCATAAAATCCGTGAAAGTTTTATCTCCATAGAGAGGGGTCGTGATACCGCCTGCACCTTCTACAAAGGTTATGTCATAGCGACTCACTACATCTAATGTATGTTCTACAAGGCCATCATAGTCAATCTCGATACCAGCCAATTCCGCTGCAAGGCGAGGTGAAAAATCACCGGCAATAGCATAAGGATTCACTTCATGACGACGAGATTCAGGAATACCTGCCGAGCGCATCAAATGTGTTGCATCTTTACTCTCAAGGCCAATATTATAATTATCCTCATCCATCGTCACACATTCAGGGAAAGGAACTGCACTAGAAGACACAGGTTTCACCATACCAACAGCAAAGCCATCGTCTACAGCCATCGCCCCCAATAACCCTGTCACAAACGTCTTACCTACATCTGTATCTGTACCGATTATAGAAATACCTAACTGCTTCATACAAAGCTCCTCTCAAGCGAATACTTACTGCCACATAGGTTAACTAATTTATATGATTAAGTTTACAATCTAATTACAATATACAGCGAAAAGGAATATATAGTCAACCTATTATTACTATTCAAGTTTACGATGCTATGACTCTATGGGGCCCGAATACATCGCTATATTTTAGCTAAAAAGCTGTGTCCCTAACCTCCGCGCTCCATAGTAAACTAAGTCGTACTTCGCTTAGGAACACAGCTTTTTATAACATTATCGCAATATTAGTCCCATAGAGTCACAGACCGCTATTTTGAATACGATAATAATAGGTTGGCTATATGGGAAAAGAGAAAGGGAATGGCTAAGCCATTCCCTTTCTCTTTTGATACAGTGAATTTTGTTTTATTGATTTATGGATAGACTCGATGGGACGAGTTCACAAATACAGTTATAAAAAGAGTGATAACTAACCAATTAGCGACTTAGCTTGCTTTGGAGCGTATAGGTTAATTATCGTTCTTTTTTACCTAAATGTACAAATCAACTTGGACTCCATCAAATCTTAGCCTAGATTTCGAGGTAGCGAAATTCGCCTGTATCAGGATCCATCATGCCCCCATAGAAACCCATCCCTTTTGGAAATAGTGGATGGTGGCGTAGGAAGTTAACTGTATAAATTACATTGTCTTCAGAGATATGGAATCGATCCATCCAGTCGATAAGGCCCGGTTCGATCATGCGAATAGCATCTTCACTGATACCTTTTGCTTTCATAGATTCCATGAATGTAGTAGCAGAAAAATCGATCATACCGCAGTTTTCATGACCGATAATTAGCACATCTTCAATTTCCATACCATAGGTAGCAACGAGCAAGCTTTGCACAATGTTATCGATAGGTTGTGTTACACTATTTCCTGCAGTTTTGATGACAATTATCTCACCTCGATTAAAGCCTAGTGCTTCTTCTAGCATACCTACTAAGCGGGTATCCATACAAGTTACGATGCCTAACTTTTTTGTAGGATGGCTTGTTAGCCCCGCCTTTGGTAGCTCAGGGTGTTGTTTCACATATTCTTTATTGGTTTCAATTATTTTTGTAATATCAATCATAAAGGTCCTCACTTTATATACTCTATTTCCACCTGAAATAGATTCTATTCATTATATACACCTTATTCATCACAAAACAAGTTTAAATTACAACTTATAAATTATTATTATGAATTTTACGATTATACAAAATCTTTAACTTAATAATATTAACTCCTATCTTATAATTTGTTTTTATTTATATAAATCATATAAAAACTTCAAAAATGCGATGAATATTCTGTATAATTCTGGCATATATGGTAGATTTAAAAACCCTTCCTATGGTACTATTAACACTATAGAAAGCAAACGCCACATGATACCGCATATGACGTGAACTGTATGTACAGTAAGGAGGTTTTATAATGGGTATCAATCAAAAAACGTTGCCAGGCATTTTACTCTGTGCCATTCTCGCTATTCCTTGTTGGCTACTAGGACAGCAATTTCATCTAGTAGGTAGTCCAATCTTTGCCATCATTTTAGGTATAATTATTGGTTCTATCTTTACCTCTTGGAAACGGGAAAAAACAGGTGCTGGCATTGGATTTACATCCAAAAAGATTTTACAGTGGGCCGTTATTTTGTTGGGCTTTGGTCTTAACATTACACAGATTCTACATGTAGGTTGGATTTCTTTACCTGTCATCATTTCTACCATCGCTACATCGTTAATCGTATCTTATGTTATTTATCGATTAACCCATATTGACTCTAACTCAGCTGTTCTCATCGGTGTTGGTTCATCCATTTGTGGTGGTTCCGCTATTGCTGCAGCGGCACCAGTTATTAAAGCTGAAGATCATGATATTGCACAAGCAATCTCTGTTGTATTCTTCTTCAATGTAGTAGCCGCCTTCGTATTTCCTCAATTAGGTGACGCCATTGGACTCTCTAACATGGGCTTTGGATTGTTCGCTGGTACTGCAGTTAACGATACTTCTTCTGTAACAGCAACAGCTGCTGTATGGGATAGTATGAAGGGTACGGGCACACAAGTTCTAGAATATGCTACTATCGTAAAACTAACACGTACCCTAGCTATCATTCCTATATGCTTAGGCCTCGCTAGTTATCAAGTATACAAAGCCAAGAAAAATGCCTCTCAGACAGATGGTGCAAACGTTAGTATTGCTAAGATTTTTCCAAGATTCGTTTTATACTTTGTACTTTGCTCCCTTATCACAACAGCATTATCCTATGCTAATGTAGATATTCAATTCTTGAGTATCTTCAAAACAATTTCTAAATACTTTATTACAATGGCCATGGTAGCAATCGGCCTTAATACAAATATTGTAAAATTATTAAAAACTGGCGGCTCTGCCCTTGCCTTAGGCGCTTGTTGCTGGATTGCTATCTCCGCTGTAAGCCTTATGGCACAACATATGATAGGTTTATGGTAGAAAATATACATATATTGTATATTATGTTATAATTATATATGAATAGAATAGTAAGAACCCCTCCAGTAATGGAGGGGTTTCGTGCTACTATTCACCTTATTAGTACTTTATCATACCATAGTCAGGAGGGTTAATATGTACTTCTTACAAGGACTTCTTGTCGGCCTCGCTACGTTTGCCCCTGTTGGCATGCAAAACCTCTTCATTATTAATACGGCCTTGGTGCAACCTGTCCGTCGCATTATATTGACGCTAATCATACTAGCGTTTTTTGACATGAGTTTAAGTGCTGCCGCCTTCTATGGTATTGGTACCGTTCTTGAAATGTGGCCACTCACAAAGCTTATAGTTCTCATCTTTGGGGGACTCCTCATTGTTTATATGGGCTTTAATATATTTAAAACTGAACCAGACATACGCAATGTGGACACGCATATTCCAATTAGAAAAATTATTGTCTCAGCCATTGCGGTATCATGGGGCAATCCTCAAGCCATTCTAGATGCGACAATGATGCTCGGTGCTTTTCAAGCTAATATTCCAAAAGAAAGCATCTACCACTTCTTCGCTGGTTTCTTGGTTATGACACCTATTTGGTTCGGTTCTCTAGCTACTACAATGCATCTACTAGCTAAAAAAATTAAAATTACTCATATGGCATGGATTAATCGTTTCTGTGGTTCAGTTCTCGTCATTTACGGTATCAAATTATGTATTGATGGCTTCATGATGTTAAGAGACTTTTTGTAAGGTTATACAAAGAAAAGTCTAAATCACTAATACCATCATAACTATATAAGAAAAATACAAATAGATGATGTACAGAAAAAGAAAAAAGTCGTTAGCAAGTTGCTAACGGCTTTTTCATTTATAATCTCATTTATAATTCTTCAAGTACCTGCCGGAACATATCTCTAAGAGCTACAATATACGAATTATTTTGATTTCGTTGCGATATAAAGTAGTAGTGGCGTTCCATAGGTTTACCATGATTCGTCAATACCTTACGTTCAATACCTGGCATAGGATCTGTTAAGTATTTAAAACAATCTAATAGTAATAGCCCTTGCTGCCCTGCAACCAAGTATCGTGCTTCTTCTAACGTACGAGCATAAGCGAAGGCACCATTATAACCTATGGCTTTGCGATAGTGTTCCTCTTCAGACAAGGTATATTTCCCGCGACACAATAAAATAAGTGGTAAATCATCGATATGCTTTAGTTCTACACAATCTTCATTAGTATATCCTTGTGGTACCTCTATAAATGTAGTGGCTTTATCAATTAAATGACTTTCAAAATCATCAGATAAAATTTGCCATTGATCATTAAATACTACATCTACACGACGATCGCTGAGCATGCCATATAGCTCTTCATGACTGCCGCTGTACATACGAATATCTAAATTTTTATAACGCTTTGCCATGCGAATCACAGTTTGCTGCATAGCAATCCCACTATAACGGTTCAAATAGCCAATGCGCAAACTCACCCGTGCATCTGTACCAATGCGTGTCGTTTCTACCTTAATATCATGGAACCGTTCTAATAGCTTCTTACCAGATCGATATAAATATTGTCCTGCTGGTGTTAGATGAAAACTTCGTTTCTCTCGAACCATTAATTCAACACCAAGGCTATTTTCAAGAGCTTTAATTTGCTGAGATATAGCAGATTGAGATACATATTGCTCTGTTGCGGCTTGTGTAAAACTATTATTATCTACTACACATACAAAATACTCTAATTGTTTTAATAACATAACGATGCACTCTCATCTCTCTTACGGATTAGACAAATCAATACCTTTGAAACATTTCGCAACATACAGCCCCATATTGGAGTTTGCTATACGTTTTCTCTACATAGTATCTTACATAGAATCTATAGTATCTATCGATCCTCTACATAATACTAAATATATTTAACTATGTCTAAAACGGTGAAAGCAGATCAGCTATGATGATTAACTTTCACTAGGAATAACTAAACTACGATAAATAAACAGGGCCGCTACAAAGAATATAGCTGCTGTAGACCAAAAGACCGCCCCATACCCAAAGGCGCGAGCAATCATACCACTAAGGACAGGCCCCAATACATTTCCCATCATGGCTACACTGGACACCGCACCAAATACGATACCTCGGCGCTCAATAGGAACAGCCTTGGATATGAGCGTATTGGCAATCGGTGTAATAAAGCCCATGAAAAATCCTGCAATGGCACGGAATATGCCAAGGCCCCATATACTAGGCATTATATATTGAAGTATAAACAAAGTCCCTACAGCCCATGTAGCAGTAAAAACAATACGAGGCATGGTTAAACGTTCTGTTATCTTGCCAATGGAGATTGAGGCTAAAGCACTAAACAAACCAGCGCCAAAGATGATTATACCAACAATAGTGGCTACAAACTCATCATTCATATGCATATAGTGCTTAATGTATAGTGGTAAAATGGGGCCAATACCGGTAATACCAAAATTACATAGAAACAATAGCCCTACCAAAAGGCGAACACGAGGTATGACCAAAAAGGATTTAATTAGAGACAGCTGCGACTCTCTAGCATCTACCTTATGCTCAAACTGTAGATTAGGCATGAATAGATAAATCCCTAACATACAAAGCCCTGTTAAGGCTGAGAACATAATAAATGGTGCGCGATAACCTAATAAATCAGCCGCCAGCCCACCCATGAGTGGTCCAAAAACGAGGCCCATAACCATGGAGGCTTGATATAAACCCATTGCCCAAGGTACCTTATCCTCAGGGGTTATGAGAATAATAATAGCCAAGCCTATCGGAACATATCCCCCCACCACGCCTTGCAAGATACGTAACATCAATAACTGCCATGGTGTTTGTGTAAAAGCACAGGCACCGACCGTAACCATCAGGGTAAACAAGATGAACATCATTACCTTACGTGGACCAAGCTGATTTGCCTTACGCGACCAATAGGGAGCACTAAGAGCCACCATACAAGGTGTTACACCTGATACAAGACCTGCCCACATGGCCGCTTCTCCTGGATCATGAAGACCTAGCTCAGCTAAAAATAACGGAAGGAAGGATAATACACCGATAATTGTTATACCCCCACCAACCTGTATAGTACAGATTAGGTATATAATTCGTTTCCAAGAAGAATCCATAATATCCTTCTTTCCTATTTGAAATTACCTATAAAGGTAGTAATATACATATCGATATGAGCTAAAGTATACTATAATACAAAAGAAATGTTTATAGAACAGATTTTTATTCTTACCTCAAAAGAATGCAACAGCATATATTTACATAAATCCATAGAATATATACTTATGATTCTATTGTATCGCAAACGACAAAAAAAGACCATCGCTTATACCCATTAGGGCCAGAGATGGTCTCTTTTATCATGTGGTTCCCCTACTTTTACTAAAGAAAGAGATGCCTACAATATATTATTTTTGTTTGAACATCCAATAAATATAGTAAATAACAAGCGCATAAGTTACTACGTCAAATACAGGCAAGAATGGTACCATTTTAGATAAACGGCCAAATCCATGAACATGGATATTTGCCGCAATAATGGCAATTAGATTCAAGCGATGAATCCAGATTGCTTTTTTACGGGATACAGATTTTGCCATATTGCCTACCCAAGGTGTTAAGTATAATACCGCAAAGATAAGAGCAATAAACATAGCCACAAGGGAGATATAACCGCCCCAGAAGCCTAAGAAGGATTTCAAAGCTTTCAAGAAGTATACATACCAGTGTGCACATACGAGAACAACACTAACAATACCTACGATGCGATGAATTTCAAACATTTCTTTTGGATTATATCGTTTGATAAACCATTTTGGTTTTGTTGCAATGTATGTTAATACAAGCCATGCCACATAAGGAATAAGTCCTAAGTGAACCTTCCAGTTGCCGAATGGTCTACCACCTGTTACATAACCATATTCCACCATACCCATAAATATTAGGGATAAAACTGCAATCCAAATTAAAATATGGTATTTACTCTTAAACTGTTTTTTTACAACTTCTGCCATAATAAACCTCTCTATGTCCTATACGATCTACAAGTATACATCTAGTTTGGCCTAATGTAGCATGCTAATAAAACACTCTCACCCTATAGCATTTTACTTAGAACTAATTACTGATTAAATTAGAATCCAATTATTACATTAGAATTTGAAGTTAAGATCCGCACGATAGTAATCATTTACGCGACTGCCTTCTTGTGTTTTAGCATTGAAACCGTAGTATGCATTAATGCCGATATTTTTCTCTGGTGCATAAGATGCGCCCAACTCCCACGCCTTATAACCTTCAAAACGCATTGTTTTTTGTAAATCATTAGATTCGTATTTTTGTGTTTTGAAAATCGGTGCATTTTTAGCTTGATCGTAGTAATCTAAGCCTACTACCCAAGAGTTCTTTTTATCAATTTTGTAGTTGCCCCATTTAGCACCTACATTCCAAATATCAGAATCACTCAAGCCTGATGCTTTAACCCACTCACCGTGAACATCAAGTTTACCTACATTATATTTCGCATTGAAGCCATATACATTATCAAAGTCATTATTTTTCTTGCCATTACCCATGCGTACATTCGCTGTACCAACATGAGCAAGCATACCACCAAAGCTAAAGCGATCATTTACAGCCACATTAGCATTCACAATGCCTACATCGCCGTTATTTTCCTTGGATACTTTTGCAAAGCGGCCTGCTGTCATATAACCATAGCCACCGTTTAATGTCACTTTTTTACCAAGCTTAGCTGTAGCGCCTACCCCATCAAAGTTGGAGTTATAAATGAGACCACCGCCAAATTTTTGAGTATAGCGACCCGCATCGACCACAACATTTTTACCGAACTTGTGCTCTACGTATGCCAAATCCCAATTAGCTTGTGCCTCTTTAGAGCTATCACCTAGCTCAATAGAACCTGTAGTAATACGAGCTTTAACAGAGGTATTTTTATTAACCTTTGCATCGAGACCTAGACGTACACGAGCTGTGATCTTATCTTCGTAATCATAACCATCGCCACCCTCTTTACCGATGTAGTTGATACGAGCATCACCAGTAACTTTTACATTGCCTACGCGGTCTTCCAATTTAGCTACACGCACACCAAGTGTATTCAATTCATTGGAAAATTCATCCGCCAAGCGATTTAACATAGCTTGTTGTTCCGCATTTGCCCGATCTTGATTAGCCATACCTTTCGCAATCATTTGAGCCATTTCGTAACGCGTAATATTATTTTGACCTTTGAAAGTACCATCAGGATATCCATTGATAATACCAGCTGTAGCTAATTGATCTACTGCTTGATAAGCCCAGCTATCAGAAGGGACATCGGAAAATGGGTTAACAGCAAAAGCTGTAGCCACACCCATCATGGCAGCCACTGCAAAAGCACTGGTCATTTTACGTTTAATCATACTAAACCTCACACAATAAAATAACAGAAATAAAAATAACAAGAATAAAAATGAACAGACAATGAATTTACGAACCTAATTATCATTATCATGTTTAACATACAGATAATAACAATTTTTATTATATGAGTAAAGGAAAAATGTATATCAATCTCACAATCATTTATGACTCAAACTGATAATATCCTATGTTAATTTACTAGAAACTATAAATGTAACGAAAAATCCCTTCTGCATGATACAGAAGGGATTCTAGTAATTCATATTATTTCTTTTTAAACATCAAGTAAATGCAGTAAAGAACGAGACCGTATGTAATGATATCAAGCACTTGTAAAAATGGCACCATTTTAGAAATACGATTAAAACCATGAATATGAATATCTGCAGCAACTAGGGCTGTCATATACCTCTCGAAAATAATACCTAAAAAATTCAATCTATACGATATAGTTTATCATTTAAATCGAATTTTGTAGATTACTTATATTAGATACGTAGTATATATTATAAGAATAATTCTAAATTAAAATGCCTATTATAGTAATTCTAAGTTTATTACAATGAATAAATTTTTTCTCTACAGAGAATACATTGTAATCTACTAATACAGAATCGGTAAATAAAAAGCCCCTCATAGTTGTGAGCATATGCTTTCACCACTACAAGGGGCCATAGATTAATAAATCCTATTATATATAGGCATACAAATTAATCATCATCCTAATTATTTTTGATCCCGTTTACGATATACGATGAACGGACGTGTTAAATAGTTGAGTGGAACACTCAAGCAGTGTACCAAACGGCTGAATGGGAAGATAATAGCAACCACCATCCATGCCAACATATGGAATTTAAACATGAATGGTACACCTTCCATCAAGGATGGATCCGGCATAAAGGATAGTAAGCTACGGAACCACGGGCCGATGGATACACGGTAATCAAAGAAACCAGATGCATTAAGCAATGTACCAGCCATACCGCTGAAAATAGCTAATGTTAAGAACAAATATAACCATTTATCAAGGCCAGATGTGTTAACTTTCATAGCAGGCACAGTAAAGCGGCGTTTCATCAAGAGCAAGAAGCCTACGATGAAGATAATACCAGCTACAGCACCCATATATAACGCACCTTCATGGTACATATGGTCATTAATACCAATAGCAGCAGTCCAAGTTTTAGGAATTAATACACCTACTACGTGACCGCCGATAACGCATAGCAAGCCAAAGTGGAACAATGGATTAGCAATGCGCAATTGTTTTTTCTCTAAAAATTCACTCGATTTTGTAGTCCAGTTTCTTTCAAAGTAGAAGAAACGAACCAAAGTACCTACGATTAAGAAGGTGAAAGCGATGTAAGGCAACGCGCCCCAAAGGAATAGATTCATCGTGCACCGTCCTCCAATCCATTTGCAACAGACAAGATAATATCAAACAAGAATGCATAAGGCAGTTTAGCCTCAATGAAGCGTTCCCTAATGTATTCCAATTTTGGCTTACAATAGTCGTAAATTTCTTTTGATTT
The DNA here is from genome assembly GCF_001553335.1 of Veillonella parvula. Classification (GTDB taxonomy): domain Bacteria; phylum Bacillota; class Negativicutes; order Veillonellales; family Veillonellaceae; genus Veillonella; species Veillonella parvula_S. Next base: position 175,339 of record NZ_KQ960791.1, on the reverse strand, counting down.
TTCTTCATCGATAACAGCACAGAGTTCAAGAAGTGCTGGAATGTAATCCGGCATTTCTTTTGGCAAATCATAGTCGTTTTCGAGGAAGAAAGCTTTAAATTTTACGAGTTCTTCCGCTTGCTCCCCTGTACCTTGTAACTCATAGGTCGATAAATACATGGTTGTATTTTGACTAAAATCAAAGGTACGAACATATTGGTCTTCGAATTCTTTTTTATCGGATTCCTCTATATAGTCGAAGAATTCTAATAAGCCTTGGCGAAGTTGAGGATGCCCAACGGATTGGGCGTCCTCTCTCCATTCAGGTAATTCGTTATACCATTGTTCATCAGGATAGCGCAGAAGAAATGACGCAATAAGAGCGATTTTCTGAGCATCCTTCATTATTGACATCCCCCTGTAGGGCAAGCAAATCCGCGATTTTGTTGCATTTCTAGGCGACCTTCGCGAGATACTTTAACATCAGATGGGATAACAAAGCGATCATTGTATTTGGACAATGCCAACAATTTGTACATAGCGTACATTTGATCTTCTGTTAAATCAACTTTATGTTCGATAGGACCATCGCCTGTTTCACGACGGCGCATATATTCACGCATGTCGAGAACACGTTGCAATGTACGAGCTAAGATGTCTGTATTACCTGCTGTAAACAAGTTAGCAAGGTATTGTACAGGCACGCGCATTTCGTGTGCATCTGGCAAGTATACATCAGATGTTACACGTTGCAAGATTGGGCTGAGCGGTGGCACATACCAAACCATTGGCAATGTACGATACTCAGGATGCAATGGCAATGCCACGCCCCACTCTTTTACAAGTTTGTATACAGGAGATTTTTGAGCTGCTTTAATCCATGCCTCAGAGATGCCTTCAGCACGAGCCGCTTTAATAACTTCTGAATCATGAGGATCCAAGATTAATTCTACTGTATTTTCGTAAATATCTTGTTCATTTTTTGTAGCTGCCATTTCTTCGACTTTGTCCATGTCGTAGAACACAACACCTACGTAGCGCATACGACCTACGCAAGTTTCAGCGCAGATTTGAGGCAAACCATTTTCCAAACGTGGGTAACAGAATACGCATTTTTCTGCTTTATTTGTTTCCCAGTTGTAGAAGATTTTTTTGTATGGGCAAGATGGAACACAATGTCTCCAACCGCGACATACATCTTGAGATACGAGAACTACACCATCTTCATCGCGTTTGTAGATGGCGCCAGATGGACATGCCGCTACACACGCAGGGTTCAAGCAGTGGTTACAAAGACGTGGCAAGTAACGCATGAATACTTCTTCGTAGTCAAATACGATATCTTCGCCCATCTTAGCTAAGTTCACGTCGGAACGAGCATGTTGACCACCTGCTAAATCATCATCCCAGTTAGGGCCCCAAGTAACTTCCATTTTTTGTTTCGTTACAAGAGAACGAGGACGAGCAACTGGTTGGTTATTTTTACGACCACCATGAATCAATGTTTCATAGTCGTAAGTCCAAGGTTCGAAGTAATCCTTCAATTCTGGTTGTTCAGGATGGAAGAATAATTTCATCAAACGGTTTGTTTTAGAACCTGTAGAAAGAGCCAATTTGCCAGAGTTATCTAATGTCCAGCCACCTTTCCATTTTTCTTGGTCCTCCCAATGACGTGGGTAACCTACGCCTGGGCGAGTTTCCACGTTATTAAAGTACATATATTCCGCGCCTTCGCGGTTCGTCCATGTATTTTTACAAGTGATAGAGCATGTATGACAACCCAAACACTTATCCAAATTTAGGACCATAGATACTTGAGCCTTAATCTTCAAGCCAATCTACCTCCTTCATTTTACGAGCCACAATTGTCATATCACGTTGGTTACCAGTTGGGCCATAGTAGTTAAAGCCATAGCTCAATTGGCCATAACCGCCGATCATGTGTGTCGGCTTCATGTGAATATGAGTTGGTGCATTATGCGTACCACCGCGTTGTTTCTTAACCTTCGCGCCAGGAACGTTAATATGACGGTCTTGGGAATGGTGCATATAGGAAATACCGCGAGGA